>JBGSNE010000062.1:0-8700 GCA_041739785.1 Pirellulaceae bacterium
GATGCGCACAAAACACGGTGAGCATCCAATCTTTACAATTCCAAGTCTTCGTCACACAACTTGCGAAGTGGGTCGTGGGTGGTTTACTTTGGAGTGCTGTGGCTTGGCACAGCTTTCACTTTCAACGCGGCGTGCATTAAAGGGAACTCGGTTTATCGCTAGATTTCCGCACCATCCAGTTTCCGTGTTACGTGGGCATGACTGAAAATGAAAGCTACGACGAGTCGCAGTACTCCAAAATTCTCCGCATATCGCACTTGCCAATACTAAGCGGTTGCCGGTTGCTGCTGGGAAACGCAGTGCAACGCGCCGAGTCCCCCGATAATCTCGAACGAGTCCACAGGAACAATTTTTCGATGCGGGAATAGTCTGGCGAGCAACTCTATGGCTGGTTGATCAGTGTTGTCGTGTCTAAAAGTTGGAACCAACACAGTACCATTGATCAGCAGGAAATTGCAGTAGCTCTCGGGAACTCGCTGACCGCCGATGAGCCGCGGTGGCGGAGTGGGGAGAGCATGCACTTCGAGTGACTTGCCGTTCACGTCGTGAGCTTGTTGCAGCGAACGTAGATTCATTTCCAAGCCCGAGCGATTGGGATCGCTCCCCACCGAGCTGGTCGCAGCTACCGCAACGCCTGGGGCCACGAAGCGCGCCAGTTGATCAATGTGACCATCGGTGTCGTCCCCTTCTAACCCTCCACCATCGACCCAGATGATTTTTTGCACTCCCAATTGGTTTTGCAATTCGGCGGAGACCATGTCGCGTGTCCACCCCGGGTTGCGAGTTGGGCTGAGCAGGCAACTGCTGGTGGTCAGCAACGTTCCTTGACCATCAGTTTCCAAACCGCCACCTTCGCAATGCATAGCTGACATGCTACGTGGACAGCCCAGCGTTCGACAAATCTGCTCGGTGGCCCGCGCATCGTCATCATAGGGAGGATACTTTCCACCCCATGCATTATATTTCCAATCGACACCGACCAGCGAACCATCATCCTTGCGGCGGACAAATGTTGGTCCGAAGTCGCGAATCCAGGCATCGTTAGTGGCGATGGAGTGCAATTGCACTTGGCTTATATTGCGGAGCATCTCCTCTGCGGCGGGCTGCACGCCGTCTGGACCGGTCAGGACGTGTACTGGTTGCACTTGGCCTATGGCGGCGATCAAATTTACAAACGCGGCGGGTATGCGATCAAACTGACCGGGCCACGTCTGGTGGTTGTGAGGCCATGCAATCCAGGTGGCAGCTTGTGGCTCCCATTCCGCCGGCCAAAAATGCGGACTATCAATCTTCATGCAATTCCTTTGAGCACCCGTCGTTGGCGGGCTGTTGGTATGACTAGTTGGCGAACTATGACTTTTTAGAGTGCAGCGCAAGGCGAATTATAGCTTGAAATTTTCAACGAGTGTCGATTTAGTCGTTTAACCCGCAGCCACAGGCGAGGTTTCCTCACCTTTGGCGGCGGGTTCAACTCAATACCGTTCAAGTTTCCCAATGTGGAATTTGTTTAACGCCGAGCGTGGAAGTTCAACCGGGAAATCTAGCCAATCAGCCGCAACCCCATTCTTTCATGCACAATCCCAAGTCGCCGACGCACCAGCGGCAGCTTCTGCTGGCGCCTGCGCAGCCTCAATCAAACGCTGCAACTGTTCCATCCTTACCCTAGCTCTGCAGTCAGTCGATAAAACGCCGCGTCAGTTCGCTGTAGGCATCGATGCGACGATCGCGCAAAAATGGCCAATGCGTACGAACCTCATCCAATCGCGACAAATCACAGGGAACGATCACCAGTTCTTCGCTGTCATGGCTAGCGCGGTGCATGATTGTCCCGCTTGGGTCGGCCAAAAAGGAGGCCCCCCAAAACTGCAGGCCACCTTCGATGCCCACACGATTGGTGGCCGCGACGTACAGTCCATTGGCAATGGCGTGGGCGCGCATGGACGTTTCCCAGGAACTGTGCTGAGTGACGCCGTATTCCTCGCGTTCGGCGGGAAGCCATCCAATGGCCGTGGGGTACAACAGTATCTCAGCGCCACGTAAAGCAAATAACCGCGCGGCCTCAGGATACCATTGATCCCAACAGACCCCTACACCCAAGCAAGCGAATTTGGTTTTGGCTACAGAAAATCCTAGATCACCGGGAGTGAAGTAGAACTTTTCGTAGTACAACGGATCGTCTGGGATATGCATCTTGCGATAGAAGCCTACCATCGAACCGTCGGCATCGAAGGTAACGGCCGTATTATGGTAGAGTCCATGAGTGCGTCGTTCGAAGATGGAACAGGTGATGACGACGCCCAGTTGTTTGGCCGCCGCCTGCAAGCGTAGGCTGGTGGGGCCAGGGATCTCCTCGGCAAGTTCGAAATGGACGTGGTCTTCGGTCTGGCAGGGATAGGGTGTGTTGAACACTTCCTGAAGGCAAACAACATTCGCTCCTGCCGCGGCCGCCTGCGACACGCGCTCCAGCGCTTTGTCGACATTGGCTTGTTTGTCGTGAGTGCAAGTCATCTGTACTAGTGCTAAACTGACAATATTCGAACGCGTCATTTCGATCTAAGCTTTTTCTCGATAGGTGTCTGACACTCTCCCGGCATGACAATCACATGATCATATCGGCTGGCCCTCCACGCTGTCAGATATCTTGTTTTAAGGACAGACTTGGTGAAACCAACCAATGGTAGCCGCGGTGAGCTAAACGCAGTGCAACCAGGTTATTCACAGGCTCCGCAATCGGGTTCCGCGGCGCTGAATATCCCTGGCGTCTTCATTATAGGGACGGACACCGAAGTAGGTAAAACCTACCAAGCTGTTAAATTAGCTCGAGCCCTGTACGCTCGCGCGATCCGCGTGGGAGTCTACAAGCCCGTGGCCAGTGGAGTCGCGGCGGAGGAAACCATCGGCGAGTCCCCTGCCGACGATTTGACTTCACACGATCAGGCTCCCAGTGACGCGGCGTGCTTGCAGGCAGCAGCCCAAAGACAAGAGCCAATTGCACGGATTTGTCCCCAATCGTTTCGGGCTCCCCTGGCGCCCCCTGTGGCCGCCAGGCTCGAAGGCCGCACCGTAGACGAGCCAATGTTACGAGCCGGAGCCGAGTGGTGGAAGAACGCCTGTGATTTTTTAATTGTCGAGGGAGCGGGTGGCGCTTTGTCCCCCATTTCCGATTCGCTCACCGTTTTGGATTTAGCCAGCGATTTGCAACTACCCTTGATCGTTGTGGCCGCCAATCGGTTAGGAGTCGTCAACCATTGTTTGCTCACCTTGGAAGCGGCTGCCGCGCGTGGATTGGAAGTCGTTGGCGTCGTGCTCAACAATCTCCCAGCACCCGTACCGCCCCCTGCTGTGCCGCCGAATACCACTTCACCCGCTTCCGTGTCGCAAGCGGCCCAGATGCAATTAGCTCAAGACACGAACCACAACTTGCTGCGACAATTCATCGACGAACGCGTAGCCGTCGTGGATACCATTGAAGCCCTCCTACCTCAGCTTGAATTGCCCTCACCTACCTCAGGCTTTCCAGCCTGACTCCTGTACTCGAGCCTAGTGACACTCGTCGTTTGCCTGAGATACTATGTGATAGCAGATCTCCGAGCCATCCCAGCTTATGCCCCCTTCAAAGAAACAAGTCATTCAAGAAGTCCCGATCTATGCAAACCACAGTCCAAATAGCAGTAGGCTGCATTGCCTACCTAGGTTGTTGTGCCACTATGGCGTTAGCAGTTGAGCCGACACATCGCGATATCGAGTACGCACGGGTTGAATCGCGGTCATTGCACCTCGACCTCTACCTGCCTACTGCATCCCTGGGTAAGAAGCCCTTAGTCATTTGGGTGCATGGTGGCGCGTGGCGTTCAGGCAGTAAAGACAAAGTGCCCATCTCCCGAATGTTGGACGCCGGATTTGCCATCGCCAGCATCGAATATCGACTATCCCCTATCGCGAAATTCCCATCGCAAATACACGACATTAAAGGGGCCATACGCTTCCTACGCGCGAGGGCCGACCAGTATCAACTCGACGATCATCGTTTGGTTGTGATGGGTGCATCGGCCGGCGGGCATTTGGCAGCCCTAGTTGGCGTTTCCAATGGTGTGGCGGAGTTGGAAGGCACCGTGGGTGGTAACCTCGCCGAGTCTTCAGCCGTGCAAGCGATTGTATCGTACTACGGCGCGTCTAACTTGCAGTCGATTCTTGAGCAATCCACGCCGCACGGGCTGAGTGTGCGAGTTCCGGCGCTTGAATTGTTGCTCGGTGGCCAGCCCGACCAGCAGCCCGAGTTGGCCAGATTGGCCAGTCCCGTGGCGCATGTCGACGCGAGTGATCCTCCCCTGTGGTTGCTGCACGGTGATCAAGATCCGCAGATGCCGATCAATCAGTCACATGAGCTAGAGGGTGCGTATCAGGCCCTGAGTTTACCTGTCGACTTTGAAGTCGTTCACGGCGCAGCTCATGGTGGTCCGGAGTTCACGACACCCGAGCGGCTCGACCGAGTTGCTAAAGCGTTGCTGAAGAAATTGAACTAGTGCTGCGTTACAGCTCAATTTACAGTTTGAGCGGGAAAAGGTGTCCGACACCAAAAGTGCGAAGCACCCGCAGGGCCGTTCCGGCTTTTGGTGTCGGACACCTTTTCCCGACGCCAGCACTAGCCAAGTTGGAAGATGCACACGGTTCGGCCTCGTAGGGAGAATTGCGAAATGCTTGAAATCTACCTAGTCTCAGGCGGTAGTGGGACAACGGCTGGCCAAGTTCTCCGCGCGTGTCTTGCGCAATTTCCAGAGTCCAATGTGCGCTTGCTGCAACGGAGTCCAATAGTAGCAGCTAAGGCGGCCATTGAAATCGTCGAACAGGCAGCAACCGAAAGTGCCGTCATTTGTCATACATTGGTAGACCCGGTTGTCAGGCAGGCTTTAATGCAAGCCGCCATGGTTAAGGGAGTTGCCTGCGTAGATTTACTAGGGCCAACTCTGGCCATGCTGGGGGAGCGTATGTCGCGTGTGCCGCTTGGTAAAGCTGGTTTGCTTTACGAATTGCACCGCGAGGAATTCGATCGCATGGATGCCGTCGATTTCACTATGGCCCACGACGATGGACAAAGGCTGCATGAGTTGAAGTTGGCTGATGTGGTGTTGGTCGGGTTATCGCGTGTATCCAAAAGCGTCACCTGCTTCTACCTTGCGTCGCGAGGGATTCGTGCCGCCAATGTACCGCTCGTACCAGGCCTCGATGTGCCGGATGAATTGGTAAATCTAGATTCTAGTAAAGTATTTGGGTTGATGATGAACGCCGCTCACTTATCTTCGGTACGGCAGGTGCGATTGAATCGAATTGCCGGCAAGCATGACGTACCTCACTATGCAGACAAACGTGAATTGAATCAGGAAATTCGAGCGATCGACTCAATCATTGCGAAATACAACTGGACACGAATCGACGTTTCTTACAAAGCCACCGAGGAAGTAGCGAGCGAGATCATGGACGAGCTGATTCGCCGTAAGTCCGCACAAGCTAAATGCCAAGACGGTTAAAGCGAATACTGTTCAATGCTTGTTTAACCCGATCCCATAGATGAGGGTTTGCACCCCTGGCTACCAACAGCCACCGCTTCGTGGTTGAAATACCACAACTTCAAAACCTAGGGGAGCGGATAAAAACTGCGACCATTCATTGAACGGAATAGCTTTTCAACGCCAAGGCCTAGTTTTTGACGCCTACTACGGAAGCAATTGGTCTTCAATTTGCAAAACATGCATCGTGGTTTTCAGGATCGCATCAGGGGTTAGCGAGATGCTATCGATGCCTTCACGTACCAAGAATTCTGCAAACTCGGGGTAGTCGCTTGGAGCCTGACCGCAGATACCAATCTTAGCATGATGGGCTTTGGCTGTTTTGATGGCCGTCGATAGAAAACGCTTGACAGCTTCATTGCGCTCGTCAAACAAATGCGCGACGATCTCCGAATCGCGATCTACACCGAGTGTGAGCTGTGTCAGGTCGTTCGAGCCGATCGAGAAGCCATCGAAGATCTCTGCGAATTGATCGGCCAGGATTACGTTGCTGGGGATTTCGCACATGACGTAGAACTCCAAACCGTCTTGTCCCCGTATTAGCCCATGCTTAGCCATTTCCTCCTGAACTTTGCGGCCCTCTTCCACGGTCCGGCAAAATGGAATCATGAGCTTGACGTTACGTAACCCCATCTCGTCACGAACCTTCCGCATCGCCTTGCATTCAAGTGCAAAGGCATCACGGTAATCAGGGTGGTAGTAGCGAGAGGCACCGCGAAAGCCTATCATCGGGTTCTCTTCTTGGGGCTCATACTTGGCACCGCCGATCAGGTTAGCGTATTCGTTGGTCTTGAAATCGCTCAGCCGCACGATTACGTCTTTGGGATAAAATGCGGCTGCAATCATCGCCACACCTTCAGCCAGTCGATCGACAAAGAACTGAGGCTTGTCATCGTAGCCCAGCGTCGCCGCGTCGATTTCGCTTCGCGTTGTCGCATCGAGATTGGCATAATCCAGTAGCGCTTTGGGATGGGCTTTGACAAAATTGCTAATGATGAATTCCTCCCGCGCCAAACCGACGCCGTCATTGGGGAGTGCTGCCAAAGCAAAGGCTTCATCGGGTGTGCCGATGTTCATCATGATTTTGGTTTTCGGTCTGCGCAGATTGCTCAGCTCGATCGTTTCCACTTCAAAAGGCAACTCGCCTTCGTAGACAATACCGGTGTCCCCTTCCGCGCAACTGATGGTTAGTTGCTGCCCATCGCGAAGCACTTCGGTGGCGTTGCCTGTGCCTACGACCGCAGCTAGGCCAAGTTCGCGGCTGACGATGGCTGCGTGGCACGTTCGTCCACCTCGGTTGGTAATGATTCCGGAAGCCAGTTTCATCACCGGCTCCCAGTCTGGATCGGTTTTATCGGTGACCAGGATCTCTCCTTCACGGAAATCTTTTAGGCCATATACATCCCGAATCAAACGCGCTGGACCGCAGGCAATCTTTTCACCGACCGCACGATCTGTGAGCAGCTTAGTCGCATTCCCTTTCAGGTGATAGCGTTGGTGTGAAGAGGTTGAACGGCGCGATTGAACTGTTTCCGGCCGCGCCTGCACGATAAACAATTCTCCAGTGATGCCGTCTTTGGCCCATTCCATGTCCATCGGGCACTCGCTGCCGCGCAATTCACTGTAGTGGTCCTCGATCACGCAGGCCCACTTGGCCAGTTGGAGGATCTCGTCGTCCGAAACTGCGAATCGGTTAGCCAGCTCCGGACCCACGGGGACATTCTTAGTCATCTTGCTGCCGCCGACATCGTAAACCAATTTCATCGCTTTGGAGCCGATGGCCTTCTTGAGTATCGGCCGCAGACCCTGCTTGAGCAACGGTTTGAAGACGTAGTATTCGTCGGGATTAACGCTCCCTTGCACGACATTTTCACCCAAGCCATACGCTGCGTTGATCAATACAGCGTCACGAAAACCACTCTCGGTATCGATCGAGAACATGACGCCCGAAGTAGCCAAGTCGGATCGCACCATCTGCTGAATTCCAACCGACAATGCCACTTGCGCCGAGTCATAGCCGTGTCGGGCACGGTAGGAGATTGCGCGGTCGGTGTACAAGGAAGCAAAGCAACGACGCACCGTGTCCAACACAGATGCCTGCCCACGGACATTCAAATACGTCTCTTGTTGTCCCGCGAAACTTGCATCCGGCAGGTCTTCAGCGGTGGCACTGCTGCGAACCGCTACGTCAGCAATCCCGCCGCGCTCTTTACACAGGTCGTGATAGGCGCCGATGATTGCGTGAGACAGGTTATTGGGAAGTGGCGTTTCCAATATCATGTGACGCACAATCTGGCCATGATGTTGTAGGTTGGAAACGTCATCGGTGTTCAATCCGCTGAGCACCTGAGCGATCTTTTCATCCAACCCAGATTCGCGCAAGAACAATCGATAGGCTTCGGCCGTGGTTGCGAACCCATTGGGAACGCGCACTCCACGCGGCTTTAGTTGACGAACCATCTCGCCCAACGATGCGTTCTTGCCGCCAACGATTGCGACATCGTTCATGCCAACTTGATCAAACCAACGCAGCAATTCAGCGGAGGTCTCGGTTGCGATACTCATGGTAACCCTTCAGTGCTAAGCAAATGGTTAAGCAATGAGCTGAGTAATGAATAGATTTGATAGGTCCTATCAGCGGCGTATGCGCGACAGCTATTCACATCTCGCTCGACCTGTGAAATTAGACGGCGACATTGCATGTCGAGGTGCAGATTCATTGTTTCGAAGCTCGGACAAAGTTTTCACTTTGGTCAAGCGTTGCAATTGGCATACCAATGCTGCTCTCAGTCTCCCAGGGTACCCTTGTTGCTCGCAAGCTATGTCCTTGCCAGCGTAGCTGAGATCCCCAAGATAGCTAGTTAGATATCACGCGTGATGCAACGCGAGTGGGCTGTTGATTTTGTGAGCCGCGACGCGTGAGCGGCCGGGTAACTCGCATTGCCCGGTGCCTTACGGGCTTGTTGATTTAGTCGTTTAACCCGCAGCCAAAGGCAAGGATCATCCCTAATGATCCTCGCCTACGGCTTTTGAAGCCCGCGTTTTTTAGTGCCGAAGGCACGAAATTCGATAGCCTGGGATGTAAATCCCAGGTATTCGAAACATCACCTGCTTTTCCGGCTTGCCAGCGAGAGAC
>JBGSNE010000065.1:0-1852 GCA_041739785.1 Pirellulaceae bacterium
TTCGGGATTAACCCCGATGCGATCTCGCTGGACGACGCCTCGATCCAGATCTCTGTTTCCACAATTCGGGATCGGATCGTGTTGTCGCTGGATCGGCTGTTGGCTCCCGATCGGATATGGGACTGGGAAAGGTTGATGTCGAGACACCCCACAAAGTACACTCCCCAACTGCGGGAAGATCTCGAAGCGTATGCGCCCAAAGCGGCTGGTGTATTGGCTCTGCTCAAACGCGTGGATACTGATCCCTTTCGTGATACGGTACGGGACGCCATCGTCGCCGTCGACCAGGCGAGATTCTTGCAGTTAGTCAGTCAAGACGAAGCGCTGCAACAACCAGCGACCTTTGCCGAATATCTAGGCGAACAAAAAGAGATCGGAACTGAACGGAGGCGCGAATTATTACGGGCAGCGGTCATTCGTCGGCCCGGAAAATTGGAGTTGCTGATAGCGTTAGGCTGGATCACCAATGGTGATAACGGTAAGGCGGCGAAGGCTGACCGATTGCGCTGGTTCCAAGCGTCCGTTGCGGCCGCTCCGTACAACGCCTGGGCTCAGTTCAGTCTGGGGCTAGCGCATCATCAAATGGGAAACGACGACGAGGCTATTGCTTGTTACACGAAGTCCCACGAACTTGACCCGAATTTCATGCTGCCGATTCGAAACCTAGCTTACTATTCGGCAGAAAATGGACAATTTGACGAGGCGATCTCCGGACTCAAGAAGGCGCTCGAACTCGAACCGAATGAAACAAATCTCCAAAATTATTTAACAAAGGTGGAACGTACCGCAGCCGCACAAGTCAATTTCGCCAACTTCCAAAGCGGCAGATTCACTCCTGCGAGCAACGAAGAACGTCTTGGTATGGCTGATTGGTGTCGCGTCAAAAAACATTGGCATGCGGCAGCTGGTCTGTCAGCTGATGCCTTCGCCAATGACCCCAAGTTGGCCGACGAGCTGAACAGTCACCGTTACAACGCCGCTTGTTATGCCTCACTGGCCGCCGCAGGCCAAGGGGAAGATGCGGCTGAGCTGGAGGAAAAAGAGCGAACTCGATTGCGGCGACTGGCATATGATTGGCTCCGCGCAGAACTGGCAGCTTACAGCAGCCAATTAATAAACGGTACACCCGACGCTCAAACTCCTGTGCGACCGCTAATGACACATTGGCAACAGGATCCGGACCTGGCCAGTATCCGTGACGCGGAGTCATTGACCAAACTGCCGGAGAGTCAGCAGAAAGCCTTCAAGCAACTCTGGTCCGATGTGGCGGAGTTGTTGAAGAGGACAGAAACGCAGCCAGTGCCGAAACCCGAGTAGCCCCCATCCATCGCCGAGCAGCGAGGCCCAGGGGCACTCAGTAATTCCATCTTCAGGCCATAAGAGTTCGAAGCACAAGCCAGTGGGCGAGGGTTTCCCTTGATCATTCGCTGCTTAATAGCTGTAACAAGCCGACGCACTCGCTTACGCGTTTTGATGTTGCGCAATTTCTGCACCCGAACCGGATAGAGGATTCCTTTCGTATGTCGCAGAGGTCGGGAAGACCTCTAGCTCCAAACCGCAACTGTTCGTGCATGAGGTTACATCAACCTAAGGCAGCTGCAATTTGGCGTTCGGAGCAGCGGTGCGATCCGCCAACCGTAGCTGGAGGCCGCAAAATGCGCAGTCAATCTGATAACGCGAGGCACCGTGCGCCAGGCTCCGTTCGTGCCCCAGGACGAACCGTCGAATGGCACGTAGTTCTACGTAAGTCGTTTGAGCATTTCGCGTTTGAGCACGTTCCTCGGCTTCATCATTCGATCGTATTTCTTCTGCCGCCGCTTTCTCTGCCGTGGCTCGAAGCGATCCGGTCGGT
>JBGSNE010000182.1:0-8466 GCA_041739785.1 Pirellulaceae bacterium
CTTCGATGACCTGGGATTCGCATCCCAGGCTATCAAATGTCGTGCCTTCGGCACTAAATTGCGCGGGCATCAAAAGCCGCAGGCGAGGGTCCTCAGGGCGAGCCTCGCCTGCGGGTTAAACGACTAAATCTGCAGCTCGGCCCACGGCTAGCGCCTGAGGTTCACAAAAGTCTTCCAACGCCACTCGCCAATTTGCTATTTCACGCAGCGCTTTTTCCGCCCAACTGCCAAATCGTGGCCTAAGTTTAAAGTATAGCGGGCAATCTGCGCGCACATTTTTTGGGCCTCCAATGAGCGTGAACGAGTGGCCATGCAGCGTTTTCTTACTTCGATAAGATTTACCGCGACCCAATGGGCGGGCGTGCTGCGCTGCGCAGTTAGCAATAGTCACGAATTCCGCGGCGCGGCCGTGGATGTCGAGCAATTGGAAGCCCGAGTGCTTTTCAGCGCTTCACCGTTGCCTGTGGAGGCTGTCGAAGTAGCCGAGGTCGACGAGGCGGAGAGCGTGCAGCAAAGTACCGACACCAGCCAGGACGATAGTCAGTCGGCAGGGTCAGATACAACGACAGATGACATCCGCACCAGCGACGATAGCTTGGCGCTGCTGGATGAAATGACTCTCGAGCTGCTGCCGGCACTTTCCGATGTCGCACAAACTGATCCCAGCCTGCTGCAGTTCACCACGAACGGCGGAAACATCCTGGGGTTCACTCAAGATTCTATTCTGGTCGCATCATCAAGCAATTTATTCGATATGCAATTCGTGGGCGCGAATCTGGTCGGGCCCGTAGCGGCAGATTCTGCTTCCAATACTACTTATTCTGACGCCTCAGCTCCGGTCGGGGCAGCGGCCTTTACCAGTGTCACCTACGCCGGGCTGTGGAACGGCATCACCGCCGTCTTCGATTCCCAAGAAGGCGCGATTCTTAAAAGCACGTACTACGTCGATGCAGGACTTGGGGATAGCGCCGTCGATCAAATCCGGCTGCAATACAACCGGGATGTCAGCCTGGATGCTCAAGGAAATTTGGTCATCAACTACGACTCGGGCACCATGACCGACTCGGCACCGGTGGCTTGGCAGGATATTGACGGTCAGCGCATCTTCATCGATGTTCGCTATGCGTTGTTGGGCGACAATCAGGTCGGATTTACGGTTGGCGACTACGATCACCACTATCAACTCGTGATCGACCCGACGCTCACCTGGAATTCGTTTCTGGGTGGCAGCGGAACGGATGACGCCCAATTCATCGCATTGGATGGCGCTGGCAACATATACGTGACCGGCAGTAGCTCGGCGACATGGGGATCACCGATCCGGGCCTTCGGCGGTGGTAGCAACGATGCCTATGTAGCCAAATTGAACAGCAGTGGCAGCGTCGTTTGGACGACGTTTCTCGGCGGTAGCGGAGATGACCTTAGTCATGCGATCGCTCTGGACGCCAGCGGCAACATCTATGTCTCTGGTGACAGCTCGTCGACTTGGGGTAGTCCTGTGCGGTCCATAAGCGGCGGCACCGATGGTTTCGTGGCAAAGTTGAACAGCAGCGGCAGCCTTACCTGGAACACTTTCGTCGGTGGTAGCGGCTACGACACCAGTTGGGGGATTGGAGTCGATAGCAGCGGCAACGTTTACGTGTCTGGGGACAGCACTGCGAATTGGGGTAGTCCCCTCCGAGCTTACAGCAGCGGTTCGGATGTCTACGCGGCCAAGCTGAGCAGCACCGGCAGTCTCACCTGGAATACGTTTCTCGGTGGCAGTCGGTCGGACGTCAACAACGGCATCGCCGTGGACACGAGCGGTAATGTCTACGTGGGAGGGTATAGCACTGCCAGCTGGGGATCCCCGGTTCGGGGTTACACCAGCGGCCAGGACTTCTCGATTGTCAAACTAAACACCAGCGGCGGCCTCATCTGGAACACCTTCCTTGGCGGTAGCGGGACGGATGCTGGCTTGGGAATCGCGGTCGACGGCAGTGGCAATGTTTACGTGACGGGCAATAGCACGGCGACCTGGGGAAGCCCCGTACAGGCGATCGGCAGCGGTACCGATGCTGTGGCTGCCAAGCTGAACAGTAGCGGCAATCTTGTATGGAATACATTCCTTGGCGGCAGTGGAACCGATAACGGGAGAAGGATCGCGGTTGATGGCAACGGCAACGTCTATGTCGCTGGAAGCAGCACTGCGAGCTGGGGAAGTCCCGATCAGCCTTACAGCAGCGGAACAGATGGCTTCGCAGCGGGGCTGGATAGCAGTGGAAACCGACTGTGGCACTCCTTCCTCGGCGGTAGCGGAACGGATGTGGCCAACGCGATTGCGGTCGACGGCAGCGGTAATGTTTACGTGGCTGGAAACAGCACCGCGAGCTGGGGTTCTCCTGTGCAAGGCTACAGCAGCGGGCAGGACGCCTTCGTCGCCAAAATCACTCCTCAAACGACCTTGTCTCAACGGATCGCCTCCGCCAGCGATGATGCCGAAGAAGAAGGCCCAACCGGCACTACCCCCAATAAGATGTGGCTCAATAGTTCTGATATTGAGTTGGTGAGCGACTTCGACTCACCAGCGGCCGGTGTCCAGAAAGTCGGCCTTCGGTTTACGGGCATGAACATTCCAGCCGGTGCCACTATTACCAACGCATACCTCGTCTTTCGCGCCATTTCGCCAGATTCGCCAATGACGAACAGCGACGTCACGAACCTGACTTTGCATGGGCAATTGACGGGCAACGCAGCGGCGTTCACCACGACCAGTGGAAATATCAGCAGTCGTGCGTTAACCACCGCATCCGCAGCCTGGGCGCCATCCGCTTGGACTACGGGCCAAGATTACAGTTCATCCGACATCACCTCCGTGGTTCAGGAAATCGTCAACCAGGGCACGTGGGCATCGGGGAATGCTTTAGCAATCATCATCACCGGTACTGGACACCGTGCCGCTCAGTCCTATGACAGTGACCCATCGAACGCTGCTCAACTTGTCGTGACTTACACCATGACACCGCCAGCCAACACCGCGCCGGTGAATACCATGCCGGCCAACAAATACACGGCTTTGAATACCGCGGTTGTGTTTTCGAGCGGTAATGGAAATGCGTTGCAGATTTCCGACGTTGATGCTGCCAGCGGCACAATGGAGGTAACACTGAGTGTCACCAACGGCAGCCTTACACTGGGAAGCACTACAGGCCTAACCCTGCAAAGCGGAGCCAACGGCAGCACTACGATGACGTATCGCGGAACAATGGCAGCGTTGAATACGGCACTTGGCAACGGGCTGACGTTTACACCCACGAACGGTTACCGCGGGCTGGCGCAGTTGACAATGCTGACGAATGACCTTGGCAATACAGGTGCCGGTGGCGCGTTGACCGATTCGGATACGATCAACATTCATGTTGGCGCTGTCGTTGTCACCAATACGTCGGACACTTCCAACGGCACGGTGACGTCACTCGCCAACTTGGTTGCCAATGATGGTGGCGACGGAATCTCGCTGCGGGAAGCGATTCTGGCTTCGAATGCGACCGCTGGAACAGACTATGTCTATTTCAACATTGCCGGTTTGGGCGTCCACACGATATCCGTCGGAGCGACAGCCCTACCGACGATCACTCAGGCGCTCATTATCGACGGCTGGAGCGAGCCCGACTACTCTGGCACACCGGTGATTGAACTCAATGGCGCCGGTGCGGGCAGTGCCAAAGGCCTGACCTTGGGCGCTGGCAGTGACGGTAGCACGATTCGTGGACTGATCATCAACCGTTTCAACGGCAGCGGCATTGAAATCAATGGCTCTAACAATCAAACGATTCAAGGCAACTGGATCGGGCTCAACAACTCCGGCACAGCAGCCTCGGCCAACAGTGTCAACGGTATCTATGTGCTCAACAGCACCGGCAACTTAATCGGTGGCACGACAGCGGCAGAACGCAACGTGATTTCCGGGAATACCCAACAGGGCATCTTCTTCAATAATGCCGACAACAGCACGATCTCAGGCAACTACATTGGCACCAACGCCAGCGGAACTGGGGATGTGAGTGGGACAGGCGCGAATACTTTTCAGACGGGTATCGTCCTGATCAACGACTCCAGCGGGAATGTTATTGGCGGCACCACCGCTGCGGCCCGGAACGTAATCTCTGGAAATAACCACTATGGCGTCGAGTTTCAGGGCTTGACGTCGCAAAACAACCTGTTGCAAGGCAACTACATCGGCACAACTGCCAGTGGGCTGGCCGCTTTGGGCAATACCAACGGCGGTGTATCCTTATGGGGCGCCGGCACCGGTAACATGGTTGGCGGAGGGACATTGGGAGCGGGCAATGTGATCGCAGGCAATTTGGGGATCGGCGTGTTGGTCGGCAATGCATCGACGGGCGCTACCATTCAAGGAAACTATATCGGTGTCGGCAGTGACGGGCTTACTGCCCTGGGCAATACTTCCTACGGAGTCCGCGTTGAAGGGGCTTCGACGAACACGCGCATCGGTACGGACGCCAACGGCACCAACGACACCAATGAGCGCAACATCATCTCCGGAAACTCCTTCGGGGTTTATGTCACCGACTCGGGCACAACCGGCACGATCATCGCCGGAAACTATATCGGTCTGGCCGCTGATGGGACAACGATTCGTGCCAACAGCAGCCATGGTGTTTCCGTCACCAGCAGCGCCGGCGCCACGCTGATCGGTGGCGCGACCAGCGTGTCACGCAATGTCATCTCGGGCAACGCCGGCTTTGGCGTCTATTTTGCTTCCTCAACCTCAGGCAGCAGCGTGCTGAACAATTACATCGGCACCGACGCAACAGGGGCGAACGCCAAGGCCAACCTCGACGGTGTGTGGATTGACGGAAGTTCAAATAACTTTATTGGCCAATCCGGTGCGGGTAACCTGATTTCAGGCAATACGTATTACGGTGTCACGATCGATGGGGCGACAGCTACAGGAAATCGGGTATATGGCAACTACATCGGCACCAATGCCGCCGGCACAGGAGCGGTCGCCAATGGCGCGCATGGTGTGCAAATTACAAATGGTGCGAGTTCGAACTTCATTGGCGGCGAAGCGGCCGGCCTAGGAAACATCATTGCCTACAACGATGGGCACGGTGTTGATGTCGCCAGCGGCACGAACAACGCGATCAATCAAAACTCTATCCACAGCAACGGCGGACTGGGCATTGATCTGTCGGGTGCCGCAACCTTGACTTCATTCCAGTCATCGAACAGCGAGTTTGAAGTCAGATCCGATGCAAACATCGGGCAAACGTTCTCGTACACCAGTGGGAATGGCACCTACAACGTTGACCGAATCAGTCTCAGAGTGCGGGCGAGTGCGGCCCCCAGTCAAACGATTACGGTCACGCTCCGGAATAGTTGGAACGGTGCTGTCCTGAGTACAGCGAACATCGCCTCCAGCAGTCTGACCAGTAGCATGCAATGGCATGACTTCGATTTTGGCGATGTCACTTTGAACGACGGGACGACTTACGTGATACGCGTCACCAGCAACTCAGTCGGTGGCGGAGTGTACACTGCTTTCAATTCGAGCGGAGGATATACCAACGGGACAAGGATTGATAACAATGGCAATCCTCTTCCCGGCGAGGACATGTTGTTCCGAGTCACGGACACCAATGCAGTGACTGCGAACGACATCAATGATTCGGATTCGGGCCCCAACAATCTGCAAAACTTCGCTGTCCTGACGAGCGCCGTGGCAAGTGGAACTCAAATCACAATTACTGGCACGCTCAACAGCAACGCCTCGACCAACTATCGCATCGAGTTCTACAGTAACACAACGGGTGATGCTACGGGCTATGGCGAAGGACAAACCTTCCTGGGCGTGACGGATATGACCACTAACGGGTCGGGGAATGCATCCTTCACGGCCATTCTGACAGCATCTGTGCCGGTCGGAAGTTTCATTAGCGCGACGGTTTCCAAACTGGATGGTGGCGACGGGGCAATTGAAACATCCGAATTTTCGCAGAATTACATTGCGACTGGCTCCAACAATGCGCCCGTCTTGGACAATTCCGGCACTATGACCTTTACGTCGATCACCGAAGACCAGACTGGTAATGGTGGGCAGACAGTTGCTTCGATTATCGCCTCGGCGGGCGGAGATCGCATTACGGATGTCGATAGCGGAGCTTTTGAGGGAATTGCTATCACGGCCATTGCCCAGCAATACGGGAACTTCCAATACTCGACCAACGGCGGCAGTACATGGAATTTCGTTGGCGTCGTTTCCGACAATTCAGCACTGTTGCTCCGCAGCAGTGACCTGATCCGGTTGGACCCACTGGCGACAAACGGAGGAACTTCCAGTATCACCTTTCGAGCCTGGGATCAAACCAGCGATGTATTTGGAACCAAAGTCGATGTTTCCACCAATGGCGGGCCGACAGCCTTCAGTACCGCAGTGGAAACGGCCGCAATAACCGTCACCAGCGTGAACGACGCGCCGGTACTCGACCCGAACGGGTTCTTGACGATGACGACGATCACGGAAGATCAAACAACGAACGCGGGGGATACGGTTGCCGCGATACTTGCCAGTGATGGCGGCACTCCCAACCCGATCACCGACGTCGACAGCGGAGCTTTGGAAGGCATCGCAATTCTTGGCCTGACCAGCGGCAATGGGACCTGGGAATTCAACACGGGTTCGGGCTGGACTGCGGTCGGGACCGTCTCTGTGACCGAGTCGCTGCTGCTGCGCTCGACCGACAGCTTGCGTTTCGTCCCCGGCGGATCCAGCGGCGGCACGGAGGTCGTTACCTTCGCGGCTTGGGATCGATCCACGGGCACGGCAGGCACCAAAGTCGATACGTCGGTGTATGGAGGCACCACCGCGTTCAGTGATTCCACTGATACCGCGATCCTCACGGTCACCAATATCAACGACCTGCCCGTCGCCGACTTGAACGGTGCCGATGGTGGTGGAATCGACTACTCCACGTCGTTCGCTGAAGGAGATAGTCCGGTCAATGTCACCGACAGTGATGCGACGATCAGCGACGTCGACAATTCGACCTACAACGGTCTGGGAATCAATCTGGCAGGGTTTGCCGATGGTGCCAGCGAGTTGATTCGCATCAATGGAATGCAATTCCAGTACGGCGTGACCATCACACAAACTACCACGGTCGGCTCGACACTCTTTGAATTGGATTTTGATGGATCGGGATTTACGATCACGAAGAGCGGTGGCGGCACGATCCCGCAAGCCGACCTGCAGGCACTGGTACGGACCGTGACTTATGAAAACACCAGCGATGATCCCACGGCCGGCAACCGCACTTTGACGATCGTTCCCGAAGACGCCGGACTCGCCAACGCTTCGCCCGCAGCTGTCAGCACGATCACCGTCACAGCCGTCAACGACGAGCAGGTCTTATCAACAAACACTGGCACGACCGTCTTGGAAGGCTCAACTGGCAATGTCATTACCAACGCCATGTTGCAAACAACCGATGTTGATAACTCGCCTGCACAGATAGTCTATACCGTCACCAGCATTCCGGCCAATGGTGTGCTACGTCTCAGCGGTGGTAATCTATCAGTAAGTTCGACATTCACACAAGCCGACATCGATGGCGGATCGATTGCTTACTGGCATAACGACACAGAAACTACCAGCGACAGTTTTTCGTTCACCGTGGACGACGGAGCTGGCTCGAACAGCAGTGGTACTTTTAACATTGTTATAACTCCAGTCAATGACAACTCCATCTCGGCAGTTACCGACAACGATGGAACCGCCGACTTGGTCCTGGAAAATGTGCCGGTGGGTACGGTCGTAGGTGTGACCGCCTTCGCCGACGATGCCGACGGTACCGACACGGTCAGCTATTCGCTCGATGATGATGCCGGTGGACTATTTGCGATCCACGCCACCAGCGGTGTGGTCACCGTTAATGGAGCCATCGATCGCGAAGCGGCCAGCTCGTACAACATTACCGTCCGCGCCACTTCGACCGATGCCAGCACGACCACGCAAGTCTTCAACATTGCCATTGGCGACGTCGATGAATTCAACGTGGGCACCGTATCGGATACTAACGTAGCAGCCAACACCGTGGCTGAGAACGCGACCGTCGGTACGGCAGTGGGTATTACCGCAGCGGCCAGCGACAACGATGCGACCAACAACACGATTACTTATACCCTCGACGATGACGCCGGTGGACTGTTCGCCATCCATGCCACTACGGGTGTGGTGACCGTCAATGGTGCCTTGGACTATGAAACCGCCACCAGCCACAACATTACCGCTCGGGCAACCAGTAGCGACGGTAGCAGTAGCACGCAAGGCTTTACGATCAATGTCACCGACGTCAACGAGTCGGGGGTAACGGCCATCAGCGACACAGATGGCGCAGCCGACTTGGTACTGGAAAATGTATCAGTAGGTACGGTCGTGGGTGTGACAGCCTTCGCCGACGA
>JBGSNE010000184.1:0-13327 GCA_041739785.1 Pirellulaceae bacterium
GGGCCAGCGCAGTGGTTTGAATAAAGCCACCGGGAAGTTGGCAAACTTCCAGCTCTTATGCCCGGTTGATGAGACCGAGTTTCCTGAGCCCGCCGTCCCCGTCAGGAGACATCAGCTCTTCGCCCTTATCCGCAGCTTTATGACGTGCTGCAATTCAGACGAACGCGTTTCGCATGAGCTTGACGACCGGCGAGAAGAGTCTCTCGCCTGAACCAAGAGAAATATCAGTACCGCGCAGAATGTCACGCTTTTGCAATGCTTTTGACACGAATTAGTAATGATTGAATTAGTGCGGTTTCCGTGATATTCAGTCGCAAATGAAAAGCCACTTGCCTGATGAACGATTGGTATTCGTGGATCTCGAAACCGGAGGTGCCGAACCGTGGCGACCAATCTTCGAGATCGCGGCAATCGCCGTGGATGCCGACCTGAATGAGCTGGAAACGTTCGAGGCTCGACTGCGGTTCTGTCGCCACATGGCAGATAAGAAGGTGCTCTGCGGTTCGCGCTACGATACTGCCGTCTGGAATCGCCGGGCGATCTGCGCGGATGATGCTGCCGAGGAGTTTGCGGATTTCCTCAGCCGACATGGCACCGTGGATCAGTCAAGCCGCAGCGGGCGCGTGTTCCAAGTCGCTCAAATGGTCGCCCACAATGCCGCCTTCGACAGCGAGTTTCTCAGCAGTTGGTTCAATCGCGTCGGACGCTTTCTACCAGCCTCAAGACGCATGTTATGCACGATGCAGCGGGCCATCTGGTTGTTTCACGAAGTTAAATCGCTGACTCCGCCGGACGATTACAAGCTGCCAACACTCTGCCAATACTTCGGAATTCCATTTTCACCGGAGTCCGCCCATGATGCCCTGTTCGATGTCCGCGCGACCGTCCAGCTTTATCGTGCAATGAACCAAGCCCGCGTTTCGGGCAACTCGGGCCGCGATAGCTGAATCGGATCTACTTGCGCCGGAAAATCTGTCGGTCTGGACGCAACTTGGCTGCGGTAAACTCGGGTGACGGTTGGTAACCATCTTGCAGGGCCTTAGTCAACCATTTGTCAGCGGAACGAATGTTAACTCCACGCTGCCTCTGTTCGTCCATCGCGCGCACCGCACGAACGAGGACGTCGTCTTGGATACTATCAACCAGGCGAACCGCCAAAGCTGTTGAGACGCCACGCTGCGCCAATGCATGCAAACGCTTGCCTGTACGGTCCGACTTGTATTCGCCTGCATCGCTTGTCGCCTTTTCACCTCCGTAAACGAAAGTGGCCGACCAAATCCCGCGACGGACTTTGATAAAGCGTTGGTCCTCGGGTAATCGTTTTAGGTAGCCAGCGGCTTCTAATTCTTCGGCAGCCGGAGCCAGATAGCGTTTTCGAACTTTGTCGAGTTCGATGCCTGGGCTCACTCCTATATGTTGATAGGCTAGACGCGCCAAGTCGATAGTCACGGTACGGTGATGAGGCGGATGGAAGTGCTTATCGAGGTAGCGATACAAGCGCCGAGCGGTTGTGCTCAATTCACGTGCCAAGCCGTAGTCGATGCGTTTTAGATAACCGCAATCGAAACTCTGGAGAAGTACCTGACTCCAGCGGAACAAGGACACTTGTTCCTGATAGCTTCCACCGGCCTGACGCGCGTCACGAAAATGGAACGAGTCCAAAATGCCAAATGCGCCCTGATCTCGGAATTGTTTCTCACGGTTATCCCGCCAGAAATTCTCGTAGCTAAGTCGCACTCCAACGAGTCGCTGCATCCCAAGTGTTAACCGCGCGTAGGCCCAATCCGACTTTGGCCAGCCCATGAGTTCAAACAAGGCCGATCGCTGCAGCATCACCTTGGCATCGGCAAAGCCGTTGTAGTCGCTGGTGTACTTCATCAGGCCCAGGTAGATTTCCTCATCCTTGGCGGTCGGCAAGCCGAACTCCGGATCGCCTTTTACGGTCAAAGTACGGGAAACCGTCTGCCGCTTCTCGCGATCGAAGTCTTCGATCTCAAACTTAAGGAAATTGCGGCTCCCGTTGCGTTCCGAGAGCAGCGCGAATGGCAGCTCGCAAAGATTCATCTCGTCCCGTCCGTGGGCAAGGTTCTTCAGGCGTTCTGGAAATGTCTCTGGTGGCTTCCGCCGCTTGCCTTCTTCTTCCTTCATACCACCCACAGTTGTTTATGGTACGTACAGTACATAGTAACGCGACCGGAAATCTACTGATCTCGACAGCTTATGAATCCAAACCGGTCTGGTTCAGCGCCCGACTCGGTCTCAGATGACGTCGAACCCGGTTTCATTTGGCGCATGTTCTCGGTCTCATTCAGCGTTCAAACCGGTTTCATTTGGCGTCGCTTCAAACTAGATGCAGTTCCGCGACGCTCCATTGCCAATCAAGCTGTAGCAGAAGCAAATGAGACCGGAAACCGTTTTCTGTGGTTCGCGATTTGACTGCAATAATCGTTGACGACCTTTGTCGCCACATGCCACTGTATGCAGAGAGTTTTCAACGACTTGGACGGAATTGCAGCATGCAATCGTCGCAAGACACCTCACGAGGAAGCGCCGGATGCCGATCTCCATTTGCATGATTAACCAAAAGGGAGGGTGTGGCAAGAGCTCCACCTGCTTTCACTTGGCCGGTGCCATGGTCGAGGCCGGCAAGCGCGTATTGCTGATGGACCTGGATCCCCAAGGCTCACTGAGCCAGGGGTTTTTTGGCTCGACCGCCGTGGAGAACGTCGAGGCCAAGAACACTGCGGCGCGACTGTTTCACGACAACGCCTATTTCACTACGGTCGATCAACTGGTCGTGGGAACCAGATTCGAAAACATATCGATGGTGATCGCCAATCAGCATTTGGCGAAATTCAATACTCCGGAGCCCGAGGAAACAGGCATGCTGCAGTTTGCGGTGCGGGAATTCCTGCGGGAAGCGGTCGAATTTGACATCGTTTTGATAGATTGCCCTCCCAATCTTTACCGCTGCAGTTGGACGGCTCTGGTTGCGGCAGATTATGTGGTGATTCCGGTCCCACCCGAAGACTTCGGCACTCAGGGGCTGCGCGCAGTCCATCAGACGATTGAGCAGGCAAGGAAACTGAACCCAAACTTGCGGCGACTGGGCCACTTGATTACTCGCAGCGATCGGCGACTACTTATTCATCGAGCTTACGAGCAACGCGTGCGCGAAATCTACCGGGGTAATGTGCTTGAGACCGTCGTCCCCGAAGCATCGGCTTTCAAGGTCTCGTTAGCTGGCCGGTCTCCGGTGGAATTCGATATGCCCGCGTCGCTGGCCGCCAAGTTGACTCGTCAGCTAACTCGTGAGATTCTCGACCGCATCAATGAGAAAACAGTGTCCTTGAAGGTCGCGTAGATATGGCTAATACCAAAAGAAGAATTGCAGAGCTGGCCCCAAACCTGGAAGAATCCATGGGCAGACGGAATCCGAGTTCGACCATCAGCGTCTTGCCGCAGTTCAGTCCGATACCTTCGCCCAAGGATATTGGTAGATTACCGCTGCGCGATTTTGGTGAAGTACAACTCGAGCACGTCATGGTTGATCCCAATCAGCCTCGTATCGAGTTTGACGCGGAAGAAATTCAGCGGCTCGCTACAAGCATCCGCTTGAAGGGGCAATTGCAGCCCATCCGTGTTCGCTGGGACGCCAGCCACAACAAGTGGATTATCATCGCGGGCGAACGGCGATTTCGCGCGACGCAAGCGGCTGGCCTGGCGACCATCCAGTGCCATTTTCACGAAAATGCAATTTCCGAATCCGAGATTCTTGAGCAGCAACTTGTCGAAAACCTGCTGCGCGAGGATCTCAAGCCCATGGAGGAAGCTCGTGCTTTTGCTGCGCTCATGGAGCTCAATGGCTGGAACGGCAAGCAGGTCGCCGAATTCTTAAGTCTATCGCCATCCCGTGTCAGCCGAGGTTTGGCCCTACTGGATCTGCCGATTGAAATGCAACGTCAAATCGAGGCCGGCGAACTTCGCAAGACCGCCGCCTATGAGTTGAGCAAGTTAAAGGATGACCACGTCCGGAATCAAATTGCCGCAGCCGCAACGACCGAGGTCGTTACGACCCGAGAAGCTGCCAGCATAGTCAATCAGCGTCGCGGCAAACCGAAGCGCAAGCCACCCACACTTAGTCAGAGTTTTATGGCGGAAAACGGAATTCGCGTGAGCGTGACTTGCCGTAAGCGAAAAAACTACCACGAAATTCTGGAGGCGCTTGCGCAAGCGGTAGAAGAAGTTAAGCTGCGAATCGACAATAATGTGCATCTTGGTTGAGTTAAGATTAAGAGTTGCCAAGATACTTTACTTTGCATGCTTGAACATGGTACAGCTTGGAGATGCTAAGGTCATTTGTTGGAACATATAGCGAAACAGGCTTGCAATCGCTTTGGATTGAGGATGGAATGAGCCGCGTTGGCCAGTTGCTCAGCGCGGGCTTCGTACCATTCTGGGCTATTCTAGAATCGGACGTATTGCCGCATATCGAACGGGCGTTACAAATTGGCGATCGACGGGCGGCTCTGGACATACTGGCAAACAATGCCAGGGATGCGGGTCGAATTCTCGATTAGAGGCAAAGTCACCGTTGCGCACTCATCGCGATAAGTGCATATTGAGCACTGTCGCTCCTGCACGTCTGGAATTTATGGCACCCATCGTATGGCTTCAGCATCTTGGAATTTCGAACTGCGCAAGCATGCGCCGCTGACCGTTGGATTGTTAGCGCTGGCTGGTGTGGCCTGGTGGACAGGCTCGCTTTCGTTGCAACTCGCCTTTGCAACCCTGCTGTTGATTGTCTTGATTGCGCTAGTCGTGCAACTTTACCAAGAGCTGTTCGCTGTGCCCGCACAGCCAGCGCCACTCGAAACCCTACTCCAGTTGGCGCAGGACCGGGAAATATCAGCTCTTCATGCCGACCTGGCAGAAGCACTTAAGCGAATCAGCGCCAAGCCGGATCCCATTTTCCGAAGACTGGCCCTGCAGAGTCTGCAGAATATGGTTGACCAAAGCCATCGGTTGGCAGCCGACACCATCGAGTTTTCATCTACAGAAAGCTGGCGGGTCGTCTATGAAGAATTGCTAAAAAGCCCCGGCCTGCATTTGTACCGTAGCGTCGCATACATCGAAACCGCGCACTACTGGCAGGATGGTCCGGGACAGCAAAGCACACAACTCAATTTGCAACTGCATGATGCAGGGACTGTAAATATTGAACGCATAGCGATCATCGCCGACTTTTTGTGGGCGAAGAGCGACAGATTTCCGGTGGAGCCAATTCAGACTTGGCTGGACCAACAATATCGACACGGAATCTGGCTTAGGCTAGTTCGAGAATCTCAGCTAGCTGGTGAAAGTGACTTACTTTCAGATTTTGGGATCTATGGTTCCCGAGCGGTGGGCATGCAATTGGCTGACGCGGCTGGACGCACGGTTCGTTTTGAGTTGAGTTTCGATTTCGAGCGAGTGAAGCGCGCCGAAGACATTTGGAAGCGGCTCCAAGTTTTTTCAACATCCTATCGAGATCTGCTGGATCAGCGTTCATGATCTTGTTACGATCCAATGAGTAGCAACAATTCCATGTAAAGGTTTTTTGAACCTTGCGCGACGTGCTGTATCTTGATACGGCACGGCTTGGCCGAATGTCTCCTCGCGCGTGCCGTGCCGCAATCGAATTTGCTCGCTTCGCAGGTGAGCACGGTTCGACGCTGTACGCTGATGAGTTTTTGAGATACGGTCATCAAGCGCTTCCCGGAACGTTACAAAGCACTTACCCGGGTCTCGACGATTGGCATGGTCCACATGTACTCCGAGATCGATTGCGAAATCTCGCGGGTGCTCATCCGCAGCGCGACGTTGTCTTTGCTTCACGATCCGCCAGCCTAATGAAGTTCGCAGCCAGGTTGCTATTTCGACAATGCCGCAATGTGCTCACCACCGATCTGAGTTGGCCATCTTACGATCGATTGCTGAATCTGGAACTTGCCAAAACAGGAAACCGCGTTCGCAAGATTGCGATTCTCGACGATCTGTTGCAACGCGGATGCACGATGGACGAGCTCATTGATCGACTCGTGTCGCAATATGTGGCTAACAAATGTGATGGACTGTTTCTTCCGCTTGTGGACAATCGCGGTCTACGATTGCCCGTCGCAGAAATTGCGAATCAAATCCGGTTGAGGAGCGAATTGCGATTCTGTGTCGTTGACGGTGCACAAGCATTTCGACATGTTCCGCTCGATCTGGAATTGGAATACTGCGATTTTCTGATTGCAGGTTGTCACAAGTGGCTTTGTGCCCACATGCCGATGGGATTGGGATTCGTTGGTCGGCAGCCCTCATCCCGTGTAGTCGCGGATTCACTTGCTCGCTGGTCACGCGACGGATTCCTTGATGATCCATTGCTGAGCTTTTCACAGGAACTGTTAACGGGCGAGGCCGATCTATTCGGTGAAACGGCCCCGGTACTACCCATGCTGACCGCCAATGCCGCAGCCACTGATGCAAGTTCGGATCCAGTGTGTGGCGACCAAGCGGCTTGTCGCGATATAGTCCAACAATGCCTTACGGATACTAACTGGCAATTCCATTCTCCAACGCACGCCTTTCAAAGTCGGATCCTACTCCTGCGGGACAAAACTGGAAATCAACGCTCCCCGCTTGAGCTGCGTCAGCACTTTCTCCGGCATGGTATTGCAGTCACCGCCTATGACGGGGGTGTTGTGCGACTTGCATTACCAGATCAGCCAATGGACGTTTGCTCATTGTCGCGACTTCATGCGGCTTTGAATTGTAGCTAGATGGTTTCGACGGCTTCTAAGCAATGACGAGAACGAGCGGGTACGCTAACCTCTAGAGTTGCTTTTTCGCAGATAAGCGAACGAATCAAGTTCGAACGCTGCGAGTTTGCTTTTACGAGAATTGATGCAAGTTCGCGGACTGCGATTTTGCTTGTCAGCGCATAAAAAAACCCACCTTATGTTTTACTGCCCGGCGGGAGGGGACAGGTCGCCTTATGTTTTAACTCCCGGCAGCGGTGGAGGGTTCTTTCATTATAGCCAGTGTCCGCGACGCAATCACCGGCCCAGCAAGCCTTTTTCAACCATTAGGTCGCCATATTTGATCAGCAAAGACTGAACTTTGTTCAAAGAGTCCTTGTCGGCAAGCTGCCAGCCATAATCTCCGCCAATGTATTCACCAATCGGCCCTCTCGGTCGGTCATTTTGGCCGTTTCCGGCGTATCGTAGAATTGCTTCAAGGCCAGTCCGACCAGGCTGAAAAATCTGCGTTCCACGGAGAGTGGTAAGCGAGGCAGGCCCCTTGGTGGAATTATCGCCACGATACTGGAAGCCATCAGAGACAAATGCAGTCAAGTAATTGCGAATCTCGCCCTGATCACGTTTGAACTCAGCTTCAAGCTTGGCCCTGACCATTTCGGCTTCCTGGATTCGCTTCTCAACATCATTACGTTGCTTTGCGGCTTGAGCATCAGTGACAATCTTTGTAGCGTCTTGCTCTCCGAGCAACTTAGCCGCTTCGACCTTAGCCGCCGCGATTTTACGCTCGTTCTCCGCTTCTTGTTCCGCAATGCGTTTGGCACCTTCGAGCTTTGCATCATCTTTCGCCTGAGAAATCAGCTCGCTGCGCTGCTGGTCCTTAATCTCTTGCAGCTCAGCAAGCGACTGTTCCAGCGTACGGTTAGCGTTTTGCGGCAACTCGGCCGCTTTTCGAGCAACTACATTGAGATCACTTAAGACACGTTCAACAACCGCTTTTAAGTCACGTGCCTCAAGTTCAATTTGCGCCAATGCACTTAGCAATGCTTCTCCGGGCGCGTAACCGCTAATTTTATTCTGAATAGCCTCCTTCGGGGCGGATAACAAACCATCAAGCCGAACACGCAGGCTGTTTGCACGAGATTCAGCTGGCAGCGTTACATTCAATGCGTCATTTGCGAGTTCAACCAATTTCAAATCCGACGCGATTCTACGGCCTTCTTCGGATGTAGCCAGTGAACGAATACGGATAGCTAGTTCTTGCTGTATCTCGCCAAGGCGCTGGATTTCCTGTCGTAGTACTTCGCCTAGCTCTAGCACGCTCATTGCGTTGCTTTTCGATATTGCTTGCTCTTGTTGCTCGTAGACTTTCGCCGTTTTCAAGTCAGATAGAGCTACTTCCATATTTGCCATCTGCGACTGCAACTGCTGATTTTCCTGGGACTGGAGTTGTAATTTGGCCTCGGCATCCCGTTCCTTCTGCTGGGAAGTCATGTACAGATAACCCGCGAATAAAGTCACTGCGAGAAATCCGCCAATGGAGAGAACTCGCTTGGGACTTAAGTGAGAGTCATCGGGTAACTGCTGGTTGGTTTGATTGCTCATGTTGCTGTCCGCGATCCGAGTTGAGTTTGACTGCTTTGTATTTGCCACAATTGGTAAACACCAGCGCGTTACGGACTTGGACTCGGAGGTTCTTGTTCTGGCGAGTTTTTTCGGTTTTTGTTGGCGTTTTTCTGCCGTTTTCGTTGGGCAGCCGCAAGCTCTTCCAGGGGATCGATTGCACCGCTGGAACTTCCCATAATCTGCTTTGGCGGATGTTTTGGTGGTTTCGCCGGTGGCGTTGTGCCTGCAAGGGGTTGAACCGGTGGGAATTCATCGAGTATGGACTGCTTTACGACTTCCTGTCCGATTAAGGTTCCATCAACGTCTTCTGGCCAAGGGAAGCCCTTACGAGCGACGTATTCTTCCGGTGAAATGTGATAAGTGGAGCGCATCACAAACGGCATTCCGCCAAACTGAGCGTAACCGGCACCGCGGCGGATTTGCACAATGCTTTGATCTGGTGCATCCGTTGCCAGCAAAACATCGTTTACGCGTAGTCGAGGCGTGGTGCTCTCACTTTGCGTCATTTTCATTACGCCTGCTAAAAATCCCGGCGCCGCGCCCGTTTCGCCGGTATAAGACTTTTTATAAACCAGGGCCTCGCCAGAGGCATCAATCATTTCGCGAAGCTCATCGATGTTTGAAGCGGCAAAAACTTGCTTGTACCGTGTGTTCGTTCGTACGGCTGGTGTTAGATCTACACCGGGTTTTTTCAGATCGAGCATCGACTGATTGGCAAGTATGACGCCGATTTTCATACTCCGAGCGGTTTGCATGATCAGCTCTAGGTTATTGGCGATAATCCGCTGGAACTCATCGATGAAGACAAAAACCTGCTTACGATCTTTATCAGGGGTGCAGCGTGCTGAACCGATCAGCGAGTACAGAGCCACTCTGGCAATCTCAGCTGAGGAGGTTGTGCCGAGCGACGATGGCAAATGGATATAGACAACTTGAGGCGTGCGAAATACATCGGCAAATTCAATGCGGTCCCCATGAACCTGCGGTGGAAGTGCAGATTGCTGCGTAACGTTTAGCGAATCAGTGGCAGAAAGACGCTGCACAATCGATATCAAGTGAGAAGCGTCTTTCCTAGTCTCATGGGTGATGTTTTCAACCCCATACCCGGTGGGCAATATCCGGGCGAGGTGCTGAAAGCTCCGAATGCCAGGATGCGCCTGCAGGGTTCTATAAAGGTAGTCTGCATTGGCATCGGAATAGAACCCTCGTCCGTAGTCGGTGCCGTATTGGAGCCCGAGTGCTGCGGTCATCACATCAGTTTTTTGATACAGCGAGAGTGCCGCAAAATACTCTTGATCGAGCGGATTAAAGGCATAGGTGCTCTTGCCGAGTTCATTGGTGAACCAGCGAAAGCGTTTGCCGACCGCATCGGCATCTTGCTTGGTGCCAGAGAATAGCGCCTTGTCATCGCCTTTGAGATCGATGACCACGATGGAGCAATCTTTTTGGCGAATCAATTGATTAAGAATCAGAGCGATTCCCATCGAGGTTTTTCCAGAGCCAGAATCACCGAGTATGTGAGCGTGTTCCTCAAAGACTTTTAGTGGAACCATCACCGGAGAGTTGTCGCTGGCATTTACGCCTAAGAGCAAACTTTGCTTTTCGGTTTGATCCTCCGATGCCGCAACACCGGCAACGAGCTGCTCCCAGTTGCCAAAAGATAGAATTGTGTCTGGATGGGTTTCTAGTTGCTCGCGTAGGCTGGCGGCAATTCGAACACTGGCGGCATAAAAAAATGCTATCGGGAATCCAAACGAGAAGGCGATCATAATCAACTCCCTGGATGCATAAAGCCAAAACGCTAGGCTAACAAGAAATGCAACTGGGGTATCGTGGGTTGTTTTATAGATTTCCTCCACACTGGTGGAGTCCTTTGTAGCCCTCACTGCCGCGTCTAGGGCAGTGGCCGCGATCGCATTTGGCGTACTACTTTTAGGTGCTGGGGTGGAAGGCTTTGGGCTCTTACTTAGTGATTGGAGGTAGGCGTTTCGCTGCTCTGGTGGCATGCGTTCTACCATTCGTTGTTGGTATGGCTCAAGCGCAGAGAACGCATCAGGGACTTTGACCTGTACTTGATATTCTTCGCGATTGACCATCTCGCCTCGGAGGCGTTTTACAAAGTTCTCGCGAGCCTTAGCACTGTCGCGCTCGCCTTGCTGTTTCTGCTTGTCATATTCTGCTAGTCGAGAGTGATGGATGCTCTCATCAAGTCCAAGTCGATAACTAAAAAGCGGATTAACCGTGCAAGCCCACAATGAAATGAGCGCTATTAGCATTCGACGCCGAGTTTTGCTTGGCCCGACTGGGGATTGCAGTAAGCCAGGAGCTTCGATGTTGTTGTGGTTGTAACAGGCCCACTCGGAGAACGTTCGTTTAAAGCCCGACCATGCAGCCCCGATGCTAAGTAGTCGGCGAGCATAAAAAACTGACGCGAGTAGTTCAACGAAAACCGGCATACAAATGATTAGGCCGACAGTGGCTAGCAGTGCGGTGACCCGATAAAAGGGAATTCCTACTGGCGGATCTGGAGTTAAGGCAGCGAAAATCCAAGGTGTTGCCAGTAACCCAAAGAGACTGAGCGAATAGAACTCAAGTCCACGTGAGGTGTTGAGACCGGTGAATCGCCGTCGCCAGTTCTTGCGAATCTGTTTCGCGCGGGTTCTTTCAAACGGCGTAACGGTACCTAGGAACAAAGTTTGGGTTGCGTATCGATCGGCAACCAGAACAGTAAAGATGCTGGCTAAAATCAACAGAAAAAACATCGATCGCAAATAGAACGTTGCGTTTAGCAGCAACGGTAGCGCAACGATATAAATCAGCCATTGCTTGATGGTTTTCGGCCATCCAACGAGACAAGCAGTGATAGAGACGCACGAAAAAAAGCCGAATAACGCCCAGATTACGACAGCCCATGTTATTGGCAGTAAGTACTCTGGAATACTGCGGAGCAAGCAATAAAACACCGCTACGATGACCATCCACCGAATCAGCTTGCGACGTTCTTCCTTTGTGCCGGAGGAGGCCGGGAACTCGATCTGCGGCCCTGGACCTTCAGCAACTCGGTCAAGCTGAATTGGATTATCAACTGATTGCCGTAGTGATTCTGGCAGTCCTGGAATGGGTCGCTTAGTGGTCATTCTGATGCACCCTCAATCGTTGATGGTGGCTGCTCAGTTTGCGTGTCGGGAGTGGCGGACTCTTCAAGGCCAGTAAACTGGTTACGCATAAATAACAATGGACCGAGATCAGGGACGGCCTCGACGCGAAACTGCACTGGCCAGGTCTGGCGTTTGAGTGCTTCCTGAATATCGCTGACTTTTTGCTCGTTGGCAGTGATAATTGCAAACATAAAGCGTTGCTCGTTGATCAATCCAGCAATCGCCTTGTTTGAGACAATGCTCTCTAGATCCCCACGACATTTGCGCACCACATGCGCCGAAGGTCCACCGTGATCCACGCGAATGCTTGCTAATCGAGTTTCGCCGGACTGTGAATCAATATAGAAGCTACCAGCCCGCAAGTGCTTTCCTCGCAAGTCGGTGAATCGTTGAGCGAGTTCTTGCACCAACAAGCGTTCTCGCGGGTGCTCAGACAGACAGCAGAACTGAAGGATGCCGTAGTTTTGCACCAATGCTTGCGGTCCTAGCGCATTGGTTTTCTTCAACGAGATGCCGAGCAGTCGCGCGGAGTTTGGGGCAAATACAAAGTAGCTCTTACCCGAATGCAAGTCGAAGCGGTTTAGGAATCTATTTTCTACAAGTCGTGAGGTGACCTTGGTTACAGCGTTAACCTCGGAATCGGTAAAGAAAAGACGGTGAAGTACTTCGCGTGTAGTCAATCGATAGCGTGCGATGTGCTCAAGGATCTCGTAGTCGCGATCGACTAGGCGAGGATGTTTGATTCGTTTCTTGGGCATTGATCACCAAATCTCGTATGGCAGGGCGCGGTCTTGGCAGTCTCGATGAAAGTTAGTCACTCGTTGCTTGTCATACGAGCCACCAAACTCGATAACGAGCTTCGGTGTCGCTGAAGGTGATTCTGCAATGATGGCATCGGGTAGTTTTTGTCGGAGTCGGTAGGGGGCTACTAAATCTTCCCCAAGCCAATACGGCAATAGCTCGGGTCGGTCTTGTCGCAACCGAAGATAGACTTCAGTTAATCCAAGATCGTGTGTGGCTTGGTATTGGTGTTTGAGTTTTCCGTTTGCTCGTCCACCAAAATGCTTGGCTGCAAGTGATGTTGCAAGATAAGCCCTGCATTGTCGTGGCGGTTCTATCCAACGGCTTTGCAGTTTCCAAGCAATGGCCCCTAGGTCTGGTTCCAGATCTCCAGGCGACCAACTAGCGATCGGGCGTACAATTTCAGGAAGCTTAGCCGCAGTAACCGTAGCTGTCGTTAGCAGGCCGTTTTCAATCAAAACTGAGAGCCGTCTGCGGGCTAGCTCGATTGATGATTTAGAGTTCGGCCACCAAGTACTCGCAACTTGCGTGAGCATCACCATGCGAATGCTACAGCAGAGCGATGCGATGATTTCACGATCTCTGGCTGTAAGCTTCACGGGATGCACACTGGCTTTCGCGGGTTGTTCCTCCTATTCAATTGCAATTGACCTATCCATGTTAATTCACGACCCAAGGTGTCGGAAGATACCCATAGGTGACACTTGGGTATTATTAATCGCGTCTAACCCCAGCATTGACTGGTGTTTAGGTGGTGCCGTTGCGGCACTTAACCAGGCACATCACCACCAGGGTGCGAGTGCCGTTTATCACCTACAAAGTGCGCGTCGCGTAAGCGACGCGTATCCTGGGCTGGCGTACAGCCAGACCGGGAAGCCGGAGCGTTCAGCGGAGGCAAACTGACCGCACCCGGCCCTAGCCGGGTCGGTCAGGGGCGAGCGACCTAGCGAGCCCAAGCGG
>JBGSNE010000187.1:0-13322 GCA_041739785.1 Pirellulaceae bacterium
GGTCCACGATGCTTACTTGCGTTTGGTGGGCAATGCTTCGCAGCAACGATGGGAAACGCGCGGCCATTTCTTTGCCGCTGCCGCTGAAGCTATGCGCCGCATCTTGGTCGAGAACGCTAGACGTAAGAAACGCCTTCGACATGGAGGTGACCGGAATCGAGTTTCGCTGGATGATCTTGCTGGGAACAGCCGAATTGAGCCTGATGTTATCCTGTCGATCGACGAGTCGTTGACCGAATTGGCGAAAGAGGATGCCGATGCTGCGGCGGTGGTGAAACTACATTTCTTTGCGGGTCTCACCTTAGACGAAACCGCCGATTCACTTGGAATCTCGCGCGCAACAGCTTACCGGCAATGGGCTTACGCCAGATCGTGGCTAAAATTGCGATTAGCGGACCACTCTGGCCCTGAATCGAGCGCGGAAAAAAAATAATTCTTTGAGACGGTTTTGCAACGTACGTCGCATTGTTCACGAGCAGATCACTTGTTGTCGCCGTTTCAACGCTAGGAGTACCAGATGTTGCCAGCCGATCCCAACGCCAAAAAGATCTTTCTCGAAGCGCTCGACATTACCGAAATCAAAGCGCGACATGCATTTATCTCACAGGCCTGCGGCGAAAATGACTTACTCAAAGAACGCGTTCATGCGCTTCTGGTAGCCCATGGTGAACCCGATTCGCGATTGGACAAACCGGCGATCGAGCAAAACACCGATCTCTACAAGCCGCTGAAGGAAGGTCCGGGTACTTTAGTTGGCCCCTATAAGCTACTGCAACAAATAGGCGAAGGAGGGTTCGGCGTCGTCTATATGGCCGAACAGCAAGAGCCTGTTCGCCGCATGGTGGCGCTGAAAATCATCAAGCCCGGTATGGATACCAAAGAAGTCATCGCCCGTTTCGAAGCCGAACGGCAAGCCCTCGCTCTGATGGATCATCCGAACATCGCCAGAGTTCTTGACGCCGGGACGACCGACACCGGACGCTCTTACTTTGTTATGGAGTTGGTCAAAGGTGTCCCGCTAACAGAGTACTGCGACAAAAATCATCTTGGTACCGAGCAACGCCTAAAACTCTTTGTCACGGTATGTCAAGCAGTGCAACACGCTCATCAAAAAGGGGTTATCCATCGTGACATCAAACCCTCCAACGTGATGGTCACGCTGCATGACGGCAATCCAGTTCCCAAGGTCATCGATTTCGGCGTAGCCAAAGCGACCAACCAACGCCTGACCGAACGAACACTGTTTACGGCGTACGGTCAGATGATCGGCACGCCGGCTTACATGAGCCCAGAACAAGCCGAAATGAGCGGATTGGACATCGACACGCGAAGCGACGTCTATTCGCTTGGAGTGTTGCTGTATGAACTGCTCACCGGTTCGACACCGTTCGATAGTCGGCGTCTGCGCGATGCGGGCTTTATGGAGATGCAGCGCATCATCCGCGAGGAAGAACCGCCGCGTCCCAGCACGCGCGTCAGCACACTCGGTGAATCGCTGACAGCCTTGTCGAATCAACGTAGTATCGACCCCAAAAAACTTGGCGAACTTCTGCGAGGCGACATCGACTTGATCGTTATGAAGGCGCTCGAGAAGGAACGCAATCGCCGCTATGACACGCCGAATAGTTTTGCAACAGATGTCGAACGATATCTTCATCACGAACCGGTTGAGGCCAGAGCACCGTCTACGTATTATCGAATGAGGAAATTTGCGCAGCGCAACAAAACGGCCGTCATTACCGGCGGACTAGTGGCTGGAGCGCTTGTTTTCGCAACCATTGTCAGTTCATCGATGGCCGTTGTTGCCAGCCGCGAAGGTAATCGAGCGGTCGCGGCAAAGAAGGAGGCCGACGCGAATCTAAAGCAGGCGATGGGCCACAGCCAGCGCGCTCAGGAGTCGGAATCCAAAGCGATCGCCGCAGTTGACGCCGAGCGTCTCGCAACGCAACGAGCCGAAACTGCCGTCGTCGCCGAGCGAGAAGCGAAAGAGGCGGAATCACGATTGCGATTATCCTCCGAGGAACGGCGTCTCGATATCGAAAGGCAAAATGCCGAAATAGAGACCCTCAATGTATCGCTTCGGAAACAGAAAGAGGATCAACGCAGAATCGCATACGTCGGCCAAATGAATCTCATTCAAAAGGCTTGGGACGCAAGCAACGTCGATCGCGTTCGGGAGCTATTGAATGCTACACTGCCAATGCCCGGTGAGGAAGACTTGCGAGGCTTTGAGTGGCATTTCTGGCAACGTCAAATTCATCCCGAAGAAAGGTCGGTTCAGCTTGGGTTGAGTCCGCAGATTCTTACGACCAAGATAAGTTCAGATGGCAGATCAGTGGCCACCATCGGTCGTAGCACCATCGGAACTTTGCTTCAGGTTTTCGATACTAGTTCTGGCGACATGAAATTCGAGAGAGTAATTGGGCCAGCCTCGCTGGGAAATTTTCAGCGGTTGAACCTCATGTTCGTCGATTCCGAGCGCGTTGCATTTGTCGAAAACCCACGGAGTACTCGTTTTCAGACAAACTCCCGTTCTTCGAGCTTGCAATTAATTGACATGCGATCCGGTAATACTCTATTCTCGAAAGACACAAGCGCTGGTACTGAGAACTTTGCTGCAATGCATTATTATTTTGCTTTCAGCCGAGATGGATCTCGCGTGGCTTTCCTTGACAGCAATAGCGACATACTGATTTTGGATTGCAATACGGGCATTGAGGTAGCCAGGGTCCCTGTCTTGTCAGCTGACGGCTCCAAACTAAGTGTGTTTCTCGCGTTGAATGCAGACGGGTCGCGCATCGCGTACAAGCAAGCAATATCGCTCACGGGCGGGGCCACGCCTCTCGGTATTACGATTGCGGATGTTGGCAGCGATCAGCAGGTAACGACCGACTCCATTGCAGTCAACCACATGGAGTTCTCACCTGACGGAAGCAAACTAATCGCTATACACTTTGGGCTAGATCGTGCTACGGTTTTCGATACCAATACGGGGAAGCAAACCTGCGAGTTGGAAAATCCTTCAACGAATTTGAACTTAAGCTCAAGGCGTCTGTCGGGAGTAAGTCCTTCGATCCAATTCAGTCCCAACGGTAAGTGGATGTGGTATCAGATCGCTTCGTCCCAAAATGATCTCTGCGCTGCATCCGTTCAACTCTGGAACTTATCAACTGGAACCCTCGGCCCGCAGTTAAAAGGTTATTCCAACATGGTGATTCAGGTTGGCTTTAGCTCGGACAGTGAAAAAGCGTTGACATTTCATGACGGTGGAAGCCTGATGGAATGGTCGCTGCCGAATGCGCCGCCGTTGGAAAGGACTGCTATTTCGGACGTGACGGCTCTGGCGAGCTCGATGGACGGTCGCTGGGTCATTCGTGCGTCTGTCCCGCCAGAAATTACGCCCGACGAAGACTTAAAGCCCGTGCCGTATAACCCAAATCCAAAAGCAATAGTGCTGGAGGACACATCGGGTCAATTGCCCCCTCGGTCCGTTGCGATGGATGGAAAGCGGTGGAAGATGCATTTCAGCCACAACGGAGCCTTTATCGTTGGGCTAGGCCTAGATGACCAAGCTGAAGATCGCGTTGCGGGACACGTAGGAGTCTGGGAAACCGCCACTCTCAGACAAGTATTGTCGATGCCCACTGCCGTCACTGCCGCCTTTGACGAACGCAGAATTCCGATTCCAGGTCCAGCACCGCGCCAATCCACCAATTGCTTTGCCTTCAATTCAGATCAATCACGCCTTGCAGTTGCGTTTTGTACGGCCACTGAGAATTCAAGCGAAAGGAAATGCTGGATCAAAGTGTTTGAGCTTCCTTCAGCAAGGGAGCTTCAAACTATTGAACCATCGGGGGTTTTCTCTGGCGATCAGTTTTTGCAGTTTAGCGAGAACGGCAGCCAGCTGATTTGTGCTCGTTTTCCCCCATTAATCCGCAATTCAAGCAACCTGCCTATTTTCATGGGTCGGGTCGGTCGTGAGCCGCCCGAGCGGACCAAGCTAATCAATCTTGATGTTTGGGATGTAATTAGCGGTAAACAAATATTGGACGCTCCAAAACCGTCGTATTCAGTTTTGGATCCTGCTAGTGCAACCATAGCCTCCAAGACATACAGTCAGTCCGCAGGAGATACTGCGCCGCTACGAATCACAGTATGGGATTACGCTACGGGCGACGAGATCTGTCAACTACCTTCGTCCGACACTCGATTTTTGACTGGGCTGGCGTTTCATCGCGAATCCAATCGCGTGGCAGTCGCCACTGAGCAAGAAGTGAGTGTTTACGACGCGAAAACCCGGCAGGCGCTTGCGGTTCTGCGTGGACATGCGGGTGAAGTTTGGGCGATTGCTTTTAGTGCCGACGGGAAACGTATTGCTACTTCGACGGGACGCGATTTGTACCCTGCAATTAGCGCGGCAAATCAAACCTATTATTCTTTACGCGTAGATCGTATGGGCGAAGTCTTGGAAACCAAGGTTTGGGATGTCGCCACGGGCCAAGAGCTCTTGTCGCTCGATGACTCGACGCGCGAGCACGATGCGAAGCCGGTCGTTGGAGGTCGCCCGCTTCAGTTCACCTACGACACGTTGCGTTTGCTTACTGGGGCGGAATGGAACGCGGTGCCCGTATCCAACAAAACAAGGGTCGCAGAGTTATTGAGCGACAGCCGCGCAATTCTCCGCCAGCCGAACCTTGCCGAACGAGAATACGAATCGACGCTTAGATGTCTTCACGAAGCCAATGCACTAGACCCAACAAACACTGAGATTCGGTTACTTCAAGCGATGGCTGACTATCGGCTTCGGCGTTTGAAGTCGGCGTTGGATATGCTCCAGGAAATTGAAGAAACCCATGCCCAACAGAAAACCTCGATGCTGGCCGAAGAGTGGACCTTGTTGGCGATGGCTCAGTATTCGCAAGGAAAAAAGGAAGAGGCGATTCGATTGCTGGATCAGGCGAGGTTGTCTCACAGCTTGGATGAGGCGATGTGGCAATTGCTCATGCTGGAAGCGGAAACATTGGCTGCGGTTCCGCTAGCAGAAGACGATCCGATTCGTTGGATCGGTCGCAAATTCATGCCTCGGCGATCGGTTAGAGCATTGGGTGGTGTAAGTCCGAGCCTGCCATACTCGATTGTTCGCGTAAGTGCGGATCGATTGTTTACAGGAAATGGCAGCTACGAACGCAATGAAGTTGTGCCGTTGGAAATGGCGGCTGAATATTACACGCGGGTGCTGGAACACATTCCGGACGAGCCAAGCACACTTCAAAATCGCGCTATCTCATGGAAAAATACAGGAGAGTACGATCGAGCCATCGAAGATTACTCTACGCTCATTCGCGTCGAGCCAACTGCAGCGGCTTTCGCCGATAGGGGTCGCGTTTACCTTTATGATAAAGACGATCCTGAAAAGGCCTTGCCAGATTTTGATGAATCACTGCGACTCGATCCCAACAACGCAGCAACCCATGCAAGGCGCGCTAGTCTTCGGCGGCGACAAGGAGAATTGGCCGATGCGTTGAAGAGCTTTGAAGAAGCGATCCGGCTAGCGCCATCGAGCGGCGTCTTTTTGACATCACGAGCCTACGTGTGGGCTGCGCAAGAGGATCGAGCACGCATGATGCAGGACTTGGACGAAGGGGCTCGAATCAGCCCAAAAAACTATGCTGTTTGGTCCAATCGCGCTTGGCTGCTTGCCACGTCACCGCATGCTGCACTTCGAGATGGCCAACTGGCCGTGGATGCTGCGTTAAAAGCTTGCGAACTAACGGAAAGGAGTGGTGATAGCTTTTACTTGAACTCACTGGCGGCAGCCTACGCAGAAGTTGGTAATTTTGAGAAAGCCATAGAGTGGCAGACAAAAGCCATCGAGCTTACGCCTCTTGCTGAGCGACCCAAGCTTGAGCTCCGACTCCAGGGGTTCCGAGAGAGTAAACCCTACCGCGAATAAGGCTATGCCGTGACAAACACAAGAAGCGGCTCCGCTGCCAAAAGGTCAGAGTAAACATCAGATTTTTCGGGCAGCCAGGGAATCCACTAGGATCAGTTCAAAGACTACCTCAGGCAAAAGATTACCCTGCCTATTGAACATACTTGAACAAGCAGGCAATCGATGTCCAATATCATAATGCCGCCCTAACTGTCATAAGCGCCTTGCGATTGATCTTTACCGGCGCTGCCGAGCTTCAGATGACCTCGGTGGCGTAGGTCTGTATAGACCGACCGCAAATCGCAAAGCAGTCAAACTGTATCGGTGGTTGTGACGGAGCGCACACCGAAGCAAAAAAAGGACTTTGATTAAAGTCCCCAAAAATCCACCGACATTTGTAGACAAATTGATACAACCGCGATTTGGCCAACGCGCTCAGGTGGGCGTGTCATTGGTCAGAAAGCCCAAAAGTGCCTTGGTTGAGTCCATCTTCGCACCATTGTGGCACTCGCCTATCGTTAGCATCGATCAATTCCAACCGAAATTTATTTCTGATTTCTGAGAAAATTGCGCAGTGCCGCTCTGCTGGTTGATTCGCCTTAGTGCATTTCGCAGTTGATCGAGTGCGCCCGATTGGAAGCTGCGGGGAAGTGCCAATCGAACAAGCGAGCCGTCATAGGTGGTGGCGGCGATTTGATGCTCTAGTAATCGACGCCTCAGATGATGTGACGCCATGGCCGGGCTGCGGTCGATTTTGGATGGGCGAATGAGCAGGATGCGGCTTGCATAGTCTGACTCAGGTGAGACGACAGTCCAGCCAGCTTGGCGAACACACTCAATCACGTCGCGACGACTTTGTTCGGGAGAAATTTCAGTCGCTGAATCCGATGCATCAATTGCGGCGGCATTGGCGGTTAACAGTGGAAGTATGGGAGCGGTCTCGCCAAACGGAAAATGATCGCCGGTGATAAGCTCCTGCGAATAAACCATCAACGGATCGTCAATTGTTCCGTTCTTAAGCCAACGAGCGATCGTCGAGGTGATATAGTCTCGTGAGCTGCTCCGACCGAGGATGCCGAGGCCCATGGGATTATGGGCACATAGCCACTTGTGACAACCGGCTACCATGAAATCGCAATAGTCACGGTCGAGTTCAAGCGGTACATGTCGGAACGCTTGCGCTCCGTCAATGACACAGAATCGTAGCTCTGACTGACTCCGAATGCGAGACACAATTTCCGGGTCGGACAGATGCAGGCCTAAGTTGTCGACTAACGGAAGAAACAAGCCGTCGCAATGCAAGCTGGCAAATTGCTCGGCCAATCTATCGATTAACTCCGACGGTGCCAGCCTTCCTTGCAGCAATTGCTGCCGTACTGCAACCTTGTGAATGCGATTTCCCGTACGACGTTCCTCGCGGCGCAAGATACGTTCGTATGCCGGCCATGTGAGATCGGTGATCAAGACATTGCGGCATCGCCGGAACAAGAGTTTGGCGGCACACTTCATCAAGCTGGCAGATCGCGACGCAAATAGAATTTGGTCCACAGACGGAACGCCCATCAGTTGGCTTAGCTGTCGGCTGAGTTGCTGCGGTCCTTGCCAATCACGAAGGCCAGGGTACCGTTCACGTGAGGCATCTGAAAGGCTCGCGCTGCCGAAGCGAAAGAAGTCATCTGAGTACAGGGTCGAACCGTGCTCACAGGCAAGACGAGCAAAATCGATCGAGGCACGGCATGCTCGAGGTGACATTCGGCCAAGCCGTGCCGTATCAAAGTACAACACGTCTCGCAAGGCAATGGACCTTTGTAGAGAAACTCGTCAACACTTTGGATCATAGTGTGATCAAGTGGAGCGATCCAGTAGATCGCGATACGAAGTTGCAAAAACTTGCAAGCGTTCCCAGATACCTTCGGCTTGCTTGACTCGTTCGAAGTCGAAGCATAGTTCGAATCGTATGGTTCGTCCTGCAGCATCTGCCAATTGCATTCCAACCGCGCGCGACCCATAAATCCCAAAATCAGAAACTAGCTCTCTCTCACCAGCTAGCTGAGATTCTCGAGCTAGCTTAATCCAAATTCCATGCATGTATTGTTGCTTCAGCCAAGCATGGACTGGCTCGACGGGAAATAATTCATCCTGCGGCCAAAGATGATCCGCAATAATCGCCGTTCGCTCGATATTCACAATGCCAGCATCGTGCAACTCGATATTCAGCGTAGTACTCTGTTGGCCGGGTCCGTCCTGCCAGTAATGTGCCGACTCGATGTGCGAGACGCTTCGGTAGAGATATAGTCCAGGGCTGCGCAACAACTCTTCGTAGACAACCCTCCAGGCCTCCGTCGAGGGATAGTCAATCGAACCATTTGCCAGTCGACGCGAATGGTCAGCTAAGACGCTCAATTGCTTCAACACTAGCTCGCGGTAGATTGAATCCTTTCGCTGGGAAATGGATTTGAGCGAATCTGCTATCAATTTGTGTCGTCCAAGGATCTCCGGATCTGAAGCCAATGCAATCAAAGTAGCCATCGCTTCGTTTTCGGCATCTCGTGAACGCACCTTTTGGAGCGTCAGGCCGGTCACGACAATTAGCATGCTGAGCAGTCCAATGACGATCGAAATCTGAGCGGCCAAAGGGAGCCACCAGCATATAGCGAAAACCAGCGCCGCGAGTGTCACGCCAAACGGCAAGTAGACTCTGGGATGGAGAAGTCGCTCGAACGGTCCCATTCGAATCCAGTCAGACAGTTAGGGGATTACCACGGTAGTCAAATATCCTCTGATGGTACCACTTGCGCAAGCCGAATTATGTCTAACGAAGTATCCTTCCCCCATGAAGTGCGTGATTGGCTATAATCGCGAAGGCGGCTCTTCGATCACCAAATCGAATTGCTTTTTCGATGGATGGCAGAATCTCAGAATCCAAAGTAGCCCAGAATGGAACCATGTCTGCACGAGGAACGACGACTTGGCACAACTCGTCTTCGTTCCGTAGCGTTTGCAGACCTCTCTCGTTGTATGTTCCGATGAATGATTTTAGCATTCCTCAGATGTACCATAGCGGAAGGACGAAAGTAAAGCAGCTTGACATCGTCATTTAGACTTTCTTTCGAGTCAGCTCAGGTGAACGTTGTTGTCGATTCTCAGTTCGACCTCGTCCTGCGCCTCTCGTAGCGCGATCAAAATGTCGTGGTAATTCTGATCGGTGCCATAATGAACCGTGACGCGTACTCCAGTCTCTGACAGGAAGGATTGCGTCGCCTTACCGTTTGAGCGTTTTGACTTGCCCCGACGTTGATTGACGAGACTTACGGCTTGGCGTGCCGTTACCTCCTCAAGCTTCGCATCGGCTGCAAGTTTGCTTAGTGTTGGCTCGTCACGCAATTTGCTCAATTCGTAGGCTGCGGTCTTGCCGAGTCCACCACTATCAATCTGCTGTTGCATTGCTTCAGGCAAGTCGAGCAGTGCCAAGCTTCGGCTAACCCGTGATGGTGATAAGCGCAGAGATTCTGCCACCTGTTTGCCATTCCAGTGATTAAGGTCCATTAACGCAGCAAATGCTCGGGCCTCTTCCATAGGTCGAAGGTCCTCTCGAAGAAGGTTCTCAATCAATTGTTGCGCGCGTACGTCCGACTCGGAGATCGCGCCCTCGTGAAAGAAACATTGAATGGAACTCAATCCCGCGACCTGGGTCGCTCGAAAGCGACGCTCCCCGACAATGATGATCCATTTTTCCAATTGCTCATTCCAGCGAACACGAATTGGTTGAAGCTGGCCTTTTTCACGAATGCTGAGTGCCAAACGCTCAATTTCCGCGTCATCGAATTTTATACGGGGCTGCGCTGGGTCAACGATCACCTGCTCAATCTGCACTTCGCCGTACCCACGAACTGGAGATCGCCCCACGTCCTTACGCGACGGAATGGGGCTGAACTGAGGTACAACGCTAATGCTCGACGCTGTTCGCCGCCCCATCGATTCATCCAAATTGTCTTCCAGTTCAGCCAGCTTGCGTTTCATATTGGCCATGGTTACGCGACCTTTAGTGACGTGTTTTTCTCATCGATGCGGTCGAGAATCTCACGGGTTAGTTCTCTAGTCAACTTAGCGGCCAGGGAGTTGGGCATATCGAACTCGACGGGCGAGCGACTTGCCAGAGAGACCTTAAATGCGGATGCTTCCGGAATAACGGTTTCTAATACGTTACTTTGATAGAGCTCCCGCACTCGCTGTTCGTAGGCTCGGTGAATCAGCAGCCTTCTGTCACTGCGAGAGATCAAATGTCCCAAACGCCGAAGTTTGGGGTTTAATTGTCTCGCGTGCTCAATGGTCTGATGCACGGCACGCAATCCCTGCGTACCAAAATCCTCGGGTGGGACCGGAATCAAAACATAATCCGCTGCGACCAAAGCCAGCCAACTGCAGCGGTACAGATTCGGCGGGCAATCGATTAAGACGACGTCGAATTCTGCAGCCTCACGCAACAGCTCACGTAATGCGTACTGTAACATCCCTGTTGACTCAGGCTCCGGCGTATTGAAGCGGGCTAAATGCTGATTCGCAGCAACGATGGATATGCCTTCGAATCGAGTCGGGACGACGAGCCGATCGAGGTTTGCAAAGAATGCGTGCTCCGTAAACAAGCGAGCAACTGTATTCTCAGCTTCGATCAATTCCACCGTGGATGAACCGAAGAACCCCTGACTTAACGAACCTTGCGGGTCAAGGTCGACGAGTAAAACACGCTTGCCGGCTTCGACCATGCCACCTGCGAGATGGAATACCGTCGAACTCTTTCCCACTCCCCCTTTCTGATTGAGCATGCAGATGGACGTAGGCATGACGGATTCCGATCGGAGAGCATGAACGATTGCATGTTGCAATTCCGTCCAAGTCTTTGAATTCACTTGCCTTAGAGTGGCACGGGCAGTCGAAGGTCGTCAACGATTAAATTCAGTCTGACCAACTTCAAAAGACTTGTTTCCGGTCTCATTTTGTTCTGGTAGAGCTTTATTTGTGCTGAACCTGCAATTGGCTGAATCTTTCGGCTGGTTGCGCCAAACGAGACCGGCTTGCTCGCGAAATGAAACCGATTGGTTACGCAAAACCAAACCGAGTCAAACGCCGAACGAGGCCGAAACGGACGCAAAATGAGACCGCCAATGCGGTGCAAGGATGCGAAACGATTGGCGAATTCTGGTTTTTACTAATGTACCTGAAGTACATGTAACAACGGTGAGTTAGATGACGAAGGAAAAAGTTAAAAGAAGCAGGAACCCAGAGACATTCACCGAGCGACTTGCGAACCTCGCTTACGGCAAAGATGAAATGAATCTTTGTGAACTTCCCTTCGCACTCCTTTCGGAACGAAATGGAACTCGCAAACATCTGAAATTCGAGATTGAGGATTTTGACCGTGACACTCGGCAAAGTATCACTCGCACTCTGACCGTCAAAGGTGACCCAGAATTTGGATTGCCAACTGCGAAGGATGAAGAGATCTATCTTGGCCTCATGAAGTATACCAGCGACTACCATGGATTCGCAGATGCTAAAGTACCGCTTCAACGCGCTCGACTGTTCGAGCTTATGGGTTGGCCCAAATCAGACTGGGCGTATGCCCGGCTTACCTTGGGAATGCAGCGGCTTGTCGGAGTTCGGTTGAATTACCAGAATCTGTGGCGCGATAATCGCGATAAACAGTTTCGCGACCAAGGCGCTTTTGGAATTCTCGATTCGTTTCATTTCCGCGACCAACTGCACGCCAGTGGCATCTATTCAGAAAGCGCATCCGTTTTTCGATGGAGCCACGTGCTATTTCAGAGTTTTGACAGCGGTTATCTGAAACGCATCGACTTTGGTCTGCAGCGAGAATTAACCACAACGGCCCGTCGATTGTACCGCTATCTCGACAAGCACTTTCATCCGCCTCACCGTCGCAAAATTTCGATCGATCTGGCTCGATTGGCATATCAGCACATTGGGGTGAGTCCTGGAATCGAACTGGACAAGGTTAGAAAGCGATACATTGCTCCAGCCGCCGAAGAGCTTGAATCGGTAGGCTACTTGGAACCGATGGCAACTGACCAGCGGTTCCAAAAAATCTGTCGGGGGCAATGGACTGTAGCCTTTGTCTACAACATTAAGCCAGCAAATTCCGAAATCGCCGATGCTCGCTCAAGTCGAATCACTGGCCGTTTGCAATCGCTATCGCGCCGGGGAATATCCTTGTCGCTGGCAATCCAGGTGATCGAGCGCGTTGACGACGAAGTATTGGTGCGGGCAATGCGTGCAATGGATGAACAACGTCAACGCGGGATCAGTATTCGTTCTCCCGACATGTGGCTGAACAAAGCATTGAATGACGGTTTCCAGCCATCGCCAGAGTATACAGCCTCGGTGATGCGGCCAGACCGCAAGATTTTCCGACGGAAATAGTCTCTCGACTAGGAACTTGGTTCCCGGGTTTGTCCGAACGCTTGGTTCATTGCACGATACAGCTCGACGGTCGCGCGTACATCGTATTTCGCGTGATGCCTAGTTTCTGCGGCAAAGGGAATCCCAAAATACTGGCAGAGGGTAGGTAATTTGAAATCTTCGGGGGGAGTCAACGATTTGTTTTCGTGAAACAGCCATATTGCTCGCTGCATCGTACAGAGCATCCGTCGCGATGCGGGGAGAAACCTACCGACGCGGTTAAACCAATTGCAAAGGAACTGCCCGTCGAATGCAGCATTATGTGCGACCATTTGGGCCACCTGGAAAACTCTACCACTCTGGCTGGATTGATCAACGGTCCCGTGGCGGCCGAGGAAATCCGCAAACTCCTCAGCAGCGTCATCGGCGTCGATCGCTCGTCTCCTCCAGGCCTGCGAGTTGTACCGTGATCCGAGTAGCACTTTAGGATTCGCCAAGCTCCGACAGAACTTCAATTGAGCTTCAAAGGATTCAAGTTCGTTCAGATTTGCATCCACCGCGATCGCTGCAATTTCAAAGATTGGACGCCATGGTTCAGCGCCTCCTGTTTCAAGGTCAACGAAAACCAGTCGCTCATCGGGCTGATGGATGTTCATTCACGACTGAATAGCACGGAAACCCGATGCATTCAAATGTTACAATTTGGTGTCTGAACGGTGCCATTTGCGTGACTTTTTCCGTGAACCTGATAATCCTCTAGATTCAGGCGAGAGACTCTTCTCGCCGGTCGTCAAGCTCATGCGAAACGCGTTCGTCTGAATTGCAGCACGTTATAAAGCTGCGGATAAGGGCGAAGAGCTGATGTCTCCTGACGGGGACGGCGGGCTCAGGAAACTCGGTCTCATCAACCGGGCATAAGAGCTGGAAGTTTGCCAACTTCCCGGTGGCTTTATTCAAACCACTGCGCTGGCCC
>JBGSNE010000193.1:0-12788 GCA_041739785.1 Pirellulaceae bacterium
TTCGCTCGATGATGATGCCGGTGGACTATTTGCGATCCACGCCACCAGCGGTGTAGTGACCGTCAATGGAGCCATCGATCGCGAAGCGGCCAGCTCGTACAACATCACCGTGCGAGCGACTTCGACCGATACCAGCAGCACGACGCAGGTCTTTAACATTGCCATTGGCGACGTCGATGAATTCGACGTGGGCACCGTATCGGATACTAACGCAGCAGCCAATACCGTGGCTGAGAACGCGACGGTTGGTACGGCCGTGGGCATTACTGTGGCAGCCAGCGACAACGATGCGACCAACAATGCGATTACTTATACCCTGGACGATGACGCTGGTGGACTGTTCGCCATCCATGCCACCACCGGTGTGGTCACCGTCAACGGTGCCTTGGACTATGAAACGGCCACTAGCCACAACATTACCGCTCGGGCTACCAGTAGCGACGGCAGCAGTAGCACGCAAAGCTTCACCATCAACGTGACCGACATCAACGAGTCGGGTGTAACAGCCATCAGTGATAGCAACGCAGCAGCTAACTTCGTACTGGAAAATGTTTCGGTAGGCACCGTCGTGGGTGTAACCGCCTTCGCCGACGATGCCGACGGCACCGATACGGTCAGCTACTCGCTCGACGACGATGCCGGTGGACTATTTGCCATCCATGCCACCACCGGTGTGGTCACGGTCAACGGAGCCATCGATCGCGAGGCAGCCAGCTCGTACAACATCACCGTCAGGGCCACCTCGACCGATGCCAGCACGACCACGCAAGTCTTCAACATTGCCATTGGCGATGTTGATGAGTTTGACGTAGGTACCGTCAGCGATAGCAATGCGGCTGCCAATACGGTAGCGGAAAATGCGACTGTGGGTACCAGCGTGGGCGTCACCGTCTCGGCCCAAGACCTGGACGCGACCAATAATACGATCACCTATACACTCGACGATGACGCTGGTGGACTGTTCACGATCCATGCCACCACCGGTGTTGTGACAGTCAATGGCGCGCTCGACTACGAAACAGCCACTAGCCACAACATTACCGCTCGGGCCACCAGCAGCGATGGCAGTTTCAATACGCAATCCTTTACGATCAATGTCACCGACGTCAATGAATCGGGCGTATCAGCCATCAGCGATAGCGATGGATCGGCCGATCTTGTACTAGAAAACGTATCGGTGGGTACGGTAGTGGGTGTCACCGCCCTGGCCACCGACGCCGACGGGACCGACAGTGTCAGCTATTCGCTCGATGACGACGCCGGTGGACTGTTTGCGATCCACGCCACCAGCGGTGTGGTCACCGTTAACGGAGCCATCGATCGCGAGGCGGCCAGCTCCTACAACATCACCGTGAGAGCCACCTCCACCGATACCAGCACGACCACGCAAGTCTTCAACATTACCATTGGCGACGTCGATGAATTCAATGTGGGCGCCGTTAGTGACAGTAACGCAGCGGCTAACAGTGCGGCAGAAAATGCCACCGTGGGTACTGCCGTAGGCATCACAGTCGCTGCCAGCGACAACGATGCGACCAACAACACGATTACTTATGCCCTGGATGATGACGGCGGCGGGCTGTTCGCCATCCATGCCACTACCGGTGTGGTCACTGTCAATGGTGCCCTCGACTATGAAACGGCCACCAGCCATAACATTACAGCTCGGGCTACCAGCAGCGATGGCAGCTTTTCCACTCAAGTTTTCACGATCAATGTGACCGACGTCAACGAATCGGGTGTTACGGCGATCAGTGACTCCGATGCAGCAGCCAACTTTGTGTTAGAAAACGTTTCGGTGGGTACGGTCGTGGGTGTAACCGCCTTCGCCGACGATGCCGACGGTACCGACACAGTCAGCTACTCGCTGGACGACGATGCGGGTGGACTATTTGTTATTCATGCCACCACCGGCGTGGTCACCGTCAATGGCGCCATCGATCGCGAAGTTGCTAGTTCTTACAACATCACGGTGCGGGCCACTTCGACCGATGCCAGCAGTACTACACAGGTCTTTAACATTGCCATTGGCGATGTGGATGAATTCGACGTGGGCGCGGTCAGCGATAGCAACTTAGCCGCTAACACTGTGGCAGAAAACGCGACAGTTGGCACAACGGTAGGCATTACCGCTGCGGCCAGCGATGCCGATTCGACCAATAACACGATTACCTACACCCTGGATGATGACGCGGGCGGACTGTTCGCCATCCACGCCACCACGGGCGTAGTGACGGTGGCTGGCGCGCTGGACTATGAAACCGCCACTAGCCACAACATTACCGCTCGGGCTACCAGCAGCGATGGCAGCAGTAACACGCAAAGCTTCACCATCAACGTGACCGACATCAACGAGTCGGGTGTAACAGCCATCAGTGATAGCAACGCAGCAGCTAACTTCGTACTGGAAAATGTTTCGGTAGGCACCGTCGTGGGTGTGACCGCCTTCGCCGACGACGCCGACGGGACCGACACGGTCAGCTACTCGCTCGACGACGATGCCGGCGGACTATTTACCATCCATGCGACTACCGGTGTAGTGACAGTCAACGGAGCCATCGACCGCGAAAGCGCTAGTTCTTACAACATCACCGTGCGAGCCACCTCGACCGATACCAGCAGCACTACGCAAATCTTTAATATTGCCATTGGCGATGTTGATGAGTTTGACGTAGGTACCGTCAGCGATAGCAATGCGGCAGCCAATACTGTGGCTGAGAATGCGACTGTCGGCACGATCGTTGGCATTACGGCTTACGCCCAAGACCTGGACGCAACTAATAATACAATTACCTATACACTCGACGATGACGCTGGTGGACTGTTCACCATTCATGCCAACACCGGTGTCGTAACCGTCAATGGTGCGCTCGACTACGAAACAGCCACTAGCCATAACATCACCGCCAGAGCCACCAGCAGCGACGGCAGTTTCAATACGCAGGGCTTCACGATCAACGTGACTGACGTCAATGAATCGGGCGTGTCAGCCATCAGCGATAGTGATGCGGCGGCCGATCTTGTACTAGAAAACGTATCGGTAGGCACCGTCGTCGGTGTGACTGCCTTCGCAGATGACGCTGATGGGACCGACAGTGTCAGCTACTCGCTCGATGACGATGCGGGTGGACTGTTTACGATCCATGCCACCACTGGCGTAGTGACCGTTAATGGCGCCATCGATCGCGAAGCGGCCAGCTCGTACAACATCACCGTGCGGGCCACTTCGACTGACACCAGCACAACTACACAAATCTTCAACATTGCGATTGGCGATGTCGATGAATTCGACGTGGAGGCCGTCAGCGATAGCAATGCAGCAGCCAACTCTGTCGCTGAAAACGCCAGCGTCGGTACGGCAGTGGGTATTACCGCTTCGGCACAGGACCTGGACGCAACTAATAATACAATTACCTATACACTCGACGATGACGCGGGTGGACTGTTCACCATTCATGCCAACACCGGTGTCGTAACCGTCAATGGTGCGCTCGATTATGAAACGGCTACCAGTCACAATATCACTGCACGAGCTACCAGCAGCGACGGCAGCTTCAATACGCAAGCTTTCACGATCAACGTGACTGACGTCAATGAATCGGGCGTGTCAGCCATCAGCGATAGTGATGCGGCGGCCGATCTAGTACTAGAAAACGTATCGGTTGGCACCGTCGTCGGTGTGACTGCCTTCGCAGATGACGCTGATGGGACCGACAGTGTCAGCTACTCGCTCGATGACGATGCGGGTGGACTGTTTACGATCCATGCCACCACTGGCGTAGTGACCGTTAATGGAGCCATCGATCGCGAAGCAGCCAGCTCGTACAACATCACCGTACGGGCCACTTCGACCGATACCAGCACGACCACGCAGGTCTTCAATATTGCCATTGGCGATGTCGACGAATTCAATGTGGGGACCGTTAGCGATAGTAACCCAGCCGCCAATAGCGTAGCGGAGAACGCCACGTTGGGTACGGCTGTCGGTATTACCGCAGCGGCCAGCGACAACGATGCGACCAACAACACGATTACCTATACGCTCGACGATGACGCGGGTGGGCTATTCGCCATCCATGCCACCACCGGTGTGGTCACCGTTGATGGAGCCATCGATCGCGAAGCGGCCAGCTCGTACAACATCACCGTACGGGCCACTTCGACCGATACCAGCACAACTACGCAGGTGTTTAACATTGCCATTGGCGATGTCGATGAATTCGACGTGGGTTCAGTGAGCGATACTAACGCGGTGGCGAATACCGTGGCTGAGAATGCAACAGTCGGTACGGCTGTGGGGATTACCGCGGCGGCCAGCGATGCCGATGCGACTAACAATACGATTACCTACACACTTGACGATGACGCGAGTGGTTTGTTCACGATCCATGCGACGACGGGTGTAGTGACTGTCAATGGTGCGCTGGACTACGAAACGGCCACCAGTCACAACATTACAGCTCGAGCCACTAGCAGTGACGGCAGCTTCAACACGCAAGCCTTCACGATCAATGTCACCGACGTCAACGAATCGGGTGTGTCGGCCATCAGCGATAGCGATGCAGCTGCCAATTCCGTACTGGAAAACGCCTCGGTGGGAACCGTCATAGGCGTCACCGCCTTCGCCGATGATGTGGACGGCACCGACTCGGTCAGCTATTCACTCGATGACGATGCCGGTGGACTGTTTACCATCCATGCTACTACCGGTGTAGTCACAGTCAACGGAGCCATCGACCGCGAAGCGGCCAGCTCCTACAACATCACCGTGCGGGCGACTTCGACCGACACAAGCAGTAGCACGCAAGTCTTTAACATTGCCATTGGCGACGTCGATGAATTTGATGTCGGTGGCGTCAGCGATAGTAACCCGGCCGCCAATAGCGTTGCGGAAGATGCTATCAACGGCACAGTGGTGGGAATCACTGCCTTCGCTTCGGACGCCGATGCCACGACCAATACGATTACCTACACATTGGATGATACCGCCGGGGGCCGTTTCGCGATTGATAGTAGTACGGGCGTGGTGACCGTAGCTGATGGTAGCTTGCTCGATTTCGAAACGTCTGCCAGCCATAACATTTCCGTTCTCGCAACTTCCTCGGACGGCTCGTTCCAGACTCAAGTTTTTACGATCTCCGTGATAGATCGGAATGATGCTCCGATCATTACCAGCAACGGTGGTGGCTCGCTTGCTTTCGTCAACGCACCGGAAGGCGTTTTCGTTGTATCAAACGTGATTGCGCAGGACGCAGACCAACCCTCAGACATCCTAAGCTTTTCGATCATCGGAGGTGCCGATGCTGGACAATTTGACATTGATGCCAGTAGCGGGCAGCTGCGCTTTAAAGTAGCCCCCAACTTTGAATTGCCTCAAGACGCCAATGGAGACGGCATCCACGACGTTATCGTGCGTGTAGGTGATGGACGTGGGGGCATCGATACACAGACGATCCAAGTGACCGTCACGAATGCTAATGATGCACCTACGTCTGGAGCGGACAGCGGATTCCGAACCGATCAACTGTCCAGCTTGACGGTAAGTAGTCCCGGGCTGCTGGCCAACGATTTTGACGAAGATGGCGACGCGCTGACCGCGGTGCTGGTAGTCAATGCCCAACACGGCAGCTTGACTTTGAATGCCGATGGATCGTTCGTCTACACTCCTCAAGCAGGCTTTTCCGGTACTGACCAGTTTCAGTATGCGGCCAGTGACGGAACTACTCTCGGTGCCCCGGTGACGGTCAACATTACCGTTGCCTTAGTCGCTCCGAGTTCTCCCGCACCCGCACCTGCCCCGAGCACTGGTGCGAGCGAAAGTGACAAGAGCTCTGTGGAGGACAGTCAAGATAAGCTTCAGCCTAAGGTCATAACGACTGCCGTACCGACCACTGCTGTAGCGACCGCCGTAGTGGCGATCGACGTATCCTCAGTATCTCAAACTGCCCCCCTTGGCATTGCCTACTTGCCGCCATCGTCGATAACGTCAAGCGACAAGCCGGAGCAGGGTGACAAGCCAGAGCAGGCAGAATTCACTATAGCGATCACCACGCTTGAGAACTCGTTGCGCAACACAGCTCGCAAGTTCGGCGAGTCGGCTGCGCGGGTGGTCCATTACACGTCGTATGGTCTTATCGCCGATACAGTGCTGTCACTCGCTTTCGAACATTCTGATAACAGCGAAGATGGGTCGACTTGGCAACGCGAGCTCAGGTCTCGACAGCTGATTGTTGGTTCCGTGGCTGCAGTAACTTCCTCGTTATCCGTCGGTTACGTGGTGTGGATGCTGCGTGGTGGCACGATGGTAGCCAGCTTCATGTCATCGATCCCGGCCTGGTGCTCGTTTGACCCATTGCCGATCGTCGACTCCTTTGAAGATGCGCGTCGCAGCCAGGACCGCACGAATGTCGACGAGAGCTTGGCATCGATCGCCGGGCCCCAACCAACAACACGATCGACAGAATCATGAATAAATTTTCGGCGACAGTTCGCATTGTAATTAGCCTGGTTTGCTTGTCGGTCAGCAGTTTGTTGATTGCGGGTTCGATCGGCCTGCTACCTGACACCAAAGCTGAATTGATGAAGGGGCGGATGCGTTTAGGTGAAGCACTGGCACTAGGTTTCACAGCCATGGCCACCGAAACCGATCAGGAAACGATGTATAATTTCTTCACATCGGTGGCGGAGCGAAATTCAGATGTGATATCCATCGGTCTCCGCCGCTGCGATGGTCCGATCTTATTGGAGATTGGAGAGCATAGTGCGGGTTGGGCTCCCAATGAAGAGCACGAATCGACACTGACGCAGATTGTTGTCCCTGTAAATGCCGAAAACGAGGCATGGGTTGCGATTGAAATCAGGTTTCAGGACCCCAGCGAAATGGGTTTGCTAGGCGGGATACTACCGCTGGAAGTAGTCCTGCCGCTCTTTATGGCCGTATCGCTCTTTGTCACCTACTACTTCTATTTACATCGAGTATTGAGGCAATTGAACCCGTCGAAAGTCATTCCAGGTAGGGTGCGCGAAGCATTTGATTCACTGGCGGAAGGCATTCTGGTCCTCGACAAAGACGATCGAGTGGTACTGGCCAATCGCGCCTTCGAACGTACTTCCGGCCGCAGTACCGATGAGTTGATGGGCCATTGTGTGGATGAATTGCCATTTGTGCGACGAGGTGAATCTCTGGATGAGGCATTCCCTTGGCAAGAAACTAAAACTAAGCAGATGCTTACGCAGGGTAGCTTGTTGGGTTTTGGCGATTCGGAAACGACCTACTCCGTAAGTGCAGCTCTGATCGTGAACGAGCAAGGGGAGACGCGCGGAATCCTCGCGAGCTTTGAGGACGTGACCCAACTCGAGAAAAAGAAGAACGAGCTCGGCGAACTTGTCAAACACTTGCATCGATCCAGTGCCGCAATCCAGAGACAAAACCGTGATCTGGAACAACTGGCTAATCATGACCCACTGACTGGCTGCAAAAACCGTCGGTCGTTTTTCGATAGCTTCCATACGCTTTGGCTAGCAGCCAAACGCTACGAGATGCCCATTTCTGCGATCATGGTCGATATCGATCACTTCAAATCGATCAATGACACTTACGGACACAGCGTGGGTGATGACGTACTGCGACTCGTTTCAGCCACTTTGCAGTCGCCACTCCGCGAGTCTGATATTCTGTGCCGCTATGGTGGAGAAGAGTTTGCGATCGTGTTACCCAATACCGACATCGACCAGGCCTTCGTCGTGGCTGAACGCCTGCGCTGTGCTGTTGCGCAAACGCAAATGCCAGTTTCCAAGCTGAAGGTCACCGCCAGCATGGGAGTTTCCGCCATGAGCGAGTCGACGGCGGATCCCCAGGAGATGCTTGACCAGGCCGATCAATGCTTGTATGCCTCCAAACGTCAGGGGCGAAATCAAGTCATACGTTGGGGAGACGTTCCCGCTGAATTGCGCGAGGTGCTGAATACTCTGCAGGCTTCCGATCCAAGAACTTCCACTTTCGTTCCGGCTCAAGACAATCCCAAACCAGTCAAAGAAGCTATTCCCTACCATGCTGTGTCCGCTTTGTTATCCGCTCTGGCTTATCGCGATCAAAAGACCGCTGCCCACAGTCGGCGCGTAGCAGATTTGTGTGTGGCAGCTGCTGAGGGGCTGCTCTCGCTGAGTGATTGTTATGCACTTGAAATGGCCGCACTACTACATGACATTGGCAAAATTGGAGTTCCCGATTCAATCCTCTTGAAACCAGACAAGCTGACAAACGATGAATGGGAGGTCATGAAAAACCATACACTCATCGGTGGCGAGATCGTTCGTTCGTCGTTTGCCTCTCCTGACCTGACCGATATGGTGAAGGGCTATCGCACGCGTTTCGATGATCCAACCGCTACCAACGAAAATGGAAATAGCACCATTTCCGTGGGCGCACGAATTCTGGCCATTGCTGATGCCTACGACTCCATGACCACCGACCATCGGTATCGTAGCGGAAAGACAGATAATGAAGCCGTGGCGGAATTGAGAAAAAATGCTGGCTCTCAGTTTGACCCGGAGTTGGTCGAACGGTTTATCGGAATTGTCGCCGATCGAAAGAGTGTTGTTCAATCGCGGTACCACGAGCAATCGACCGATATTGCCCTCTCGATCGGCGCTCAAATGGAGGGCCTGGTAGCAGCTCTCGACAGCCAAGACCTCCAGGAAATGGCGACTTTAGCGGGACGTCTGAAGTCGACGGCCTCCGCACTGTCTGCTGAAGAGATCTCGCTGAAAGCTGGCGAACTCGAGCTGTCGCTTCAAGCCAACGACGATTTCGTCGGCGCGATGCAGACCGCTTCAGAATTGTTAGACCTCTGTCGGTCTACTCAGGTCGCCCTACTGCAACGCCCAGAAATGCTAACAAAATAGGGACACTTCTCGCTGAACGCCACCATGTTCCAAAGCTCTACCCTAAACTCGTGAACGACGTTCGTCCGCTCGGAGCTTGCCTCCGACGGACGCTGTTTTGGCGTCCTAATAATAGGCACAACAGATTTTTGGTCTCAGCTGGCCGAAATCGCCGATGGCTTTTTCGGCCAGCTGAGACCAAATGCGGGAGGCGGTCCAAGTTGGTCGTAGTACGCCAAAACATGCTTGGGGGGAGGCAAGCTCCCCGCCAAGCAGAACTTGAAAAACATTGGGTTGCCACTCGGAGCTTGGTAACCAGTTGGTAGTGTTCAGCGAGGAGCGTCGAAAAATAGGCATGACTACTGCTGACTAGTCGAGCTGGCTTTGTCGCTGATTCTCGCGAAAGTCGCGCTGTTAATTCAAGTTCGCTTTGGCGCATTCAAGAACATGAGCGAACAGAGAAAACAGTGATGCAGAAGCCATGCCTCCGTTTGCTCCGTTGTCTCCTGTTACATGTATTAATCCTTTCGCCCACGAGCGATAGATTGCGGATACGTTGCAAGTGTCTGCATGAGAGCGGCGACGATGTCTGGCTGGCTGGCTGCCAAGTTGCGAGATTCAAATGGATCCGTTTCATAGTCGTACAATTCGTACTCCGTTTCAGACTCATTCCCCTGAGACCTCCACTCGACTAGTCGGTAACGCTCGGTGCGAATTGCGCGCCCCAGTTTCTGTTTAGGGTAAGCGTGAAAGGCGTGGTCTCGAACTCGCAGCAGCGGGTTTTTTAATACTGATACAAGACTCACACCGTCAATGGGCTGCGGTCCCACGGGGGCGGGCAGACCGGCAAGCTCCGCCAATGTCGGGAAGATGTCGACACTCTCAGCGGGTTGGCGGGTTGATGTGCCGGGCTTAGTGACACCCGGAGCGGCAATCAATATCGGGATGCGATTTGCTTGTTCATAGTTCGTGTGTTTGGTCCAAATACCAAGGTCCCCCAGATGAAACCCATGGTCACCCCAGAGCACCACAATCGTGTTGTCGGCGAGCTGCAGGCGTTCGAGTTCGTCAATCACTTTACCGATTTGTGCGTCCACGAAACTCGTGCTAGCGTAATAACCATGAATCAAATCTCGCTTCAGTTTATCGCTATAGGTTGCTGTATTGTCCTCTGGCACTGGTTTGTAGTTGCTGATCTCGCCGCCCCGTTTAACTGCGACGGCTGGTGCATCGGCAGGCAGGTCTTCAAATTGCGGCATCGGCAGTGCCGCTGGGTCGTATAGATCCCAATACTTCTTCGGCGCGCTGAACGGTAAATGCGGACGAGCAAAACCGGCAGCAATGAAGAAGTTAGTTCCATCCTTGTCAAGACGTTCCTTGGCAGCTTGCAAACGCTTTACGGTCTCAGCCGCCACGCGACCATCGGCATATTGATCGTCGGTAACATCCGGCGCTTCAAAGGCGGCACCACGCGGCAGCGATTTGATTTCGCCCAACTTCTGGTTGGTAAAAAACGCTTCCTCGCGCGTTAAACTGCCGCCATCGGTGCTGGCAGGATCCAGGTACTCGATGACTTTATCATGAAAGTGCGGCACGCTAAACGAATCGGGTTCGCCAAAATTTCCATGACCAATATGAAACACTTTGCCGAGTGATTCCGTGCGATAGTTCCCATACTTGGCAAAGTACTGTGGCATCGTCACAGCATCAGGCATGATCTGTCGCAATTGGCTGCCCAGCCCATACAAGCCGGTCGAGGTCGAATGTGAACCGAGCATCAACGTAAACCGCGAAGGAGCACAAACCGCTTGATTGCAATACGCCAGGTCAAAGCGCATCCCCCGCGCCGCCAATGCGTCGATGTTCGGCGTATTGGCAATCGGATCGCCGTAGCATCCCAAGGCGGGCTTGAGATCATCGACCATGATCAACAGCACGTTGGGACGTTGGTCTGCCGCCACATATGCGCTGGACAACAAACAGCTAGCCATTAAGCACAGAATCGGTAACTGCATTTTCATCTTTAAGCCTTGTGGTGTACGGTGAGTTATAAGGTGGCTGTCCGCGAGCCGCAGTGCCTTGAGGTAAATTCGATTGGAGCGTTCGTAAAAACTGGGTAAATCAACCGTCAGAGCCACACGGAAATGGGTGCCGGACACTCCATAAAGTAGGATGTTAACTATTGATTTCGCTCGGCCCCCAAGTGTCCGACACCCTTTTTTGTTTGGCTCTTCGCGTTTAATACCTGCAATGTTTCTGATTCGAACAACTTGCGAACGGCAGGCTTGGTGACTTTCCCCATGGCGTTGCGCGGCAGTTGATTCACCGTCAATATACGGCGCGGAATTTTGTAGTGAGATATGCGGTCGTTACACCATGCGCGGAGATCGTCCAACTCCAACGGCGCGTCGTCTCTGAGCACTATGACTGCGGCGACCGTTTCGCCCCAGGTATCGTCCGGGATACCAATCACCGCACATTCGCGAATCGCTGGATGATCGAGCAAGGCGGCTTCAATCTCGAGTGCGGACAACTTGTAACCGCCACTCTTAATGATATCAACGCTGTTTCGGCCCAAGATGCGATAGTAGCCATTTTCTACAATTGCAATGTCTCCGGTGCGAAACCAACCAGCCTGAAATGCATCGACTGTCGCTTGCGGTTGGTTCCAGTATTCCAAGAACACGTTGGGACCGCGAACTTGAATCTCGCCCAGCACGCTTTCTTCCGAAGCGGTTTCTCTCGGCACGATTTTTCCGTCATCAGTCATCAAGCGCATCTCAACGCCCGGCAGAGGTTGCCCTACCGCTCCAGGGCGACGCTCCCCTTGATAAGGGTTGGACAGTACCATCCCGATCTCCGTCATGCCGTAGCGTTCGAGCAGTTTTTGGCCAGTCAGCTCTGACCACTTTTCGTGAACACTAGCTGGAAGAGCGGCTGATCCAGAGACCATCAATCGCATCGCCGAAAAACCAGCGATCACAGCCTCACGTTTCTGAACCGGTAATGCGTCCAGCGTCTCAATTAGCCTAACGTAAATAGTGGGGACTGCCATGAAAACCGTGTATGTCTTGTCAACAATGCGGCGTTGGATCGACTCCATATCAAAGCGCGGAAAAGCTTCGACCGCCGCTCCCGACCACAGAGCACAAGACAGAATATTGATAATACCGTGAATGTGATGAAGTGGTAGAAAGAGCGGAATGCGATCATCCGCCTGCCACTGCCAGGCTGTGACCAATGATTCAATCTGGGCTTGAATACAAGCATGGGTGGTCACAACTCCCTTCGGCTGACTGGTGGTCCCGCTCGTATACAGGATCATCGCCCGACGAATCAAATCAACTTGCGGCAGGGGACAAGACTCTTGCGTTGCGATTTGCTCCAGAACAATGAGCCGTATGCGGTTCGGCAAGCAGAGTGGTTGCAGTCGGTCGATGAATTCACTCGTCGTGACCACCGCGCTGGTCTGCGAGTTGTTGAGCGTGAAGGCCAGCTCCTGTTGAGTAGCAAAGAGGCTGAGTGGCACGGCGACACCACCTGCCCGCCAGATGCCCCATTGCGCACAGACGTAGTCGAAGCCGGGTGAAATTAGATATCCGATGCGGGCTTCGGCCAGATCATCAACTGATTCCAGTAGCGATGCTGCAACCGAGGCGGAGCCACTGAGGAGGTCTCCGTAGGTGTAGCGTTGCCCGTTGGATTCGATTGCAACTCGGTCCGAATACGATGTCGCTCGTGCCATTAAGGGTAATTCATGCATCACATTGCGTCCCAGTTCATTAGGTAGTATGCCTGCATCGTTTCAACCGCGAAGCGGTGGCTTTTTTTAGCCTGGGGTGCAAACCCCAGGGAAAAAGTCCCCCCATGACCTACGGCTTGCCAGCGATCGACCCCGAAATCGG
>JBGSNE010000242.1:0-47853 GCA_041739785.1 Pirellulaceae bacterium
TTTGCCGTCCTGCAGGAATTGTCGCTGTAGAAATCGTACTTGCGGGCGAAGTCGTCCATAGTTAGAAAAGGACATCGTGAGGCCTCCGTGCCAGGAATGGGTGTGTGATAACTCCATTTAGGCATGTGAGGCCTCTTTTCCCTATATCAATCAGGACAACGACTTACGTAGAACTACGTGCCATTCGACACGCCCACCTGTGCGCGCTGGCCCGGTCGCTGCAGTGATCCAAATGGCTGCTTACCTGGCCTCACGCAGCACACAATCGGCAGGGACAGCCAGATAGCCAGCTCCGCAGTTGCGGTTGAGGATTACCCCACGTCCGCGTGGAAGTGCTTTCAGCGGAGGATCGGGTGTTGACAATCTCAGCAGCCGAAGAGAGATGATCGCGTGCGTCTGGAGATTAAATTTGGTAAAAATCACATCTCTCGAAAAAGCTGCTCGCATCATCTTTCGAAAAAGGCTCTATTGCATCGGGCGGCGTTGAGGCAGAAGAAAGATCGTCGGTTAGAAGGTCGCTAGACTGAACCCAGCCACCGGTCTGTTTGAAGGGGAAAGGAATTGAAGTATTTTGTCGAAACTGCTGAGGGCAATAAAGTCGGCCCGTATTCGCTTTCTGAAGTGGTCGAAAAGTTTGGCGATAGTGCTGCACTAATTCCTGCGGACGAAGCTGCGCAAATCCAAGGCACTGACAGCCCAGGTCGCGATGGACAAGCACTTCCGAGCTATCCAACCCAACTTGAACTACCAAAGATGCCTAAAGCAAATGGCTCCATGGTACTTGCTGCCATCGCCCTCACCGTATCCCTGCTTGGCGCACTCAGCATTGCCTTCGGCTTCTTCGCTTCATTCGGTCAACCACGAGAGTATCAATTGACTCACGTTGTTTTTGGTCTTCTGGGGCTGCTGATAAACGCGATAGCAGCTTTGGTCTCACTTTGTGCTCTGATCGTTCGTCCATCAATAGTTCCGACGATTGCTTTAGCTTTTGCCATTCGTTCAAGTGCAGCATTTATATTGATACCTCCCCAAACGCAGCCGAGGCCACCGACAAGAACGCACACCGAATGACCAACGCGCCAAGGTGGCCGCGTAGGATGCTGTCCTGAGCGCCGATTTCGGGGTCTCATCGGACGAACCGGCCGAGAGCGTCATACAGCCCAAACTCGCATCGGTCGAAGCCGGGGAGTGATAGTTGCTTTTTGGGTCGTACAAGGCCGCGATCGATCGAGGCGGAGTTTAGACGACTGGAAGTTTTGTAGAAATCCATCGAGCTAATTACCAGTGCGGACAAACCTGGTGACGATTCGGCACGACATGTTCCAGGTCGACTCGAGCCAGGCGGAAACGGCAGGTGTTCGAAGTTCTGACCGAAGAAACCCGCGATCAACGTCAGCGGCAAGAAAATTGGCAGCGGTGGCGTCTTGTCGGTCGCTGCGTAGTCTGCCGAGTATTTTAACCGATGGCAGAGGACCACGCAGGCATTCCGCGGATAGTCCTTTTGCGCTTACAAGCGAAATCAAATTGCCACATGGTTGCTGCGTGCCGCGCTAGGAAATCGGACCAGGTATCTGGATGATCGCAAGGCCGGGCGGTCGGAACGCGCTTGGCGCGTTCCGGCCCATGCAAACTAGAGATTTAGATCTACTTCCGTACGACGATTGTCCAGGTGTTCATGAACATTACCCCCAGGTCGTATTCAGGGATTTGAATTGCCGAAACGAGAGTTAGGGTATGGGTACCTTTCGAAAGTGGTCCATGTACAAAACCGACTCCCTGAACGAAGATCGCCGCGTTCGCGCCGTAGCCGGTGGGGTCCTCGTATGCGATTGGTGGGTCAAAATAGGCCGGTCCGTAGTTATAATCGCCCAAGTTGGAACTGTCGATCAACGACTTGCCGTCAAGCATGACTTCGGCAATGGTGAAAACTGACGGATCGAGGGGGGAATCGTCGGAAAACCCTAGTTCCGGCAAGTAAGATTCTCCAACCCATGCGCTGACGGGAAGTACGAACGCGGTCCCTGGCCGGAGCCTGACCTCCAGCTCACCAACAAATACGCCTGGATCGTCAAAAGAGAAGTCACCGGACACAGGGGCTCCCGGAGCAGGTTGCGGAAGGAATGACACGTGCCCAACGTGATCCGGTCCTCCGCCAATAGACCACTGCCAGTAAAGCGTCATCCACTCGGTCAGCGACTTACCGAAGGCATGGGACTGTGCTGGCGCTGCCCCGTCGCCAGCAATAGCGTTGGCAGCCGGCTGCCAGAGGACGAGAGCTACCAATGTGGTAACAAGGTACTTCGCAACAATAGATCGCATCAAAATCTCTCCCAATCATAAAGTCACGATCACGGCTTTTCCAAGACAGTGATCGCTTTCGCAAAACACACTATGCGAGACATCCTGCATCGCAAACAACGATTTCGGCTAAGACTTTCAGGGGGCATGGCATTCTCGTTCCGAGAGGGTGGCGAGCCCCAATGCGTGAAGCGTATGTTGCGCCCGAATATTTATTTACTTTGCCAAACAAATACGTGAAGGGCAATACTCTTGATCGGGTAGTTGTAGAAGTGTGATCGATCCTTTCGTTAGCCATCCGAGTTCTTGCAAGCTTTCGCAACTCGTCGTATACCAATGGCAATAGGTGCTCGACCAATGACGGATCGCCAGTTTCAATCTGGCTGAGAATTGGAGTGACGTCGGACATTGGGGTAAGGCTCGATAGGTATCTAATTCAGCCCTCACTATACACTAAACTTCCTTTGGACGGCCCAATTAACACTAGCCCCAAGCGAGACTAGAAGATGCTCGGTACTGGATGGGTCACACCATGCTGTTCGGGGCGCGACTACCGTTCGGCTACATCCTTCGGTTTTGACAAAGTACTCGGCGGAACAAGGCTGCAGCATAGACAATTCCCGATTGAAGGCTGCTAAGGGTATCTTGCAATTCCCTTGCAGCGCTGGCGAATGCTTCAAAAGGAATTGAGTTGCTTCCGAATGTTCCTACCTCCTGCGATTCGGTCCTCGTCGAACTAAAGGAAGTTGGACAACCCGACTTCACGAAGCGCATTCAGTTCGGAGCGGAGGTCGTTTTCACCTCAGCATCGAAGTGGAAGACGCACACCTCGGTAGAATTGGTTAGATGATGGTAGGACTTAGTCGGGAGTGCTGTAAACCCGTCGGAACGGCTTTTTGATTGTTGAGAGTTGCTATCAAACGACCGTTTCTTGGTTCACGATTTCCGGCGGTTATCTGCTGGGGTCGCGCGGACCGCTGGCTGGAACTGTTTGGTTACGTGCTGGCGGTTGCATCGCCTGCTGTGCCGACGTGTCTGTGGCAACTCGCGGCGGTGAAAGTCACCGGCCACAGTTTCTGGCCGCGAAACGTGCAGTCAAACTGATGGCGCTGATTGGAGATTTCAAAGCCTGAAGGCGGAAGCGTTCGTCCGTAATGACGAACCGTCATTGGTCACTAGGGCTGAATCATTCTGTTCTATAAAGGGGCATCAGGCGTGCGCGGCGTTGAGATGCAAAATGTTTGCCAGTTCCCGTAGGACAATTCGCCGGTGTCTCACAGAGGGCTCAGGGGAAACTGCTCCTTATTCTCACGGGGACACTTCTCCTTATAGATTGGATGGCTGTTCCTCCGACAGTGCAGTACGCAGCCTCGCAACTATGCCCCCGTATTGCCCTTTTTACGGGAAATGCCCGCCAAAACAGCATTCCAGGACTCAAGTGTGGGAAAACTTCCAACTACAGCAAGATGAGCAAGGCTACGAAGGATGTGATGCCCAGACCCAGGCCTAGCAAACCAATTCGTCGAAGGCTTTTTTGCTGCCACCAGATATAGATGCCGGACGCAACCCATGCCAAGATGCCGATCGACGTTATATCTACCATCACGGCCCACAGGTCGTGGGGAAAGCTGTCGTGCTGGTAGCCGGCGCGCGAATGTAGCAAAGTCAAAAACACACGCGGGTCGGGTGTATGCCGATAGAGGGTCAACTCTTGAGCCGGTAGGTCGTACATCAAGCGGCGGATGCTCCAGACATCGCTAATATACACAGCAATGTTGTCGGCTCCCCAACGTCCAACGTGGAAGGCTTTCACCGGCAGCTGGGCAACTTGCAGTAGTTCTTTGCCAACTTCTTGCGGCACAGTTCTTCCTTGGGGAATATCCAACGTATATTTCCAGCTCTGCACTTTTTCCCAGTTTGGCGATTTCAAATTGTAAAGATCATCGACAGAGGAAATCCATTGGGGGTGGTTAAACGCAACAGCCGTTATGCCGTACATCAGAAACCAAGGCAGGCACAGCAGTGTCAAATACAAATGCGTGCGACGGATAATCAGCGAATACGATTTCATTTTGGAAACTACTAAAGTATCATCATCAGCAGGCAGAAAATAAATAAACCACATCCCAAGAACGCACAGCCCAACCAACGCGTGCGTGACATCTCAAGCCACATCCAGAGCCCGGTCAGCCCCCAGACCACAATGGCTACGGCGACGCAATCCACCACCAAGGCCCACAGGTTATTAGCAACATAAGTGTTGGTGTATCCCCGGCGTCGATGAAGCATCTCCAGAAAATACGCCCAGCCAAACTGCTGCCGCTCAATTTTCAAAGTGGCCGTGGGCCGATCGATTGAAATACGATAGCTTCCGATGGGACGATCGCGAGAGACCGTTAGCTTGCCAGACTCCAAGTTGCCTTGTACCGTAAACGCTCCTTCGAGTCCCACGTCCTGGAGCACGCTTCGCGCGACCTCCTCGGGCGCAGCCTCTGGACCGATGGCGATTCGATAGTCTGTTTTCGTCTCGATCGTCTCGAAAGCAGGTGCCACACGCTCCCTATGACCCGTCAACCACACGCGGTGATGCATGACGATCGTGCTCAGCGCATAAATTACAATCCAGGGCGTAAAGAAAAGAGCCAAAAACATATGCGTCCGGCGGATCAACTTGGACATCCGAATCCGCCTCCGCTTACCGCCTGGTGTTGGCATCTGCTCTACTCGGCTCATGATGTTAACGGTCGCCTTTTCGTCGCTTCTCGCTGATCGCCACCTTGCTCCATTCTAACGCCGTAAACGACTTTCGGCCCCTCGGAGCTTGCCTCCGACGGACGCCGTTTGGGCGTGCTAATAACACGCATAACGTATCCTCACGTCTCAGCTGGCCGAAATCGCCTCAGGCGATTTCGGCCAGCTGAGACGTGACGCGAGAGGCGGTCGGATTTAGTACACCAAAACATGCTTGGGGGGAGGCAAGCTCCCCGCCAAACAGAACGTGAAAAACACTGGATTGCCAAGCCAGCGCTTGACAACCAGGTGGTGGCGTTCAGAGAGAAGGGTCGCTTTTTCTGCATATTTCCAGTCGACGTAGTTGTGAGAAATGACGTGCTCGCAGGCGATTTGCTGATGCTCATCTTTATCCAGCGTAGCGTGGCATCTATCGCTTGGAAAGGTAGAAAGTTGTTTTACACGGAGTCGGGAGAGAGATGTTGGCGGAGTGGGGGAGAGCGCGTGGCGACGCGGAGCGTCGAGCTATGTTGTGAGTTACCGCGCGGTGGCTTCGTAGAGTGGCAAGTGTCGGTAGCTGACTTCTAAGGACAATAGATTGAGGGTGGTGACATAAAGTCGGCCACCGTACCGCGCCCAAAGATCAGGGGTGGGGTAGTCGGGGTCCCAACTTCCCATCAATTCACCTTCGGTGATCTGACTGTTGATTAGCAATGGATAGAGTCGATCGTGCCACTCCTTCCACCACTGGCCACGCATGTGAAACATGAATTGCGTGGCATAGTACCAATAATAGGTATCACGCAGCGAAGCATCTTGGCTACCATTTTCTGGTGGATGCCTGAGCAAGTAATCGGCACCGGCCATCATTTCAGGGCGATCACGTTTCCAGCCAAAATAGAGACGCATCAACAGACCGACGCTGGTCATCACCGATGTCGGTTGCAATCCGTGTCGCTGCTGAGGCGTGTCTGCGGCGAAAGGATTGTAGCGATACAAATGCGGCTCACCGTCGGGTGATTGACTGGCACCAACAAATTTCTCGATGGTTTGCATGGTGGGTTCGGGGACCGTCAGTCCGGCCAACTGCCCGCTCTTGAAAGCCATCATGAACCAACCGGTGACGCTGGTGTCAGCTCCTACCCCAGGCCGATAACGCCAGCCGCCACGACGTGGATCCTGACTGGCAACCATGAAGTTAATCGCCTTCTGAGCGGCTGGGCGCAATTGGTCGTCTTGCGTCATACCCACCGCCTCACATAATGCGAGGGACGCGATGGCATGTGAGTAGAGCCAAGCGTTCTGATCGGATGCTGGGTCCTGGGGAATATACAAATCCCCCCCTGCCGACTGATGCTGAACTAAGAATTGAAGCGCCTTGTCGACGTTTGCAGCGTACTTGAATTGATTGTGGGTATAGCCGGCTCCTTGAAAAGCCAAAAGTGCCAGACCGGTAGCGGCGGTGTCGCTGCGCATCAGCACAGGCGTATCGAAATCTTGCAATCGCCACGAGCCGTCAGGCCGCTGATGTTTGGCCAAAAACTCCAAACCGCGTTCGATGGCCAGCTCTGTCTGAGGTGCAAGCGATGATTCGTCCTGCGGATTGCGATCCTTCAAGCGATCGAGGCGTTGTTGAAAGGCGGGTTTGGGCAGGGCGACTTGGTTTCCCGCCGCGAGTGGGCCGCCCACATCCTGTCGAGCGAGTTGTTGGGCTTCGAGCTGGGGTGGAGTCCAATTATCGAGCATAGAATCTCGGCGGTTGAGCAAAGCGCCAACCGTATCCGAAGTCGAAGCAATACCACCTGGGCCAGTGTTGGAATTCATGGCCAACAGATTGGACGGGAGCGAAGGGGCGCCGGTGGTCGGCTGATCGGTTGCACTGCGACGAGTCAAGGCTGCACTAGAGGTTGCGCCAACTGGAGCCCGAACGTCGGACGCCGAGTTCGTCGCGTCTTCCAATTCGGGTACGTCTATGGTCGAAAGACCTGGCACGACCAAAGCGAGTGCAGCGTTCTTGGGGAGTTGTCCGGTAGCTAATGCATCGCTAGACATAGCACCTGCGAGCGCTGTTGGACTTTCGAGGCGACGCGTCGCTCCCAACGCTTGCCCTAGCGAACTGCTACTGGGCAGCGACGCGGACAGGGACTGTTTGTCAAGCGGATGGTCCAGAGCAGTGGCGCCGCTGGTGGAACGACCAATGGCTGCGCCGGACGCGGCCAGCGCTGCGGGGTTGTCACCCGAGAAATCAAGGGTGCCACCCGATGCGTTAGGAACGTCCAGCAGAGAGTCAATTCCGCGCGCGGCGGTAGGACTTGGATTGCCATTGCGGCTGAGCGCCGAGCGCTCAAGATCGCGGGCAGCACCGGCGAGTCGCGCGGCATCCTGAGTCGCGGCACTCCCCTGCTCCGAATTGCGAGTCAATTGATTGAGTGCCTCTCCGACCGTTCCGCCTGCAAGGCTTGGAGTGCCGTTCCACGATTTGGCCCCCAAGCTGCCCACCATCGGCAGTTGCGATGGCGACGATCCCAGCGGGGAGCGGCGGTTGTTGGTGACGGTCGAGTCGATTCTCACTTCGGCGGTGGTCGAAGGTTGAGCCAAGCCTGCGTCTTCGATGCCACGCACGGGCATAGAACTGGGGGCGGCCGCTCCCAGGCTGCCACCAGCCATATCGCGTGGAAGCGTCGCGGCAGTGTCGTTAGCCGCTGGCGACGGCGAGAGTGAACGTGACTCGCGCTGCGAACTGCGATTCGCCAGTGCGCTGATGTGAGGTGAGGGAGCGGGAACAGGCGGTTGCCTCAAGGGACTGACGGCGGCGCTCCGCGAGCTTGGGCTGCGGCGTTGATCGGCGGATAAATTTGAAGGGGATACTTCCGCCGGCGTCGACAAAGGTAAACTTGCGTCCGGTACCGCGATCTGATCTGCAACTCGTGAACTTGGCTGTGCATCCGCCAACCGCTGGCGATCGAAAGCTGCAGGCTGTTGCGGTTGCTGGGTTGGTATTGCGGGTGCAGGTGGCTGTGGCGGTGAGCGGTCCAGGGCCGCGGCTTGCGGGCTGCGGACTTCCAACGGCACGGCGGGGGATTGTTTCAAATCACTGCTTCGTGCGTCGGCCTTGCGGGCGAGCGCTGACGGTGAGGGACTCATCGGAGCTAGTAGGAACGTGTCGAGAGGTTGCGATTCGAGGGTGGGCCGAGATGAGTCAACCCGCGGCGCAACGATTTCACTGCGCGATAGCGAAGCCGCCTGTTCGCTCCGACTCGGCAGCGATGCGGCGGCTTGATCACGCTCGAGCAAGCTGGGTGAGTGAGGCAATTCTACCTTGGGGGAGGGACTGACCAAATTGGCTCGATCAGAACGAGCTAGCGCTAACATGGGAGCGTCCGAGAGTTCCACTTCGGTCGGTTGATGCTCGGTCGCAACCGGTCTGAGATAGTCTGGACGCCGCCCAGTTTGATTCGTAATGGACACACGGTGATACTGCTTGGCATGCAAGGTTTCACGTTTCAGTTGTTCACGTTGTTGCGCTAAGGAATCGAGCACATCTGGCCACATGCGTGAAAAGATAACCACATTCACGGCGCAAACTAACAGGACCAGATGGATCAATACGCTCAGCAGAAATGCCAATTGCATCGACTTCTCGACGACGCGGCCAACCACAGTGCTCAGCAGTGCGGAAAGCCCCAACAGCGTGACCGGCGTAGCAATGGCGTATGTCCACGGGTTATACAACGGACGCGGGTCGGCCAAGTCGAGAAAGGCAAAGGCCACGCCTAGGATCGCTGCCCCCAATACAACCAAAACGAAGTTGAGTGGCCACACGGATTCTGAATCATGATTCTCGGAGCGAAGTCCAAGCAAGTCAGAAATACGTGCCGGATCGGTCATGCAATTAACAATCCTCGAAGGAATGAAACCAGTAGTGAAGTCGCGAACGGCTTGTCGAATTAATCGCTTCCGACGCTGTCTAGGATGAGCCGTGGGCACCGGGTAAGCGTTTTACCCAGCCGCTCACGCGTCGCGGCTCACTAAATAGACCAGCTCCGCAGCGTTATTTTCCCGTTGGCCGGATTAAATGTCCAGCCCCAACGTCGCTCGACTCTTCGAGTCTACCCGTGGTTGCCCTGAATTCGTTTAACGCCTAGCCGGAGCAGGCTGTAGAATCGCGTTTGATTGGCCAATCGTGAGAATCATTACTAAGAAAAGAGTTGCCCGAAGGATAAGTTACAGCCTGCGCAGGCGACGGCCGCGTTGGAGTTTTGTCCTCCGTGCCCTGGCTTTGCCATCCGAATTAGGTTCAATGACTTGAGTGCTAGCACGGATGGCAAAGCCGGGGCACGGATAAAGCGCTGGTCTGTTGATGATGGTAGAGCGTTTTGATTTAGAGGGCGATTCCAACACTTTGCAGCAACGTCCTATACGGAACGAGATGACGATGCTCTCGACGCGGAACGTCGGGCCACATTGGGAAATCCCGTTAGGCTTGGTAAAATGAAGGCTTTAACAGTCCGCAGCTGGACTGTCACAACGGAATGCCATGGGGCGATATCAATCGTCGCTCCTTTTGGGGGAGCCCAATTATCTATAAATTTATTCACGCGGCTGATATTCACTTAGACAGTGCCCTGCGCGGGCTCCAGCAATATGAGGGAGCTCCCGTCGATGAGATTCGTCGCGCTCCTCGTGAGGGACTGAGCAATCTAGTCGACTTGGCCATCGAGCAATCGGTTAAATTCGTGTTGATTGCCGGCGATCTGTACGATGGCAATTGGAAGAACTTTCAAACGGGCATGTTTTTTGTCAAACAAGCCACTCGGCTGCGGGCTGCTGGGATTCCCCTATATGTGATCGCGGGGAACCACGATGCGGCCAATAAGATGACACGTTCTCTACCTCTGCCGGACAATGTCACCTTCTTTTCCGCTGACGCTCCACAAACGGTCATTCTAGAGGAATTGGATGTGGCCATTCATGGTCAGAGCTTCGCTACGGCCGAAGTGCTCGACGATTTGTCGTTGGCCTATCCCGCGGCCATTCGAGGTTGTTTGAATATCGGCTTATTGCATACCAGTGCGGATGGTCGCGAGGATCACGATCCCTACGCCCCTTGTTCGTTGGAGGGCTTGAGGCTTAAAGGGTATGACTACTGGGCACTGGGGCATATTCACAAACGAGAAGTGTTGTGTCAGGAACCACTGGTTGCCTTCTCCGGTAATGTCCAGGGACGCCACATTCGCGAGACGGGTCCGAAGGGATGCTTTGTGGTAACCGTCCAAAGTGATCGTCGATTGGAAGCTGTTTTTCATCCGCTGGATGTCATGCGGTGGGAAGTAGCCTTGGTCGACTTGCAGGACGTGAACGATATCGATGAAGTACCGAGTCGCGTAAGTTACCAATTGGAACAACTCTACTGCCAAGCCGCAGGTCGACCCTTGGCGATCCGGGTTGAACTGCGCGGTGCAACGGCATTGCATCGCGCGTTGCAAGCCGATTTAGATCACTGGATGCACCAAATACGCGGGTTGGCGGTGGATATGGGGCAAGGCCAGATATGGATCGAGAAAGTCAAATTGCGGACGACCGATCCGGCCCGAGTCGGCTCAACCAAACCTGTGGATGAAGCGGCGATCGGCGAACTGACCGAGTTGTTCGCGCAGGTGCGGTCGAATCCATTGTTGTTAGATGAAATCGGTTTCGACTTCGAAGCGGTAACTAAGAAACTTCCGCCTGAATTGAAGTCGCGGTTTGACATTGGGACGCAAAACGAGAGTTGGCTAACCGAAGTCTTGGACCAAGCCGAAGCGTTGTTGTTGCATCGTCTACAAGGTGGTGCTCACAGAGAAGTGTAAAACTTTCAAACCAAGCCATATATGAAACTACTCGAGCTGAATCTGATTGCTTTCGGGCCATTTAGCGATTGCCGTATCGATTTTTCCGAGGGGCAACCGGGTTTGCATTTGATCTACGGTCCCAACGAAGCTGGAAAGAGTTCAACGCTATTGGCCATCGATTACTTTTTGTATGGCTTTCCAGCTCAGACGCCAGTCGATTTCAAGCATCCCTATAAGAGTTTGCGAATTGGCGGACGGCTACGGCATAGTGACCACCGCGATATGAATGCGGTACGTCGCAAGGCCAATCAGAAGTCGCTACGGTGTGGCAACGATCTGGAACCGCTGGACGACGATACCCTGGTCCCCTTTCTAGGCGATGTTGATCGTAGTTTGTTTACGACCATGTTTGGGATCAATCATGAAAGATTGCGGAGTGGTGGTCAGGAAATTGCCCAAGGGAGTGGGCGCATTGGCGAAATGCTATTTGCAGCGGGTGCGGGACTGGTCGATCTGCAACACTTACAAAATAACCTCCTTTCGCAAATGGAGAGCCTGCTTAAATCAAGCGGACGCAGCGGCACGATTCATACCGATATTCAAGAATATCTACTCAATCGTAAGGCGGTCGACGAGGCTCTGGTTAGCGTCGATGCCTGGAATCGAATTGAGGAGGAGTTGCGCAGTGGTCGACAGGACAAACTTGAGCTAGATCAACGAATCGCAGGCGAACAACGCGAGTTAGAACGATTGCAGCGCATCAAGCTAGCCGGAGCCACCATCGATCGCTGGCAAGCTCGGCAAGAGAGCTTTCAAAAATTGGCGCACGCTCCACGCCTGCCCGAGGATTTTGCGAATGTCGCTAATCAACTGTTGATGGATCTTCGAACCGGAGAGCACCAGGTCAGCAGTACGGCCGCGGAACTGGAGAAGGTCACATCACAGCTTAATGCGTTGGTAGTACCTGAGAGATTGATGCAAGCGGCCGAACAGATTGAAACGCTGCGCGACCGCATCGGGGCAATTCGCAGCGCGCTGGCCGATCGCACGACCGTGGATATCAAGCGAGAGTCTTTCGAACGCGAGGCGAAGGAAATACTGCGTGAACTTGATCGTGGGCCTGATCTAACGATCATCGAAGAGTTACGCTTGCCCCGTGACAAGACAGTTAAGATTCAGAGTCTTGGGAATCAACTGGAACGACTACTCGAGCGCGTGCAGGCAGAACGCAAAAACTGCGACAAGCTGCGCCGGGAAATTGACGTTACGAAAGAACGGCTGGCCGCCACTCCTGCTGCTATCGATGTAGGGCACATGCGTTCCTTGCTGCAGACCATTCAACAACAGGGGGACCTGGAGTCCGAACTAACTAACGCAGTGCAGAAAATCGAACAAGTGCGCGGACAAGTGACGTTGGCACTCCGCCGGTTGCCGCTGTTTACCGGTGAATTGCCACAGTTGGAAGCGCTTCCCGTACCGACCGCCGCTAGTATCGATCGCTTCGAAGCTGACTTGGCTGCCGTTGATCATCAGTTGCTTTTGCTGCAACAGCAATGGAACGAAGACGGTCAAGAGATCGAGACGCTACAGTCGCGATTGTGTGAACTGGAATCGATCCATGCCATACCGACGTTAAACGAGTTGGAATGCAGTCGACAACTGCGTGAGCAGGGATGGCAATTGATTTTGAACGCGTGGGTGCCGCCAGGCAAGTCAAAGAAATCTTTGGGGGAGTCGGAGGATGGTCACGACTCGGAGAGTCGTGCGACGAAGAGGGAGGGGCGCGACTCGGAGAGTCGTAGGACGAAGGGAGAGGGTCACGACTCGGAGAGTCGTAGGACGAAGGGCGAGAGCACATCGCAGAAGTTGCGAATAGAAGAGTTTCTGAAGAATTTTCCAGCGGCCAGAGATTTGCCGGACGCCTACCAGCAAGCGGTCATCGCAGCCGATACATTGGCTGACGCGCTCCGCCAAGACGCAGACCGCGTGGCGACCAAAGCCAAATTGCAGGCTGACCGTGATCATGCGGAGGCGCGCCAGTCGCGCAGACAAAAGGAGCTTGAAAAAGCTCGTGGTACACGAAAAACGCTTGAAACGAAGTGGCGAGAATTGTGGCAACCGCTGGGGGTAGAACCATTGACTCCCGAGGAAATGCAAGACTGGCTGCGGAAACAAGCGGCGTTGCTTGTGCAAGCAGAGCACTTGCGCGAACTGGAACAGCATCGCGATCAGCTGCAACAGAAAATCGATAGCGCCCGACAGCGACTATTGTCGAAACTTGAGTCGCTAGAGCGTTCGTCGGATTTCGAAAAGCAGACGTTGCGTGAATTGTTACTGCAGATGCAGGACAAGATCGATGCCCAACAGGCAACTGCTAGCCGCCACACGCAGCTTGTGGAACGACTATCAGAAGATAGTGTTGAGTTGGCTACCAGCGAAACAGAGTATCTTCGAACGGAAGCTGAGGTAAATGAGGTGCGGAGTCTGTGGGCCAGCGAAATGGAGAGGCTGGGATTGGAGAAGACCGCCCTGCCCGCCCAAGCCAACAGTCGCCTGACTAGTTTGCAGAGTCTCTTTGAGAAATATCGGGAGGCCGATCGCTATCGCAGTCGTTTAGAGCATATTGACCGAGACGCAGCACAATTCACCAAGGACGTTGAGGATTTAGTTGGTCAGGTGGCACCCGAGCTATTGGGGCAACCTTTTGATACCGCATTCCAAAGTTTACTCGGTCAATTGGAAGCGGCCCGCGTGGCCGCCAGCCAACGCACCGATCTGCTCCAACGCCAAAAACAATTGCAAGCTCAGCAGTTGCAATTGCTGGACCAAGCGCAGCGAACGCAAGTCGTGTTGGGTGAGATGGTGCGGCAAGCCAAAGTCAAAAGCCATGATGACTTGGCAGCCGCGGCTGAAGCGTCGCGGCAGCGGCAGGAACTCGAGCAGCAACTTGCCGAATTGGAGGATGAGATCGTAGGTTGTTCAGCCGGCGCTGGACTAGCTGCCTTTGTAGCTGAAGTAGAGCACGAGCATCAAGCTGAGGAAACGATCTCCGCCAGGATAGCTGCCTGCCAACAGTCGCTGCAGGAACTGGGGGAGCAGCGAGATGCAATTTTGGGGCAGATAAAAAGCGCAGAGATTGAGGAGCAGAAGTTTGATGGGAGTAGTCTGGCCGCTGAGAAGAATGCTGTGTGTGAGAGTATCGCCACACGGTTGGAGGAAGAGCTGCACAATTTGGCCGTCTTGCGAGTCGCTGCGGCTGTAATGAAAGAAGCCATTGAACGCCATCGCCAAAAAAACCAAGGGCCGATTTTGGGTCGCGCTAGTCAGATTTTTCGGCAGATCACGCTCGGTCAATTTGAGGGACTGCAAGCTGAGTATAGCGACAAAGGGGAACCGGTACTCGCCGGCATTCGCGCCACTGAGCTACCAACTGACCTCTTAGCATCCGTGGGTGCGTCCGCCGCGATCAATTCGGATGTACGAACGCTCTTCGACTTGGCGGAGACGGATGCCGAACCATTGGCCGCAACTGCTAGCGGCGAACGGGTATTGGTCCAGGGAATGAGCGACGGCACTTGCGATCAATTGTATTTAGCGCTGCGGTTGGCAAGTCTGGAGAGTTGGCTGACACATCATGAACCAATGCCGTTTATTGTCGATGACATCTTGATGAACTTCGACGATGCTCGCTCAGTGGCTACGTTGAAGGTGTTGGCGGAACTTTCGCAGCGAACGCAAGTGATCTTTTTTACACATCATCAACACTTAGTAGATTTGGCTCGTGAGCATCTATCGGCTGACGATCTGTTTGTGACGACGTTGGCAGGCTCAAGTTCCAGCGGCTAAGTATCGTCCAAAACTTGAATTACTGGACGAAGCAATTCAATTATGCAATATCGTCGGGAAGTCAGTCGTCACCGCGAAAGCCAACCAAGCAAAACGCAAACCGCCAACGCCCAAATAACATTCACAACAACATCCATTTCAAATCATTTTGCATTTTTCACTTGTCATTTTAACTTTTTCAATAGACGCAGCCTTGTCCGCTACGACTGTTATTTTCCGCACGATGCCAAAGCAGCGACCGTGGATAGGCTATGTCTCAACCTGGCAAAGACGCTCGGCCAATCGCCCATGCAGGGTTGTCGAAACAGCTTCACGCTGGGATACCATGGAGAATCATCGCGGTCCAACAACCATCGCCAATCGGGCACATATCCCAATGCGATCCAAGTTGGAAGGGCGAGTGCACCTGCCAGGTGGGCCATGGCAGTATCGCTGGTAATCACTAAATCCAAAGTGTGCATAATAGCCGCCGTATCCATAAACGCGCCGCTGGATTGATCGACGTTCGGATCAAGTAGCGTCAGCGGTTTGGCGCCATGCCATTGGGCGATCTGCTCGGTGCCAAAGCCGCTTTGTAAACTGACCAATTCGACTCCCTCGATCTCAGACAGTGTTTCGAATTGTGCAAGTGGGACACTACGATAGGCGTCTGCTTGATGATCGGGGTTGCCTTGCCAAGCGATTCCCACTCGCGTAATTCCTGGTTGTTTGGGAAAGCGTCCGCGCCAATAGTTCAGCAGGTTCGGGGCGGGAAACAGATAGGGAACATTTGCGGGAATGTTATCCGCTTGCAATTCCATAACATCGGCGACGTCTAGCAGCGAACATTGAAAATCAACTGGATCATCGAAGGGGAGACTATTGGGGTAGATCCTGCCGAGTTGGGGTGAGCCTTGCAACAAGGCCATCAATGGGGCTTGGCAATAGACGATCGGCCTGGCGCCCCGCGCTTTCAATTCGGCGGCCAAGCGGACGAAATGAAGGGTGTCGCCGAGACCTTGTTCGGCGGTCAGCAAGATGGACTTGCCGGCCAGGTCGCTCCCATCCCACAGCGGCGCGGCTACCGGCGGACGCAGCAAATCGCCCACCCGCCAGCGCCAACGATACTCCCGCCAGCCTTCGGCAAATTTGCCTTGCAGCAGATAGATGACGCCCAGGTTGCGATGCAATTCGGCTTCCTGAGGATTGATCTTCAGGGCTTGTTGGTAATATTCTTGCCCGCGATCTAGATTGCCAGTCCAGACATGCAGCGTGCCGCGATTTTTGTAAGCGTTAAGATAATCTGGCTTGAGGTCGATGGCTTGTTGAAAGCAGCGATCGGCCTCCTCGTAAGCTTGGACGTAGCGCAACGAGTTGCCGAGGTTATTAAGCGCGACGGGAAATTTGGGTTGGTAGTGCAACGACTGGCGATAGGCTTCGACGGCCTCTTCGTAGCGGCGTTGATCGTGCAGGGCGATCCCCAGGTAGCACCAGGCATTGGGGCTGTGCGGTGCGCGCGCCAGCACATTGCGATAAATGCCTTCGGCTTCGGTGAGACGACGTTGCTGGTGGATTTGCCAACCACGGACGAGTTCTTGTTCGAGTGGGTTCATGCAGTTAACTTAGCGATTGATCCCGCCACTCGCCAGGGCCAACAACGTCGCTCGACTCTCCGAGTCGAGTTGCGTCTCTTTTCACTATTAATTGCACAGCGCCACTTCGGGTCCCAATATCAGCTCGACGCGCAAGTTTTGAATATGTCGACGGTAAATGCGGAAGCACTCACGGAAATGCTGTTGATCGCAGATGCTCTTCGCGTCGGGAGACAGAGTATGCTTGAGTCGCAGGATCTGCCCGTTCGTTATGGACGCGTGGTCCGCTCGATCGACCGAGTTTTAGGAGCGACCCGATGCGACTGGGTGGTGGCCGGATGCTGGGCCGTGTGGCGTCACGGGTATGTCGGACGCGTGACCCAAGATATCGATATCGTATTGACGACCGCCGCGGTGAAAGAGTTCTTACAAGTCGCCGCAGTGAGCGGATTTCAAGTCCTGCCAACCGTTCCTGGTCGTTGGCCAAAGATGTTGCATAAGGAAACGGATGTGCAGGTCGACATTCTACCCGAAGGGGAGCCACCGGATCGCCGCTGGGCGGATCAAAGACAAAGCTGACGTGGTGGAGTTGATCAGGACCAATCGGGATCAGCTAGAAACAGTGCGCTCTCACTTGCAAGCGGTGCATGCACGCTACGCAGCTGATTTTGATGCGTTGGTACGCGAGTCGGCGCGCGACGATGAACCTCGCTAGTTTGACAGCCAATGTTCGGTTTTGGTCACGTTAGCGCGGTCAATTGCTTAAAAGGGTTGGTATGCGAAACGATTTCACTCTCGCAGGATTATCCGGATAACAAGCCGGAAGAATCTGAATCGCCAGCAACAGCAAGATAGGTCTAACAGCAACTTGGAGGATCTTTGGAAAATTGCTAATCGAAGATTCAACGGACTCCGGCCCTAGCCATACTAGCCGTTAGATTCTTGATCATTACATCACGGATCGCGCGAGTCTCTTCAAAAAGTTTGTAGTCGCGCGCGCGAGTATCCAGTACTACATCTTCGTCACTATCCGTCTCCCATTTTGGTACGAATGATGTTGAAAAGTTGAGCGCTCGCGGGTCAAATCGATTGGTAATACCGAGCTCTTGATAAGCCAAAGCAATCTGAACATTTAGATTCCCTCGACTCAGCTTCACAATTGCATCGTGAGCGCAATCACAAACTCGTATTCTCGGCGGAATGGAAGGAAGAGGTCCAGACAAACCGATACCGCTAGGAACACTATCATCACATTCTAGTAATGGGGTAAGGTATTCAACCGCTGCGGGCTCGCCAAGCTCGATCAAGAGCACAATGAACTGCTCAGATCGCTTGAGGTTGCCAGGCTCTAACTCCCCGCTATCTCTAAGGCCTGCGAAAAGCGTCTGGCGTTCGCCCAGATACAAACCACGATGTTTGGAGAAGGATTTAAGGATGTTCACTCTGATTTGTACGTGCGTTTCGGTCAGGAATATGCTAACCAATGGATCCGCATAGTGCTCAGACCAAAGCCCGTCTGTTTCCGCAATATCGGGTAGTATTGCAACGTTTCCCGCTAGTAGTTGCCTGCCGTAGCTGGAAATAACCTCATCTGGCAATACTTTCTGAGACAAGGCCTTCAGTATTTCTGCTCTCGCCTCTTTGTCCTCCTCGCTCTGCCCAAATACGTTCGTGAGCTGATCGATGGCGGCTGGAAGGGACTTGCTCAAGTCGTCGGCAAATCCGCACAAACGCAGATTTAGCCAGACCGCCAAAATCAGAACCGGTGTCCACTTGTGAATTAATTTATTGGTCAATCTACTGCTCCGCGCTATCATCTAGTTCTAAGTCTGACCAACTGCTTCACCAAATGCCAAATATGAGATTGTGCACCGTGGCAAGAAATAGAATGCCCAATACCAACAAGGCCTAGTCCGGTTGTCCTGGGGGCGGTTCTTCATGGTATGACTGTATTATTGAGGCTGTACTATTAGTGTCGGGATTATCGAGATACATGATTGTGTCTCCTCCCGAAACGTACCCAGTTCCAGCCAATGCAGTTGCCTCAAAATAATTCTTTTTAGCAAAAGGATCCGCTCCTAAATACTCTTTCCCATAACTTAAGTCGAACCACCGAACTTCTCCGCCGACAACCAACCTGGCAAATTGATGATTGTCGAAGGCTGATTCTTTCGGATTTGATTCGTTTTGGCCATCTAGCTGATCTCCAAGTGTCGGATTTTGGATGTACTCAAAATCCCCAATCGGATTGGATTGCAAAACTGTACCGGTATACTCCTTCACGTACAATTTTTGCGGAACTCCGCTGATCGGTTTGGGCTCGATCAATACGAACGGGAGTGGACTTGACGTCGTGGCATCGTTTATTGGCACTGGCGTGCCGCCGGGATTTGTCGGAACCCTTACTCCTTGCGTGCTGAGCACAGCAAGAAACAATCTCGTGAATGCACCGCACTGCCCACATTGCACCTTCGCTCCAGCTATCACCGGGTCCACGATATCAACCAAGAGCGCAGTCGTCGTCGAAGCCTTACAGCCTTGATTCTGTTTAAACCGGTAGTAGTACATTGGATCGCCAAAATCATTAACCTCGTGAATCCCATTGAATTGTGTTACATCCTGGTTTTTGACTTGCAGGCCTTTGAAGTAATCCCACACTTTCAGGATGAGGCCGTCGGCAGTTGTTTTTCCCGCGCCGTAATGAGAACCAATGTGCAGGACCCTATGACAGTAGGGCATGAATTCCCATTGTTGTCGATGGGGGCCGCATAGGGACTGTCGAGCGTCACGTAGACGTGATTATTGGACTGTCCGACTTGTGTCCAATCGGCGGCGCCGCCCACTAGATCTACATCAAACCTGATGCTGACGGATGTGAAATGCTCGACCTTGTCGTAAAAGTTGGAAGTCGCCAAGTAATCAAAGTGGTAGTGTAAATCAGCGGGTTCAAAGCCTACTAGTACGGCAGGCTGCGACGAGACATTAACGTTTAATGGAGTTACGGGGTTGTAGGCACGAGCCCAAATCACTGGTGGGTAATTCTTATTTGGGTCGGCAGCCCAAAGTCTTGATCGCACGTTGGCTTGCGTGTTAGCGACGATGGCGACCGGAATACTAGCCTCGTTTAGCGTGTGATCTATGACACCATCACGGTTCGCATCTTCCCACTGAAAGTAGCGGTTGTAGCTACTGCGTCCATTGACACCGGCGCCACTGTGTGGGACTTCAGTCGGAAACGTCTTGAACCCTGATGCGTCGCGGGTATAAGGATCTGCGGAGATATCAAACGACGTGTAATTGACAGCATCCAGTTCCGGTAGATCCCACGTTGGTTCCGGCGGGCCACCGTATTCACCTTCTGGGCGAGGATCACCCGGAAGTCTGTATTTCTTGGCGGTTAGGACCGCAGTGACAATGGCATCGTAATCGAATCTGTCTACGCTGCGATCGCCATTCAGGTCGAATTTGATACCTTGCCCGCTTTTCGGCAGATTGGACGCATTTGCTACCTGCAATGAGTCAAGAGCCGTCAGCCTGCTGTCTCCGTTCATGTCGAAATACGCAAAGACCGACCAAGCGGCTGCTGTTAAGAGTTGGCGTTTTTCAAGCTGTTCAAACTGTGGTGTTCGAAGCGAGTTTTTGAACAGAGTTTTTGAACAGAGTTTTTGAACAGTGGACTCTCGGTACAGGGACATTGGCACGACTCCCCTGGTTGGCATGTAATGGACTTGACGAGGTATGCGCGATGGAAATTCAATTGGATTCTAACAATTGTTTGGCGCTTCGCAACAAGTTCCATTCCAATATCGAGGATCGGAAACAGGGATGTTGCCGGAGCCCGTCGATTTTTGGACTTCGCCGATGCTGGCCTTTTCAAGCTGGATGCAAATCTGACTCCAAAGCAACCACTGGTCAATTTTGGAGTGCTGCGAGTTCTCGTAGCTTTCATTTGCAGACGAGCCGCCAAGCGCAAGGGATCTTAGAGGTAGCTGAAGGGTCGGCAGCCGTCTAGCATTGATGTTGATGCGTGAGCGAGTGTGCTGTTGCCGTTCCCGTGCGGCCCAGGTCGCTCAGCCCGATCAACTATTCATGTATCCATCCGGATGAACGGATGGATCGACCGTCGTTCGTACCGACGCGGTTCCGTGTGCTGCCTGCGCTAGGGAAAAGGAAAGCGGTGATAAATCACCGCAGTCCAAGATAAATCCCCGCAGTCCAACGCGACCATTGGTGAAATCTGGGGTGGTGGTGGCGTTGGGAGACAGAACCCGCCAATGCACGAAAAAACCTCGAGCCGTCAAAAACGTCTCGAGGTTTTTTTGATTAGCAATCAGCCTTGGGATGTAACTCAGCCAAAGTTAATCTGGCCCAGTTAATCCGCTTCAGTTAATCCAGGAAGCCGACCAAGTCTTGGCTGCGGCTGGGCTGTTGTAGCTTGCGCACTGCCTTGGCTTCGATCTGGCGAATCCGCTCGCGAGTCACTTTAAAGATGTGGCCCACCTCTTCTAGCGTGTAACTGTAGCCATCGCCAAGTCCGTAACGGAGCTTGATGATTTCGCGTTCACGATAGCTGAGGGTTTTGAGCACATGATTAATACGATCGCGGAGCATTTCCTGACCGGCACCGATCGCTGGGCTTTCGGCGGTTCCGTCAGGTAGCAGGTCACCGAATTGACTGTCTTCGCTATTGCCCACAGGCCGATCCAGGCTGATCGGATAGCGGCTCATGGCCAAGACGCGTCGAGCTTCTTCAATAGTGGTTTCTGCGCGACGCGCGGTTTCTTCCAACGTCGGTTCGCGGCCCAGTTCTTGGAGCAACTGGCGCGATACGTTTCGCACGCGGCTCATGGTCTCGACCATGTGTACCGGAATGCGGATCGTACGGCTTTGGTCGGCCACCGCGCGAGTAATCGCTTGGCGAATCCACCAGGTGGCATACGTACAGAACTTGAAACCACGTCGGTATTCGAACTTGTCGACCGCTCGCATCAAGCCCGCGTTTCCTTCTTGGATCAAGTCCAGGAAGCTCAACCCTCGGTTGCGATATTTCTTGGCAATCGACACGACCAATCGCAAATTCCCTTCGGAAAGTTGCTTTTTGGCGCGTTGATATTCGAAGAATACATCGCGAACCATCCGCACGCGATTGCGCAAGCTGGATGGAGTCTCTTGAGTGACAATCAGCAGTTCACGATACTCGCGCAGCAACTCCGTACGTTGGGCCGCCGAGGCGCGGTCCCCTTCGAGTCGATCGATTTCGGCCCGCAAGTCGTCGATGCGGCGACTAAATTTGGCCAAGTCGATGATACGTGGTTCGAGTCGTTGAGTACGCAGCCCGAGTTCTTCGACCAGCCGTACTGCCTTGCGGCGACGGCGAGCCAATGCGTCCCAGGCTTCCTTGCGCCGCTCTGGGCCATGCGAATGGCTCAAGGCGATGCGGTAATCTCGAGCGTTCCGCCGCAGCAGGACGTCCAGAGTTTTCAAATTGTGCGGTAGTCGACCGAGGATCTGCTCTTTTTCCAATCGATCGGTAACCGACACTTGCACAGTGCGATCAAAGGGCAATTCACCCGTGTGGACTCGTTTAAGAATCTTGTAGGCAAACTGCATTACATAGTCGCATTCGAGCAGCTTGGTTCTGAATCTTCGTCGTGTAACTTCAATAGCTTTAGCAAGGCGAATCTCTTCGTCTCTCGTCAAGAGAGGGATTTCACCCATTTGCGTTAGATACATACGAACCGGATCGTCAGACCATGTCTCCGCTTCCTCTTCAGCAGCGGCCAACAGCTCCTCGTCACTTTCAAGCTGAACTTCACCCTCAGCCGCTAACCCGTCGTCCTCGGGTATGGCATCGGTAGCTGTGTCATCATCTTCGATAGGAAGTTTTTGAAAACTATCGAGATCATCCTCAGCGCTACGCGGGGTGTCGTCATCGAATTCGTCCAGCAATACGTCGAACAAGGCGATACTCCTAAAAATGCCAAAATGACCGAGTTGCATCGTCTACGGATGGCACCGTAGATCCCAGGAGCGCAAACAGCTTTCGGCGGTCGAACCAAAGTACTAACAACTCTACCACCTACTGTAGGCTCTTTATCAAACCAAAATCAAATTGTAAAAGGTTGCGATTAGGCAATTTCACCCGGTCAAACACATCATCCAGCGCTACTCCCAACACGGCTCCTAACGACGCCCTTAGAGGTGCGAACGGTAGCCAAAGTTTCAATAAAACTGGGAAGGCGGATAGTAATGGCAATGACCGGTTTCAGTTGTCGAAAAACGAAAAACAATGTCGACCACGCGACTCAAGTCGACCGGATATCCCGATTGCTCAAGTGGCACGATCCAAAAATCAATTTCCGACGTAATGACCCTCAGGCTTGATTGCTAATCACCGGTTAACCTGACATGATGGACTACGCGGTGAAACGGCGTGGAGGCCGAACCATGACGCAAGCCAACAGTGGGCTGTTACTGGTGCTAACGAATTCTTCCTGTTCACGGCAGGCACTCCCGCTAGGTAGCGGATGTGGGGAGGAAGTTGGTAGGTGACAACACTAACACTTTGCAGTGCGCGTTGTTTCGTTCGCAACTAAGAGGATGGATGGAAGCCGCAGTGAATTATCACCCGCCGTCATGATAAAATGATCGGTCATGCCTAAGGCTCGCTTTTGTCCCCGTGTTCCACCAGCCCAAGTTGCCTGGATTGCCCTGCTTGATAATGCGCTCAGGACCCAATCTAGGACAACTTGCGGCCGACCACCGAACCCGAACCACTTGTTTCCATCCACGCGGAGGGTCGCAAGTTTCAGGTGGCACTACTTGCTCCCCGAAACTCGTTAACCTAATTTTAACTAGCCGTCTTGCCTGGTCCAGTGCGAAAGTCACAAAGTTTGCCTCAACTCCCCCTAGAAATCGAGTAATCCATGGATCGTTTGTTAAGTTGTGAGTGTGGACGTGAGCATGTCGTCTCGCGCAGTCAGGCTGGTCAGGAGTTAAAATGCGATTGCGGAAAGATTGTGGCCGTACCCACCCTCCGAGGACTGGCGGAACTCCCCTTAGCACCGGCCAACACTAGCGACGCTCCTCTAACCGCCACCAGTGGGGCTAGTCGATCAACCAGCTCGGGCGCTTGGCAGGGGTGGCGCGGCCCAGCTATGGCCATTGCCACGGCTGGCTTTCTAATCGCTTTCACCGCATGTGGTTGGTATAGTTGGCAGCGGTTCAACATCAATACCTCGTATACGGTTGAGAACGAAATCGTAGCCGGAAATGAATTGCTCGATTCCTATGACGCCAATAGCCTCAGTAGCATCTGGCACGAATTCGGTTCTCTGGGCTTGGGCGAGAAGTATCCACCGAGTTTTTTCCTATGGCAGCTCTACGCAGACGATCGACAGCAACGCGCAATGTTCAGTGGCGGCATTGCCGCCGCTTTTGGGGTGCTGGCTCTGGCCATCGCCTTTTCGGTCAAGCGAAAGTGAGCCGCTAAGTCGCCCGGGGCACTGGCTCCATTGGGATCAGGTCAATTTTTTGACACTTCTCGCTGATCGCGGGTAATGATAGGAGTTTCTACCCTCCCGCGCTCACTGTTGAAAGTGCATGTTTTCGCGGGGAGCGCAAACTAGTGTTTCCCCTCCCCGGAAAGCTCGCATGACTCGCTTGCCGACCCTCCCCGCGAACTCGTCGATTTCCTCGTTTTCTCCAACGCGCGGGAGGGTGAAATCAACCTAATGCACCGGCGATCAGCGAGAAGTGTCATTTTCTTTTGCGTTTAAGAATGACGACGATATCTTCGGAAGTCCCGTCAATCACTGTCGGTGCGTCGGCATTGTATGCAAAATCAAACCACTCACAGATTTCCCACACCGGGACTGACGCCAGCAGCTGTTGAAATTGCTTGGCGGTGTACGATCGCAGCTCGAGAGCGTCCTCAATTCTCATCGATTGAGTTGGTTTGTAGACGTCAAAACGAATGCCGAATTTCTCTAGCCGTTTTTTTGCGTCTTTTTCTATGGGCCACATGTACGTGTTGATGGACAGTTGCCCGCGCCGCGCCGACCAACTCTCGTGATCAGTTGTTTCACCTCGGGTAGGTGTCAGATGGAGCCCGAGTGCGTAAATTCCACCGGGGCGCACCACGCGGGCCATTGCTTCCAGGTGCCCTCTGGCACCTTCTTCGGTTTGGAGATGGCGAAAGCTATTGATAGTATTGAAGGCCGCATCGTAAGGTCGCTTCACTTCGAAGTCGCTCATGTCCCCGACCATCGCGCGTCCCTTGATCTTTAAACGCTCTAAGCGTCGATTGCAGTAATCAATGGCCTTCTCGTTCAGATCAATTCCACCAACTTCCATGCCACCGCCTTCCAAACCACGGCGTCCCATGCGATAAATCAGGCGCCCCGTGCCACACGCCGGTTCGAACACCCTGCGGACTTTACCATCCACATAGCGCTGGAAACACTTTTCCAAAAACTTGATCTCGGCGGCGGTGTCGCTGCCGAATACAAGATCGTAGTAGACCGGAAAATCATAGATGCTGGCGTTGGTTTTTTGCATGGCTAGCATCGTCCAGTGAAATCCACTTTCCGTCAAGGTTCCTTTGCATGGAAACTTTTTTTACCGCCTCCCCCGATGATCTTTCAGACCAAGATCTATTATGTGGCCGCGACCAAGTCCTACAGCAAATACGCTGGACGCGGCAATACACGTTGCAACTGATCGATTCGATACCGCGATCGCTATGGTATGAGCGTCCGGCTGGTGCTGCCACTCATGTGGCTTGGCAAGTCGGACACTTAGCGGTCTCACAATATGGCTTGATGCTCTTTCGCCAGCGAGGCCGTGCCGAAGGAGATCTGGAACTGATGCCAGGTTGGCTCAGGAAACAGTTTGGTCGAGGTACACAGCCGGCGACTACTGCTGAGGGCCAGCCGGAACCGGATGAATTGCTCGCGCGCTTGGCCGCCATCAACGCCCAAGCACATGAGGAACTACCGAAGTTGTCGGCCCAAACTCTGCGTGAGCCAATCGATATGCCCTATGCCGCCTATCCCATTAAGCTGGGTGCGCTGTTGTTCTGCCCATTCCATGAAGGGCTACATGCAGGGCAGATTGGCATGCTCCGAAGACTGCATGGGTTGGAACCGTTGCGGTAGTTGTCATCGTCGCACGACTCTCCGAGTCGTGACCACCTCCACACCCTGACGAAAATCTTGGCGATTTCCGCTACAGCTTGGCCAAAGCGCGATCGATGCGGGCTAGCGATCGTTGTTTACCAAGAATGGCCAACGTATCGAACATCCCAAAGCCTACTCCCTTGCCTGTCACCGAGACGCGTAAGGCGTGGATGATCTGGTTGAACTTGATCCCGTGTGACTCGACGAACTGCTTTAAGCAGGACTCAGTACTTTCGACCGTGAAGGGCTCTAGATCGCGAAGCTCCTGCTGAAACTTGCGGAGCAGATCGGTGGCCGTGGGGTCCTGGCGTAGGCGTTTGTCAAAAGTGGCTTCATCGTAGGGCAACACTTCGTCGGCTAGAAAGAAATCATCGAAATCAAGAATATCCCCAGCCAACTTGATACGATCGTCGGCGGCGGCCACAACCTGCGACACCAGCTCACTCTGGGGCGCATCGATCTGAAATACACCTGCGATCAATTTCGCCGCAACCAAATAGGGCCAACACTGCGCCACTTTATCGGTCAACGGAAGTTTGTGCATCCACCGCGCTTGAACAGAAACCAATTTTTGTGGATCGAAACTCGCGGGAGACTTGGTGACGCGTCCCAAGGAAAAGAGTTTGATCATTTGCTCACGAGTAAAATCCTCGGTGCTGTCATCCAGTGACCAGCCCAACAACAATAGGTAATTTAGGATAGCGTCAGGAAGAAAACCGATCGTTCGATAAAAATCGACGATGACTGGATTGAATGTCTCCTGGTCAGCGACAACCCCCGTCCGCTCCGCGACACGATTTCCCACATCAAATAGCGACGCGAAATCTTTATGCTTGAGATACTTGTCGAGCTTGCGTTTGCTCATCTTAGCCGTCCCACCTGGCTCGGCCACAAACGGCAGGTGAGCGTAAATTGGAAGCGGGTAACCTAGCGCTTGTGCGATAAAGATCTGTCGCGGTGTGTTGCTCAAATGCTCGATCGCGCGCACCACATGCGTGATTCCCATTTCATGGTCGTCGACTACGCTGGCCAAATGATACAGGCAGGAGCCATCCGCGCGTTGGATGACGTGATCTTGCTCTTCGGCCCAGGCGAATTCGACCTGGCCACGAATTTCGTCATGGAAGGCACAAGTTCCCTCGCGAGGAATTTTCAATCGCACTACTGCCGAGCGCCCTTGGGCTTCAAAAACCGCCGCTTGCTGGTCGTCTTCAGCCTTCCACTGTCGATCATATACAAATGTTCGCCCAGCCTTCTCGGCCGCTTCGCGTTGTGTTTGCAGTTCTTCAGGGCGAGCATAGTCGCGATACGCATGGCCGCTAGCCAATAGCTTGGTCGCTGCTTGTTGATAGAGTTCGCCACGCTGCGATTGAAAATATGGGCTACAGCGGCCAACCGAATCACTGCCGTCAATCGTCGGTCCCTCATCCCAATCGAGTCCCAACCACTGAAAGCCGGCCAAAATGGGTGCCAGCGCCTCAGTCACATTGCGTTGCTGGTCAGTGTCGTCAATCCGCAGTATGAACTGACCACCCGCTTGTCGAGCTAGCAACCAGTTAAAGAGAGCTGTCCGCACGCCACCGATGTGCAGGTAACCGGTGGGGCTTGGAGCGAACCGAGTGCGTACAGTCATGTTGAGTCGAGCCGAGCGTTGTGGGAGAGGTGATGTTGTAGAGGTCACAGTCTACGCGAGAGCCTACCATTCGGGCAGTGGAGTGTTTGAGTTGGGAGTTGGGAGTTGGGAGTGTGGGAGTGTGGGAGTGTGGGAGTGTGGGAGTGTGGGAGTGTGGGAGTTGGGAGTTGGGAGTTGGGAGTGTAGGATGGCCGCGATTTTGTTTAACGCCGAGCCGCAGTGGCCGCTCGGGCAGCGCTCGCGGATTCCCGTGGCGTGCGGCGGAAACTAAGGATCCGACTGCTTTTCCCGTAGTCGCGGCTGCGCAGGCGACGGCAAGAGTGATCGTCGTTGCTAGAGTGATCTCTATCGATGGAGTGGACCTGCGAGGAGTTGGGAGTTTGCGATTGCCACCGATCGCCGGATTGGTCGTCTCAACCGCACTCTAGCCGGCGCCTGCACAGGCTGCAACCAACGCACTATCGGAGATGCCAATCGACATATGTAGTTGCGTACTACGTTTAAAACCCATCGCAATCCAGCAGCCTGTTGCGGCTTGGCGTTAAACGAATTCTGGATGCCTGTCGAACCCAATTGACCCCAACCCAAACCCCAACTTAAACCCCAACTTAAACTTAAACTTAAACTTAAACTTAAACTTAAACTTAAACTTAAACTTAAACTTAAACTGAAACCTGAAACCTGAAACCTGAAACCTTTACGCGGAGCGTCGTTGTTGTTGATTTCGGCGTAGTCGTTTGCGTTCGGCCTTGCTTAAGGGGCGGCCGTCATTTTCGTCTTCGTCGAAATACTCATCTTGGTCTGCGACCGGATGGGTCCCTGGCAAAGGTCGCGCGGCGACGGCAACGGGACGCATCTCACGGGGCTGAGCGGTGGACGCGTTTGAGTCTTGCGAGTCTTCTGGTGGCTGCAATTTGAGCGCAGCAAGGCTCAGGCTGGGTAGCTTCAAGCGTGAGAGCAAACTTCGCTTTTCTTTTTCGGGTTTGACGGGTGCCTCCGATGAGGAACGCGAGAATTTAGGGAACGCCAGCTTGGGCCGCGGAATTCTGGGGAGTGACAATTTGGGACGTGATAGTTTTGGCAGCCAGCGACGGGGCGTTTTGGTCTGCAGATCCGCGTTGGAATTCTCATGCGAAGTTCCCTGTTGGCGTTCCGCTGAGCGGTTACTGCGACTGGGCTCGCGCTGCGTTGAATTCTGAGGATTGCCTTGGCTGCCGTTTGTTTTGTCGCTCGTTACCTTGCGATATTCATCGGCGTCGTCACTATGCTTGGCGCGTCGCAGCCAACTCCCGAAGCGAGATTTTCGGGGGGGCTCGGATTGTGCCTGGTCACCGTCTCTGTCGGTGCGCGATTGGCTGCTGGTGACCTTGGTATTAGGGGATTGCGAGCCTTTGAGGAAGCCACCCAGTCCTCGACGCGGCGCTGCGTCAGGGGGGGCTGTGTTGGGGAGCGCTGTGTCGGGGAGCTTGGCAGAACGCGCCGCTTCACCGCGCGCAGCCTGCGTACCTTGTTCTTCATACCGTGGCGTCTCACTGCGCGCGGCATGCGAATTGCTCGTTTGCAAATTCTCAATTGAGGCTTGATCGTCTTGATCGTTGTCCGCACGAGTGCGACGTCGGGAAGTTCGCTGGGGTTTCGCGTTGCTTAGCGTCGCGTCCAATTCGCCGCTGCGGCCTCTCATGAATGCAGGCAAACCAGGCAGACCCCATCGTGAGCCCTGGCGAGGTTCGGAGTCGGCCACGGCAGTTCCATCCGCTGACCGTTCGCGACGACGAAAGCGTGGCATGTTCGGCAACGATTCGCGTAATCTTTGTCCCAGGGGCATACCGTTCGCAGCCAAGCGTCCGCGAAGTAGGAAACGGCGTTGGGCTTCAACGTAGATGTTCCGCAAATAAGTCAGTGCGGCAAGCCAAATCATTGTTAGTCCGCCGAGCCACAAGGCGGCGGTAAGCCAGTATCGAATCGGGGCGGACAGCTCGAGTCGAAATTCGGGCCGCGAAAGCGCCGCACTCCCCCCCCAGGCCACCAAGCCAATCAACCACCATACAAGGCTCAACGGTACCGATTTCAGTTCGGTGCACATCCTCAGACCGAGCATGCCGATCAGCACCGTCATAGTGCCATCGACAACTGCTGGTCCGCTCCAGCCCAAATTCGTTTGCGCCCACGGATCGAGCGCCATCGCGAATAACTCCGTGATGTTGGTCGTTGCGTCGACGCTAGCTATTAGGCAGGTTAACACGAGCCAAAACCACAAGCGGTATTCGCCGTTGTAGTCGTCGAGCTTGTGACGTCGAAGTTGGAACGTAAGAACAGTAGCACCCAGACAGAGCAACCACAATTGGCTACTTAACCAGGCGGCAATACTCCGAGGGTGGCCAATGTCCATGGCAACGGCCAGCGGGTGGCGCCACCATTGCAATTGCCCCGTCACATGAATCATATAGTGCGCGGCCAGGAGCAAGCCGGGAATCAACAGGCTTATAAAGATAACGGCTGCGAAGCTTCGCCGTCGGACGGGGATGAGTTGAACCAGTCGCTGTCCACAGGCCTTGCGTACATCTTGACTGTAGCCCGCTTTGCGTTTGAGGGTCGAGCCTTCAGGGGCTTCCAATTCGGCAGTGCGGCGCGATGCGCGGCGTTGGGCTGCGCTATCGACCGAGTCATCTTCGGAGTTGTCGCGCAGGAGGCGGCGACGACGGTCCGTCCGTGCGTCTCGCGATATTGGCATTGCCAATGACTCCTGTCAAGAAAAGTGGCTGGTGCATACCGAGTCGGAGAATCGCAAAATGCCCAAGGGGCGTCAAGACGTTTTGAAGCGCTATGGCGCTCAAAAACGAAGGGGGTGGGGTTAAAGCGATTGCAACGATCACTACCACCAAATCCGCCGATCAACGCCAGGGCTTTTTGCCATTTAGCAGCCGATCTGTTTTGACACCCCCCCGTCCACAACCTAGGTTACTAGAGCCCCACAAGGTTATTCGGCTTCTTGCCAAGCCTTGAACTGGTATGTGAACCGCACTAACTGCTCAAGTTCACGAACTAAAGAATCGAATTACTCGTTAACGCAACAAGCAGCGCTATGCCAGTCGCACCAAGCCCCAATCCGAACAATAGCGTTTCCGCAGCCAAACCGGTACGCAATGTCGAGCAATCAGATCCGCTGATTCAAGCTCGCTTAGGGGTTTACGCAGGCTTGTTCTACGCCTTGAGGGCCAAGCATCCACCATCGGCCGCGCATGGCCTACGCGTGGCGTTGGGCTGCTCAAAGTGGGCGGGCTGGCGAAAAATGAGTCCTTCCGAGCAGCACCTCATGGAAGTTGCTGCCTTATTACATGACGTAGGGAAAATCGGTGTCCCCGACCGCGTCCTGCAAAAGCCATCTCAATTGGATGGACAAGAGCAGTTGATGATGGAAATGCAGGGAATCACCGCCACGGAAATGTTGCGGGGTGCTGGGGCCAGCCAACAGTTGATCGATGTCGTACGTCAAGCCCGCGACGGTTATCAAGCGGGAGGAGAGCTCCAGCTACTGGCCGCCAAAATGCTGGCCATCGTCGATGCGTTTGATTCAATGACCACCGAGCAGGTTTTTCGAAGAGCGCTCAGCCGAGAGCGGGCTGTCGACGAATTATTCCGCTATTCCGGCAGCCAGTTTGATCCCGAGTTGGTACACGATTTTGCCGAAATGATCGCTGAGCCTCGCCCCGAATTGGAAGCCCAAATAGCCTCCGGCTGGTTGGTGCAATTCTCTCCCGATGCCATTGCCGGATTCGGTGGTAACAGGCCATCGCTGTCGTGCGGCGCGCTGCAAAACTTGGTCGACACAGTTTTTCATAATCGACTGCTAGATACCCTCCCTGATGCGGCTGTCTATTTGGATAACGATGGGCAGATTTTGCATTGGAATCGCGCTGCCGAGCGAATGACTGGTCGACAGGCAACGACGGTTGTCCACTGTGGATGGACGGTGGAACTGATGGGCTTGATGAACGAGGACGGCAGTCCGCTGACCGCCGAGCAATGCCCTCTGCAAGCCACGCGGGCCACGAGCGCGCAAACCAATGAACGCTTGCAGCTCCAGCACATCGATGGCCGCACGCTCAAAGTCAACTTGAACGGTATCCCGGTATTCACCGGCAAGGGGCAGGTCACAGGCGTGATCATGGTTATTCGCGATACTTCCGCACAAGTGCACTTAGAAGAACGTGTGCAGTCGCTGAATGTGATCGCTTCGCAAGACAATCTGACCAAAGTTTCCAATCGCGCTGAATTGGATCGCCGGCTACCGGCCTTTTTGCAAGTCCACACGATGGCCGCCCAGCCCGGTAGCTTAATCATCTGCGACATCGATCACTTCAAACGGATCAATGATACCTACGGTCACCAAGCTGGCGATGATGCGCTAGTTACTTTTGCCAGCGTACTTCGCGAATGCTCGCGCGAAGGAGATCTGGTAGCGCGTTATGGTGGGGAGGAATTCGTATTGCTTTGTGCGGCCTGCGACAACCCAACCGCTACGGCGCGAGCTGAAGAAATTCGTCGAACCATCGAACGTACTCCGGTGCCAGCGCTGGATGGCAACACGATGACGGCCAGCTTTGGCGTCACCGAAAACCAACCTGGCGATAGTGCCGCCACGTTGATCGCGCGTGCCGACCGCGCGCTGCTAACCGCCAAGTCGACAGGCCGCAATCGTGTCGTTCAACTTGGTGCCGGCCTAGACCCTGAGGCAGCGCTTCGAGTTGAAGAGGAGGTGTGTCCCACACAACACGCCAGTTGGTTGAGTTGGTTCCGTCCGCGACACGAAGTGACAATTTTAGAGACGGAGCGCGTCGCGTCAGTTCCGCATTCGATTGCCATTCAGAAACTGGAAGGTTTCATTAGCGATCACGGCGCGGAAATTTTGAAGACAGAACCTTTTCGTGTAACGCTGCGCATCAATGGACAACGACATGATGGAGCGCGACGAAACGGAGAGCGTCAAGCCGCGATGATTATGCAAGTGACCGTCAAGCCGGTCGACTATCGCAACCCACGCTCTAACAGTTATCAAAGCAAGACCAAGCTGGAGATTGTTATCCGCTCAGTCAATCCACGCGATCGACGACAGACGGCACTGCTAGGACAAGCCAATCAGCTTTTGTTTAGCTTCAATTCCTATTTGGTGGCGCAGGTTATCACCGACGAAATGCGGTCCGCCATCACCGAGCAACGCTAATTTCGCGCGACCGGAAACGGGATTTGGCTAGAATTACGTCCACTACGGATGTTGGTCACGACGCGGAGCGTCGTGCGACGATTTCGTAGCGGAATTCGCCAAGAATTTCGATCTCCATCGATCGCGATTGACCTCAGGGCCGACTTCCATTGAGTACTCCCCCGGTTGCCAGTCTGTCGAAGAACGCCTATCGTGCTTTATCGCCTCGGATCAGGTTTCCCGCCAGGCGAGTTTCTGAACACGATTTACCAAAACGGAGATACTTCCATGGCCTATCAACTACCAGCTTTGCCCTACGCTTACGATGCGCTAGAGCCTCACATTGATGCCCAGACAATGGAGATACATCATACCAAACACCACCAGGCGTACATTACTAAAGTTAATGACGCGATCGCTGGTACAGCCCACGAAGCGAAGTCGGTCGAGGATTTGATTGCTGATTTGGCTTCGATTCCCGAAGACAAGCGAGGCGCCGTGCGCAACAATGGCGGAGGCCATGCCAATCACGCGTTGTTTTGGACCGTGTTAGGGCCCGGTAAAGGAGGGAAACCCAGTGGTGAGCTCGCCGCCGCCATCGATGCCACCTGCGGTTCGTTTGATAAATTTAAGGAAGCTTTCGCCAATGCTGGTGCCACACGCTTTGGTAGCGGTTGGGCTTGGCTATACCTCAGCGGAGGCAAATTGGCCGTCGGTTCGACCGCCAATCAAGATAGCCCACTGATGGGTAAGGCGATTGCCGGCATCGAAGGGACACCCATCTTGGGTTTGGACGTGTGGGAACACGCCTACTATCTGAAATATCAGAATCGCCGTCCGGATTACATCGCTGCTTTTTGGAGTGTGGTCGACTGGGATGCAGTAGCTGCGCGGTTTGCAAAAGCTATCAAAGGTTAAGCATCAGAAATTGATGTCGCGCTGTCGTAGCGGAAGTCGCCAAGACTTTCGACGGTCCTGCAATATAAGTCAGGTGGCCCAGCCGAAACTCTTGGCGAGTTCCGCTACACTCAGGGATTGCCCTCGACTCGGCGGGCAAAGTCCTGTAACTAAACTTTGGCGCCGTTCTCGCGCGCCGCAGTTTTAGTACTTTGCAGCGAGGCGCTACGATGATGCTCCATGGTTGGTTGAGCGGTTTCCAGATACTGATTTTAGCTTGTGCACTCACCTGCTCGAATGTGGTGGATGCACAGTACTATTCTGGGGCGGCGCAGCCCGTGCGCCAATCGAACGGCTGGCGACCAAGCACGCAACGGCTCCCACCAGCGGCCTCTGCTGATAGCTCGATTGAGTCGGCTCGATCGCTCCCATCAACGGAAAGAGTGCGGGATTCGGCCAGCCAATTGCCCGGAGTGCAGACGGCCTATTTCCAGGCTCAAGGAAGCTTGTCCGACGGACTGCCTCAATTCCCTGGCGCAGTGGCACCGACTGGCGGACAGCTACCCTTACCAAACGACAATGGTATGGAAAACAGTAGAGGTTCCGGTGGTATGGTTAGCCCTCCCTTTTATCCGCCGCAGAATGTTTCACCCCCGTCGCAAATGCCAATGGGCAATATGGGGGCGCAAGCTGCATCGGGCGAACTGCGTTCGCCACAGTCTGAGCGGCTCCCCAACCAACAATCGCCGGGCTTGCAGCAGAACCAAACGATGCAGGGCCAATCGCGTCCTGACCCACGGCTGCAGCAGTCGACATTGCCGGCCGGACAGGGGACTCGACTCGACGCGCAGCAGATCACAACTGGCTTACCCTATGTGACACCTGCTCCGCGCGGACGCTATGCGACGTCGCCCTATCAACCTGCTGTTTTCCAAACGTCCTACCAGACGCAGCCAGTCCCGGCGCAGTTTGCCAGCAGCAACAATGCTCCATCGCCCACGGCGCGTTTAGCAGCCGCGCAACAGCAACAATATGTCGCGCCGCAACCTGCTGCAGGTGTAGCGCCATCGATGGCAGCGCCTCCCCTAGTGGCCCCGCCTCAATACTTGGCGCAACAGCAAGCTGCCCTACCGCAGTATCGCTACCCACAACCAGGCATTTATCCAACGGCCTATCAGTGCACGCCGCCATCCCCTAGCTTTCCATCTGCGGGGGCTGTTCCCGGAGCATATGTTCCACCAACCTTGCCCCCAAATTTAACTCCGGGCCTCTACACCCCTAACAACTCGGGCTACACGCCGCTGTTTTCATTGGGACAAGAGAACTACAACGTGCAGCTGGGACGGGGTATTATCGGCCAGCCGACGGTCTACGTTGCTGGCCAACCGATACGCAACTTCATGCGCTATTTGTCGCCGTAACTCATGGGATCGATGAAACGGATTAACTGACGATTTCCGTCTCTTTCGAACATGCGCTTTTATTCCGCACAAGCGGTTTTCATCCACACGAGGCTGCGCATTCTTGAGCAATTTCTTAAACATAAACTCAATCTTCACAGGCTATTAGTTTAAGTTTAAGTTCGAGTTTAGGTTTAAGTTTAAGCTTGCGATGAAACCCGGATTACTCATAAGCCCCCGGGCCGCCTGAAACGCTGAGGAAATCGAGGGCTCACGCCCTTCGGCTCACAAGGTCATGAATAATCCGGGTTAAACAGCCGATTTGCACGGCCAAAAGCGTGCTTGCCCCCCGGTGTGAGCTAAGCTTTTGAGATATCTAGGTTCGATCTGCGGAGGAGTTGCTTCCGTACTTTCCGGATAATCTACCTCAAGCTTAAAATCGTCAACCGCCCCATGTCTTCGACCGCCATTACTCCTTGCGCTCCCACTCGTAAATCGAATGGTGATTCGTTTGCGACGGGCATGATTGTCATGCTGTTGCTGAGCGTCGTGCAGCGTTTGGTTGGGTTGCTTCGCGGATTGGGATTTTGCCATTTCCTGAGTGACGTTGAGCTGGGCCAGTGGGCGCTGGCCAACAGTTTTTTTGTAATTGCTGTTCCCATAGCCGTATTGGGGCTCCCGGGTAGTTTCGGACGATTTGTCGAGTTTTTTCGTAGCCGCAATCAACTCGGCGACTACTTTCGTCGCGTAGTGATTGTCAGCGTCGTCGGTTTGAGTTTGACTTGCACTGCCATCCTGACCTTTTCCAATTCATTTAGTTGGCTGTTGTTTCGCCAAGTCGGTGACTATTCGTTGGTGGTTTGGTGCGTTGTGACACTTGTAAGTGTTACCGTTTTTAGCTTCATCAACGAATTGGTCGGGGCACTGCGAGAAGTTCGCGCGGTTTCCATGATGCAGTTTGTGCAGAGTGTTACGTTCGCCGTGGTCGGATTGGCAATACTCAGTGCACAACCCAGTTGGACGGTGCTGCTACCAAGTTTTACCATTGCATGTACTCTCGGTACGCTACCAGGTTTGTTCGTAGTGTTGAGCAATTACCGCAGGGAATTTCGCACGACATGCAAGTCATTAGATTTTAATCCGCACGCGCTCTGGACGCGGATCTTGCCTTATGCGGCTGCGCTGTGGGTTATGAACCTGCTCAGCAATTTATTCGAAGTCAGCGATCGCTACATGTTGCTGCACTTGATGCCCGGTACAGAGGCTGCAGGCCAAGCGATTGTGGGGCAATATCACTGTGGGCGCATTCTTCCCAATCTATTGACTAGCATCGCTCTCATGTTCGGTGGCGTGTTGCTCCCTTACATCAGCGCTGACTGGGAAGCAGGCAAGCCGGAACGCATTGCCGCGCGATTACGACAAATGATGCAATCAGTCTCGATAGGCTTCATACTGCTTGCGGTGGCTGCCATGTGCGTTTCACCTTGGTTGTTCACTTACGGATTTGGCAATCGCTATCAGCAGGCTGAGGCCATTCTTCCGATCTCAATGCTTCAGGCTATTTGGGTTAGTCTGTTCATCGTTGCCCAGTCCTATTTACTGTGCATCGAACGCGGAAAGCGTTTGGCCCTACTCATGGTTTCGGGGCTAATCCTCAATCTGTTTCTCAATTTTTGGTTGATAGGACAGTTCGGACTGTTTGGCGCAGTCCTGGCAACATCGATTGCCAACCTGGTTACGCTCGTGCTACTAGTGTGGCAGATGAGTCGTCATGGCTGCTGGCTTGGCTGGGGTACGCTGGTTCTTTGCATTGCCCCGCTGTCAGTGGCCGCTGGCCCCGTCGTTGCCTCGATGGTCTTGGGGGTGGTCGTCGTGGTTGCCGGGAGAACCGAGTGGCTATTATCCGCCGCCGATCGTCAGCAGATTGATACAGCAGTCTTACCCAAACTAGCGCGATTCCGCATCCACCTCACATCCCTCTGGCCCTAATCTTCGACTAAATCAAAACTCAACAATCCCCAATCATCAATCGGAAATCAGCATTTAGCGCCCAGATTGACGATTGATGAATATGGATATTCGATTTTTGACTGGGCAAAATCTCTGTTGTTGCTGCAGGCAATTGACTATCAACCCGCCTCAAAACGCATGTTGACTTGGTCGGACTCAATACCGACACTGCCGCCGTTCTAAAGGCACTACGGTGGGCGGCAAAAGTTTGGGATGGACGGACGGTTTCAGGCCCTTTCAAACACGTGTTTTCGGACCGCAGTCGCGGTTTTCATCTAGACGAAGCCGAGCGTTTTTGAGCAATTTCTTAAACTTAAACTTAAACTCGAACTCGAACTCGAACTCGAACTTAAACTCGATCTTCCAGGCCAATCGTTTAGGTTTAGGTTTAAGTTCGAGTTTAAGTTTGCAAAGCCTGACGAACGAGCAGCTTCTGTGAAGCTGCGGGGTTCAGTGAATATGCGACACCCGTTTTCCATTACTTTGCGAGTGCAGCCTTAGCCGCTACACTTAGAGAGTCTGTCGACCGGCAGCCCACAGGGTAGCTGTCGAATGGAGCCCTCGTCACGCAATGCTTGGAAACAGGAAGCTATGTCAGTTCGCAAGTCACGAAGTCCGCGTCCGCTGTTAGCCTTTCTCGCCTGCTTGGTCGTCATCGCATTCACGTTCTCGGTCGTCGGCTCGACCGCAGCACAGGAGGCAAAAGGAGAGTCGTCTAACCGCAAGGCGATCGCCTTCTACTCGGACGCGGCCGGCTACCAAAACAAAGGTGCCTACAAATTGGCGGTGGAGGAGTGGAAGAAACTGCTCGATCAATTTCCCCAGGACCCACTCGCCAGCAAGGGGTGGCACTACCTGGGAATCTGCTATACGCAACTCGAAAAACCTGACTATGTTGCCGCCACCGAGGCTTTTGGCGAAGCGCTGCAGGACAAAGCGCTTGAGGTTCGTGAGGAGTCACTTATCAATTTGAGTTGGTGTTTGTTCTCACAGGCTCGAGAGGCGAAGCCCAATTCGCCCGAACAAAGAACCGGATTGGAAAAAGCACGGCAACGACTCAACGAATTCCTGCAGAGCTATAGCGACGGTAACTACACCGATCAAGCTCTGTTCTATCTCGGAGAAATTGAATACTCCTTAGGCCACATTGATCAATCCATACCCTTTTACAAAAAACTACTCGATACGCCTTCGATGAAGAAGTCGAATTTGCGTCCTGGGGCGATGTATGCGATTGCCGTGGCCTACGAAGAAGGAAAACAAGACACGCAAGCCACTAGGAATTTCCAACAGTTCCTGTCTGAGTTCCCTGAACATCAACTTACCAGCGAAGTTAGCGTGCGACTCTCCGATTTGTTCCTGAAACAAGGTAAAACGCAAGAAGCGACGAAGTTGCTCGATGGGTTGGTCAAGAGTGATGCTGGGAAGATGTCCGACTATGCGCTCTTGCGACTTGGCTATGCGGCCTCAACGCAGGGTGACAATGATGCTGCGGTAAAGCACTACACTGAATTACTCAAGCAGTTCCCCAATTCTAAACATGCTCCTACAGCGGCTTTGTCGCTTGGGCAATCACTGCATCAAAATGGGCAGTATGATGAGGCGCTCGAAAAGTTCAGCCAAGTCTTACCCGCCCAAGACAATCAAGCAGCCGAGGCGGCTCACTGGATGGCCATCACTCTGTTGCGTCTCGGCAAACCCGCGGACGCAATGAAGTTGGTGGAAGAGGCGCTAATGTGGTCGCAGGATTCTCCCAATGCAGTGAACTTGCAGATGGACCTGGCCGATGCGTTGTACGCAATTCCAAGCGAACTGGACAAAGCCCGTCAGGCTTATGAGAAGATCGTCAATGATTTTCCCGATGATAAATTGGCTCCGCGAGCCGCGTATAACGCTGCCTTCGCGGCGCTACAAGGTCGCAAGCTTCCCGAAGCCCGAAAGTGGTCGGAGTTGTTCCTCAATCGTTTCCCCCAAGATCCACTCCGCAATGACGTGGCCGCAGTAGCCGCTGAAGCCCTGTTGCAACAGGGGGAGCATGCCGCAGCTGCTACCGCCTATGCCAAACTGCGACAAGCGGACCCCAAGAATCCAGCCGTCGATCAATGGACATTGCGGCTTGGTACCGCCCACTACCTGGCTGGCGATTATCCAGCCGCCGTCGAATTACTCTCTGGTGCTGTCGCTACTTTGAAGAACCCCAACCAACTGGCGGAAGCTCAATTTGTACTGGGAGCCAGCTATCTGTATCAAGAAAAGACCGCCGTGGCGATCAGCCAATTGACCACCAGCCATCAAACCAGCGACGCCTGGGGCGCCGCTGATGAAGTGCTGCTCATGCTGGCCGAGGCATATCAACGCAATAAGGACAATACGGCAGCTCGCAAGGCGCTGGAGCAGCTGCTGAAAAAATACCCCACCACGCGTCTCAAGGCTCAGGTGGACTACAAGCTCGCGCAATTGTCAGCTGCTGCAGGACAATTCGATGATGCGATTACACGGTACGAGTCGATCGTCCGCAACCAAGATGCGTCCAGCTATCATCACTTCGCTACGTACGGTATCGTCTGGTCGTTGATGCAACAGGAAAAATATCCGCAAGCGCTACAGCGTCTACAGCCGCTGCTGGCGCAGCGTTTGCGCGATTCAATCGGCGAGGAGGCGAAATTAGCTGAAGGAGTTTGCCTCCGTAAGATTGGCAAAGAACCAGAGGCGATCGCTTCTCTGCAAGAATTCCTGTCTAGCAATCCAACTGGCACATCGTTGGCCAACGGCTTATACGAACTAGGGCTGGCATTTACGCAGCAAGGCGAATTGCCTAAAGCGACTGCCGCTTTCGAGCGAATCGCCAAGGACGTTCCCGACTATCCCGCCTTGGACAAAGTTCTCTACGAACTAGCGTGGAACTATCAAGAAGGTGGCCAAGCCGCTGACTCAGCGAAAACTTTTCAACAGTTGGCTGAAAAATTTCCTAATAGCGATTACCAGGCTGAAGCGCTCTACATGTTGGCTCAAAATCAATATGAAGCCAAAGATTATTCCCGCGCCGTCGACACTTACACTGCGGTTATGAAGCGTACGCAGGATGCCGAATTGCTGGAGAAGACTCAGTACAAATTGGGATGGAGCTACTTCCAACAGGAACAATACCCCAAGGCGGCTGCTCAATTCACCGGCCAGGCCACAGCTTTTCCTCAAGGGTCGCTGGCCGTCGACGCCCAATTCATGTTGGCCGAATGTGCCTTTAAGCAAGAGCAATACTCGGCCGCTTTACCCAGCTACGAACAGGCGCGACAGTTGCTTGAGTCCAGTAGCACGACCGACGCTTCTGAACAAGTTAAATCGCTGGTCTACCTGCATGGTGCCCAGTGTTTGCGGGAATTGGGTCGTTGGGAAGAGTGTGAGAAATGGTTGAATGTTATCATGAGCGATTACCCTCAGAGTCCGTATTTGTGGACCGCCGTCTATGAACTGGGCTACTGCAAACAAAAGCAGGAACAACCGACCGAAGCACTGAAATACTACGGTCAGGTGGTCGACAACAATCGCAATGAGATTGGTGCTCGGGCCCGATTCATGATGGGTGAAGTCTATTTCTCGCAACGCGACTTTCAACGCGCAATCGAAGAATTCACGCGTGTCGCGTATGGATTTGGTGGCGAAAAGGCTCCCGAAGATATCAAGAATTGGCAAGCGAAAAGTGCCTATGAAGCCGCGCGATGCTATGAAGTGCTCGCTCCCGACCTGCGTGGCGAGAGCCGCAATAAAGCAGTCGACGGGGCACGGAAGTTTTATGAAGATATTGTTCGCGATCACTCCGAACATGAATTGGCCAAACAAGCCACCTCCCGACTCGGTGAATTGCAAAAGATGAGATAGGGAAGGAAGTTCACAGGCTGATTATCAGCTCGACACGCCACACGTTCAGGAAGTGTTGTTATGCATGGCACTGGCCGAAACCAGTTCGATCTAGCATGCTCCTAATCACAACCAGGTACGACCCTGTAGGTTTTCACTTGACGCATCTCCAACGATTATTGCCCATCCTGAGTGCACTACTGATTGTGCAGTTGTGCTTCGCCACTCTCGTTGGCGGTCAGGAAACCACTGCCGAAAACAGCGGCGCGAACCGGGCTTCGACCGATTTGCAAGCTCTGGCCGCTGAGGCGGCAGCCAATCGAAGCGCTCCGCCAGCTCCCCAACCAGCCGACTTGCAAGGGAGCAACCTAAATGTGCTGGAGTTGCTTCGCCAGGGTGGCGGGATCATGTTGGTGATCGCCATCGTGAGCCTGCTAGTCGTCGCCGTTGCTTTCGAACGACTATTTGCGCTGCGGCGAGGCAAACTCTACCCTAACGGCCTGCGCCGCGAAGTTCGCAAAGCGATTAGTGAGCAGGGCGAATTTCAACCAGGAGCACTCTTCAATTCGTCGCAGCGTTATAGCTGTGTCGCTTCGCGCATCTTGCACGACATGTTGCAAAAAGTTGGGCGTTCCGTGCCTGAAGTGGAGGCCGCCCTGGCCGAGGCAACCCAACGTGAAGCAGATCGACTCTATGGCAACGTCCGTTGGTTAACACTCGCTGCCGCGGTGACTCCCTTAATCGGTCTATTGGGTACGGTCTGGGGGATGATTATCGCCTTCCACGATACCACGCAGCTAGGCGCCGGTTCCAACAAGGCTGAGTATCTAGCTGAGGGCATTTACGTGGCGCTGGTTACGACCTTGGGTGGGTTGGCTGTGGCTATTCCAGCCGCCGTTTTCGCTCATTTTTTCGAAGGTCGCATCACACAGATGTTGGCTCTGATCGACACGGACCTGAGAAGGCTCATTCCTCGTTTTGAATCTCAAGAGGGTCGCGCCAGATACGACCTGAGCCCTCACGGCAGTTTGGTGCGTCGTGATGCGCCCGCGGGCAAAATCCCCGGTGAATCATCCCCACGACGCCCCTCCGGGCCCACCGGTACTTCGATCGACATCACCGAGCTGACCCCACCCCCAGTGCGCTCAACGTCGCGCTCCCAACCGTAGTCAATTAAGGAGCGCGATTCATGGCCGTTACTTTAAAACGCGGGCAGGTCTTGGCTGTCTTGAGCATGACACCGTTGATCGACGTCGTCTTTTTGCTGTTGATCTTTTTCTTGGTCGCCTCACGCTTGAGTCAAGAGGATCGCGAGCTAGACATACCACTCCCTTCGGCAGCCAATGCCATGCCCATGACCGTCGAGCCGCAGGAGATGATCGTTAATATCGATCAGTCGGGAGCGATTGTAGTCAATAGCCAAGTGCTCAACGACGAGCAATTCGAATCGCTGCTCCTGCAATCGTTGGCGGACAATCCACTCGGACAAGCGGTTCTGATTCGTGCCGACCGCCGCGTACCACTGCAGACCCCCGTCAACGTGATGGACATCTGCCTGAAGAACGGCGCCAATTATTCATTGTCGATCGCCGACCAAGAACAATAATATCCCAAACGCTGCTAACGGCCGTTATTCGAAAATGAGCGTGCCAAATTTTTGATATTCGTGAAAACTGGGGCCAACACGCGACCAATCCCATTGAGATACTGGTTTAGCAATAGCCGGCTGAGTATCGACTGGCTTGGGTTGCTCTGGCTTGGATTCGCGCTGCGCCGGGTCACTTGTCAGCGGATCATAATCGACGCGATAAAAATTGGCTCGCCACCGGGTGCCTGACTTGGGTGGCACGTTTTGCAGCGGCTTCAGCAGCTCAAAGGGGATGAAAACTTCTGCTCGCCAATGGGAAACCTTTGCGTGGGGTTCGTTAGCTCCTCCTGATGCGGAAACTCGTTTCCGAGTTTTCCTGTCCCCGTCGTAGTGCCATGGTCGCCAACCAAGAAATTGGCCATCCAAGTTTGGAATCAAAATGGGCAGCTCGAATCCCAGCGGCGAGATCTCATATTCAAAGTACAGCGGCTGAGATTCGTCGGTCCAAAAGAAACACTCGTAAACATCTTCATTCCACAGGTCTAGGAAATCCTCTTGCAGCGTAGCGGTCAAGCGATGGTCGCTGCCATCGAAGAGCACGTAGACTCCCAAGTCGGAATACAATATTTTGAATCGAGCGGTATAGTCGTGGACGGCCAGGGGGCGACGTTGAAGTTCCACCCACTGAGTCCGCTGCCAAGCTGTTGCATCGCCCTGCCCAGTGACTTCGAAGTCGTCGCAGTGTTTCACCGTAAGTTGCGGAGCTGAAGGAGTCGCAGGAGTTGCGGGTAGCGCTTGGACAAGTGCCAATACTGCCCAGCCGGTCGCGGCGATAGAAATAAATTGATCTTCGCCATGAGGAAAGCCCGATTCGAAATAGTCTTGAATCGGATTGGCGCGAGTCACAACATGCCAAGTGCCATCGGGCAATTGGGAGTCCAACAGAAATTGGCAGCCACGTGCAAAGGCTGGATGCTCTCGCGTCAGCCCACCTACTTCGTGCAATGCCGCTAGTACGGAACCGGTGGCGTAAGCATCGGGTTGCATGTCGCTATTCTGAGACCAACCACCGTGATCATCTTGCAACTCAAGCAACTCTCGCACTGACTCGGCGATCAGCGACTCGTCAGCACCGATGTAGGGGAGCGTTCGCAGCCGAAACACGCGATCTTCGGTATCTTTCGGCTCGGTCTTGAGCAGCCACTTCGCCGCCGACTCGCGACGCTCCGCAATATCCTTTTGTTGTCCTGCGCTGCCAAACTGGCTGAGGCCCCGCAGGGAGACGTAAGTGGCTGTGAAGCTGCTCCCAGAAGTTGGAGGACGTTGACCAGCTCCCGACCAATGTTGGCGATCGCGATGTCGCTGGATCAAATAGTTGGCCACTGCTTCGGTGACTTCGTCAGCGGGCCATCCGCCAGCTTCCAAAGTCCACAGCGCGTAGCCTGCGGTCATGGCCTGGCCCCCCTGCCCTGTGCCTTCCAAGTAGCCTGACTTGCCGCGTTCCAGATGCTTCCACGTATGATCAAGCTGCTGCTGTAAAACATCTTGGTCGATTGCAAATCCTCGTTGGGAGGCAGCTTGCAATGCGAATACTGGCAGAGCTTGGCTGTGACAGGTGTAACACTCGCGTTCTTTGGCCGAGCCCGTGGCACCAGCTTCCAGTTGCGGGATCGCCCGATCGATAGCCTGACGCAAAGCTGACGTTTGCAATGCGTCAGCGGCCACGCCGCTATTTGCGGCAACCGCTGGCCAGACAAGCACCACAACAATGAGTGTCAATCTAAGAGCGCGATTGAAATTTTCAGGTAAGTCAACGATAGGTGGTGAAATCGCATCTCCCCAAGATGTCCGACACCAGTTTGGTATGGAACCAAGTTTCAGAAGTTGCAGCCAGGTGCACTGAAGCATGTTGGAGATCTCTATAAGAGGTGACGCAGTTCGCAAAGCGACGTTGGTATGAAAGCTATTCCCCATCCTCATCTTCGCGCAACAAATTTTCCAATCCTCCTAGTTGTTGCTTCAGCACATCCTCTCCGGCCTGGATATCCCGCTGCCAGTCATCGAAATCGTAGCTCAACGAAAGATCGGAACTCGGCACGTCACCCAGCACCCAACCGAGTGCGATCAGCTTACCCACCTGCATTCCGTATTTGAAATTGTCTCCTTGGTTAACAACCGTGTTAACATTGTCCAATAGTTCAAACACACGTCGTACCTCGGCAGGCGATCTTAGTTTTTCTTCGTCAGCCATCAATGGTTTTCCTCGGCAGTGTTGCAAATGGTAACTGGGATAGATCTCAGGTCATTGGGCGACCGTGCGACGCTAACGGGCTGTTGCTTTAGTTTTGAAAAGCACATTGGTCGTTTAACCCGCAGCCGTAGGCGAGGATGATAGGGGTGAACCTCGCCTACGGCTGCGGTTTAAACGACAACATCATCAGTCCGTTCGACAATCACGATTCTAGCACAAGTTATGGCTCGCCGCGTTCAGCGCTGGCAAGGCTGCGAAAGTCGAGTTGCATTTAGGCCAATGGGGACAGTCCCCCTGTCTCGCTTCAATATCGTAGTGGCCGCCTCGCAGGCAGAGTAGATCGGCATCAATCTGCGAAGTTAAATCAAACAATAAAAATAGCCATCGCGCTGGTGCGTGATGGCTAATTTTGTCTGTGATCGTAAATCTTCGGTTTGAGTAGGCTTATTGCTCGAGGCTAACTACCGCACCATCGCTCTTGTTGATCAAGTTCTCCAATACGCTGTCGGCCACAGTTGCATTGGAGCCACCGGTCATTTTGAAGTCGATGTTTTGGGAAATGAAGTGTACCGATCCGTCGAACATGCCGACTTGCACGCCCCCGGTATGATTGCTGCTCAGCGCTTGCTGGCGAGCGTATTTATTGTAGATAGCCGTTTGGGTAGGGTTGATTGGCGATCGTGCTGCTCCCCAAGAATCGTCGATACAGTCATCGTGCCAAGCGGCCGCACAGCCGGCCCACACAGCGGCTCCCATAATCACACCGTTGACTTGGTAAGCGCGTTCGCTAACACACATCGTGTTCGACGTTCCGTCGCTGATGTCACCAAAACGAGTCTTGCTATTGGGGCCGAATCCTCCTGTAAATGTCCACACGCCATTAGCGATTTGGTGGCCACGGTGATGGTGCATAGCCACGTAATTGGACGTTGCCAAGGCTGTTTTGGGGCCGGCAGTTGCGCCGTCGATATACCAGTTGGTCCCCTGCACTACCAAGCCAAATACGAAGTGGCTTTCGCTAGGAAGATCGTTAGTTACTGGTCCCGAGTCCGAAGGGCATCGAAAAGTGCTCAAGGGGCTTTTTAACAGTGCTAGAGTAACGGGGTTGGTGACGTTTAATCCCATCAGCGGCTGGGTACCAACCGTAGTGTTGTACAACGCCGATTGCTCGATGTATGGCATCACGAAGTTGCTCCACGTGTATCCCTCCGTTTGTGCAGTCGGAAGGTTATGGTTGTTCGGCGGATAGGCCGCCGTGGTTCGTGGCAGAATCGAACCAGGAGGAAAGGACTTGGTGGAGCTTTCGTAGTTGTGCATCGACAAAGCGAGTTGCTTAAGATTGTTCGAGCACTGCATGCGTCGCGCCGCTTCGCGGGCAGCTTGGACGGCTGGCAACAAGAGGCCAACCAAAATACCGATGATGGCGATTACTACCAGGAGTTCAACCAGCGTAAAGCCGGTACGCGTTCGGATACGCGATAGTGGGGAAACGTTCATTTTAGGATTTTCCAACTTTCTAATAATGAATAACTCGCAACATGTATTCACAGAACACCCAACAGCGCCAAAAGTCGCCGCAGGGTCCTCATTCAAATTCGACTTTTAAGTCGCTGACTGCTTTTTCAATGGTAATCTCCAATTTGGAGTCTACGCAAGGAAAACCACGCGGCGACTTGCCGGTCTCTTCATTGACATTGAGACCGACGTTAACGGTATGCGTACCAACGATGGCCCCGTCGTCATTTTCATAGGTTGTCAATTTGAATCGTCCGTCCTTGTCAGTGATTCCCAGCGCCGGCTTACCTGGGTTTAATGACGATCGATCCTCAGAGGCCTTAGGCGTAAAGTTCACCGTCGCATTACCAACCGGTTTGCCTTGGCAAGTTACGATGCCACTGACCGGAACCACTGCATATTCACCACTGTTGCCGCAGCCCATCGCCAGCGTTAGGCACAGGAGCCACAGCAGACCTACTCCAAGTCCGTTAGAAAACCGCATTGACCAATCCTCAGCTGTTAGATCTAAATCGTGACGTTCACGGGCTAATTGGTGAGGTTAATGGAGCGCAGTCCCCCCCACGCACTGTCTAATGTACTCTTTCGGATTCATCAGAACAATTGTATATTTCCGTCGATTCATTCGGTTTTTTTTGATGGTTGGGGCGGTCTATGTGTCGTTGGCCGCTCATCACCCCGTCCTAAGCCTGCCACGGAGACTCAAAAATGATCATTGGCAATCGAATTGAAGCTTTATCGGTGCAGCAGATGCAAACCTTTTGCAGTGTGTATGAGCATGGGGGCTATGCTGGTGCCGAGGAACATTTGGACTTGGCTCCACCGACGATGTGGGAGCAGGTCAAAGTGCTGGAGAAAATTTATGCAGCCAAACTCTTCCAGCGGGCAGGTCGTAATATAAAGCCAACCGCCTCGGGTCACGCGCTCTATCAAATTCTCAAACCGCTACTGGCCAGCGTGGAATCGAGCTTCGAAATCTTGGCCGAGGAAAATGGCCAGGCTTCTCGACAGATCCGGCTGGTGACTGGAGTCCGCATGATGCTTGAGGAATTGGGGGTGCCGTTCCAGCGATTTCGCGAAGGCTATGCCGACGTCCATTTGCGGCTGATGACTGCCGACAACCGCACGGCACAAGAATTTGTGCTGGAGGGTAAAGCCGACGTCGCCTTGTTGATCGAACCACCTCCTTCCCTGCGCACCAACGGAGTTGCCTATCAGCGTCTGTACGGCATCGAGTACCTAGCGGTTTTCCCAAAACGACATCCGCTAACACGACAAACCTGTGTCCAGCTAGCAGACCTAGTCGGCGAGCCGCTGATCGTGGGCAACTCGAATACGGTTGGTCGTCAGTTGTTGGAGCAAGCTATCGTCCGTTTAGGCTTGACCGAGCAACTGCAAATCGTGGCTGAAACCGACAACAGCGCCACCACCCTAGCTTGTGTACGGGCTGGTATGGGCGTGGGGTTTATTGCCGGTCGCTCGGACGGTAACCTGACTCGGCAACTGGACTCTCGACCGATGACTCAGGAGGTTGGCCAAGTGCACGTGGTGGCCGCTTATCGCGAAGGTCGACAGTTGACTCGCGCGCTCGACGAGCTGTTGAGGCTGATCGGTTGTGTGTAGAAGTGTGGGAGATGGGAGAGTGAAGTGATGGAGTAGTGCCAGGGGACAAATCGTTTAACGCCAAGCCGCAGTAGCCGGGGCGGGCAGCGCGCAATGCATATCACCGCCAATACAGCTCGATCAAAGAATCATCTTGTTAAGCAATTGGTCCCCGGCTGCGCAGGCGCCGGCTTAGGCAGCCACTGGTCTTAACGTCGAGTGCCACTCCACTCCAGCCGTCGCCTGCGCAGGGATATCTCATGGCGGATGGACGACCTACTAGTGAATCGTTTAACGCCAAGCCGCAGGAGACTGCTGACTAAACATCAATCGGTGTGGGTGCCTGTAGGCGATTAGTGGTTTTATTTTTTGGTTTCGTCGTCGAGTGTTTCCATTGCTGCTGCCAGTGCCCAATTATTTTGTTTTAAGAGTCAATTTCTCATTGTT
>JBGSNE010000317.1:0-3201 GCA_041739785.1 Pirellulaceae bacterium
GTGGCCGACCATTCAATCTTCTCTGCGTACCCATGATTGTCTCCTTGCGAAATAAGTTGAAGCTCACAACACAAGAACACTACACCACAATTTCACCCCGGGCCCGACCGAGTCCCAATGGTCATCATGTACGGTCCCCGCTAAAGGCCGCGAACCTCAAGAAGGTTGCGATCGTTTCGATGCGAGAACCGCAAGCAAAGAACGCTGCGGAAATGATTGAGGAACGCACAGGCGCAAGTGTGCAACTGGTCACGGGTAAGAGCGCAGGGGCGCAAACGGAAAATGCAGTAACGGCGGAGGTAGTGCTATTCGTTTGGAGGGCGACGTCACATGCCATTTTTCGTGCCTTCGACAAAATGGAAAAAGAGAAGCTCGCCTAGGATTTGCCGCACTGCAATTTAAAGTCGCCAGCAGACTTGGCGATGACGTGGAGTCGCGATTCAGATAGAATGGGGGACTAGATACTACTCTCCGAACCTCCCATGTTCAAATCCGATGGCGACCGCAGAACAGTTAAAAGCATTGCTTAAGAGCTACGGCGATGGCAACGGCGAGCACTTTGCTTCCGTCGCACTTCAGATCGCAGCCGATGCTGCGCGCGGTGGAAAAGCGCAACTCGCTCAGCAGCTTCGTGATCTCGTTGATGATATTAAGCGTAGACAGTCATCAGGGAAAGTTCGGGGTGCTGTTCCCATCGCTCGCCCTACTGGTGAGTTGGCGTCGTTGCTGGTTGCCAGCTACCCACAAACTCGTCTATCCGAAATGGTGCTCACCCAAGAAGTGGTTGAGCTACTTCATCGGGTACTTCGAGAGTATCGTGGACAATCAAAACTCCGTGAATACGGCTACTCAGCTCGTCGAAAACTACTTTTAGTTGGACCGCCAGGTTGCGGCAAGACGATGACGGCGTCCGCGCTCGCAGGCGAACTAAAGTTGCCCTTATTATCAGTTCAGCTTCATAGCCTCATCACCAAATTTATGGGTGAGACGGCAGTGAAGCTTCGATCTGTATTCGATGCGATGTTGGAGACCACAGGAGTCTATTTCTTTGATGAGTTTGACGCGATTGGATCAGATCGTGGTGCCAAGAACGACGTTGGCGAGATTCGCAGAGTGCTAAACTCATTCTTGCAGTTTCTGGAGCAAGAAGAATCGGACAGCATTGTTATCGCGGCAACCAATTACGAGGCGATGTTAGACGATGCATTGTTCAGGCGGTTCGATGACGTCATCCGATATCAGCGACCCAATTCAGAGCAAGTGATTCTGTTGATACGCAATCGCCTTGGAGGGTTACTTGGCAAGCGGATCGCATGGAAGAAATTGACTTCGTCCGCTCTAGGACTGAGCCACGCTGAGATTGCTAAGGCCTGTGATGATGCTGCCAAGGAATGCATCCTCAGTGAAAGCGGTAGTGTTGATACCGCCATGTTAGAGTCCTCGTTGAGGAACCGGCTGAATTTTGATGAAGGCAATCATCGCGAGAAACTTCAAGACGCGAGCCTCTAAAGCATGGATGAACTGCAGCATCTTTTCCCGCGTGGTACCGGGCAAGTATATCCATATCAATACCCTCGCAAAGTTGTAAGTGCGGAGTTTGCGATTCCGGCCAGAGATGTGGTATCACATAGCCGAGCGCTGGTCGACCAAATGGACAAAGCGCAGGAACTTGCGAAAAGCCAGAAGTCTTTCGCCAGCAGTAAACCGCCAAAAGGTGTCGTGCTTGAGTTTGCGAGTGATCCGAATTTCGAACTCATGCTGAAAAGACTTGAGTCAGAGAGCAAGGGTATCGAACTAAGGAACGCACGAGTCGGCAGCGATCGCTCAATGACGGCGAGTGTCTTTGTACCAGAAGGTCAAATTGAATACTTCGTCAAACGAATTAAAGCATACGCCGATCCGTCAAAGGTTAGCCCAAAAGGTAAGCCAGCGAACCAGGAATTGGTTGCAAGCATAGCGGCAATCCGGTTAGCTGCGATTGAGTCGTTCTGGATGGACGTATCCGAATTCCCTGCCGACCATCAGCAAACAGTATGGTTTGAAGTTTGGCTTTCCGATTTGCAGCGTGGAGCCGACGTCGCGGATATATTTCGACAGCTCGCAACAGATGTAGGGATTCTAGTATCGACCTACAGCCTTCGGTTTTGAACTCAAGAGGCCAACTGAAACTGAGCAACAACTACTAATGCGGCTCACGAAGGCAGCTTGGGAAGAGGCCCAGGAAGAGTACGCAGCTGGCCGTGACGAGAGATCATGGCTGGTAGGACCGCGTTATAGGAATAGGGGTTCGATTCACTCAGATGTTTGGACGGGAACGGCTGCAGAATTGGCCGCATCTGGGGCAATCGCGGTCCATCCTGTTTCAGGTTGGTGGAAAGACCGTCAAGCACTAAATTGTTTCGAAAATGATGCTAAGTATTCGTTGATCATCTCCCTTGAAACGGATGACACGAGCATCGATCTTTACACGCCGATCGCGACTCAGATTTCACCACAGGTTTCAACTGAAATTCAAATGTTGTGAACCATCCGAGCCTGCACAATTGCTAAAATCGTTTGCAAGGTAATTTCGGAAGAGGCTATCATGCAAACGATTACTTCAATCTCGCGGGCTGATTTATTTGACGCTCTTTGGCAGCAGCCAATGACGAAACTATCTCAGCAATGGGGAATCTCCCGCAAAGAGATCGTCCAGCTTTGTGACCAATACGATGTTCCTAGGCCGCCCAATGGCTACTGGGCGCAATTGAATTGGGGGACCGCTCCTGAACGGCCAGCATTGCCGACGCTTGATGTCGCCGATCTAATCGAGCTGGATAGTTTCAGGAAGCAATTCGAACAACCGACATCGGATGCTAAACCGACGACTGAAGCTGGAACAGAGTCACCACCGAAGCCCAAGAACTCCGGCAAGCTGGAAATCTCAGTTCCTGATCAACTTACGAAGCCGCACCGGTTTGTTAAGCGGCTGAAGAGCAATAGCGTCCCAACCGCGAAGCAGCCCTCCAATTATGGAAGTTCCACCTATTTGAACGAACGGGTAGTTAAAAGCTGGGTTACAGTGAGCAAACCCCAACTTCAACGAGCACTCAGGATTGCCGACACCTTACTCAAGCACTGGGAATCTCGCGGCTTCGAAGTCAGTGTTCATGGGTGTCTAAAAAGTAGCAATGACGACGACGAAGTCGCTTTCTCGATCAC
>JBGSNE010000027.1:0-9528 GCA_041739785.1 Pirellulaceae bacterium
CTTCGTGCAGGCCTATCCCAACGACCAGTGGGACGCACACAAGGATCTCAAGGACAACCATGACACCCTCTGTGGCATGACCGATCAACCCGTGGCCGCACTTTTGACCGATTTGAAACGTCGCGGGCTGCTCGATCAGACTCTCGTGGTGTGGGGCGGCGAGTTCGGGCGACTGCCGGTCAGCGAGAAAGGTGTCGGCCGCGACCACAACCCGTATGGATTCCTGATGTGGATGGCCGGAGGTGGAGTCAAAGGCGGAATCAGCTACGGCGAGACGGACGAGATCGGCTACAAGGCGGTGTCCAGCGCCGTCTCCCTGCCGGATCTGCACGCCACGATTCTGCACCTGATGGGCCTCGACCACGAGTCGCTCACTTACCCGCACAACGGCCGCGATTTTCGACTCACCGACGTCAGCGGAGAAGTCATCAAGCCGCTGCTCGCGTGAGCATGCAACGCGTGTTCATCGTGCCTTCTACTTATGCATCAGCCAGACAACAGGTTGCCATGCTGAGCATGAGACGCAATCCGATGAGTCTTTTCTTTTTCATGCCTATCTCGACACTTCTCGCTGATCGCCACCTTGTCACCTCACCCTCTGGGAGAGGTCGGACGTAATGCGGCCGGGAGAGGGCGTTTTTAGGCCCCCTCCCGCTCGCATTACTGGACCGGCCCGACTTCGGCAGTGAGTTGATCGCAGCGATTGCGTAGCTGAAGGAGTAGTTCGGCGTACTCGTGATTCTCAGCCAGGTTGTTGAGTTGATCTGGATCGGCTTCAAGATCGAAGAGCTGCTCAAAGGTCGGCGTCGGGTCAATGTATCGCGTGTAGCTATGGGTGCTTGTTCGCACTCCGAGTGTGCGGGGGATGCGACCATTGTGACCATAGGGATGATCGTACAGGAAGTCGGAACGCCACGGCATGTCCTGTTCCGTATTCAACAGAGTCAGATCGAGGCCGGTCATGGTCGCGGGAATTTCTATTCCGGCGAGTGACAGCATGCTTACCGAAAAGTCTGTCGTGATGACAAATTCGTCCACCGTTCGATCACCGGGGTGGCGCGGGTCATAGAGAAAGCCCGGAACACGCAGCGACGGTTCATACATCAACCACTTACCGCCCAAACCGTGTTCACCCGAAAAATACCCGTTGTCAGAAGTGAACAGCACGACCGTATTGTCGGACAGTCCCCGTTTTTTCAGCGACTCCATCACGCGGCCGACGCCCAGGTCCATGCTGGCAATCGACCGGTAGTAATCACGTGTGCTACTGTCGTGACGATTCGGGTTATTCAATAGCGTTTGACCGGTCGACCAACCCAGCGAGTCCTTGACGATTTGTGGTTCACGCTCGGCGTTGGCAAGCGTCGCTGCGGCGGGGAACTTGATTTTGCTAGGCTGGAGGGCGTTCTCAAGCGTTGGATCCCAATCTCCAGAAGGCCCATGCGGCGATTTAAAAAACAGCATCAGGCAGAACGGCTTGCTGGAGTCGCGCCCGCTGAGAAATCGTTCGACATGGGCTGGCGTGATTTCCGAATCCACATGAATTGGTTCGATCAGGTTGTCTTTGCCCATGCGAACGTCGTAGCCTGATTTGCCTCGACTATCCGCGGGGCAGTCACATAGGTCATCAAGTGGTCGCGAAAACCCGTCGAAACCAACATAACGGCAGTCGGCTTCGTGAAAGTAGTTGGACTGCTTCGGCTGGCCGGCCCAGTAGTCGAACACCGCGGCGCCTTGGTGCGTCTTTTCGGGTGTATCGCCAATTCCCCATTTGCCAATGAAAGCCGTCTGGTAGCCTGCGGCTTGAAGTCGACCCGGAACCGTTTGGCTGAGTTGCGCTGGGGTGAAGGCACGATAAAAATCTTGGATGCCGTGACGCCCCGGATACTGGCCCGACAAAATATTCGCGCGGTTGACGGCACAGATGGATGTGTTGACGAAGCAGTTTTCAAAAACTAACGCCGAGCTTGCAAGTCGATCGAGGTTGGGCGTTTGAATCGCTTCATTTCCGGCATAGCCAACAGCATCATGCCGTTGATCATCGGTGAATATCATCACGATGTTGGGCCGGGTATCGGCTGCGTAACTAACAGGCGCGATGAGCAAAGCCAGCGAGACAAGTTGAAGAAATTGTTTCATGGTTTGACTTGATCAATGAATGGATATTGTTTAGCAATTTTTTATTTGTACGCCTCGACGCGCAGGCTATCGCTTTTATACATCAACCGCGTTCGCTCCTCAGGCTTTTGGCTTTTTCCTCAGTCATTTTCTTACCTGCGAACGCGAAACCGTTTGCCAAAGATTAGAATTGGACGGTCGAAAACCGCAACTAATCCCCCGATGAACCAAGCTTAGGTCCGCCTTTGATCCGCCAATCACGTTCTAATTCCCGAGTCCTTTCCAATTTCCAAAGTCATTGGCACGCACTGTGCAGTTGGTTGTTCGTGCGAATGTTGTTCGCCACCGGGGCTATGATCGGATTGCCCGCCCTGATTTGTTTTTCGCAGGCTCCCGGTGACGACTCGGAACCCGATGCCAGGCCGCAGTATTTGGAGTATACGGCTCAGCATGCTGGTGATGCGGATCGTGGCAAGGCACTGTTCAATGATCCAAAGAAAACAGCTTGCAGTAATTGCCATTTGTTGACGGGAATGGAAAGAAGTGGGCCCAACCTAGATGGAATTGCCGACAAGTATCCCGGCGAGCAACTCGCTCGGCAGATTCTCTATCCCAGTGAATTCATCGCTCAAGGATTCGAGCAAATCAGTATTTTAACGACTGACGGTCAAGTTCTGGCTGGACGAATGGAGCGATCCAACCAGATCGAAGTGAAACTGGTCGATGACCAAGGCAAGATCAACGGGATCAAACGCAGAGACATCGAAGAACTTCGCGAGGTTCCCACCTCGTTCATGCCTGGCGACTTGCACCGAACGTTGACTGAAGCTGAGTTTGCCGACCTGATAGCCTACATGCGGACGCTCACGTTTGCCTTACACGATGGCTATGCCGAGGGAGGTCGAAGCGTTGCCATCGAAGCGTTGACTTCGGCGGTCAAGCTCGAGCCCATCCATCCACCCGAACTCAATTTCGAGAACCCGGTTTGGTGTGGAGCATTGCCAGGAACGATCAGTGATTTGCTAGTCGTTGAGCACATGACGCGGCGAATTTGGCGATTGATCCGCGACGAGGGACCGATCCGAAAAGAGCTGTTTTTGCAGCTTGGTAAAGAAGTCCATACGGGGGCCAACCATGGAATCATGTGCATGACCTTTCACCCAGACTTCGTCCACAATCGACGTTATTTCCTGGAATACGAAGTCAAGGAAGAAGACGGTCAAATCAAAACGACGGTGGTCGAGCGCCGGGCCACCGAGGATGGCTTGCAAGACTCGGGGGAACCGTCACATCGATTGTTGGAGACTTTTCAGCCTGCCGGAAATCACAACGGTGGCTGCATCGACTTTGGGCCCGATGGCATGCTGTATGCCGCCTTTGGGGACGGTGGCCCTCAGTACGATCCCCATGGATATTCGCAAAATCCTAGGATCCTGCTCGGGTCCATGGTACGGATTGACGTTGATCATCAAGACGATGGTTTGCCCTATGCGATTCCACTCGACAATCCCTTTTGGGACGTACATCGGAAAGACCCGGAAGTTCGAGTGGAAACGTGGGCGATCGGTTTTCGAGAGCCATGGCGATTCAGTTTCGATTCGAGAACGGGTGAACTATACGTCGGGGATGTGGGGCAACACAAATTCGAGGAAGTCGCCATCGTGCACCGAGGAGACAACCACGGGTGGAACGTACGTGAATCATTCATCCCGTTTTCAGACGAATACGCGCGACCGGATGAAAAGTATGTGGATCCCGTGTTTGCTTATCCCCATGGTCTCGGATTCTCGATCACCGGTGGCTACGTTTATCGCGGCCAGCAGAATCCGTCTTATCAAGGGGTCTACGTGTTTGGTGATTTCAACACGCGGTTGATATGGGGACTGCGGCAACACGACGGCAAACTCAAAGACGTCTATCGAATTGGCATCGCACCCAACGGCATCGCATCCTTTGGTGTCGACCAACAAGGCGAGATATACTTGGTCACCTACAAAGGAACGATTTATCATGTAGACCTAGTGGATTCCGTTTATCCAGCATCGATTCCTACTTCCTCGTCCGACAACTGAAACACTCCGCCAATCATGCTACAAATCATCCGCTGCTTGGTCATAATCGTCGCCCATTCGATCGTTTTCTCTTGCTCGATCGTGCATGGTCAAGACACGCCGTGGGTCAGCCTGTTTAACGGCACGGATTTTGACGGATGGAAGATCGTTGCTCGATCCGACCCCGCACCGGCGGTTGTCGAAGACGGTGCGATGGTGTTGCGACAGCGCATCAAAACCGCCGAGCACACTTTTGTGACATCGGAGAAGATGTTCGCGACTTCATTTTGGAACTCGACCTCAAGGACGATCCTGGATTCAACAGCGGCATCTTACTTCGATGTGTCGACACGCCGCCGGATGCGAAAGTCCTACTGCATGGCTATCAGGTCAAGATCGACAACACGTCGCGATCGTGGACCGGTGGCGTATTCGATGATTTCGGCGCGGGATGGACATGGATGTTCGATTTGGCCGAGGATCCGAAGGCGCGGTCGGCATTCAGATTGGGTGAGTGGGCGCATTTCCGGATTGAATGTCTCGGATCAACCATCAAAGTGTGGGTCAATGGTGTGCCAACGTGTCACCTGGTCGATCGCAAGTATTCGGAAGGTTACATCGCGTTCAAGATCCATGCGTTGGATAACAATCCCCAAGCCACCCAACATGCAGTTCGCTTAAAGAATATTCGGATCATTACCGACCGACCAGGACGTTTTGCGGAGCCTATGGAGCTTGCCGCCCGCCCCGCGAGAGACACGCCCAGCTCGTTCGACAAACCGTTGCCAAATGAGTCAGACCAGCACGAGAGATAATCATGAGCGGAGAAATGTCTGCTCACTGGGAGAGGCTTCTCCCACGGGACAAGATCGATTCAGGCAGCGGAAGACCACCGCTGTCGGCCGCACCTCGCTCAAAAATTGCACCACATTGCTCGCGATAGTGAGCGCTCCATTGACGGAACACGCGTTTCGCCTGTGCGGCTTGCATTGGATTCAGAATTGGTGGTAACAAAAAATGTTATATCGCGTCTCTATCACTTGTACTCGATTATTCGCTGCGTTGCTGATATTTGCTTCAGCAGCGACTCTTGCTGCTGCCGATCAACGCACCAACTTCCTGGTGATCATTGCGGATGACATGGGGTTCTCGGATGCCGGTTGCTATGGCGGGGAGATCGCCACGCCCAATTTGGATGGGCTGGCCGCAAGTGGGTTGCGTTTTACGCAGTTCTATAATACTGCACGTTGTTGGCCAACGCGTGCCGCGTTGATCACGGGCTTCTATCCGCAACAAGTACGGAGAGATGGGATGCCGAATGCCCCGAGGGGTTTTGGCGGTGGCGGAACGCGGCCCGAATGGGCCGGGACGATTAGCGAACCCTTCGGCCACCAATGCGTGCTTGCTCGCCGGCTCGTCGAAAGGGGTGTGCGGCACTGCCTGCTTGTCCTTGACACCAAATAGAGACAAAGTTGAATTGGTCGGTGAGCTCTCTGCGGGTAGCGGCACGTGGGACGTGGTATGGACCGACAAAGACAACCTCGAGATTATCCCCCAGTCCGGAGCAAAGAGTGACAGCGGTGAGGCAGCTGTGAGGGAATTGTGGGAACGAGTGAACCAAATTGATGAACTGTCATGGATTTCCGCAAGCGCGCCAGCAGAAATCCCAAACTTGTTCGGGCGTCAATTTGGTCGGTTCGCTTACGCCCCCATCAGCCCGCACATTCAAGGTGTGTGGCGATAAAGTTCGGAGGGTTGTAAAGAATTTTTCAGTTCCGGTGGCAAACCTCTTTTGCTACGTGGGTGTTCGCGATCCAAACGAAATTCATCACTCTTGTGCAGCAGCGGCATGTTGCCAGGCTTGGCTAGGAAATCGCTTTGTTGAAGCAGCCATGCCTGCAACCGGTTTCGCAGTTCGGCCTTGATTTCGGCGAATTCTGGATTCGACGCAAGGTTCGTTTGCTCAGGTCGTGTGTAGGTGCTCTTATCGCCAGTGGGTTCGACCGATTCCATTTCGACCGTCCATGGGAAAGACCCCTTGGGCGAAACGTGTGATTTACCGCAAAGAATGACGTCGTAGTCGAGGTCCTTCATGAAGTGGTAGATGGTCTTGGTGCTTGGGTAGACCTGCGTGTGGTTTTTGAAGGCACCGTTTCGCAAAGGGTATTTCCCGGTGTAAGCCATCGAGCGGGATGGCGCGCAGATGGCTTGTCCCGTGAACATCCGATCGAACACCATGCCCTGTTTGGCGAATTCCGACAGTGTCGGAGCAGGTGTGTTTGGGTGTCCGTAACAGCCGTAGTATTCCTTGTTCACATCGTCAGCAAGAAAAAAAACAACGTTGACCGGCTGCTCACCGGACTTGCCGCCGAGCTGGTCCGCTGCTCGCGTGGTGCAGCAAACTAGACACAATATCAGGACAAAGCCCCATTTCGTTGGCCAATGAAACATGGAGATTCAGTCTTAGGATAGAAGGTGTGTGTTGAAGGTAATCGGTGTAACGCCGAAAGAAGAGTTAGCGCTGTCGAAAGACAGTCTCTTCATATCAATCACTCCAACCGAAGAAAGAACACGGTATGGCCGTCCATGGTCAGATCGAAATGCATCTGGCCTGACTCGTCACGGGTCGATTTCGGAAGCGGATCAAGCGAGTGAAGCTTGCTCATCATTTCGTACTCGTTTCGGTTGACGGCCATGGCTCTTCTCAGAGCGACCGCATCAGGCCTTGGCTGGTCTCTGAATTCGGCGCGCGTTTTCTTCACGTCGGCATCTCGCTTGCCGATGAACCCGGCATGGTCGCCATCGATAAGGTTGGCCCGCGTGAGAGTCCAGGCTTTGCTCGCCAGCGCGTTTCCATTGAGCGTGAGTCGGACGGGTACGCTTTGCCCATTGGCCCGCTCGGCCAAGTGACGAAACACAAGCAGGTCAATTCGATCACCATTCTTCGCGGCGATGCAGCCAAGGTGATCCTGTTCACTGGATTGAGAGGCTGCCACCGACAATCGCGTTCCGCCATCCATTTCTTCCAGCATGTCCATCACATGCGTAATCGGAGTCGGCAGATCGCCACCTTTGTTCGTGTTCCAATCCCACTGATACACACGGCCAATGCGGTTTTGATATGTCTTTTCGGCCATGTGTGCGAACCACGATCCTCCGAATTCCGTTCCGTCACCGATGATCCGTTTACCGCCTTCGCTGAGGATTCCAAACTCTTGAATCTCAATGGGAATGTTCGAGAATTCCGGATGACTGTCGAGCTTGCTCCGCAGGAACTGGACCACGTCATCAAAGTTCTTGTCGGTCCTTCCCACCGCCGTGTAGTAAGACGAACCGAAGAAATTGAGCGGAGTTCCGGTCTGGCCGGTGACATGATTCGTACCTCTGGCACAGTGGTTGATAATTGCCGGAGCCCACGACTCTTGCCTGCGTGCCTTCAGCGGTGCAACGACATTCCCTGGACCGATCTCCGCGCCCGGCAACACGCCTCGGACCGCCGCGACCGTGTGGTCGTAATGTTTCAGCCATTGCTCTTTGGTGCCGGTCCAGTGGCCTGGGTTCAAATCTGGTTCGGTTCCAACACGAAAACGCCACTTCAAAACTTCCTCCCGTCCAAATCCATCGACAAGCGACTGAATGAACTGTCGGACGTAGCTACTCCAGAGGTCGAAATCGGCAGGTGGTTCCGTGTTGCCGTATCGGTTCTGCGTCGGATTCTCGCTCATCTCGGCGGGGACATTGTCCAGCACGATCCACGGTGTGAATCCGCATTTCCGAATCCCGGTAAGCATCGCGATTGCTTTGGAGAAATCGCAGACTGCGTCGCCTCGGTCATCGACGCCTCGAAAATAGTTGTCTTTCGCTGCGTCAATTCCGCCCAACAACCGCACACAATTGATGTACGTCGCATACCGATACTTTTGTCGCAATTGATCGAATTGCTGCTCGTCGAGAAAGGGCGACTGATCGGTGACGGGATAGACATTCCAGAAGTTGTACATTTCGCCAACATGGGTATCCAAGTTGACAACGATTTCAACGTCGCCCGCGGGCGCTCCGCCAGCTTCTTCAGGGTTGAGTGTGGATAACGTGAAAAGACATGTCGCAATCGTGGAAGTGCTCCAAATGCAAAAAACATTCAAACGATTCATAAGTGATCCAATTTCGTCTTGTGAAGCGAGATATGATACTCGACGCTCGCGCTGGGGAAAATCATCCGTTCCGAGCCTTAACGGGCTTTGCAGATTGCAACGGCGTTGGAATATGGAGGCTTCTACAGTTCCTACTTGGCCACGCTGTCGATCTTATCCTGCATCGACTGTTCACGGTCCGTGCGAATGCGGCGTGACGGATTGTCATGGGTTACGCTATGGAGCGAACGCAGCCCTTGGTACCACATTCGAGCGGCCCCTCAATGACGCCTTGTTCGCCCTAGGAACGGAATTTGACTCTGAGTTCGCATCCGCCGCCGACGCAGCTCCTCAGTGCGGAGAGTCGGATCGCCATTAGTTTATTTGGGAGCGAGCCGGTCGACCAGTGTCATCATTCTGACTACGCGGACGGGTGAATTCTTAGGTCGACTGCGGTCGCCGTTCGTGACACAGGTCGAACCGTCAGTGCGAGTCATTAGCGCGCACAGGTCAGCTGCGGACACGCCCTCATAAGCGCGCTAGCCAAATCGCGGATGTATCAAATTGACTACACCTGCCGCTGGATTCTTGGGCATCCGCTGTGACTTGGGCGAGGTACTGTCTTGACAACATCGAACATCGAAAGTCCTCCTGCCATTATGGCTATAGACTTTCATAACTCATCCCGGATGAGCAAGACACACCGTCAACCCCTTACCTTTTCCAGTCCACTTCGTGTTTAGACGCAACCTGAAACTAAATGCAATTTGCAGTTTCGCTCTCCTGAGACAGTCGTGAACGATGTTCACCCCGGTTGGGATCCGCCTTCTGGGCACGGGATTCACAGTGGCCTTCTGTCCCATTCGACGTTTAATTTACGAGGCACGTATGGCCCCATTATTTCGTTTTTGAGCCATCAAAAGCGCAAGCCGATCAGGTTCCAGTAGAACATGTACGGGACAAAAAGTATCAAGCTTAGAACATCCAATGAGCCACGGATATTCTGGGCCATGGTCCTGCTCTGGTCGCGGCGAGCACTGGCAAGCACAACTAACAGTGCAAAGGTCACGAGCATAGAGGCAGTTCCGAGTAGCGGAAGGAACAACAGGACTATAGGGCAACTCGGGTGAATCTGGTCGAACACTAATAACACGACGCATTGCATCGCGGCCAGGATGAATAGGTTAAGGGCACAGGTCGCTTGCTTGAAGTTTAGAACCTTGTTGGAT
>JBGSNE010000043.1:0-3058 GCA_041739785.1 Pirellulaceae bacterium
ACTGGGGGTTCATGCTCGGGCAATTCAAATGGGTTTACGCCATCTTCAGCCCGCTAGGTGGCTATATCGCAGATCGCTTCAGCCGTCGATTCACGATCTGCGCGAGCCTGTTTATTTGGTCGATCGTCACCTGGACTACTGGGAATGCAACGACCTACGACGAATTGCTGTGGACTCGCAGCTTGATGGGGGTTAGCGAAGCCTTCTACATCCCAGCGGCGTTAGCATTGATCGCGGATCTGCATTCTCGAGGAACGCGATCGCGTGCGATTGGCATCCATCAGACGGCCATCTACTGCGGCATCATCGTAGGTGGATTTAGCGGATATGTGGCGGATTCGCCGATACTCGGTTGGCGCTTCGCGTTCCAGGCAGCCGGGGTAACCGGTGCGCTTTACGCAATCCCGCTCTTATTCTTTCTGCGCGACGGTCGGAAATCTTCTCATTCGGTCCAACCTCAGAAATCCGATAGTTTCTCACTCCCCGCTTTGTTTCGTGATCTCATCGCCAACCCCTCGTTTATTATGTTGGTCCTATGCTTCACGTTGCCTGCCCTGGCGGGGTGGGTCGTCAAAGACTGGATGCCAGCGATTCTCAAGGACAAATTTCCGTCGATTGGCCAAGGCATGGCGGGCGTCTCGGCCACGCTCTATGTCAACATCGCGTCTCTCATGGGCGCTTTCGGTGGAGGCTGGCTGGCCGACAGACTCATGCGCGGTACGATCCGAGGGAGAATCTATGTCAGCGCACTTGGCATGTCGTTACTAATTCCAGCGCTCTTCGGAGTTGGAAACTCACCAACGCTCTTGGTCGCAATTATATTTCTGGCACTGTTCGGCATCGGCTGGGGATTCTTTGATTGCAATAACATGCCGATTTTGTCGCAAATTGTAAGGCCCGAATTGCGTGCTACCGGCTACGGAATCATGAATTTAGTCAGTATTAGCTGCGGAGGATTGGCGGATTGGGGCTTTGGAATTTTACGCGATCAGGCAGTCCCGCTCAACCAGATCTTTGGCGTCTTTTCCAGCCTCGCATTGTTTTCCGTGGTGTTGGTGCTCTTCATTCGTCCCCGAGCAGATCTTGCTCAGCGAGAGCTGGAGTTATGTTCCTGACTCGCTAAGCAAGCAGCATTGCGCCAGCGTCACTCCGTAAGGCATCCATCAAAGACTCGGAATTGTCAACCGTTATTTGCGGTGCATTGTTCCGAGTATTGACGCTTCCAACGGGCAAGGCCGCGCAGGCAATGTCGTATATTGCCGCATTTCTTTTGGCTTATCTTCCGGCAGAATGAAGTAATACTATAATCCAGGTAAGTTCGGAGTAATATTCCGAAAGCCCTATCCTTGGTAAACACCCGTATGGAACGGTCTCGACGTGTTACTTCGCGCACTCTTGTTGATCGCCAATCGCACTTCTCAGCGCCGGGTCAATGTAGCCCTCCAAAAACTTGGTTTGTTGACAGACAGCACAAACTCATTAGCGCACTTGCAGGATGTAATACGTCGCGAGAGCTGCGATATGCTGGTTATCAGTCGCAGCATGCTCACGGAGGATTCAAGTGAGTGGATTCGGCGAGTGCTTGAACTACCTGATTCTCCGGATATCATCGTGCTGACCGATCGTGAAGATTCCCGCGAACGAGCGAACTGGCTTTCACAGGGTTGCGTTGCCGTGCTTCTGCAGTCGTTGCCTGCTGCCGCCCTTAGGAGCGTGATCGAAGCTGTACTAAAACGACGCAGGGACACCGAGCCCACCTCGATCGACAGAGTTCGGACCCTGGGACCTCCTAGACTAACTGATTTTAAATCAGCCAGTGAATTGATGCGGAGTTTCATGTCAGTGGTAGAACGGGTTGCGCCGAGTGATGCGACGCTGCTGATACTTGGTGAAACCGGAGTTGGCAAGGAGCGCTTGGCTCGCGCGGTTCACAATGACAGCGCCCGTTCGAAGGGCCCATTCGTAGCGGTCAATTGCGCTGCCCTTACTGAATCACTTTTAGAGAGCGAACTGTTTGGACATGAGGAAGGGGCTTTTACTGGCGCCAGTCGTTCCCGTCGTGGTTGCTTTGAGTTGGCTCACAATGGAACTTTGTTCCTCGACGAAATCGGCGAAATGCCTTTGCATTTGCAAGTTAAGCTGCTACGTGCTTTACAGGAACGCGAGGTCGTCCGAGTTGGTGGCGAAAGACCCATTGCCGTCGACGTCCGCGTACTTGCCGCGACCAATCGAGCTGTCGAAAACGAGGTCGATTCGGGGAAGTTTCGCAAGGATCTCTACTATCGATTATCGGTCGTCAAATTGAGGATTCCCGCGCTGAGCGAACGACGCGAAGATATACCTTCCCTGGTGAGCGACTACATTCACTATTTCAGTACTCGCATGACGCATCAAGCGACCCAATGTAGCAAGGAAGCAGTCGAAGTTCTTACTCGGTACCACTGGCCCGGCAACATCCGCGAGTTGATCAACGTTATTGAACGAGCAATGTTGCTGTGCCCACGAGAGGAGATTGGATTGGTCGATTTGCCACACGAAATCCGATCGTACAGCAATTCCCAGTCGATGATCGACCATTCTGAGCAACGACTGAGCAGTAATTGCAAGCTTCCCTTGAATGAATTCCTTGCCAAAGCCGAACGAGAGTACTTGGTTCGACTGCTAGAAACGACAGGGGGCCGCATGGGAGAAACTGCACGCCTCGCCAACATCGACCCACGCGTCCTCTACCAAAAGATGAAAAGACTCAAGTTAAACAAGAAGGACTTTGGATAGGGGGAGTTACTGACAGTTGTGAGTGTTTGAGCACAGCGGGCTCCGCCCTCCATGTCGCGACTCTCGACGCTGGAGGCAGAACCGGCAGAGCCTCCCAGCCACGCACTCCCAGGCAGGAGCTTGGGAGTGCGTGTTTTGTGGAATGTTTAGAAAGGCCAGAACCACGGAATCAATACGATAGCCACGATTCCAAGCAGCACATTCAGTGGTGCTCCAATGCGCATGAAGTCGAGGAAACGATAGCCGCCTGGACCGTAAACCATCATGTTGGTCTGGTAGCCGA
>JBGSNE010000057.1:0-38320 GCA_041739785.1 Pirellulaceae bacterium
ACGGCTAATGTCTCAAATCCCTTCGGGCTATTTACTGACTTATGTAGAACTCACAGGATTTGCATCCCAGGCTATCGAATTCCGTGCCTTCGGCACTAAAAATCGCAATTTCAAAACCCGCTAGCTCCTGAGGTTCACGAATAGGTGAGGCCTAGACCGCTAACGCTGCGTACCGACCATGTGAATATTAAACTATTTTCCTACCAACTGAAACATCTTCGCCCTTGACGGCTCTCTAACATCACAGCGTAGACCAAAGCGAAGGAGGTTGCGAGCCGGCAGCACCCCGAAATCGCCTCTACACAGTTTCCCGTTCACCCCGCTTAACCCATTTAATTAGCGATCGTTGAGTTGATTCGTGCTGTGTGCACGCTGCTCGAACGTCGCGTAGGAGATCTTGAAGATGAGACTATTACTTGCTTTGACGCTGGCCATGACAACGATCATCGCTACCAGCACTGTTTCCCTGGCCCAAGAAGCCAAGAAGACCGAAGACATGACGATTGTTGAGGTGGCCGCAGGCAATAAGGACTTTAGCACCCTAGTTGCTGCCGTCAAAGCTGCCGGCTTGGTGGAAACACTCAGTGGCAAGGGACCCTTCACTGTCCTAGCTCCCACCAATGCAGCCTTTGAAGCGCTCCCCAAGGGGACCGTCGAAACCCTGTTGAAGCCAGAGAATAAAGCGAAGTTAGCCGGTATCTTGACCTACCACGTCATTGGATCCAAGGCCATGGCCGCTGACGTTGTGAAGCTCGACGAAGCCAAGACCGTTCAAGGTCAAAGCGTCAAGATTGTCGTCGGCGACGCAGGCGTGAAGATCAACAATGCTAAAGTCGTCAAGACGGACATTGTGTGCAAGAATGGTGTCATTCACGTAATTGATGCGGTCCTACTACCTTCGGACAAATAGGTAGCAAGATCACTAGCTTAGAAGTTGAACGTTTGTTTGAACGAATCATCATCAACAACGCGGCGGCCAAATTTAGAAGGCCTGCCGCGTTGTTTCTTTAAATAAAGGGCAGGCATCTGCCAACTGTTGAGGATACTTCTGACTATCCATCATTCTCATTGACGGTTCCCACTGGAGAGTCTTTGGCGACGGTCTGCATTGGTCAACCGACGTTTGTCTGGTATCGAGCGATTGAGTTGTACGACGTACAGTACCAACTGTTTCAATTGATCCTGGTCTAGGTCACTTAGTGCCGGGTGCGGCGTGCCTGGAATCCCCAGCACCAACCGTTGATAGATTTCCACAGCTGAATTCCCTCGTCGAAATGGTTCGCGGAGTAAATCACGCGCTTGGATTGGGCGGCCTAAACTGTCAAATAGGGTAGTCGTCATTGTTTGAATGTCATCGGTTATCGCATCGATGGAGTCGGCATGGCACAGATGGCAACCCGTCTGCCGAAACAGTTTCGCTCCGGCAGCTAAAGAGACTTCTTCACGCACCTCGGTCAAATCCATCGTCGCGATAGCTTCGATGCCTAGAGGAATGGCCAGTTGTTCGCTGGGCACCAATCGCTGTTGGATCCAATTGCGTTCACTATCGCCGTCCTCCGCTTTTCGTCGCGCGACTCGCCGGGTCGTGTCACCGTTTTCCAGACTTTTTTCTTCAGGTTGATCGCCGCTTGCACCCGTACCACGCTCATCGTCACTGTTTTCTATTTGCGCCGCGTACTGGTCACTCAATCCCTCTTCCTGCCAGCGGCGCAGTACGGCTACCAGCAGCGATAGCTGCTCCGCCGAAAAAGAACCGAAGGCGGGCATGGATGCGCCTCCCAGACCTTCTTTGATGGTGTTGATTAAGTCCGCATCGGTGGCTAAACGATTTTTGGCCGAGACCATCCGCATTGGTTCGCCGCGAAAGTTTCTGGGAAGCGGAAATAGGTGACGCGCCGCCGGCCCAAACCCATCACCATGGTTACCGTGGCACACCGCACAATGTGCTTGGTACAGTTCCTCACCCGCCGAAGGTGGATGTGCCTTGTGGTTCCGTTGTTCTTGGGCCACCTCGGCCATTGTGGGATAGCGGGGAGTATAGGCCGGAGACAAAAGTGCATTCAGCTCATCGACGATCGCTTGGTCTTGTGGGTAAAGTCGGCGTTTGACTTGCAAGTCCGTATGGCGTCGCGTCCGTGCAACGCGGTCGAGCGCAATGTCAAAGACCTTCAACGCCTCGGCCGTGTGTCCACTCAGCGACCAGGCGATCGCGCCCCAGGTGGCTCGCTCAGCAAGCGCTTCGGACACCCCTCCGCGCCCCTGCACATTCAGCGCGAAGGAGGAGTCAATCAAGTCAATCAGATCTTCAGCGCTCCGCAAACCGGCTTGCCCCAGTAATTCCACCGACTCCGCGTAGCGGCCAGCATCCAGTGCCACTTCGGCCATCTCCAATTGCTCGGCTGGCGTCGGCGCTTCACTCTCCGGTCCCTTGTTCGTCGGTCCCTTGTTGGTTAATAATTCGCGAGCCTGATTCAGATCTCCCAGTTCACGATTGACTTGTGCTAACCTCAGACGCAAAGTCTGATTGTGTGGAAAGCGGAGCTGGGCCTGTTGCAGAATATACCGCGCCTTTTCAAACTGAATGTTCGGCGGCTGCGAATAGAAATCGGCCAGGGTCAAATAGGAAACCTCATGTAAGGGATTGAGTAGAATTGCTTCCAACAATTGCTGCTCAACGACACTCCACAGCGATTGAGTTCGAGCTGCCAGTGCGCGCAGGTAGGGTGGTTCGCCCGCAGTTGATCGCTCAGTGCCTGTCGCTTCCGAGCCCCACTCTTGTTCGATCAGCCGTTCGGCTTCGACAATGTCACCCTTGGCAATGGAACCTTGGATAACTACGACTCGCGCATCATTGGCCGATGCGCCCCGACGTTCCAATTCTCGCATCATTCGCGTCGGCGACTCATCGAAACTCCCCAATTGCACATCGAACATGTCTTTTGCTAACTGGATTGTTTCGGCATTGAGACCCGCACTCTCACCCCGTGGCAACCATTGCATGAATCGCTCAATTTGTCCCAACTGGCGATAACATCGAGATTCCAGCAATGCTAATTCGGGAGTGAGCGAGTCGCTGGCGGTGATGGCAGCTATCGTTCCCGACATGTCTCCTCGTTCGTAGCGACCCTGCAAGAGCGCAATGTCATTCGTTTGCCAGTCATTCAGGTAATAAAAAGCCACGCCCCCCAGTAGAAGAGTTAACAGCAAACTACCCATCCAAGTTTTCTGGGAGCGATTCACAATGATTCCTGCTATGGGACAGAGACGCTGCGGAGCGTTTCAGATACGAATGTTCTGAAGTAAAAGAATTCCTGGTGGCGGAATTCGCCAATAATTGCGGCTGTAGCGGAAAGGCTTGAAGAGAAAGTGAATGTTGATGGTCAACTCCGTACCAAGCTGCGTTCTGTTACCATGATAGCCTAGCTGGAATCTATCGAACTGATACCTTAACTCAATGCCACGACACCTAACCAAACCAACCGGGAATGCACGGCCAGTGAGTAAACGAACAGGGCTTCTCATCATACTCCCTGCATTACTATTGGTCAGCTCGTGTGACAACGCTGGTAACGCAGTTACTTCAGGCTTGCCAACCGGCTCCGAGATGGTAGCTGAGCTGGCCAAGCTTCCTGTCGAGGTTCCTAGTCCCGTCAATTCACCAGCTTCGCCTGCCGTTCCACTTGCCATCAAGGATTTCTGTAGCGATTGTCACGCGTTACCACGCGCCGAGAGTTTTGAACGGGACGTATGGTATCAGGAAATTCGCCAAGGCTACGAATTTTATGCGCGCTCAGGAAGCACCGATCTAAATCCACCACCGTTGGAAAACGTCTTGCAATACTATCGTGCGGTTGCCCCCGAGCGAATTGAATTCGTCCCTCCGCCGGCAGTCGATTCCATGTGGCTCGCTCGTTTTACCACCACCAAACTCGACTGGAAAGATGCTGACTACATTACGCCGGGAATTTCGTCCATCGCCTGGATTGAATTGCTTAGCCCCGGTGTCTCGCATCTTCTGGTTAGCGACATGCGCGACGGTAGTTTAAGTCTGGTCAATCCCGACCCACAAAAGACAACCCGCAACGTGATCGGAAAATTCTCTAGTCCAGCCAAGGTCACGCCCGTTGATTTCGATGGTGATGGCTGGAGAGATTTGGTGGTATCGGATTTGGGGAGTCTTAAGCCCTTCGACCACGAGCTAGGTAAGGTAGTACTGTTGCGCCGCCAGGTCGGTACGCTTGAATTCGAACCGATCACCCTTTGCGAAAACCTAGGTCGCGTAGCTGATTGCGCTGTAGGTAATTTTCGAGGTGATCGGCAATTGGATTTGGTGGTTGCCGAATTCGGTCACCGTCGTGGTGGTAGCATTCGGCTGTTGACCAATCGTACTGAGAGTATGGCTACTCCGCGCTTCGATCAACAGATACTCGATCTTCGTCCAGGGACGATACGTGTCGCCGCCCACGATTGGAACGAAGACGGAAGACTCGATTTTGCAGCGATCCTCAGCCAAGAGTACGAAGCCGTCGAGCTGTTCATAAATCGAGACTACAAATTCGATGCGCACAACATCTTTCTCGGTCCGGATCTAGCCTATGGTTCGGTGGGCATGGAGCCTGTCGACTTAGATCAAGATGGAGACCTAGACCTCCTGCAAGTGAATGGTGATTGCTTTGACAACAATTACGCCAATCGCTCGCATGGACTGAGCTGGCACGAGAATACTGGCAGTCTAAAATTCGTCACTCACCGCTTGATCGACATGCCGGGTGCCTATCGTGCACTACCAGGAGACATGGATGGTGATGGCGACCTAGATATCGTGTTGGTCGCCAATTTGCCTACCGCTGTTAAGCCACTTTCACTCCGCGAATCGGAACCCGTTGCCATTATGGTATTGGAGCAGACCTCCAAGCTTGCCTTTACACCACATGTGCTTGAACGGGGAACTGCGCGTTATCCCGCCTTAGAAGTCGCCGACTTCAACAGCGACGGAAAGCTCGATTTTGCAGTAGGTGCTCAATTGTTTGACAGCGACGCCCTTGGGACCGCCGCCGCTAAATTGCCCAGACTAACCGTCTGGTGGCAGCTCTAACACCAAGAGCCGAATTATTTTATCTCAATATTTAGCGTCGATGGACCCTCGGGCACCGTATGCGTGATGCCCGACGTGTTCGGGTTTTCAAACTTCTTGGGCAACAGATTTTTGGGCATTGGCACTGGGGGCCCCTCCCCTTGATAGAGAGCCTGCTCTTCTTCGTAGGTCAGGTTGACGACCAGCTTCTCTGGGGTCTCCACCGGCTTGTCGTACTGTGACAACTTTACTTTGTACGTGCCGGGACGCGCTCCGTCCTTAGCGACAAACGTCGTAAGCTCGAAATTGCCATCGTCGTCACTATTGGCCATTGCCGCTGTGCCGGTTTCAAGGTTCTCCGGAATTAACACGATCGAAGCATTTACCAACGGAACCCCACTGCGCGTTACCTTACCGGTGACCGGGTACGTCGGTGGATTGCCGGGTTCGGAATTACAGCCTACCAGGACAACGGCAACGATCAATGCGCAGAGACCACCACGTGCGCTGAAGAGCCAAGTGTTCATGGGCAATCTCTGTCTTAGGAAAAGGGTAATGGGAGCCAAACCAAAAAAAGGGGGCTGGCACGAATTCGGCTGCGACACAGCATTTGCCAATCAACGTCGTGCTATGCAGTGTTAGGACGCTAGCGCGAGTCCAACATCGTCCGGGCTTAACAAAGCAAAGTTAGCGGCGTTGGACGCCGCTAACTTTTGTAGCGATTCACACCATCAGTAGCTTAATATCAGTCTAATCCTGGAACGAGCTGATGTCACCACCGTTGACCGAACCAAGAGCTCCCCACACACCGTACACACTCGGGCCACCTGCAGGTTGGGCGATCCCCAAGTTACCGGTGTCGATCGAATTGCTGATGAAGTGTACCGAGCCGTCACAGAAGGAAGCGTTAACGCCACCGGTATGACCGCTGGTGGCTGGCAAGACCATGTTCGCCTGGTCACCCCAGTTGCCCGCTTCGGCACAACCGGCCGAGTTGGGAGCGGTGACCGTGTTAAACGAGTTGTAAGCCGCTGGACCGTCAGTCCAGTTGACACCGCGGCGACCAAAAATAATCGTACCTGGCAGGAAGAACTTGCCATCGGTAACCGTGCGACACAAACCAGGCGAGGCGGACAAGCCGGTTACGTTGTTGCCTTAGGCCATGGTCTGCAGGATCCCTGCTGGTGCCGACGTTCCAAATTGACCGCCATTGCCAGTAGCGCGTTGGCATAGCAATTCGCTCATGCCAACAGTGTTGCTGGTTCCATCGGTTAGCTCACCAAACTTTCGCCACTTGAAGCGACCGAACAGACCTCGCACCGCCCCGTTGTTGATGTTGGCTACCTGGTCGCCGACACACATGGCATAACTAATATTCTTGCCACTAGATTGCCCAGGTGTTCCCAATGTCACACCTGGATCCGAAGGACACTTGTAAGCTGACGGAACAGTATTCCAGCCATTGACCCAGTTATGGTCGCCACGTGGTCCACCAGGAGCGATCGCGGGGGTAAGTGTCGCGTCTCCAGCTTGAATTACATTAAACATGGCCGATTGCTCGATGTATGGGAGCAGAGCGATGTAACCGGAAATTCGGCCCGCATTATGCGAACGATTCCCGTTGGTAGGACCGTTGGCCGTGCCAGTAGTTCCTGTCGATCCATACTTACGCGCCGGAAAGGATTTATACACATCGGCGTAGTTGTGCAGAGCCAACGCCATTTGCTTAGCGTTGTTCGAGCATTGCATCCGTCGAGCCGCTTCGCGAGCCGCTTGCACGGCAGGTAGCAACAGACCTACTAAAATACCGATAATTGCGATGACTACTAAAAGCTCCACGAGCGTAAATGCAGCTCGCACGTTCAAAACTTTCCCCATGCTAACCTCCCATTCTAAATAGTTAAAGAAAACCACTGCCGGCAGCGGTGAATTTCCCGGCTTAAGATAAGGTTAACAAGAGTCTGTCCGCCCGTAAATTGAGCGAATGTTAATTTACCCACACGATAGCCCAACTGAGGTTAAGGTGGCGTAATATAATCGCGGGCTCAGGGTGACCACATAGCCGTCGCTGGTCGCAGCGTTATCGCCGAAGTGCTTAAAGAAACACGAACATAAAGATAGGGACTGATTCTGTTTGGAGCTCGCTTCAACTGTATGGCCAGTGGTTACCGGGCAGTTGAATTTGTAGATCCCGAACTTTACAGCTGGCATTTTCGGTAGAATCTCACCAACAGCAAGAGCTTTCGATAGCTTAAGCTTGGCGGCTTTGAAGCCCACTCAATTGCGATATATTTTTTCAGGATTTTCCAACGGGGTGTCCCTAACTGGACACTTAGGCGGTCGCAATCGAACCAACGGGCGGTTGATCTATCCCGTTGTTCGACGAGACAGACGATCAGTGGATGTGCTTAGACCTGCAATGCAAAAGGAGCTAACCAGGGTTGCTCGCGGACGGATTGGTCTATTTGATCTCGATGTTTAGCGTCGACGGACCCTCGGGTACGGTGTGTTTGATACCGGAAGTATTAGGGTTTTCGTACTTTTTGGGGAGCAAGTTCTTGGGCATCGGAACCGGAGCGCCTTCCCCCTTGTACGCGGCCTGCTCTTCCTCATAGGTCATGTTGACGACCAGCTCCTCGGGGATGACGACAGGTTTGTCATACTGCGACACTTTGACTTTGTACTCGCCCGGTCGCGCTCCATCTTTGGCGACATACGTGGTCAGCTCAAACTTGCCATTGGCGTCGGTATTCGCCATGGCAGATGTGCCAGTGTTAAAATCGTTGGGAATCAAGACTACCGAAGCGTTATCCAATGGCTTGCCTCCTCGGGTCACCGTCCCAGAAACGGGGAAGGTCGGAGGATTGGCAGGCTCCGAATTGCAGCCAATGAGTCCAGCGACTGCGATCGCCAAGAATGTACGACGAATCATTTTTCCACTCACAGAAAACATTGCGAAATCACTTTGTAAAGAAATGCCGAGTTTAATATATCTTACTGACAGCTCGGCAAGCTAGGGCAGGCACATTCAGGCAGTAGTTGAAAAAAGATAGCGGCGAAAACTCGCCGCTATCTCTGTTTGTGCAACGCACTTTGTTCGGATAATTAGCTCAGACTAGTCCTGGAACGAGCTGATATCCCCGCCGTTGACGGAGCCAAGGGCTCCCCACACGCCATACACGCTGGGTCCGCCAGCAGGTTGGGCGATCCCGAGATTGCCTGTGTCGATCGAATTGCTAATGAAGTGTACCGAGCCGTCACAGAATGAGGCGTTGACGCCGCCGGTGTGACCGCTGGTGGCTGGCAAAACCATATTGGCTTGGTCACCCCAAGTTCCCGCTTCAGCACATCCAGCCGAGTTGGGGGCGGTGACGGTGTTGAATGCATTGTAAGCAGCGGGACCGTCGGTCCAGTTAACACCACGACGTCCAAAAATGATGGTACCGGGCAGGAAGAACTTGCCATCAGTCACGGTACGGCACAATCCCGGGGGACGCGGACAAACCGGTCACGTTGTTTCCATAGGCCATCGTCTGCAAGACGCCAGCTGGGGCCGACAGTCCAAACTGACCGCCGTTCCCCGTTGCGCGTTGGCACAACAATTCGCTCATGCCCACGGTGTTGCTCGTGCCGTCGGTCATTTCGCCGAACTTACGCCATTTGAAACGACCAAACATACCGCGCACAGCACCGTTGTTAATGTCAGCCACTTGATCGCCGACGCTAAAGGCGTAGCTAATGTTTTTTCCATCGGCGTTCCCGGATGTGCCCAGGCTGGAACCGGGATCCGACGGACATCGGTACGCGGAAGGTACTGTGTTCCATCCATTTACCCAGCTTTGGTCGCCGCGTGGACCACCCGGGGCGTTATTCGCATCGCCAGACTGGACGATGTTGTACATGGCAGATTGCTCAATGTAGGGCAAAAGTGCGATGTAACCTGAAATGCGACCCGAGTTATGCTGCTTGTTGAGGGCGGGTGAAGCATTCGGGCCGTTTGCTGTTCCGGTTGTTCCCGTCGTTCCATACTTTCTGGAGGGAAACGCCTTGTACGCATCCGCGTAATTGTGCATGGCTAATGCCATTTGCTTGGCGTTGTTAGAGCACTGCATGCGGCGAGCCGCTTCGCGCGCCGCCTGGACCGCTGGCAGCAGTAAGCCTACCAAAATACCGATGATGGCAATGACCACCAACAATTCGACGAGCGTAAAAGCAGCTCGTCGACGAAACTGAGTTCGCAACATTGATCAACTCCCAAGTTTGGAAAAACGAAAAAACACCAAGAATTTGTGCATCGTATAAAACGCGAGTTAACACGAATTTGACAGACAAGCCGCTAATACTATTTATCAAATAAGAAATCGCAAAGGTGTCTCGCATTACAAATGCGGCGCGCAATGTGGCCGTTGATTACTTGGGCGTTATAAATGCGCTCTCTGATCGTCAGGCTTGCGGAAACGCAATCACTGCCAGTGGCTTTTCGGCTGATAGGACACTTGAGAGCCGCGGACAAACTCTATACGCTCCGTCACCCTTTTGTCAGGCTGGTTACTCCTTAGTCAGCTACGTTGTCTCGCGAGATATTGTCAGCAACGCCTCGTAATGAACCCTGCCGCTTTCCCACTGCCCGTCGTGGCTGGCGAGTCGACGTTCTCTCCGGTTGTTAGAACGCGGAGTGGCGGAGTTTCACGGAGGCCAGGCTCCAGAAGTCACCACGGTGTCCCCAGTGACTCCAGTGACTTGAATTGTGGCGAGGGTCCAGGGATGGCGTCAGTCGTCGGATCCTTCCTGGAGCAATTCAACCACGACCACGGTATGATTTTATGAACCGGTGAGAAACAGAGTAAACGGAGGGCGATTTGCTGCATTGCCTCCTCCCGGTTCCCTTCGTTCCCTCCTGTTTAAAACCGAGACCATACCCCCGCTCTGCTTCCGTGCTGATCCGTGCCATCCGTGGCTACTTTTCTCCGCGCAAGTCAGCTTCTTAGCCACGGATGGACACTGATCAACACGGATGTGATCAAAGCGTTTCGGAAGGCGATCACTGTCGCAATGCCCCGTAACCGCATCCCTATCTCCTTGTCTCCCCTCCCTGCCTATGAATCCTTATCGAACGCCAGGTGCTTCTGCGGGTGGTTGGCTTGCGTCAGGGTCTTCGGCGCGAAGCTCTTTCTTCTTGGGAGCTTGCGGACCGCCTGCAATCGCGTCCAGGAATTCGTTCGGCGTCAGCTCGTTGTAACGTCCGAGTGTGGAGTAAATCGACTCGATCCTCCCAAAGTCGTCGTTGTTCTCCATGAATTCCTTGACCATCCGATCACGTGTCTGGAGCAATTCGTTGTCCGTGTCGCCGACTGCCATCGGGACATTTTGTCCACCGGCAATGGCTTCACGCATTTGAGTCAACGTTTGAGAATTGGCGCGCAATGCTCCACTAACCATCTGCAGGTATTGTGTGTACATCGACACGACGGTAAATCCCAGCAGTATCATCACCGACAACGAGACCACCATCCCGCTCACTTGGCCGAAACGACGCAAAGCGATTGCATTCTGTTCGTCGTAATCTTGGGACAAACGTTGAACGCACTCGGTCACTTGTCCAGTCGATTCGCCGACAGCTACTGCCTGAATGAGCTCAGCAGGAAACTGGTGTGTTGCCGCCAGCGCGGCTTCGAACGACTCGCCATTCTGCAGTGCGTCCACCAACTGACTTTCGACGTTCTTGTAAGCTGCGTCCGCTGAACCGCGTACCGCCAAGCGTACTGCGGTCACGGCGTCGGTCCCCGCATCGAGTGCGGCGCCGAGGGCCCACGCGAAACGCGAGCCCGCGATGCGTCGCCAGGTTGTTCTCACCCAAGGCAATCGTCGCAAAAGTCCCGACAGCGGCGATGGCATCCGGCCACGCGACGTCCGCCATAACAGCACTCCCAGCATCGCCAACAAGGCGCCGGCGACAGCTATGACCAAGGCCATGTTTCCAAGCGGCTGCAAGCCCAAGCCAAACAGGTCAGGTGCGACGACGACTGTCAGCGTCCGTTGCAGGTAATCCAAAGCAGCAAACAGAAGACTCAAAACACTCGCCGCAGCGATAAGCTGGAGCACTGGCCCAAAAATACCTTGCCGAAAAACTCGCTGCGACCGAATCAATTCTCGATAGTAGTCGGCCAGCCGAAGAAATGTCTCGTCCAACTTTCCAGCCTCCTCGCCCACTTCGACCATACCGATCAGCAGCTCCGGGAAATCCTGTGAGCCCTTCAAGGCGGATGCGGCACTTTCACCGTTCAGTACCGAATCGATGACCGGTCGCGCGTCCCAACCTCCCGCCCGACTGTACGAGCGAAGCGCTTCGACAAACGACTGTCCACCCCGCAACGAATGTCCAACTAGATAGCAAAATCGCTCCAAAGCAGAGAGTGAAAAGGAAAACTGGTGGCGAGGTAAGTGGTTCATCATTCGACTCACAATGGCCTGTGGCAATCAACAGCGGAATTCATCGACGACGAAAATCATTGATGAGACGTGAGGGTGCCAATTCTACACCGCAAACGTTGCTTCCAGTCCATTCGGTGCAAAGTTGATGCCAGTTGCCCCGTTGCATGCCCGAGCCATTGCGAGCTAGCTGCTCTCCCCTCCGTTTCCTCTGTTCACTTCTGTTTAAGAAACGCGATCTATAAAAAGTCAGCCGTTGAGGGCAGCATGAACGCGGGGGCACTGTTTGTAGTATGTATCGGTGTATCCGGATGAACGGATGGATCTAATGCCGCAAGGCAAAGCGGCGTGTCCCCGCTTTTCCTCCGTGTTAATCCGTGCCATCCGTGGCTTCTTTTGTCCGCGCAAGCAATCTACTTAGCCTCGGATGAACACTGATCACCACGGATTTGAGCAAAGCGTTCGGAAGATTAACCGCTCCGTCTCATTGGCTACTAGGTAACATTGGCTATCAGGGACAGAGCCTGCCGCTGGATAACCCAGGCATGTGCTATGTCCATTCATCGCAACGATGGAGCGGTTCAGTGGGGTAATTTGCCTTGAGCAATTTCCTCTTCCCATTGGTCCATCAACGGCCAGTCTATGGCACAGGTGCCGAAGTCGGCCATGTGCAAGTAACCTTGCAGCCGAGCGATGGTAGCGTCGAGCATGGTGTCGTCCTTGCGGAAGATGGGGCCGTGGCTGGGTAACAGCCATTGGATGTCCGAATTGCGAATGCGCTGCAGCGAGCGAATAAAGGCGGGAATATCACTTCCATGGTGAGCGTCGATGGCTCCCACGCAACCGTCGCGGTAGATGTTGTCCCCACTGAAGAGCAACTCGCCCATGCGAAACGCCAATTGACTATCGGCATGTCCTGGAGTCGACCACACTTCGAGTTGTATCTTGCCCACTTCGATGATAGAGCCTTCGTCGATGATCTCTTCGGACTCGACGATCGGCATGTCGAGGTGGATATTCTGGGCTTCGATCTCGGCAAAGGTCCTGAGCTTATCCCCAGTGGCCAGCAGTTTGGCCGCTTTGGGGTGGGCGCTGACCGTCGTCTTGAGCAACTGCTTGGCCAAAGCCAACCCCTGGCCATGATCGACATCGGCATGCGTGGCCACGAGCGTCTTGCATTTGGAGAGGGGGAAATCGAGCTCCCGCACCAGTTCGACGATCTCCTCCACCGACTCCTCGTAGCCGATATCTATCAGGATCCATTCATCGCCGTCGAAGACTAAATAGACATTACAACCGATCACATGCCCGGCCTGAAAATTCAATTCGATGACGTTGGGGAAAATCGGCTTGCGTTCTAGCATCGGTGCCAGTTTCTTACTGCGGGGGAGAAGAATTCAAAAAAAGGATGTCCGGGAATTGTAGAGCGAACCTTTCGTCCCCACAAACCGTATTGCACCCGAATGCCGCAATCGTCGCTACGTGGAGCAAATTCTCCAGTTTGCGGTTAGCCACGGATTCAACGGTTCTTTGTTTAACCCGCAGCCGTCGGCGAGGATCAACGGGGCGAACCTCGCCTTCGGCTGCGGGTTAAACGAATGAATCAACAACCCATTACAGCCCTTGGCTCACTCGTGTATTGCCAGCGTCGTTTTAATCAACAGCCCGCTAGCAGACCTCAGCCAGGCTGAGGTTACTTCATACTCGATACCAATTCCGCTAGTGCTTCGAGCTTCGGTGGGCCTTGGTGGAAGTCGAATGCGCGGAAGTAGCGATATTGCTCTGCTTCGCTATCTGTCGAGGCGATGATGTGAGCCAAGTAGTGGCAGGCCTTGGGCGAGCGACACCGCCATACGATGTCGCGACCGGCTGGCGTGTTCCACTGCTCGCCAACTTTTCTCAGCCAAGCATCAAAGCACGCATCCCACTGCTGATCAGCACCAATGCCTAACGCCTCTAGGTACCAGCGATCTTGGCCATCGTGCTGCAGGGCCAGCTCGGCCCACAACTCAGCGGCTTGTGGATCGCTGTTATGCCGCAAGGCAATTGCCAGTTCGCGACGCACTGCCGCGGCAGGGTCGCGTTTGAGTTGTTCAACAATCGGAAGCAGATCCAAGTTGTGCTGACGCGCCAGACGAATACCCACAACGCGAATATTGGGGCTGGCATGCTTGAGGGCCATCATGACTTGCCCCGCAGGTTTGCCGCTGACGAGCGCTAGCTGCCATAGTGCTCGGGCTTGCAGCGCATCGGAGGGAGCTTGCTTCATGGCTTCTTCAATCGCTTCGGCGGCTGGCTGGCCCATTTTTTGCAATGCCTGTTGCGCTAGGAAACGTGTGGCCAAGTTGGGATTGAACAACGCCTGGCTAGCCGACTTGGCATCGGCAACACTTGTCTTCGGCACGTGGTAGCCTGTGTGCCCTGTGGGTACGATGCGGAAAATTCGACCGTGTTGAGCATCACCCATGCGGTGACCCCCCACGCCTGGATCGTACCAGTCGGCGACAAACAGCGAACCATCGGGAGCGGTACACACATCGACGGGTCGAAACCAAGGGTCTTTCTCCCCCTCGATTAAATTCAGGATGCTCGCCTGGTAGCCCGCGCCGTCCTGTTCGACAGGGTAGGCTCGTACGACGCTGGGACCCGGGTCGGTGTGAATGATTTGATTCTGAAACGCAGCGGGGAGGAGCGTCCCTTCGTAGAAACAAATTCCCGTCGGCGAACCAGCTCCAGTTTGTAGGATATTGGGGACCACGCCGGGATCGTTGAGGTGCCAATGCTGTAGCGGCTTGTCGGACTCCAATCCGATTCGCGGCACTTGCCAAGTATCGCCCGTCAGCTCATCGCGATAACCGTAGTTGCCAAACTCCATCACGAAGTTGATCCGCGTGCCTCGATTACCATCGTCGTCGTTGTCGGATTGCCACATGCTGCCAAACGAATCGACGCACAGTTCCCAGTTGTTGCGAAAATTCCAACCTAGCGTTTCAAATTCCGTCCCATCCAAATTGCAGCGGAAGACCATACCTTGTTGGTAAGGTTGTCGGCTGTCCTCGACGCGGTTTCCTGCCTTGTCGACAATTGTTTCGCCGGTCGCGCTCTTAATCTGTTTGCCTTCGTTGCCAAAGTTGAAATACAGTTTTCCATCGGGGCCAATGTTGAAGGCGTGAATTCCATGGTCGTGCTGGACGCCGTCGATACCGGTGAATAACGGTCGCTTCGAATCGGGCTTGAGGTCCCCATCCTCGTCGGTAAAGATCAGCACTTGCGAGCCGGCCGACACGATCACTTGTTTTCCAAGTACTGTCACACCGTGAGGTGAATCGATATCGGTCCCTTGATAGAAGACGGTTTGCTTGTCGGCGCGGCCATCGTGATCAGTGTCTTCCAGTACTAAAATGCGATCCCCGGCCGAGCGCTCTTCATTGGAGGGATTGCGGAAGTGGCGATAATTGACCGCTTCGCACACCCACACGCGTCCCAAGTGGTCGACATCAATGCTGGTGGGGCTAAGCAATTGCGGCTCGGAGGCAAACAATTGGACTTCCAAGCCCGCGGCAACATCGAAGCCATCGACGGCCGCTTGCGGATCGTGCGCATCGGCAGCGTTGGTTGACTCGAGTACTTGAAAGGCTGTCTCCCCTGGCTTGCGGAGCAGAACCATGTAGTCGACGACGTCCAATAAGTTTTGCAGCGACATGGCTTTTTGCAAATCAGCGGGCATGAGCGAAATGGATTGTTTCTTGAGCTCTTCTACGTCTGCCTGTGGGACGGTCGTATCGATCCCTTCCGCGTTGCGTATGGTGACGCCTTGATCGTTTTGATTGATGAGCAGACCAGTAAAAACTTGACCATCCGTGTTGAGCAGCGTGTATGTTTCAAAATTGTGACTGACGGCAGCGCTGGGATTGAGAATGGCCACGTACATATCTTCGCGAGAAAGTTTGCTGCCGATCTCTGTTAAATCGGGACCTACCTCTTTTCCTTCTCCGCGCACCTTGTGGCATTTGATACACGTTCCGGTCGTGTTGAAGACGATTTGCCCGGCCGCGGCATCGCCGCGCATTTTGGCGAGTTGTTGCAAAGGCGGGATCACTTCGGCTGTGGCCGAGGCAGGTGGCGTAAGCAACTTGGCCGCTTCGGTTTTGATTTCGTCGTTGTTGGAGCTGAGCAAAGCATCGGTGAGCGCAAACGCAATGGCATCGTCTACTTGTTGAGACTTAACTCTGGCCAGTAGCATGCGCTGTCCGGGGACACTGCGACCGAGGGCAGCGGCGGCGGCCGAACGAGTTTGACGACTACCGTCTTTATTCTCAATGATGGCTTGCAGCAACTGGCGGGCTTCGGGCTTCGTCACGTAGCCCAACGCACTGGCCGCCGCAGACGCCTGTTCTTCATTGTCAAGTTTCAAAGCCGCTTCGATCGCCGCGAATTGATTGTCGTCCGCGAGCAATCGCGCCGCTTCCACGCCCAATGCACCTGGGGGAACTGCAGTCAGCAATTGAACCAACTGCTCCGTTTGATCGAGCACACCCAACTGCTTGGCAACGTCGAGGTACTGCTGAGTCCCACTTTTGCGTTTTAGGAAACGGAGTACAGCAGGGCGTTGTTCGGGATGTTGGGCCAAAGTGTCAGGGGGCATGCGGAGCAGCGCTTCAACGATCGCATGATCCTTGGCAGCTGTCGCTCCAGCTACAATAGTTTCGGAACTTGCACTCTGAGCAAGTGGGTCATCGGCGGCTCGCATGGGACTGCAGTGCAGGCAATTTGAGCTACTGAAAACGACGAGTGCCAAGAGCGAGCCACGGATAAGTGGAATTGGGAGTGCTTGAGCTAGCATTGACGTGATCACTTGCAACATGGTTTTCAAGAGTAGAAATGGAAGTGCATTGTAAATATTACAAGCAGTTTTTTCAAAACCGTTCCTGCGAATAGCACGTACAGTTTAGCTAAATCCCCCAGCGCGTGGGAAATCGAATGTAAATCAGAAATGTCGCGCGAAAACTTCGATTGGCACGCGACATGCTTATAGTTCACCGCAGTGGCAAAAGACCGAGGCCCGCAGCGGAGCTAGGTTGCCACCACTAAAGGCGTTTGCAATTCTCAAACGCTACTTTGAAAAATGAGGGATTCGACGAGCCGGTAAATCCTCCGCCGGTAGTCGAGCGTGGATCGAGAGTCCAACTAGTTCGACAAAGCTCCCCTTGGCCACGAGGGAGAGTTGCAACAAGTGAGTTAGTTTGACGATCCGCACGACCAAGGATGCTCCGTGACCTTAGAGGCACAGTCGCTGGTGTATGGCGACGATTAATTTGGCTGCTTGCAGCTCAGGCCCGCTTTCCACGGTGAAAAGGGTCCGCTTGGGCGAGCTTTCCTTGGTAAGGGAAGGCTCTCCGAGCGGGCCCTTTTTCGTTTTTGTAGTGTGAGCCGCGGGAGCTAGCGGCGTTCGTTTTGGATTGCACGGTTTTTGTTTAACCCGCAGCCGTAGGCGAGGATGATCCGGGAGAACCTCGCCTACGGCTGCGGGTTAAACCGCTAATTCAACCTCCCGCGGCTAGCCTCGTCGACACATGAATGTGCGCCGCAAACTTTGCGCAGCTTATTGGCGGTCCACAGAATGCAGGTTGTGTCGAATATTCCTTCAACTCCACCTTTGCCTGTGACCGATCACAAAGCCTGGAGAGGTTGATCCAGGTCACTGACCAACAAAGTCCCAGGGGGTTTTTGAATATGTTTCGTAAAATGTCTCTTTCGATTGCAGTGACCGCCATGTGCGCTCTCGCCAATGTGGCTCACGCTCAAGAGGATGCGGCTGAGGTAACAACTGCCAGTGGTACCAAAGCGGAGTTGGCTTCCTATACGGCCAGCTACTCCAATCCTGGCTATCCGCAGACACCGCAAGCCATGGCTTATGGTCAAACATGGGGTGGTGCCGCTGGGAGTCGCGATTGCTCAAGATTCTACCACTATCCGTATGTGTTCTATCCACAGAATTATCGCGGCAGCGAGTACTATCAAAGCAGCGATAGCATGTACAACCGCTATCCGCCTGAAATGCAAATTCCAGTCTACAACCGACACTGGCAGAACTTCTACCCAAGTTCGCGCCGTTATCACTGGGGACATCATTTCATCCTGGACGTGTTCTAAGAGAATCCTTGAGCCACACCGAATCTCTTGATGGCGCCCGCTAAAACGCGATGATAATTGTCATCGCGTTTTTTTCGTATTAACTCGCAAGCAGAACCAAGCGGAACATATTGCGATGACTGTCACCAGCCCGCATAGCCAAGACAACGGATAACCGGCGACTTGCACCAATCCCCAGCGTCCATCAGCATGTGGTTGGGCCAAGAGGGTTTCGGCCTGCCCTCGCCGCGAACATTGCAGCAAACGCCCGCTGCCGTCGATGTGTGCCGACAATCCAGTGTTGGCGGCCACTAACATTGGGCGTCGATTTTCCACGGCACACAGCATCGAACAGGCCAAGTGATGGTCGAGCATCGACGAGCCGCGAAACCAACTGTCATTCGTAATATTCACCAACACGTCGGGCGATTCAGCTTGTGAAACCAACTGACGCACTTGACCGTTGATCATCCGTGGCATCATGCTTTCGAAGCAAATATTGGGAGCCACTTGAACGTTGCCCAATGCGAAACTCTGCACTTCCTGCCCCGCGTCCATTCCCCCCAAGCCCACCATGTCTCGCAACCATTGCAACAGCGGCCCCAGCGGAATGTACTCGCCGAACATCACTAAATGCATCTTGCTGTAGCGCTCCAGCAGTTTGCCTTCTGGGCTGATAAACAATGCAGAATTGAATTGCTCAATTTTTTCGGAACGATAGACCAGCACGTCGCAGCCGACCAGCAGGTGTGGCCAGTCGAGTGATGCGAAGTCGTCGTGTGTGGCAAGGCTTGGTGCGTCGTCGATGTCATCGTTCGGGAATTCTTGATGAATTCCGTCGCGGAGAGGTGTAGCAACAGCGGTGGATTCGCGCACGGCGGAGAGTATCAAGTTGGCTTTGTAACGCATCGCCAATTCATGCTCGCTGATCCAAGCCATCAGCCGCTCGCGATCGATTTCATCGCGCCGCAACCTTTCAGGAAGTTCGCCACTCAACTGCTGTTCGACCCATGGTTCGTTTCCCGTAAACGTCGATTCGGGCCACACTACCAAATTGACAGGTCCATGTTCGGCAGTCCCCTGCTTCGTCAATTCCAAATACGCATCCCAGGCCTGTTGATTCCGTTCTTCGCTCCGAATGTCAAACATGGAGGGTGTGTTTTCTTGAACTAACAGCACGCGTAGCAGTGGTTCGGTTTGGGACAGCGCGCGATCAGCCTGGTCGAGTCGCCACCAACCGTAACCGAGCGCAATACCCAACAAGCTCAGAGACCAGACGAGCCCAGCCACGGCAGGTTTTGAATTGGAGCGGTTTGCTGCGGGTAGTTGATCGGTTGTCGACGACAGTCTTTGCAGCCACGGCAACATCGCCGAAGCCATCGTCATCATTACAAAACTCACACCACCCCCGCCGACTTGATCAGCGATCTGAATGACAAGTGGATAGTGAGCTTGGGTGTGGGCTAAAGTGTTGGCTGCGTAGCCGGTGAGCAGGTAGCTGCGAATCAGTTCCAATCCCACCCACACGCTAGGTGCGGCTAGAACTAATGGGCACTTCCATCGCCAAACCATCACTCGCGTCACGGCCACAAAGATGGGAATATAGACAGCCAAATATAAGGACAAAGCCAGCCAGCCAAAAATCAACGGCCAGTAGGCTAGTCGAATGCCATGCAGCACCAGCAACCAGAACAGACAGCCGGAAATCCAAAGCGCGAAATATCCGCGTCGACCAACGGGCCGTTCGCGGCGACAGATCAACAGCCAACCTAGCGGAGCCAACCAAGCTAGCCAGCCCCAAGCCAATGGCGGTGACGCGGCCCATAACGCCAGACCACTGGCCACGGCAGGCAGTAGCACACCGCTCAACCAACTGGATGTGGGACGTTTATTCTTGGACTTCCGTGCCATGTCGTTTCTTTTATGAAGAGCTCACGTGATGAGCCATGTTAGGCCCCGTCGGGCTTTTCCCAAGCGGTTGAGTCCAGTCCACCATCGGAGTGGAGTTCGTCAATCTTGCGGATCTCTTCCAGCCAAATATAGAGATCGTGACCATATTCGCTAGCCAAGTCACCAAATACCAATTGACGATGGAATTGGGCAGCTCCATCTTCGAGCAATTCGGCCGCTTCGGCGTCGGGGAAACGACGCAACGGATCGGTGGCAATAAACCGTTTGCAGAGATTCACTAACATGCTATTGCAAGCCACCTCGGGAGGGAGGATTTCATGCAGGCGTTGCGGCAACCGTCGCTTCATCTCCAGTAGCTCACGGAAATTGTTTTCCGCTGGAAAGCAGGGGCGGCCCGACAGCATCTCGATCAACACATATCCTAAACTGGCCAAATCGCTGCGCGGCGTGCAACTCGATCCCTCAAGCACTTCCGGTGCAGCATAAGCGGGAGTGCAGGCACGGTTCGGTGGTGGATCGTCCAGCTCGAATGCAGAGCCCATGTCAATCAGCTTGGCTTTACCGGTCCGCTTGACCATGATGTTGGCCGGTTTGATGTCGCCATGCACGATCCGCTCGCGATGCAGCGCAGCTAGGCCAGCCAGGCAATCCCGCACTAACGCCACCGCCACCCCCGCCTTGAACCGCGTTTGATCGGGACCAAAGGTGGCGATCACACTATTGATGTGGTTCCACCGGTCCGGTGCAGCCAATTCGCGGACCAAAGCCAATCGGTCGGGATTCATCAATTGCCGTAAATCGTAGCCGTCAATCCATTCCATTACCATGATGCGAATTCGATCGCGGTCGACGAAGTCTTGTACGTCGAGAATGTTGTCGTGCTGAATGGTAGCGATCCGCGAAGCCACGTGAGCGATGCGCTCCATGGCTTTGCGGTATGCGGTGCTGGTGGCAAAGCGTTCCGGTGAAAAGACCTTCATGGCCACCGGTTGGTTGAAACCGTCAGCACCCTTGCGTTCACTCAAATAAACAATCCCTTGCCCACCACTTCCCAGCTCCCGCACGAACCGATGATAGGTCGTCCACTGGACTCGACGACAATCCAACAGCGCCGTATAACGCTCGACGAGTTTGTCAGATGAGACAAGCACTTCGCCTTCGATTAGGGCGCGAGTCTTTTCTTCGTCGGACATCCTGGTGGTGTGCATTGGTTACCGTGTCGAGGCAAGTGAGTTGATAGCGCTAGCCGCAGATGACCGAAGTAATGCGGTCTGATTCAATGGGTCGTGCATGTGCAGATGAGAGTTTACATGGTTTGACCTCGTGTCAGGTCATCCAACGACTATTTTGATTAGTCTCGCCCCGAAGCGATAGTGCCGAGCTTGATCCAGCTTACTGATTTATAGCCATCGCGTCAGGGTGTGGGAAACCGAGGTTTTTGTCAACGATATTTAACAATGACTCTCCACGAAAATAGCGCGACAGATTTTCAATCGCAAGCTGGGTGGAGTCGTCGACTCGGCTAGCTGCTTGTGCACCCACGTGAGGAGTAATAATCACGTTGGGAAGTTCCCATAGCGGACTATCGGGGGGTAGCGGTTCTTCATAGGTCACGTCCACTCCAGCAGCTTTCAAATGGCCATCCTGAAGCGCTCGGACCAAGGCCCCTTCGTCGACGACTTGACCTCGGGCGACGTTGATTAGGTACCCGCCGGGGGGCATCGCCCGAATCACCTCTTCCGAAACCAATCGATGAGTCGATGTATTGAGCGGCAGGGCAAGTACCAATATGTCACTCTCGCTAGCCAATTCCACTAGTCGTTCGGCTGCCCACAATTCTTGGACCTCGGGGGGCTTGCGCACCGGATAATAATCGGTGGCCCGAATCGTCACTTGGAAGGGTGCTAGCAATTGCGATAGGCGTCGACCATTCCCTCCCATGCCAACGATGCCAATGCGTTTACCGCGCAAGTCGTCGGTGGGCCGCCGTACAAATTCTTTGGACAAAGTTTGTCGAAAGAAAATGGGAAGACCACGCAGTACACCTAGCAGTAAGGCTAAGGTTTGTTCGCCGACTTGATTCGCAAACAACCCCGAAGCGCTGCACACGGGTATATCCGAGTCGATCACGGCCGGGACCAAACAGTGATCCAGTCCCGCCGCCGAACTTTGGATTAGTTTTAATCGACCCTGTTGGACCACGCGCTCCCAATCGACGGGGACTTTGGCATGTCCTACAAAAATGTCCGCCTGGAAAATCTCCTCGGCAATTCGCTCCTGGCCCGCGTTGATAAAATTGGCATTCGGAAAGGCTGCGGCAAATCTTTGCAAATGGCGTGCTTCTACGGGGTAACACAAAACTATGTTGGACTGTTCGTTATTCATAAGTGCATTGTGTCTAAATTGAATTCGGGCGAGCGCCAAATAGCACTCGTTTTGTGAACCGACACGCGCGAGCGCTATCGGCTTACCATTCTTGACGGATATTTCATTGACTACAAGTTGGCAGGGAGCCTGTTGGTTCGTATTGGAAACGCAGACGAACTTTTATAGACTGATCGATCATGAACGCCTTACCACCACAAATGATTATCGTCGGCGGCCCCAACGGCGCGGGGAAGACGACCTTTGTGCTTGAAACGCTGAAAAGGCGATCGATTCCTTACCTTGGTGCCGATCAGATTGCCGCCGAAATGTCACCGGCTGACCCCGCCAAAGCAGCTCTTGCTGCAGGACGCGAATTCATTCTTCGATTGGGCGAAATGATTGAATCCCAACAGACTTTCATTGTCGAAACCACGCTTTCGGGAAAATCGTTCCTGGGAACAATTCGTCGGGCAAGGCAATGTGGTTATTGGATTACTATCCAGATGGTATTTGTAGATTCACCCACCAGAAGCATTGGTCGCGTAGCTGCTCGTGTGCGACGTGGTGGCCATCATGTACCATCCACGGATGTGAGGCGCCGTTTCCCACGAGCCTTACAAAATTTTTGGCTAAAATACCGACAATTGGCCGATGAATGGCTCCTCACCTATAATGGAGAGGACTTACGTCGCGATGTTGCCAAGTGTTCACAGGGCGATATGGTGATAGTGGACAGAGAACTGCTTAGACTGTTCTACGAACTGGGGGAGATTGACAGTGATCATCAAGAAGCCCAATAAAACATTGATGGGATTGGCAGAGATGAGCCAAATTATGGAGCGAGCTGCCCAGCATGCCAAGGCAGAGTCACGCAGGATGGGAATTCCCATACCGCTCGATGGCAAAGAAGGCGAGATTCGATACGAGCTACCCGATGGGACGATCGTGAACGAAGATCCGTGGCACGGTCAGAATACGGCACCCGAGGGTTGGTACGAACGGTTTGGAATCACACCCGAAAATCGACCCAAAACAAAACGGTCGTAGCGGAAGTCGCCAAGAATTTCGACACCTCGCGCTGAACGCCACCATACCCACTTCGATTGCCTCGTTGCTAACGCAGAGGTCGCCGAGACGCAGAGAAACGCAGAGTTCATTTGGCCTTCTTTTCTCCATCTACAAAATCTAGCTGTGGCGCTGGCCGAGAAGTGTCGTAGTCCCCGGATTTTCCTACTCGTGCTCGTGCTCGTGCTCGTAATTCGAATTCGAATTCGAAATAGCGATCGAGTACGAGTCGGAGTAATTCAATCAGATCGCCGCCTCGCCGAAAGTCTTGGCGACTTCCGCTACGAATGTGTTCTAACCGCGGCGGAGGGCTTCGATGGGGTCGAGCCGCGCGGCTTGACGAGCCGGGTAGATGCCAAACACGATGCCAACCGTCAACGACACCAGCGCTGCCACGGCAATCGACCAGGGCGTAATGAGCGTTTCCATCCCCGCGAAATAACCGACGATGCCGGGAGTGGCCAGCCCGATGATGACCCCCAAGGCGGTTCCGAATAGCGACAGTGAGGCGGTCTCAATCAAAAATTGCAAGATGATATCGGACTGTTTGGCACCCAACGCGCGGCGAATGCCAATCTCGCGTGTGCGTTCGCTCACGGTGGCCAGCATGATGTTCATGATGCCAATGCCACCCACCAGCAATGAGATGGCCGCCGTGGCACCCAGCACAAAGTTAAAGATCCGTTGAGTGGCTTGGGCTTGTTCGAGCAAATCGAGCGGCACGGTTAGGGCATAGTCTTTGAGGGGATGATATTTGGCAATCAGTCCCTCCAACGCGGCGGCCGTAGATTTAACTTGAAAGCGGTCGACCACTTCGACTGTGATTTGGCTGATCTCCAGCCGCTGACGCGAGAAACTTCCCTGCTCTCGCTTTTCGATCACGTCGCCAATGCGGCTGCGATCGGTGGTCAACGGAATCACTACATCCAAGTTTAAGTCTTGCGCCGCGAGACTCGATCCAACTCCCGCGGATGGTGTCTTATACCCCAGTACACCAACTATGCGAAAGAAATGTCTGCCGCCGATTTGTATCGATTTTCCCAGCGGCGTTGAGCCACGGAAGATCTTGATGGCAATGTCTTCGCCGACAACGCAAACGTTGCTGCGATTATCCAAATCGGCTTGTTCGAGAAAACGCCCGCGAGTGACCTTCAATTTATTGGTAGCGAAGTAGCTGGGATAGACGCCGACGAGTCGCGCTTCGACCTTTTCGGCACCATACCGCGCCTCTTGAGGAAATTCACGCAGTGGCGTTACGTCCACCACGGAGGTCAATGTCTCTTTAATGCGCCGCAGGTCGTCGTAGGTCAAGCCATAATTCTGCTCGAAGGAACGATAGTTGATCTCTTGATCGTTGGCAGCTGGTTTGGTGCTGCGCACAATGATGTTGTTGACACCCAAGGCGGCGATTTGGCGTTGGGCTTGTTGGCTAGCCCCTTCGGCCACCGCCAACATGACAATCACGCTTGCCACACCGAAGACCAACCCCAACACGGTGAGAATCGAGCGGAGTTTGTGCATCATGACGCCGCGGATCGCCATTTGTAGCATGGCCATAGAATTGCCGACGCGCATTACACCTCTCCTGCGGCAGTCGGTCCGCCGGCCACAGGCTCGGAGGAGACGGCCGCTGGAGTTGCTTCTTCCGTGGAGGCTTCATCGCCATCGGAGCGTTCTGATTCCGCAAAATCCGCAGTCCCGCGTTGATAGGCATCCAGGGCGACCTCTTCGTTAGCGGCTAGTCCTTCGACTATCTCGACGAACGAGTGTGTCATCCGCCCCGTTTTGACCGCGCGTCGTTCACTCTTGCCATTCGACATGACGTACACGAAAGTGCGTTGAAAGTGCTCGGTGATCGCACCAATCGGGACAGCGACGACATCCTCATAAGTTCCTACCAAGATGTCGACTTCGGCGGTCATGCCTGGCTTAATAGCCATGCCGCTAGGGATCTCTTCGATGATGATTTTCGCATCATAGTTTTTCGCATCGGAATAGCTGCTGGCCGCCAGCTCGGAAACGTACGACACGGTCCCTTTGAGCTTCATGTCGGAAAAGGCATCCAAGCGAATGGTCGCCTTTTGCCCAACTTGAATGCGATCGACGACCGATTCGTGAACCGTTGCCTTGACCTGCATGTTGTTCATGTCGGGGAGGTAATAGATGTCTTGTTGCGAACGAACCGTAGTACCCTCCCGAATTCTTTCGGACGGATCGTACCAACGTTCGTTGGCATAGGCCACGGTGCCATCTTGAGCGGCGATCAGCACGCACTTTTCTTTGATGGCCATCTGCTCTTTCAATTGTTGTTCGTACAGTGCAACTGCGTTTTTGGCATTCTCAACCGCGGATTCAGATTTCAAACGTTCCGCGGTGGCCGTGGTCTGGGCTCGATCGACTTTGCGTTTAGCTTCGATGGCTTTGGCCACAAACTCGGTACTCTTGCGTCTATAGTCGTAGGTCTGCAGCACTTCGAGCTTTCGTTCGTCGCGTTCGACTTGAAACTCAAGGCTGTCCTCGCGGAGTTGTATCTCGCGCAATTGCTGCGGAGAGCGATAGCCCTTCTTGACCAACGTCTCGACGTTGTAGCGCTCGTCGCGGGTTTTTTCCAGCAGTGCCAAGTCCTCTTTGATGGCGCGCTCCAAGTCGGCTTGTTCTGCCTTATAGTCGCCATCCGTATATTTTTCCAAATCCAAATCGGCTAGCTTCAACTCCAACTCGGCAGCGGCAATATCGCTTTCCCCTTTGTTGAGTTGAATATCTAGCTCTTGCTTGGATTGCTCGAGCTTGCCTCTGGCTTCATTCAGTTGTACTTCCTTCTCGGCAATGGTGCGGTCGACCTCCTCGGCTTCAAGCTGCGCGACGATATCTCCCTTTTTGACAATTGTTCCTTCGGGTTTGATAGAAATAATCTTGTTCTGCCAACCGGGGAGTTCGCACTTGCCATACACCGTATTCTGACTTTCGACTGTCCCGCGTTCTACGACTCGATCTTCGATCGTGCGTCGCTGCACCGTATGTATCGCGGCAGCATTAGATTCAGCTTGACCACCCCCAAGTAAACTTGGCAGACGGTAGGCGGCAAAGGCCGCGCCAGCCACTAGTACGGCGAGCATCAGGAGTCGGAATAAAATCTTCATGATGTTGCGAAGGGCTCGATGGCGAGGATCGGCTAACAAGAATGGTTGAGTAGAACGCGTCGGTGCGATACTGTTCATTCTACGTTGTTCATTCTACCTCAGATCGACCCCGACCGACACATTTTTAGTCCACAATATCAGCTCGACGAGCAAGTTTTGAAGTCGCAGTATTTCAACCGCGAAGCGGTGGTGTTGGGTAGCCTGGGGTGCAACCCCAGGGGAAATGTCGCACGACAACCACCGGCTTGCCAGCGAGTGGGTCCCTCATTGCGAAGGCATGATTGCAACGCTTTCGCGCGCAGGCGACCCACTCGCTGGCGCGTCGAGCTGGTATTGCCGCTGATGATCGCAAATCTGTCCTTACGCGATAAGCATTTGCAGCACTAGCTTTTACGGCACAGCGGGAACGGAAGGCGGTGGTACCAAATCGATCACTTCGGCCGGACGAATGGACTCCTCCCGGTTGACCGAGGAAGCATCTTGAGGGATTGCGTTAGGCGTCTGTTGGGGCTCGGTCGCTGTCCCTTCAACAGGCTCGCCGATTGCCCCGTCGGATTCCTCGTCACCGGTCCGATCCGTCGGATCGTCAGCCGATTTGCTCGCCGCAGTCATTGCGCTCGGACCAACCCAGTTCGGTGGAAAGTACTCCGGGTCGGTGTCGATAAAGTTGGCCAATTCCTGTAGGCCGCTGTCGGCGTTGATCCAGTTCCCCTGCTCGTCCAGATACAGCATCTCCAGCGCGACGAACAGTCGCATCTTTTGCACGCGATAGTCGATCCAATTCGAGATCAAATTGTTTTTGGCGTCCAGCATGCCTTGCAGGGCTTGCAGCAAGAACAACGTCAGGTTCGCTTCAGCTGAGTTGTTGGTTCGCAAGTCGATTTGCGCCTGGTCGACTTGTCGCGTAGCGGCGACCAATTGTTGACGAGCGATTTGAAAATTGAGACGCCTCAGTTTCAGTTGACGCAAGATCGAACGCACTTCATTGGCGACCTGGTCTTTGTCGGCGACAAACGAACGGCTAATGCGCTGATAGGCGATCTGCTGTGCGCGAAAAAAGTTGCGTTCATTAAGGCGATTGAGCGGGCCGTCGAACTGAGCGCCGACGCGGTAGGTGTTGGCGGACGAGTCGAAACGAAAGGCGTTGTTTTTGCTTGGGTCGCTCCCCAAGGCCACGCTACCGGTGATGCTCAGATCGCTTTCCAACGCATCAGCGGCTACTTCGACTTTGCGGAAGGCGTCCATGACGGCAGCTTGGCTGTTCATCAAATCGAGTCGCTGACGATGAGCGAAAGTTATGGCTCGTTGCTCTTGAATTTCAAGCGGTTCGAGCTCGATCAGGAACATGCGAATCTGCGACTGGGCTACGTAGATTTCGTCGATCTCCTCGCGCAGTTCTCGACCCACGGCGTCCTGCAACGCTTTGGTCGACAGCAATTCGGGCTTCTCTGCCTCTTGCACCGCCCGCCCCTCAGCGGCCCGCTCTTGCTCTTGCTTGCTGTCTGCGGCTGACTGCTTTTGATCGTCGCTCTGAGGTGGAAGTTGGTCGTAGGCTTCCAATTGCGCGAGCAATTCTGAGTCAAACGCCTCGCGCGTTTTCACAACTTGCTGTTGTTCGAGCAAGCGTTCTTCGATGCGTTTGGCCAGCGCCAGTTGCTGTTGGTGGTCAAGCAAATCGTCGGTCTCGAGGCTATCCACATCGACCGCGTCCAGTCGCGATAGCCACTTGCCCAAATCCTCTTCCAAGCTGGGGAGCAACTCTTCAGCTTGATCGCGGAGTTGCTTGTATCGCTCGAAACCTGACAGCAATACGTCGCGCGGGGCGACATCGGGCGACAAGTACTGAACCAAAGACAAATAGAGTTCGTCGGTCTGCGATTGAAGGCTCTCGATCTCGGGATCAACCAATTCAAAGGGTTCTAACAGCGATTCGTCGATCTTGAACGGCACCCACGGGGGCAATCCCAAGCGGAATTTGAATTGATCTAAGGATGCAATCAGACTTTGTTCTGAGGACAACAGCGAAAGACGCCCATTTTGATACTGCTGGAAAACCTGGTCGGCTTGAATCTGCGAGGCCATTTTGAGCGTTACCAGCACTTCATACTCGCGCAGGTTGCGTTGCAAATTGACGACGTTGGTGCGCGTGTTGCGTATGGCTTGAACTTGCGTCAAAAGGCTTAGGTAATCGCTGGTCACATTCAAATGAAACGTGCGGCGAAAGCGAGCGAAATCACGGACTTCATACAGCAGATTGCGTTCGGCCTGTGTCAAGTTTTCCAGCCGCACGTGACGGAAGGCACCACGCAAAAGCGGCTGGGTGAAGTTGGTAACCAGCGCTGCCGAGCCACCTTGGATACTCCCGGAACCAAAGTCCCAGAAGAGACTATTCAGTATGCCGGTCGCAAACTGCCCGCCGCCAGCCAAATTGCGTGACAGGCCCAGTCGATCGGAAACTTGCAACTGTCGTTGATCGCCCAGGTCAGCTCCGGTGGCGGTGAAGTTGGTCCCCCCACCTCCGGCCCACTGCGTATCGAATTCGAAGCGGTTGCCCGACAGTGATAGCGCGGTCAGGTAGACTTGTTCAAATTGCGTTTGGTAATCGCGGCTATGTAGCAGTGCCAAATCGATTGCCAACGGTTGTGTCAACTCGATCTGGTCGTCGGCGTCGCGTGGCAAGTAGTCGATCCAGATCGGATTCTCGGTATGCCCTTGCGTTGGAATTTGCGAATAGTACTTCGAGTTATCGAAGCCATCAGGGCAATTCATAAATCGATGGGCAGCTGGATCGTCGATCGGCTGCGGCGCGCACTCGAGCGCGGCGGCCACTTGCATGCGCGATTGCGGCTGTGGTTCCACCGTTCGCGTGGGAAGATCCCACAGTGGATCGAGTTGCCGACTTTCTACCAAGCAGTAGGCTTCCTTGTCCGCACGGCTGCGGTACTGCGAACGCGTACAACCGACGACACCGCATCCCAGCGCGAGCAGGGCCCATGCGCCAAACAGGCAAAGTCTGCAAGAGCTGCGTTTCGACGGTCGGTTATGCATGGGTTTGATGGGCAACGTCGATCCTGCTTGGTCCCCGCCGATCGTATCCGGCCGTTGATTGGAATTGCCCCAATGTGCACGCACAAGCTAGCAATGCGACAGCAGTTCGGTTGGGGCATACGAAAGGATTATTCGTCAAACTCAGTCTATTCCTTCGCAACAAACCGATGTCACTCCACAAAACGGCAGCATTCACAGTCACGGTGTCGTTACAGTTTGACATGTTGCACAGAGGAGTAGTGCCAAGGCTTTCGGCATAACGTGCCGGCTTCAATATCAGCTCGACAATTTTGCGGTTTCAATATCAGCTCGACGCGCCATAGAGTGGGTCGCTCGCACTGTTTGTGGTTGTACCGATTAGTGCCGCAGGCACAGAATTCGATAGCCTGGGATGCAAATCCTGTGAGCTATGCATAAGTTAGAAATTATCCCGAAGGGATTTGAGACATTAGCCGTAGGTCGCGCTAAAGCACCTACCGTTACGTTTGATCACGCAGGTTTTTCGTTATCCGGTGGTTTTCGCTACGCTCGACCACCGGCTAATAGCTTTAACGCCTTCGGCGTAGTTTTACTTTTGTATAATTCCCTGGGGTTTGGCCCCAGCCCAATCAATGCCACTACTTCGTGGTTGAAGCAACACAACATCAATACTCGCGCGCGGAGTTGACATTGCAGGTAATTCTTCAATTGGCACTTGCATTCATTGAATGAAACGATGAACGACGCACATACTTTTAAGCAACACGACTTCAAACATAGTCGGTTGGGCTTCACGCTGTTGGAGATGGTGATTGCCGCCGTGCTCTTGGCAGTGCTGGTCACTGCCGTGGTCAGCGTTTTAAGAGTACTCATGGCGGAAACGAGAAACGTTGGTAGGACTCCGGCGAGTGTTTTGCCAGAGAGTCTGGCCCGGCAATTGCGGCGCGATGTGATTAATGCCCGCAGTTATCGCTCAAGCAATTTGCAGCTCGATTTGTTGGGCTACGTGGCGCAAGATGCCGACAGCGGTGAACCGCTACTGACCATGGCCATCGCCAGCTATCGAATTCGCCCGACTCAGCGCGGTGGGCTGCTGCTCCGCGTGCAGCAGTCGGCGGGCGGCGGAGTGGATCCCACGCCAACCATCGGTGGCAGCGCCGTGCAACCACTTTGGCAAGGCGTAACTGCGATTGGTCTGAATTCGAATTATCTTGACACACGCGATGTGTCACTGTTGCCCCCCGCCGCATTGCAAGCGCTGTCCGCTGAGCCAACGGCGAAAGGGGGTGGTTGGCTGCCGCTGTCATCCGTTGTGGAGGTGACGCTACTCGGTGACCAGAGGCAGACACTGTTTCGCGAATCGATTGCGCGCGATTCGGGAACCAACGGAGAGGGACTTTAGATGCGGCAATCGCGCCATTCCGGCTACGCACTGTTGTTGGTCTTGGTGACCCTAACAATCTGCTCCGTCGCGCTGACTGGGCTGGCGACGCGTTCGATGCAGGCTCATGTTGATTCACTAGAGCGATTGCAAGCACTGCAGACGCGTTGGGGAAGGCTGAGTTGTAGTCGCAGTCTGCTGCGCGATACGCCGCTGCTGTTGGAAGCTGTCGAGAAACAAATTTCAGCCAGCGAGCGTTTGTCGAAGCGGTCTTTTCCCGTTGCCATCACCGAGACTGTGGAACTTGGCGGCGCGCTGTTTACCGTCATACTGGCCGACGAAAATGCTAAGCTGAATCTCAACGCGCTGCAACAACTCGGGCGTCCTGGCACGGTGACGCAATCGCTGCGCAGAGTATTGGGGCCCAACGCATTTCGCGCCTTGCGTGATCTAGAGCGTATTCCAACCGCTCGTGTACTAGGGAGTTGGGGAGATGTGTTCGATTTAAATCGTTTGCGTGCCTTGGAGGGGAGCGATCGAGTGTTGGTGGAATTAACGCGCGGTGTGACGCTTTGGGGATCAGGAAAATTGAACATTCACCGCGCGTCGCCACTTTCGTTAGAGTTGGCCTGCAAGGGAGTTGTTACCGATGGGCTGGCGCGGCGTATTGTCGAGCGTCATGATGAATCCCCGGCGCTGGAAACAGATTTGTTGTTACGACAAACCGTGTTGAATGAAACCGATCGCGGCCGGTTAGCGTTACTCTTGGGAGATGGCTCAACCGCTTTTTCAGTGTGGATAGAGTGTGAGGATCGGAGTCAACGAACGCAACATTTGTCGGTGCTCTACGTCGACGAAGATGGCCGGCAGACGACGGAGTCGTTCAGTTTGAATTAGCTGGGTTCAAACAGGAGGCAAAGGAGGGAACAGAGCATAGCCATCGAGTATAAAACAAGAAACTTGGGTTATAATACATCCAGCGCCGGAAGGAGGTAGAGGTTAATGAGTACCAGTTTGCATCTAACAACTGACGAATACGATCGCATGGTCCAGCGTGGAGCCTTTGATGGTTTGCACCGAAAAATTGAATTGATTCGTGGGGAGGTTAGGGAAATGAATCCCGCCGGTCCGTTGCACAACGACTACATTGATTACCTGACGGAATGGTCTTTCTTGACAACTTCTCGCGCCAAAATCCGCGTGAGAGTCCAGGCGGATCTTGATCTCTCGGCATTGGAAAGTCGCCCCGTGCCGGATGTCTGCTGGATTGTCGCCGGGCGTTATCGCGATCGACATCCCACCGCAGCGGATGTGAAGCTGGTAATTGAAATTTCGGACAGCAGTTTGCATTCGGATCTGATCGAAAAGGCGACCTTATATGCTGAAGCAGGTATCGTCGAATATTGGGTCGTTGATGTGCAAAGCAGTTGCGTCCACATCTTTCGATCTCCGCGAGCCGGTGTGTATACAGACCGCAGTGTCGCGAAGGCTGGCGAACAACTTGTGCCACTGGAGCCATGTGACAAGCCGTTGGACCTCGGCGCTTTGTTCGCTCCGTAGACGGATCGCCGTGAGATCCCACATCCCGTCGTCAGAAGCTGGCTTCCCGTGCTCCCAAATCCCGTCGCATGGGTATGGTTTTTAATAGGAGGGAACCATGAGCGAATACCAATATGTGGCCTTTCGAGCTATCGACCGGCCTGTGTGAAGTGATCGGTGGCGAGGCAGGCCAACAGCTCGCTCACGATTTTGCCAAGAAAATTGCCAAGACCCACCCCACGCTCAACATGCTCAAATCATCCCTGCGAAAACGCGGACTGCTGGAATAGTAACACAGTGGCATGCTCGTCTCCCGGAAATGTACAGTGTCCCCGTGACTGCTCTCCCCATTACTGGTCACAGGAACAGGTCCGCCAAGTCCAGTGGTGTTTCGCAAGGTTCGATCGGCGGGAGCATGACTGAGCGGCTACCCCATCGGCGCCCAATCCCATCGGCGGACGAGCGAACGTTCTTGCTAGCCACTAATTTCGTTTGAGTCCCGCAACATGCCTGCCGCCCCGCCCGAGTTCCGGTACGAGCGCCGATTTGCGCACGCTCGACCCGCAAACCTATGCGCGTGCAGATCAAATCAGATATCGCGAAGTTGCATCTTCTTGATCGAAGATGTCTGCAATCATTTCAGAATTCGACCTAGGCTTCGATCCTCCTATCTTTCCACCACGTCGTGCTTCAGCGTCACCCCCACCGCGGCCGCATAGCGCAGCAGCGTCAACAGTGTCGGGTTCGGAGCGACGCTATTTTCCAACCTCGACAGCGATGACTTGCTGATCCCGGTGCGTGTCTCCAGCTCGTTCAGGGAGACACCGCGCGCCTGGCGAATGCGGCGCAGATGAGCGATCAATTCAGCGATCGGCTGACGTTATTCCTTAAGTCGTTTGGCGGATTCTCGCCCGTGTTGGACGTTCACTCGCTGAGCCGATTTTTCTTCTGCCACCGCTTTCGCGTAGCTCGCCCGTTTGTCACCGGTCATTTGTCCTAGTTCGCCGCTCGATGTTGATTTTGGTTTTAACATTGCTCGCAATCGATTTCGTGGGCTGTTATTGGTTCGATATGCATTTCGTCGCCATCCACCCATTCGAACACACAGAATAGAACGCGACCTTCGGCTTCCGTCACTCCAATCCTTGCCGGTCGGCCCGTGGAACGACTTGTTGTCGCCTCACTAAATGCGTCTTGGACCACTTCCTCGAACTCTTCTGGAGTGACATCGTTCTCCGCCAGGTGCTCTACGATGTCGCGCGTCCAATGGAAAACGTACTTCGGCATGGGTTTACATATATGTAAACTCGAATTGCGAGTAGGTCCAGTTCAGTGAGGCCGCGATTGGCAGTGCCAATCGCGGAAGTTCGCGTCAGAAATGGAGTTACAACCAAAACCCACGCTTCAATGAGGCCGACGCGAAAATCCAAATTTCGACTTAGGCATGGTAGACAAAAGAGCTGGGCTTGTAAATGAACTCTTTACATCCAAATCCCACGAAGGGCGATGATCGATCACTTACTTTTGACAGAACTAATTTTGGAAATTGGAGTGAGACTATGGACGACGATGACGTGAATCGATTGCAAATGGGGCTCGCGCAGAAAGTGGGCCGTTGACGGGTAGGATATTGCCTTTCCGCGATCGAAAGATCGCGGCCTCATTGAAGGGGAACAGTAGGATTGGTTTTTGGATTGGGGCTGATGGGCTAGATTTATCGAATTGAATGTTACTGCCGGGCTCCAACCCTGCCGTCGCCTGCGCAGGCTGTGACTGAACCTTCGGGAAATTCGTTGCTTGGTTGTGATTGTCGCGATTGGCTGATCGAACGCGGAGCGACAGCCTGCTCCGGCTCGGCGTTAAACAAATTCGCGAATGGAAAATTGAATGGTATTGGCGTTAAACAAATTCGCGAACGGAAAATGGAACGGTCTTGGGTTTAAGGCGGCCGCTAGCGGCAAGGGACTGCCCTCAGGCGATCGCGCCGCAGCCCCCGACGCGCGAATAGTGCCCTGGCGCTGTATCCGTTCATCCGGATGGACGGATGCGTGGCAGTAGGCGGGGCAACGGAAAATCCGATGCTGAACGCACTTTAGGGGAGTGGGAACAGAGATCGGCCAATGCAGGTTTCGCCCTCCGTTGTCTCTGCTTCCTTCTGTTCGAGGTCTTTGACAACGCTTTCGATATGGCGATGTTTCCGCCCGCTGGTATACTCTTAGTTTGGCTGGCAGTCGAATCAGGGCGCGGACGGACCTATGCTGAAACGCGGACAACGACGTAAACTGAAATTGGCTGGTATGACCGCTCTGACGATCGGGGCGGTGGGACTACTGGCCTGGGCCGTGCTGTGGCCCATTGCTGTTCCCAGTCCAAGCATGCTCAGTCAGCAACTGCCTGACGCAGACAAAGCTGTTGTGGCCAAAGATTTGGAGGCGCTCGATGACAATGAGTGGGGCGAGCAGTTGTCCAGCCGGCGGTTGCAAGGTTGGGTGGTCGACTCGCCAGCGGCTTCTGTGGGATCTGAAGCAGCAAACTCTCAAGCTCCTACGTCTGTCAGCGGTCCGCTGGCGGGTGTGCAGTTAACCGGGACTATTATCGAGCCTGGTCATTCGTATGCGCTGGTCGTCGATCGTCATGGTGTAATGGACCTCAAACCGGTAGGCGGCACATTGCAACTGGAGCCCGCCGGTATTCGTATCGACTCAATCGCCTCGCGCAGTATCGTGGTTTCTTTTCAAGGGAACTCACAAGAGTTGATCGTCACCAAATCGGCTGTGGTCGAGACAGCGACGGGGGCCGAGGAAGTCCGGCCGATGGGCGATATTTATGCCGAAGAAGATAGCCCAATACAGGACGACGCCACGCAACTGGAAGAGGAACTCGATAGTCTCAATGGCACCCCGGCGGAAGAGATGAACGAGAGCCTAGATATGGGAGTCGACAACTAGTGTCCATTCCGCCCGCTATTCTATACGAACACGCGCGGGGAGATTCGTCACTGTGGAGACTTAGCGGTGGCGATGATCTCGCGGATGCATGGTGGCAAGGGGACGATTTGCGGGTGCTGGCAGATAGGTGGCCCGAGCTTAGTCGCGCGCATCGAGCGAGTCTAAAGCAATTGGCAATTATCGCTCGATCGACAGCTTTTTTGTTTGACGTCTTCCCTCGATCGGACGTGGGTGGTTCTACCAAACGTTCCACGCTTGCCTTTCGTTTAGAAGCCGACCTGCCACATAGCGCTGAAGAGCTGATGTGCGATTTTCAATTCGGCTCGACTTCCAATAGCGGATCAAATGTCTCAGCTGTTGCCTCACCTCAAGCAAGCTGGTCTAGCTTGTTGGAGCAAATTGAGCTCAGCGATTGCCGACTAGAATTGGTAGCACCCAAAAGTCTAGTGTTGCTCCAAGCCGTAACCGAAGAGCACGTCGGATTTCGCAACAACAGTTTAATACTGCTGCACGTTGATGGTCAGTTCGAGATCGTTGGTTTGAAGGGAGGCCAAGTGATCCTGTGGCGACTCCCGAGTGAAACTGCGAACGCAGCCCGCGATTGGCAAGTGTTGCAGGAGGAATTTTCCGCCGCGCACCCCGTCGTCGTATGGGCCTCGCGCGAGCCAATCAGCCACGCGATAGTTGGTGAAATCGTAGGGCCCGCAGAGATACCGGTCGTTACGGTCGATGAAGTGGAGCGAAATAGGCAATTCGTTTCACGGATCTTGGGGGGCAAATCGGCCGCGTGGTTCGATCTAGCGCGGGACGCAAAGTGTTCTGGGAGCAGTTCGCCATGGCGCCAATCGCAGTCATTAAATAGAGGCCTATTGCTGATTGCAGGCTGTTTGTTGGTGGCCGCGCTGGCCTGTTACTGGCGAGCAGAACGGGTGCGCGGGGCGGTGGCGCAGTTAAAAGCCCAGCAGACGACGCTGGTGCGATCGGCGTTACCCGAGCAGAAAATCACCTCCGCTGTGATGGCAAGACTAAAAAGCGAGCACGCGAAACTTACAGGCTCACGTACTACGAATAAGAACATTGAGTTGCCGATCACCATCCTACCGGTGATGCGGCAAGTCATCTCTGGGCTGCCGACAGACCTACCGATCTCTGTGCATGAACTGCGGCTCAACGGTCGTGAGATTTACTTGGATGTGGAATTGGGGCTGATTCAAGACGCTGCCCAACTCGCTCAATCATTGCAGGCCAGTGGATTGAACGTATCGCCTCCCAGTACATCAGCCGTGAAAAATGGTAAGATCCGAGCCCAATTTCACGGCACGCGCAACGAATCTGTCGGTCGCGGTGCAGGAAGCCAACCATGAGCAGCTCGCAAATTTGGAATCGGCAATCGCTGCTCTTCGCAGGTTTGCTGGCAGTCAGCGCGATTGTGTTGCTGACTACGGCTAATGAGTGGTTGAAGGTCAATCGGGAATTCGTCAGCGCCTCGCAGGATCTGGGCCAATGCCAGCAATTGGTCCGCGAGATCGCTGGGCTACGGCACCGTCCGCGTGTTGCTTCCCTCGAAAGTGAATCGCCTCAACAAACGATAGGGCGAGTCATCGAGGCACAGGGGCAGTGTCAGATTGCTCCCCAATCGCTGGTGGCCGTTTCACCCACCGCGCCGACGCGACTCGGGAACACCGAGTATCAAGTAAGGACAACAGAGCTAGTGCTTCAGCAGGTCGCGCTGGATCAACTGCATCGATTTGCTAGCGCACTTGGGCGGAACGACGATGGGCAGGTAGTTCGCGAGTTGTCGTTGACACCTGAGCCAGCCCGAAATGCAATTGCTAGCAACGGCTTGGAGCTTTGGAATACGCGGTTGATCTTGACGCAGCTTATCTATTCTCCGACAAGCAAATGAGACAGGATAATGGCAAATCACGCGGTAATCTCAAGTGGGTCACACTTGCCGAGTGTGACTAGCTGTTGAGGCAAATCACTCCCGGCAGGAACGACCCACTTGGCGCAATCCACCACGAGTGTGTTCATTCGGCCAATGCTAAATCCATTCACTTCGTCGTGCTGCGCGCGACAACCGGAGATCGATTCGACCACACATGCTCGGCGGCGATTTCAATTCCGATATTCGGTGCGACAGGCGACGTGTCGTCCAATGCGCAAGCAATATGCTTTGGCTGCCTATGGTCTTATCAATAGTTTCACAAATCGGCTGTACGACGATGTCTCCCAGCCACGACGTGTTGGTTGTCGATGGTCAGGGCCACTTGGGCGCTAGTTCGCATTTAGTCAGTCAAGCACTGCATCAATATCATAAGGGGCATCTGGATCAAGCTGCCAGCAAGTTTGAACAGGCGCTGGCAATAGATCCCAGTCATGGTGTGGCGCACAACAACTTGGGGCTGATCTACTACGAACAACGCCAACTGGTGTCGGCGGCCAACCATTTCGATGCTGCAATGGGATTGTTATCCGACGATCCGAGACCGATTAATAATCTCGGTTTGACGCTGGAAGCGGGAGGGCGAGTGATGGAAGCGATTGAACTTTATGCGGAAGCCAGTAGTCTCGATCCCGACAATCCACTTTATCTCGGTAACTGGTTGCGAGCACGCGCTCGGATGGGAGAGCGTTCGGATGAATTGATTGAGCAACTACAGCATTTGGCCTTCGTTGAAACGCGCCCCGATTGGCTGAGTTGGGCCGATGAACAGCTCGCCGTGCATCGCAATCCAGTTCTCGATCGTGGTCCGGCTAGCCCAACCGGTGCCAACAAAGGTACCTTAGGAAACAGACTTCAGGGATCGAAAGGCGATCTGCCACGCAATCCGATACGCGAGTCATTACCGCTTGAGCCTCAATCGCGGCAGTCGCCGACTATGGAGCTTTCACCTTCAGACCGTTGGGATATAGAACCGGAATCGCTCCCTGTCCCCGCCCCTGCTCCGCCCATGCACAGCATTCGCGACGATCGGTAAGTGGGTCATGGGTGGTTTACTTTGGAGTGCTGTGGTTTGGCACAGCTTTCACTTTCAACGCGGCGTGAATTAAAGGGAACTCGGTTTATCGCTAGCTTTCCGCACCATCCAGTTTCCGTGTTACGTGGGCATGACTGAAAATGAAAGCTACGACGAGTCGTAGCACTCCAAAATTCTCCGCCGACCGCACTTGCCGGGTAGGATATAGAATTGCATATGATGCGCACAAAACACGGTGAGCATCCAATCTTTACAATTCCAAGTCTTCGTCACACAACTTGCGAAGTGGGTCGTGGGTGGTTTACTTTGGAGTGCTGTGGCTTGGC
>JBGSNE010000098.1:0-56142 GCA_041739785.1 Pirellulaceae bacterium
GTCCAAGACCGTCAGTAAGTCAACTTGTTTGGCAGCCGTGATCGCAATGCGTTTATCTAACTGATCATAACCCGTGCGAGTTGAAAAAAGATCAGTAAACGCCGCTCGCAGTTCGCTGGCTCGCTGCTCACTAGGCTGCTCGCGGAAGGCGCCCAGCCTACCGTAATACTCCCAGAATCTATCCATGAAATGACTCAGCGCTTGCTGGTGACACTTGGCCACTGGTGTGAGACGTTCGTAGTGCCTACCTTCATAAATCCAACACAGGCCAATGCGCTGAGTCAAAAGTTTGAATTGCCGCGCGTCATCGCATACTAGCACTCAAAGGATTGCTAAGCGTAAACACTCCGGCAGAGCTCCTCAAGCTCAACATGCGGCGAAATCCAAGTCTTCGCAACATGACAAACGAGAGAGGCTGGCGACTTCCAATCCGAAACGTCATTCTACAGTCGCGGCCAGCGTTCCATTGGTCGGTGGCATTGCCGAGCTTGGCGCCCGTATGGGCAAATTGCTCGACAAGCGAATCGCTTTCCGACTGCCGATCGTCCTTGCAGGGGCCGTGCTGGCAGGCGGTCGTAGGACGGCTGCCAGTTGGTTTCGCTGCGCGGGCGTCAACGACGATTGGGATCGCTTCTATGAATTGCTTCAGTCCATCGGCAAGAATGGCACATCGTTGATGCTTCCGATTCTTATGGTCATTCTCAAAAAATTCGATCCTGGCAGGCAAGATCACTGGACGTTGGCTATCGACGATTCGCCGACGAAGCGATTTGGATCGTGTGTTGAGGCAGCGCACACCCTTTGCACCGATTAGACAGCGAGTCACCTGATGTCATGACTGCGTGACAGAAGATTGGCCGATGGAAATGCGACGGGTTCGTCTTGCCAACGACAAAGTGGGCCATGAAGATCCGACTTTAGAACACCCACATAGAAACTACTTGACAAACGGTTTCCCTGACGTTCCAACCGGTTAATTTCGGCTAAAAAACGCATCGAGTAGGCAAGTCGTTGTGGCTGGCGCAACCAAACTCGCGTCGAGCTCGACGACTTCCGCGCGGCAGTGTCTAGGAAAAGTTCCATGGGTGTTGGGTGCGCATTTCTGCCCATGGCTCTGGTGGTAAAGGGAACCAGGCCAAAGCCAGGGTTAACATCATTCCTTCGCGGCTGCCAAAGGTGTTTTAGGCAAGGTATACGGAGTGTGAATCTCCTCCATGCCGTTTTTGATGAAACGACTGACTAGTAGCGCATGCTCCTGAACTAACATCACTACATACGGATCGTCGGACTGGTATCTAACCTTCATTCCATGCTCAGTTTCTTCGTAGGTCAGAGTATAATCGTCAGCATGCTTGATCAATTCAACAAAGATGGGATGAAAGGTCATGGGGGGCAAAGGATTGTTCCCGAGGACGCGATCTTCCATCGCAGGCACGTGTTCCTTTAACATATCCGCAATCGCTTCGTCGTCGGATTCCGTAATTGCCTCGGCGCCATCGGGCAGGTTGTTGACGGTCCGTTTGATTTTATCGCGATCAGCGAACATGGCGTGCAAGGTCGTCATGTCGCCCTGCATCGCCCCCATTCCGCGTCCCATGCCGGCGCCTGGCATTGGACCGTGGCTGCGGTCTCCCGAATTGGAATGGTCAACCTCGAAAGCGGCAACTGCTTGTGGCTGAGGCGCTGCTATGGGGGCTGCATGTGAGATTGGTACGTAAGCGTAACCGTCCGCTTGCAGATTCACAACTGCGGTCAGTGCCGACACGGCGGTCTTCACAAACACCACAAGGTCTTCGGGCTTTGAGCCTTTGGAGATCAGCGACTGCCCACAAACATACAGTTCAACACCGGACTCGTGTAGTTGTTCCAGTAGTTCAAAATTCGGATTGCCATCGGTCTTAAATTTGGCGGAATAGGCATCGGGACTCAAAACACTGAGCGTAGCATCGCCGTGAAACACTACGGCGATCTGAACGTCCGCCGGTTCGGCCCCACCACCCGCGTAAATGTTCAGGTACTTGGCAACTCTTTCAAGGCCCGAGTTCAATTGGTCAGCCTCACTACCACTAGTTAGATCGACCAACAACTTGGTTCCCGAACGAGGTTGTTGAGCGGCGTCAGGTAGCTGCACAACGGCTCCGTGATTTGCAATAGCGGGATGCGTTGCCTGGAGAGTCTTGGGGGTGGCTGGGCCTTTCATCCGCATGCCTTGTCCAGCGCCTGGTCCAGCGCCTGGTCCAGCGCCTGGTCCTCGGCCACCTCGAAAACCACGCCCCCGGCCTGGTCCAGATGGATCCTGGGCGGACGCTTGTGTCGCAACAAATACACCCAGCAACAAGATGGTGAGCAAGGCAACGGAACGGCCCATGAGATAACTCCTAAGGGAAGGTTGAAAATACGCTTTGAAATTAGGTTCGGCCAACACGCATGTGTTACCTACTCGGCAGAGCTAGTACTTCGGAACGCGACAGGTACTGAGTCCTAGTGGACAGTAGGCAGGGCAAAAGCCCACAATTCCTGTCAGCAAGGGAATCAAGCCCAGGTATCCCCACGGCGATTGAGGCCCTACGAATGCGACGGCTAAGACTCCAAGGCCCAAGATGATACGCACTACGCGATCAACCATACCAAGATTAGGTTTGAGCATTTCGAATTCTCCTTACGAGGTGTGAATTGTGTGATTGTTGTTAGGGTAGAGCCACGGAGCTACGAAAGGTTACAATATTCATGGCTTGAATTTTATAACGCTGGTCCCAAAGACCGAACCCTGGAAAGCCCGATGGAAAGTCAGTTAATAGGTGAGCCAACAGAAGTTGAACTGCTACACCGCGCCAAAACTGGAGATTTCGCAGCGTTTCAGCGACTGATTGTCAATTTACAACCGCGAGTTTATGGGCTAGTCATGCGTATTCTGCACCAGCCGCAGGACGCGGAAGACGCTACTCAGCAAACTTTCCTGGCCTTGATCGAACACATCAGTGACTTCCGCGAAGAGTCTTCGCTGGCGACATGGGTCTTAAAAATTGCCACTAACAACGCCCTCAAGATCCTTCGGAAGCAGCGCGGATTAAACGTTGTTTCTATGTCTCAAATGACGTCGAGCGACAGCTATCGTGACCTTCCGCATCCTGAGTTCATCGCTCCATGGAGCAAACCAGCTGACGAACTCGCCCAGCAGGCCGAGGTTCAAGCTGAAATCTGGAAGGCACTGGCAGAGCTAGACGACAAGTATCGACTGGTCTTCCTGCTGCGTGACGTGGAAGGCCTATCGGTAAAAGAAACAGCAGAAGCGATGGAACTGACAGAATCGACGGTCAAGGTGCGTTTGCTACGCGCGCGACTGGCACTCCGCGAGCGTTTGACGAGAAAATTCGGAAATGCGGAACAAGTGATGACCCCAGACCACAATCATGCCTGACTTTTTGTAACCTTTTCCGCCCTCTTGGATCAAGAGTCCTACGCATCTGTTACGAGGATACCGAATATGAACTGCGAAGAACTTCTTCAAGCTCTGAACGATCACGTAGACGATGCAACGTTAGCCGAAATCTGCGAGGAGTTTTCGCAACACTTAGCTGGCTGCAATCCGTGTCAAGTGGTTGTCGACAACATTCGCCAAACGATTTCGTTATACCAAGCGGGTGAGCCCTACGAGATGCCACAGGCGTTTCAAGTTCGATTGCAGAAGAGTCTGCAGTCCCGCTGGAATGCAAAATTTGGCACCGTCAGTTCGGAAGTAGTCAGTTCGGAGGCGGAACTGAGTAACAATGCTGCTCAGCGTCGTGGACAGGGCTAGCCAAAAAGATTCATTACCAATTGAACTGCAGTTATGGAGCATCATGTAGATGAACGCTGGTGGCGAGCTAGCGACGTGGTACTCGAATCGTCTCGTTCGTAAGGACTCGATGTGAGTAAGCTTTCGTCAATAACAAAATTACTTCTGAAATGGGTAGTCGCTGCGGCGGTGATCTTTGGAATCGTATATCACTGGAAGTTCTCGGCCGTGGCCGTAGAGTCGCACTTAGTCGGTCGCGGTACGATTGTCGCGGAAGTAATGGGCACCGGAACATTGGAAGCTCGAGTCGGCACGTCCATCAGCCCGAAGATTTCCGGACGCATCGTGGAGTTGCTGGCGGATCAGGACAGTCGTGTATCGGCGGGAGAAGTCTTGGTACGGTTGGACGACGCGGAATTGGAACAACAAGTCGCCATCGCGGACGCGAACGTCGACGCAGCTCAGGCTGCGCTCGAGCGGTTGAAGGCCGACAAAGATCGAGCTTTGGCGGTCTTTGAACAAGCTCGCCGCAGCGATTCGCGCGTCCGCTCGCTACTGGAAAGGAACGCCACCAGCCGTGAAGACGTCGACAAGGCAACGGAAGCACTGGGAGTGGCGCAGGCCGAGATGTCCAGATCAGAGGCTGCGATCGCCGAGGGGCAAAAAGGCTTGATTGCTGCGGAGAAAACCGCTCAATACCACAAAGCGAGATTGCGAGACACCGAAGTTGTCGCGCCGTTCGATGGATTGGTGGTGAAACGGGGACGTGAGCCAGGTGACGTGGTGGTTCCCGGTAGTTCCATTATGACGTTAATTTCAACTGAGGAACTCTGGGTCAGTACTTGGGTCGACGAAACCGAGATGTCCAAACTGGCCCCAGAGCAAACGGCACGCGTCGTCTTTCGTAGCGATCCGCAGCAGTCTTACGCTGGCAAGGTCAGCCGATTGGGTCGAGAGGCGGATCGAGAAACTCGCGAGTTTGTGGTCGATGTGCGAGTGCTGGAACTCCCCCAGAATTGGGCAGTCGGCCAACGCGCCGAAGCATTCATCCAAGTCGACCGTCGCGACGATGCGATGGTCATCCCCGCCGAGTTGTTGGTTCGTCGTGAGGGCCAAATCGGCGTGTTCGTCGATAATGATGGGCGAAGCGATTGGCGGGTCCTACAACTCGGCATCCGTAGTCGCAACTCGGTCGAAGTCGTCGAAGGCCTGCAGGAAAACGATCGCGTGATCTCGCCAATCAACTCGAACTCAGCATTGTCAAACGGTCGAAGGATCAAATTGCCATGAATCTGGCAACCAAAGACATCCGGCATAATTTGGGGCGGTTTGCTTTGACCTCATTGGGCATTGGGATGTTGTTGATGGTGGTGATGGGAATGGGGGGCATCTACCGAGGTGTAGTGGAAGATGCGACGTTGTTGATTGATCGCGTCGGCGCGGATTTGTGGATCGTTCAACGGGACACGCGAGGTCCGTTTGCCGAACTCTCGCGGGTTCCGCCAAACTTAGTCTACCGCGCCGCAGCGGTTCCCGGAGTTGCCTACGCTCGAGAATTCGTTTACCACACGATTCAACGACAGCGTGAAGACAAACCGTTAAGGATTGCCGTGCTGGGACTCAGTTGGCCAACAGACAAGGGCCAGTGGATTCCATTAATCTCAGGACGACCACTGACCCAAGCGCACTATGAAATGATCGCCGACAAATCGCTTGGTATGGTGCTGGGCGAGTCAATTCAGCTCGGCAAAGAAACGTTTACGGTCGTCGGCATTACTGAAAACATGATCAGTTCCAGTGGCGATGGTATCGCATTCTTCACGATAGCCGATGCCTTGACGATCCAATTCGACACGCCCGGTGAAGCGGTACGACTCGAACGTGCCGCACGACAGACACGCGGCGAGCACTTTGAATTGGCGATCCAGCAACCGATGGTTTTAGCTAACGCGTCGAGGCCAGCCTCTCAATTGCCGGCTGTCGCCCGTCCTCAAATTAGCGCCGTGATGCTCACGCTGTCGCCCGGTGCGGACTTGGCGCGAGTTGCCGAAACCATCTCAGGTTGGGGGGATGTTTCCGTCTTCACTGCGGATGGGGAGCGTCAGCTGTTGCTCAAGGGGAGTGTCGAGAAAGTTCGTCGCCAAATCGGTCTGTTTCGCGTGCTATTGACGATCATCGCGGCGATCATCATGGCGCTGATTCTGTACACACTGACGTTGGACAAGATTCATTCGATTGCCCTGCTGAAACTGATCGGCGCGCCGAACTCCGTCATCTTGGGAATGATTCTGCAACAAGCACTACTCCTCGGAATCGTCGGTTTCGTGATCGCCTACCTCGTCGGGCAGCAATTGTTTCCACTGTTCCCGCGTCGTGTCATCCTCGACGACATGGACCTGACGCAGTTGGCAGGTATTGTCCTCGGCATTTCGGTTTTGTCGAGTCTGCTGGGAATCTGGAAGGCATATCAAGTCTCGCCAAACGAGGCGTTGTCATGACCCAACTTGCGATTCAAGCGGAGTCGCTGACTAAGATTTATGGCAGCGGCAACACCGAGGTCATCGCGATGCAAAACGCGTCAATGCAGGTTGCCAAAGGAGAAGTCGTCGCCTTGCTGGGGCCTAGCGGCAGCGGCAAGTCAACCTTTTTGACTGCCGTGGGACTAATTAATCCTCCCACAGCAGGTCGCATAACCATCGGCGGAAAGCTGGTCCTGGACGGTGAGACCCCACACACGAACCTAAGATCGTTTCGTCGTCGCAACTTGGGCTTCATCTTTCAGAAGTCCAACCTAATTCCGTTTCTCTCGGCAATCGAAAATGTTCAAATCGCGATGCAACTGAGCGGTCAATCGGCGCGAGCGGCACGAACGCGTGCGCTCGAATTGCTCGATTATTTGGGTGTCGCGGATCGAGCGAACAATTTTCCGGCGATGCTTTCCGGCGGACAGCAACAACGCATTGCCGTTGCCCGAGCGCTGGCGAACCACCCCAGTGTGATCTTAGCCGATGAGCCGACCGCCGCCTTGGATGGTCATCGAGGCCGCCAAGTGATGGAGTTGTTCGCCAGGGTCGCCCATGAACAGGGAGCCGGCGTCATTGTCGTAACTCACGATCATCGTGCCTTGGATGTCTTCGACACCATCTACGAAATGGAGGATGGGAAAATGCAGCAACAAGCGTTGGCGGAACAACAGTCGTAAAGCACACTACACGAGTTTTTTAGACACTATTGATTCCATGATACAGCTTTCGGACCGATGATTGCGCTAGGGCTCTCGCAGTGCCTTGACGATAGGAACGGTGGCGGCTTGAATCGCGGGTACGAACCCAGCTGCGACGCCTACGACCAGCGACACGATGGTTCCCGCGATCGCTAACCCCAACGAAGGGCGAAACGCGATCGTGGCACCTTCCGCACCGATGGCGAAACCGCCGAGGCCCAGGGCTGTGAGAGCAAGCAGCGTACCACCCACTCCGCCCACTAAGCACAGGATCGTACTTTCAGCCAGCACCAGTCGCATGGCGCGCATCGGCCGCACGCCAATGGTTTGGAGCACCGCATATTCTTGGAGGCGATCCTGGACGCTCATAATTGTGGTAGTCGCGACCAGGGACAGAACCAAACCGACACAGGCGTATCCCAACCAATGAGCAAATCCAATCAGATCGACGAGATCAGAAAGCGTGCTTGCTTGAAACACACCTTTGCGGCGAGTCTTCGTCGCCACGGAACTGGCTCTCAGTTTGGCATCAATCTCGCTGGCTACGCGATCAGGATTAGCATCTTCAGCTAACAATACTTCATGCTGCGTCACCAGTCCGACCGCGTCGAGTCCTCGAGTGTACTGCAGAAACGCAAGGCTGGTGTAGATCAGGTTTTCTTCTGAGGGCACCGTCGATTCGAAGATTCCCGCGACGTTGACCGAAAGCTCACCGATGGAAAACTGGTCGCCCTTTTTCAATCCACGTCGTTGTGCAACATTGCGTCCCACGATCGCGGCGTCTCGTTGTGAAGCAAATTGTTGCCAGTTGCCGCTGGTCAACGTGATCGGGCGCGTCTTCTGGATTTGTTGCGGGTCGGCTCCGTTGAAGACAACGATGTCCAAGCTAGCGCGACAATTGTTCGTCCAAACTTGGATCGGCATCACGTCGCGGACGCCGTCGATGGCTTCAATTACGCGCGCGTAGTCTTCGGGCAAGCGACTGGTCGTTGGACAGAAGCGATTCTCTTGAAAAACGATCAGGCTGCGGTCAGCATCCACTCCCGTTGTTAGCCGATCCAACCCTTCCTGCACTGAGCCAACAAAACAAAATACGAACATTGCAACTGCGGCACCGGTTACCGTTAACAATGTTCGCGTGCGATGTCGCCAGAGAGTTTTCAGGACGTAAGCTGTCATGATCCAATTGCTTCCAAGAACTTCCCACGATCGAGAACCAGCTGACGTGATGCGATGCTTGCTACATGGCTGTCGTGCGTAACCATCAACATCGTGATGTTGAGTTCTTGGTTCAGTCGTTGAAGTAATACCTGAACCTGCTCACTTGTTTCGGTGTCGAGACTACCGGTGGGCTCATCCGCAACGACAACTTTGGGATGCGCCACAATTGCGCGAGCAATGCCAACGCGTTGCTCCTGGCCGCCAGACAATTGCCGTGGATAGTGATTGGCTCGGTCGTTAAGCCCAACCGCTGCTAACGCCAACTCGACGCGTTGTCGGCGCTGTATTGCAGACAACTTCAACAGCAGCGTCGGCAGTTCCACGTTTTCGTAGGCCGTTAGAACTGGGATTAGATTGTGTGTTTGAAAGATGTAGCCCAGATTGGCCGCGCGCCAGTCGGCCAGCTTACTACGAGAGAGCTTGGTCACTTCCGTTCCATCGACGGTGATCGTTCCTGAATCCGGTCGGTCAATACCGCTGACTAGATTCAGCAGGGTGCTTTTGCCCGTGCCACTTGGTCCCATCAACGACACGAACTCACCTGAGTCGATATCTAGATCGACATCATCGAGGGGCGTGATTATTTCATCACCTTTGCGGAAACTCTTGGAAACGCCACGTAGTTCAACCAATGCCATCTAATTCATTCCCAACGTTTGATCATCGCCGTTCACTTTAACAGCACCGCCGTGTTTTAAGCCGTCGACGCCGCTGACGATCATTTTGTCAGTCGCGCGCAGACCAGACTTGATTTCGATCAGTCCGTCGGCAGTGGTGTTTCCCACTTCAACGCTGCTCCGCTGGGCAACATCGTTTGCATCCACGATCCAGACAAATGTGCCGGAGTCATCGGACTGGAGCAGTTGTCTTGGGACCAACATGCGCTCTGTTGCAGTACTCTGTGGTGACCGATTCTCCACGAGCGGAGCCCGGAAAGTCGCCGTGACCAGCATTTCAGGGCTGACCGTTGGCGGCGGGTCGATCAATTCAACCTTGACTTCTAGTGTGTTCTTTTGAATGTTGGCCGAACTTGTCATTTGCAAAACGCGGCCTTGGATCACTCCTTTGGACGAGGCCGTTTCGATCTCGACCGGCTGGCCAAGTGTCACCATCGGAACGTCCTCCAGTCGGACGTCAGCCCGCACTTGAAGTCGATTTGGATCGTACATTTCAATTACCGTACTGGAGCTTTGTCCGGCTGTTGATTCGAGTCCCATGACGCGCGTGCCCTCAAATGCGATTAGTCGCAATACTCGTCCGTTCATCGGTGCACGTACGACATTGCGCGCGAGTGCCAACTCGGCTTGACGTACTTGCAATTTAGCTTCGTCGCGCATTGCCACTGCGGATTGCAATTTGGCTTTTGCCTCTTCGACTTGTCGCGTTTCTTCGACCAGCAAGTCGATCTGTTTATCAATGGCTCGCACTTTGTCGGTCAACGCATCGACTTCGCGTTGCAGATTCGGCTTTCGACTACGAAGTTCCTGTAGTTCGGCATGAGCGCGAGCATGCTCGCTTTCGGCTTGGGCAACAACTCGCCCAGAGATCGCTTCCCCGGCCGAGTGTTTTCCCTCCATGCTGCTGAGCGTGTACTGAACGTTTGCCTCAGCTGCAGTGAGCAGGAACGGCAACTTGGCAAGCTCCGTTTGAGCTTTCGCCAGGTTGCTTTGAGCGTCCGCCAAGTTAACTTGTAAATGCACTGGGTTTTCGACGCGAATATGCGCAGCTTCCAATTCCGCCGCGACGCGGTTTAGTTCGCCTTCACGGATCGCGAGCAAGTTCTTAGCTTGCGCGACAATCAATTCGGCGTCAATTGAAATCAGCCGAGCAATCGCTTCGCCCATGGCAACCTGCTGCCCCTCGACGACCAATAGCTCGTCGATCACACCCGGTGTCAGCGCCGCGACACTGATCGCCGTCGGTCTTGGTTCGATCCAACCCGGCGACTGGAACAACGTCGTCCCAGCCTGATGCACTTCGGACCGTTTCACAATGACGGGAACAACGGTTACGGATGGTGACGGCAATAATCGTCGCCCGGTCGCCACACCCAACAACGTTATAAAGCCAAGCAACATGCCGATTGGAAGTACATAGCGAGACAACCACGGCATTCGACGTGGCTTTACACGTGTCGTCTCGCTGTGGGGCGTGCGATCGAGCGCCAATTGACTGAGATCCAGTGGTGCGTTCGACATGACTAATTGCTCGGACGCACAAAGACTTTGTTTGCGGCAACCGTTAGGTTTCCTTGGTCGTCGCGTATAGCCTTGCCGTGGACAACCACGGTTGACAACTCCTTCACACCCAACAGTCCGCGAGCACCATGAACAACAGGTCGGCCAGAGTCGTCGACTATTTTGACTGTCGCAATGTTGTCTTTGACTTGGTCTTGAGTGCAGCAATAATCCCAGGGGGTGGGACACCCTTCGTCGGGAGCGCAGCAAGGGACTTTGGGGTCGACAATCGTAAAGGCTGCAAGTCCTTCCACAAACGGGTCGCTTGAACCGCCAATTAGACCGACCAAAGTTACATCCTGGCCGTCCTCAATAGACTCCCTTGCCTTACCGACTGGAATCGCGTCAGAGGGTTCGCTGTCAACCAAATATTGCGATTTTGACGCGGAATAGGCGCCATTTGGCCCGCTCGCCACTTCGGACGGCCCACAACCTACGGCCAAAAAGCTGAGACCCATCAAAGTTAAACCGTTTACCGTCTTCATTTCTAATCTCCATGAGAAACTAAATTGCTTTTAAACTTGTTGCGACTTCAGCTCGCAAGGCTTTTAACGCCGGGGGTAACGTACCCACGACTCCCAATAACAATCCAACTCCACAACCGACCAAGATTGCAACGCTGTCGATGCGCAATGTGAACGCACCCATCGTGAAACGAACCGCCACTCCATTTAGCAACGTTAGAGCGATCACGCCGGACAGTAGCGATCCAGTTGCAGACAACGTAACGCCTTCCTGCATGAGGCTGATTAAGATTGCACGCCTCCGATATCCGATCGCTTGCAAAGTTGCGATCTCGCGAACCCGCCCGGCCACCGCACCATACATCATGTTCAAACCGGCGAAAATCCCAGCCGCTGACACCAGTAACACCACGCACCAAGCAAGTAAACGAACGGGTTTGTAATGTTGCTGGAGCGAAGCATAATAGTCCGTTTCACGAATCGCACGCAATTCCAGGTCGGTGCGCTCTTTACAAAATAGATCAGCTTCTGCTGCATTGCTACCTGGCGACAATAGCAATGCAACCAAACTCAGATCTTGCCGCTTGGTTGACGTCTGGAAGTCGGAGAGCCCGCACCAGACTTCAGATTCGAAGGCCGCACCTCCAGCAGTAAACTGACCACTGATCTTCCACACTCTTCCTTCAAAATCGATACTTTTACCGACCATCATAGCAGCTTCAGAACTGCCGATTTTTGCTGCCGCCAAGCGTCCAACCATGACTTCGCCGCTAGCAGGCCAATCACCTTCGATTAGCTTGACGGATCGGCGAACCAGTGGCGTTGTGAGGCTTACTCCACGAACGAGCCCCAAGCCGCCATCACCCACTTCCGTTTTCACCCGCGTTCCCATATACAACTCCGGCGAAACATGGACGACACCAAACCGCTTGACCACTGAGTCCAAACTGGCGGACAACAGTGATGGGGTTCGCGCTGAGATCGAAGAGTTTTCGATGTTCTCCTCCGAATTCACAGAATAGATCAAAACGACGTTCTCATCTCCGCTGACAGCCAGCGACTTTTCTAGTCCACGGATGAATCCCACCACTACGAATACGAGCATTACGACCGTTGCCAATGCAGCCAGCGTCAATGCCGTTCGCACCGGCCGTCGAGCCAGATTGCGAACACCGTATTCCCAGGGAAGCAGCATTTTATGAACCTATCGAAGGTCGTTGGAAGCCATCAGAATCGATTCGCTCTGCAACTGGGGACAATGCGCAGCACCAAGCACAGCGAAATCACGAACGACTTAGGAAAGACATGCCCGATTTACGAACAACGCGATTGCATGTCGCCGGACATGTCGTTGAAGCGTTCTATTGGATCAGATCAGCCAAGATTGGTGCGCAACGCACCTATCGCGACCACGTCCAAGTTGACCGTCTGGAGAAAAATCGCGTGGCGCCAGGATCCCACCAAGTCCAGCCACCGGAATCGTCTCCAGCAGCAAGGGGCGTCTCCAACTGACCGACGGACCAGCATCCGGCAATTCAACAGTAGTCTTAAGGACCGCGCCTTGGCAGATGCAATTCTGGCAATCGCATTCGTCCTCAAACGGCTCAGGCTTGCTCGGAGCCACATCGCAATGCTGGCAGCATGAACATGCTGCTGGAGTATAGTCCTCGCCCCCCGCCGCCTTCGAATCACGCGAAAGGCAACGCACCGGACACGCCAATAAATTGACGATCAACAGCAGGACGAGGACAGGAGACATCATGCACTTATTGTACTTTGCTGGAAAACTGCACGCAAGCACACGCGGGGCCTACCGGGTATCCAGCGTGATTCTCCGATAGAACGCCAGATTCACAATGTGACTGAGTTTCCCGCTGCGATGGGAACAAACTCGCACAGAAAAAACGAAGCGAGTTGCCGTCGAGTAGCGTTGGTCATGGAATTACTCAACCGTTAAGACTTTCTGTCGGAATCAGCAACGTTAGACTGAAAAGCGATTCGGAATATGCGCGGGTCGCGCAGCCCCAAGGCAATCCAAACGAGAACGCCGATGATAATTGGAAAAAAGAATGGTTCGCCGATTCGGACGTGAGCACCCGTTGCGCCACCGAGATAGGCGGACAGCAAGATAGCGGCAATGAACGAAGCGCGGGGGAGTAGGAATAGTATTGCAATGGAGACTTCTACGATTCCGACGTAAAACATCACACCAGTCGTCCAACCCATTTTGGCAAACATCTCTTCCTTGTTTGGAAAGTCGACGAACTTTCCACTCGCGCTCACCAGGCACAGAAAGGCGACGATCAAGCCGCTCAATACCCAACCAGCAAGTTTCGTTTTTGATCGTTTCATGGATTGGACTCACTTTGAATTGTAGGTCGAGGTAAATTTGGTATTGGTCGATCAAAGTTTCGCACAATCGACACAGGTGAACAAGCTTTCGAGAAAAATCTTCAAAGCTGCAGTTCCGCTAATTTCTTCGATAGAAATCGCTGTGCTGAAGCTTGACTGGAGAGCGACAATGCGGTCTGGAGCGCTTCGCGACCAGCTGTGACGTTGCCAAGCCGCAAGTGCAGTTCGCCGCGGGGGGCGTGGGCCAGCGTGTACTTGCTAAGCTCGCCGCGCTGGAAAATCGCGTCAATGATTGCCTGCCCTGCGTCCGGCCCATCGCGCATCGCGACTGCCACGGCGCGATTGAGCTGGACAACCGGATTGGGGGAGATGCGCAGTAGCACATCATATAAAGCAATGATTTGCGACCAGTCCGTTTCGGCGGGCATTTGGGCTTCTGCATGAACTGCCGAGATGGCTGCCTGCAATGTATACGCACCGAATCTGCCGCTGCACAACGATTCCTCGGTCAGCTCGGCCCCCTCGCGAATCATAGCTTGATTCCATTTCATACGGTCTTGGTATTCGAGCAGTACAATGTCGCCGACCGAGTCGGTGCGAGCTTCTCTGCGCGATTCGTGAAGCAACATCAGGGCGAACAATCCGCGTATCGCGATGCTTGCTCGAAAGTTTGCTTTACGGTTTGCTCGACAGTTTGGGTCATGAACCCGCATTATCGCACACTCCGTCGAGAGCAAAAGCAGGGGGCGAGATTTGTTACCTGTGCAAACACAACGGTGGGTTTCATACGAAGACGGACCATGCCGTGGCCTTGACTAAAGTTTCTAGAGCCACACTGCCTGCAGCTGAGGTACCGGCCCAGTTCAGCCCGGGAGACCATACGGTAACGGCGCCCTGTCGCGGAGCAATGACTAGAATCCCGCCGCCCACCCCACTCTTTCCGGGAAGGCCGATTCGGTAGGTGAAGTCGCCGCTGTTGTCATAGTGTCCGCAAGACATCATGACCGCGTTAATCTGGCGACAGGCTTTGCTGCTGACCATGCGTTTCCCAGTAATTGGATCGCACCCGTCGAACGCCAGGAAGAGTGCTGCACGCGCCAATTGCCGACATGACATGGCAATGGAACAATGGGCAAAATACGCGGAAAGAGTTTGCTCAACCGGACACTTCAGGTTGCCATACGATTTCATAAACCAAGCTAAAGCTCGGTTTCGAGATCCGGCTTCCGATTCGGATTCCGCCACTGCTTCATCCACAAAGATCGACTCATCCTCAGCCAGCAAACGCAGCCTTTGAAGCAATTTTGCGACCACTACCTGGTGCCCTGATTCTCCCACCAAGTGATCTGTAACCACGATAGCCCCGGCATTGATCAGTGGATTTCTGGGAATCCCTCGTTCGTGCTCCAATTGTACAATCGAATTAAATGCCGTCCCCGATGGTTCGCGACCAACCCGCTGCCAAAGCGTGTCGCCCACCACCCGCAAGGCCATCGATAGTGTAAATACCTTCGAGATGCTTTGGATCGAAAACGACTCGTCGGCATCCCCCAGGCAGTATTGATTTCCATCGCCAAGCACCACAGCGATTCCAAACTTGCGCGGATCAACGGCCGCCAAAGCAGGAATGTAGTCCGCCACTTTACCCTGGCCGCGAACCGGCTCAATTGACTTTTCAATGTCAACCATCACCGTTTGCCAATCCATGCAACGACACTTTCTTGGAGTTTAGTAGTTTTGCGGAACTATTCAGAAGCACATCGCTCACATGCTAGCAAATATTGCGACACCAAGGGCTCGCGCCGCATCTGAATGCCATGGTCAGAGAGCTTCACCACGAAGTTGAATTTGCGAGCAGTTGCCAACAGGTGAGCTGCATTCGAGGTAGGTGGAAGGGACCCTTCCAAAGGTTGCCTTTTAATTGCGAACTGATGCGACCATCGCGGTGGAGATAGCCGTACCACTCACCATGTTTTGCGTCAGGGAAATGCGAGTAGGACCAATCGTGAATCATTCTGTGCCAGTTGGCGTACTTTAAATCGCCGGTCAATTGATAGGCAAGCAACGAAGCGATGATGGTTTCGTTCTGTGGCCACCAGAATTTCATATCGTGCCAATACTCTTGGACAGGCAATCCGTACAGGTCGACAAAGTACAAGATTCCTCCATACTCTTGGTCCCAACCGCGATTCCACATCCAGTCAAGCATCTGGCAACCCATGCGGATCAGCCCATCATCACCCCGTAGTTTGCCTTCCTGCATGATGAACCAAGCGCCTTCGATTGCATGACCCGGATTGAGTGTGCGCCCGTCAAAGTGGTCTATAATGTCTCCGTTCGGACTCACTGTCTCGACGACACATTGAATATCTTCTTTAAAGTGATAGCGGCGGATGTCAGCCACGCTGCGGTCAATCCATTCGTCCGCGTTGGCCATTCCGATCGACTGGCGGAGCTCCTGTGCAGTTGCAATGGTAATCATCGGAAAACCAATTGTTCGCGTTGGTCTGGTCGACGTGAACTTAGGTTCGACGCCTTGGGGATCGAGATTGTGGTCGATAAACCGACGGAACGTCCGTAGGGCCTTATCAGCGTAGTGTTGGTCGCCAGTTGCTTTAAAGAGCTCGCCGTAGGCTATGGCTGCAAAGCTCTCTGTAAATGCGTACCGGCGTTTACGAATTGGTATTCCTTCTCGTGTGACGTGAAACCACATGCGACCATCGGAGGGATCGAAACAATGTTCGTCGATGAAATGAGCACCGTGTTTGGCTAGCTCCAGCCATTCGCTGCGCGGCTCGACGTTGTTGTATAACTCGCCCAATAGCCATGTAAACCTGCCTTGTTGCCAAACGCCCTTGTCGGTATCGATTACCGTACCGTCGCGATCGAGCGACATCATAAAACCGCCGTGTTCGCGGTCCACGCAATGGTTGAGCCAAAACGGCAGAACATCTTTGAGCAAACCATCGCGATAGAGCGCTAATAGTTCGTCGCGGCGCATATCGTCCATTTAATAATCTCCTGGTTGCGGCCCTGTCGTAGATGACAAACCTCAGCAACGGTTTTTCGTTCTCAGTCGCTGCTTGCTCGTTCGACCACGGCTAGCGACCAATTAATTACCCACAGTGTGAACCTCAGGCTCCAGCCGTGGGCTCCAGCTCAGTTAAGGCCCACGGCTAGCGCCTGAGGTTCACACCGAACACAACACGGCCGCAATTAAGTTCTACTGCAGTTACGATCCAGGCCCCAATGCCGCGAAAAGGTTCAGAATTTCGACTTCTCCAGGGAAAACTTGCTCCGACGAAATTCTGGGCGAATTCCGCTACTTCTTAACTTCGTGCCAAGCGGTCCGGTTCCCAGTAGTGCGGCGGGGTGTGTAAGAAGTTACCTGATACGGGAGATACGCATTTTCTTACCTGCGAGCTCGGGACTCCGTGTCTTCTACTCCTCAATGGTAATCGTACATTGATGGCATAGCTTCGTTGATCTCGGCTAGGTTCCGCGACTGATCAAACGCAATACCGTTCGTAAAGAGTACGTACTGGTCACACTCCCACGAGCGCCCCAAGACTAACTAGGCTCTTAGCTCGCAGGCGGACGTCGCAGAGCGAGACACATTTTGATTGAACTGTTTTGTGATTGGTCGCAACTATTGTGATTGGTCGCAACGAGGAACACAAGTTGCAGCGGAATGCCTACCCGTGAAACATTCCAGTCGAAAAGCCGTCCTATGTAAACGATAGCCTGCCTTTCCAAACACTTAAAAGCAAAACGGAGCGAACTTTTATGTCTTTGGTTTTCCTCTCCCCTACCACGCCAGCACACTCGAGCCCGCAAACCACGGCCAATCTTCCGACCAGTCGTGACTCATTAGTGCTTCGCACTCAGTTGGAAGACCTTCAAACGCGTGCACAAGCCAGACTGCGCGCCTGCCCGTACCGCGAAGTTCAGGGAACAACGTGCTTGTTCAACAAAGGCGTATTGCTGTTACAAGGCCGCGTCAGCTCGTTCTACTTGAAGCAGGTTGCTCAAACCGTACTGATGAATATTGAAGGTGTGAAACAGATTGTCAATATGATTCAAGTATCTGTTGCCAAACAAGCAACTGCGGCCAATCCATCTCAACACCGCCAATAGGGGGAATCATGATGCGAGTTTTTTTCCATCAGGACTGCAAGGTCTGCGGCCGACCTATGCTGGTACGAATTGAACTACTGGGCGCGCGGATTGAATGTGGCCATTGTCGCGCCGAATGTGCCGCGGACTGTGCGGAAGCGATTCCAGTCCCCGCGAAATGTGCGGAATCCTCAAAGCGGAATCGATTGTCATCGATACCGTGTGGCACCAGTCCATTTGGATACGCATCTACTGTTGGGGCCAAAGAATTACATGGCAACTCCGATGGTTTTCAATAGTTTGCTCGTTCCACACGATTTTTAGAGCCCGCGCAACGCGTACTATTGTGGGCTCGGCAGTTAATTGACAAAGATGTCAAGCCAGGCTTGGGTTAGAGCGGCATTTTACAAACGACTTCGGTACCGCGGCTGGCCAGTGGCGTAACTATCAGCTCGGCGTTGATCAAGCTGGCGCGGTATTGCATGGTTCGTAGTCCCATCCCTGGAGTGGAGTCGTTTGCGGAAAAACCGCGACCATCGTCCAATACGCGCAAAACCACAGCGTTGTCGGAGCAATTTAGATAGATGTTGATCTGTGTGGGATGGGCGTGTCGAATAGCGTTGGTCGTAGCTTCTTGCGCAATTCGGTAAAACTGCGTGGCTGTGTGATTGCCCGCCAGCAACACCATCTGGTCACATTGAAAGTCGCATTTGACACCGTAGAGCTCACTCAAGCGGGTTGTCATTTCGGTCAGGGCGGACATCAGACCGGAGCTATCGACAACGACTGGATTTAGACCTCGCGATAGCGCGCGTACATGTGACAATGAACGCTGTAATCCCTGCTTAATCTTTTCAGCAATTTTCAGTTCTGGCCTGGACTCGCTCCACTGTCGCCGAGCCTACGCGCATTTAGCAAAAACGTCTTGGCGCCTACACCGGCAAACTCGTGCACGATCACATAGTCTTCCAGTGTTTCGCGATCTGATAGGATTTCTTCCAGCGCCACGCGCAGAGTCAACCACTTCCAAGCCTCGCCGGCGAGCTCGGCCAAGGGCTTGCCCAGTGCTTCTTTGGTTCGCAACCGGAAGGTGTCTAAGAAGTAGCGATTCGCAGAAGCAATGGTTAACTGTTCGTCGAGTACCATGAGTTGTAATGACGGCTCAATTTCTCGGCGCCCTCGCGCATCACCATCGCTAGCGTATAAACCTCTTCGCCGGTAGCGCAACCGGCGACCCAGGCGCGGAGCGTCGTATCCTCGGGACGTACACAGAACAGTTCTTGCAATGGCTTTTCTGCCAGCGATTCCCAGAGCTGTGGGTCGCGAAAGAAGCTTGTCACACTAATCAATAATTCCTTGAACAGCACATCAATTTCATGAGGATTCGCTACCAAGTAGCGGGCGTAATGCATGGGATCGGTGATTTGAAGAACGTTCATTCGACGTTCGATGCGACGCCGAATCGTGTTGGGCTTGTAGCCAGAAAAATCGTGTCCGGTGCGATCGCGCAACAATACGAAAATCTTTCGCATTGACTCGAGTGCGAAAGGGCCAGTCTGTGCTGCTTCCGAGATGTCAGTGGCCTGTCTGTTGACCTGAAGATAGGGACCGCGAGCGTAGGCAATCAACTTATCAGGCATCTCATCCGGCGGCAGCACATAATCGGCCAAGCCCGTCGCCTCGGCACTAGAGGGCATACCCGCGTACTTTGCGGATTGCGGTTGCTGGACCATGGCCATACCAGTCGCGCCCTTAATGGCTTTTAACCCCAGCGTTCCATCCGTCCCCGTTCCCGAGAGTACAATGCAAATTGCGTATTCTTTTTGGTCTTCTGCCAGTGACCGGAAGAAGTAGTCAATTGGTAGCCGAGGCGATGCCTCCGTACCGGTCTCCATTCGCTGCAGCCTGCCGTTGAGGATTGCCAGATACCCTCCGGGAGTGCCTACGTATACGTGATTTGGAGCCACCCGCATGCCGTCAGTAGCTTTGCTCACGTCCATTTCGGTTTCACGCGACAATAGCTCTGGCAGCAAACTCGCGTGGCCAGGATGCTGATGCGTAACGATAACGAAGGCCATCCCAGTATCCGCTGGCAGTTGGCCTAGTAATTCGTTGAGCGCCTCGAGTCCCCCAGCGGACGCACCTATGCCCACGACAGGAAACTTTGGTGGCGTTCGCTGTTCGGTCGTCAAGGATATGATCCCATGCGCGAAAATTTTCAGTCTGCAAGCATAACAGTTGCTTAGTTTCTAATGCTTCTCTAGCCCATGTGACAGTCGACGTGCGATGGGGCACGTTGACAATCTCGTACTAGCCTATCGCTAAAACGCCACTCTGGTGCCGGTTTGAATTGCTGCAGTGGGATGCAGAATGAGGATATCGTCGGGTTGAAGACCGGCCAGAATTTCGGTCTCTCTACCGTTGGATCGCCCGACCTGGACCTTAACGAGTTCCGCGCGGTGGTCTATGATTCGAAACACGTGCCATGAATTGCCTTCCCGGAACAGAACTCCAGCACGAACCTTCATCGAATCGTCAGGCGTTTGGTCGACTACGATTTTACCTTCAATTCGGAATCCATCACCAAGAGACTTCCGATCTTCGACCGGTCCAACGAAGTCTGCGATCACATTTACGCGTTTTTCTTCGATTCCCAACGCTGAGACTTTTAAGAAGGCGAATGGTTCAACCAGTCGAATGACGGCGTTTAATGTTTTAGCGCCGCCCCAATGCTCAATCAATACCGCATCACGAGGCTTCACCTTAACCGCATCGAAGGAAAGAATGTCGAGCACGATTTCTAGGTCAGTCGCATCACCGAGGCAAACGATGGGTGTGCCGGAATCGACGATGCCCGAGTCTTCGCGGTAAACTTCCAGCACCGTTCCGTCGATCGGTGCCACGACGCGAAACAAATTCTCCTCGTGTGGGTCGTACTCCGACTCGATGTAACGTATGGCGGCTTCGGCTTGGTCAATCTCATACCGCGCAACATGTTGTGCCGATTCAGCAGACCGGACTTCGGCCGCAGCCAGTCGTAGTCGGTTATCAGCAATATCATATTCGGATTGGGAAATCGCGTTGTTCGGCAGCAGTTTCTTCGCGCGGTCGAACTCCAGTTGGGCCAGTTCAAGTGCTTCTTGCGCTCGATCAACAACGGCGGTCGCTTGCGAATAGCCGGCTGTGGCAACGCGAACACGAGCCTCCGCTTCGGTTCGTGTTCGCGCGTCCAACAGCGATGGGTCGGCTGGCGCGATACGAGCCAACTCAGTTTCCCCTGCCACAACGCGATCACCCGCGTGCAAGCCAACCCGCAGCATTTTCCCCGTTACGGGAGCCAAAACAATATACCTTTCACGTATTCGAGTCTCGCCATCGTCGTCGACTGTTATTTTAAGCGAGCCGATCGTGGGCTGGACCGTTTCGACATCCACCGGTTTGGGTGTGAATCCATAGATCAGCACCGACGCCAATCCGACGGCAATAGTCAGCCAAATCAACTTGCGCGCACAGCGTTGCATCAGTCTCTCACTTTCATTACAGCCACCAAATCCAACGCGGACGACATATGCCGCACGTATACCGCCGACGCGCTGGCAGCCGCTAGGATCACGGCGATTGCATAGGCATAGGTAAAGCGCTGTATGACCAGAGGGAACCGGTGTGTTTCTGTATCTAGCGCCAATGTCGTCAAATACGCAAGCCCATAGCCAATCGGAATGCCTACAGGGATCGAAAGCAACGTGATGATGGCAAGTTCGCCGACCAGCACCATCGCCACCTCGTTGCGACGGAACCCCATTACCCGTAATGTTGCCAAATCTCGAGAGCGTTCAGCCAGGATAATGATCGCGCTGTTATAGATCACTCCCAATGCGATCGCCACCGAAAAGACTGCATTGACAATACGCATCAACGAAATGCTCTCGCTGACGGTTTCAACAAAGCTCCTCTCGGCAGCGTGTTTGTCGAGTACCGATGCTATCGAAGGGGTTTGTTTGACTGCTCCATAAAGGTCGTTCATCGCTGTGGAGTCCACCGCTAGGAAGACACCCGAGACTTGTTCAACTTCGCGCAGAATCTCGTGCAATTCGAGGCGGTTCATGTACGCGGACGGATCAGTATAGTTGGGGAAGACTCTGGCCACAGGCAGCTCCATCGTTCGTTGGTCGCGGTCAAGAATCTCGACTAAAATCGTATCACCGATGTTTACATCAAGCACTTCGGCCAACTTCTGAGAGATTGTCAAGCCGCTTCCTCGGGGTAGATTCACCTCTTGCTCGCCATCATCTAAAATCCGGAACAATGTTGGTTGGGCGCGCATCCCCATGAGTGCCAAGCGGTGCGATCGAGTTCCGTTACGAATCTTGACAGGCACACTCCGAAACGCTTCTACGCGCGTTACACCCGGCAAATGAGCAGCGTCATGTACCGCTGCGAACGACCGCGTGTCTGCGAATGTCAACATGACGTCGTGACGCTGGGCTTTCTGGAATTGAAGTTCCACCACATAGTCGATTGTGTCTTGCAGGAAAGAACCGAGCACCAGGATCGCAATACCCAGCGACATGCCCAGCACAGAAAGAGTAGTAGACAGGCGATTGGTTTCCATCCGCCGGACAATCATGCGACCCATTGGCGAGAATAATTTGGCAAGCCCCATGCGTTCGGCGATCAAATCTCGATACTCTTTGGGGGCAGCTGGGCGCATCGCTTCAGCGGGCTGCAGCGACACCGCTTTGCGAAGCGCAGCAAACGTCGCCAGAATCGCTACACTGGCCCCAATCACCCCTGCGATCGCCGTATCCCAGACCGCCATCTCATATTGGATCGTCGGAAAACGAAAGAACCGGACGTATTGCGCTGTCAACCACCATGACAGTGGCCACCCGGCGATCCAACCGACGACCCATCCAAGCAGCACCCATGCCAGGACCATTTTTACGTAGTGCCAACCGATCTCGGATGGTCGATAGCCGAAAGCCCTGAGCGTTGCAATTTGTTCGGTCTGTTGTTGCACCAGCCTGGTGAATACCATGTTGAATAGGAAGGCCGACACGGCCAAGAAGATTGACGGCGTCACCACGGCCATCGTCTTCTGTTGTTGCATCTCATCCGCTACGCGGTGATGCGAGGATTGGTCAGATCGATCAAAGGCTCCAGTCCCTCCGTACCGTCGCGTCATACGATCAACCTCGGCGATAACTCCCTCAGCGCTGGTGCGAGGCTGCAATGTGATCGATAGATTATTGAACGCGCCTTCCATGTTGAACGCCGCCTCCAGCTGTCGATGTGGCATCCAGACCACGCCGTACCGTCGATTGTCAGTGACGATCATTCCCGGCTGCACGACGTAAACGTATTCGGGCGAAAGTCCGATGCCAACGATACTTAGCCGTTGCTTGCGTCCACCCATGATGCAGTCGAGCGTATCACCGGGCTGCAGGCGGTGAGCCTCAGCGAAAGACTCGCCGACTATCACTTCGTTGCGATCCTCGCCCTCCGGGAACCGACCTTGCGACAAATAGATCGCGTTCATCGGCAAGGGATCACTGATGTCGATCGAAACTAATAAGCAAGAGGCCGGCTCAGCCATCGCGGGGATGTCAAGCAATACATTGCGCACAATGCGTGTCTGAACTCGCTCAACACCTTCGATTTCTTCAATGCGGTCGGCCAACTGGTTTGGCGCCCGCACAAGACTCGCGAAGACTTCCCCAAAACGATACTCTCGATAGTACCGCTGACGTGCTTTCTGCAACGAAATGGAGCTGCTGTGAGCCATTACGAACAACGCGATACCACAAGCCAGCAAAAGACTAATCGCCAGACCAGGACGCCACATGCGTTTCAAATCGGCAAGGAGGAGGCGATTCATCTTTCAGTCCTAAGTCGTTCCCTATTGTGCCAATCAGCACACTCCTGTGCAAGAGAGAGAGCATACGACACACCGCACGCGCTAACTCGAAGCATAGACGACTGTCTGCAACAGTTCGCAAACCGCATACCAAACCTACACAGGTGCGCGTGGTAGATGCTCACAACGGTATGTGTGCGGGGCTATTCAGACCTACCCATCCCGGCAGAAGTGATGCACAGGCGCAGGGAATCGGCGGACGCTCAGAAACGACCATGCACTAACCATGAAAGGCGGAAAAGCTACCGCTGATTCCGCTAGGGCCGATCGCTGGATTCTCGATTTGAAGATGCTAGTGGTTCGACCCGAAGACTTGAAACTTCAAAGGAAGAGTTATGATTCGAGCCGACCACAAACGCGGGCTCTGGGGTTGCCGACCAGCCACCAGCGATACGAAGCTGTCCGGGGTCGCCTTCCCAACGTACGACTAGATTTTCATCCAAAAAGTAGCTTAACCCGTCCGCGCGAACCTCGAGTCGGAATCCAGACGGTTCTTCGCTGGACAACGCCACACTTGGCTCGGTGATGGCTAGCTTTCCTGCCAAGTTGTATCCGAAGCCTGAAATTGGTACTCCACTGCGCTTCGAATCGACCAATACGAAGCACTGTGAAGTGTTACGCACCGGAATGAGCAAAACGAAGGGACCGATCCCGCTGACCCGTCGAACCTTACCGCTCAGCTGATAGTCTGACGCAATCGATACAGGAATTAGAAGTTTGCTCGGCCCACCGTCGGGGATGGTCAGCACTCCGTCGTTCAGTTGCCAACCATCACCAGCCAAGGCATTTGAAGAAGGATCGGCATGTTCCATTAAATCGAATGGCAGCACTGGCTGAACGATTCTGGCTTGCAAATCAATCTCAGGCTCAGCCGCAGCGGAAGCTTGACCAGCCACTGTAGGGTCGTGATTCGCGTTTCTGACGATCCAAAACGCGGTTGCACAAACCACCGCTAGTAGGCAGGCGGACAGTGCCCAGAGTTGCGTCTTAGTTTTGCTGGGCGACGATAGATGCTCTGTCAGGACCGTTGTCGTGTCTGAATACACGAAGCTGTTGTCACGTTGCATTTTCCTTAAGTCAACCAACAATTTGCCCGCGTTGGAATATCGTTTTGCCGGATCCTTGGCAAGCATTTTTGAGAATACAAGATCGAAATCTTTCGGTACATCAGCGACGAGTTTTGAAAGTTTAGGAATTTCCATTTCACGATGGGCCACCACCCTTTCCAACACCGTCTTGCCGCGTTGTCGGAAGGGAGCCTTTCCAGTCAGTAAGTAGTGAAGCGTACAACCGAGTGCATAGACGTCAGCGGCAGGCGTAACTTCGTGAGAATTGAGTGCCTGCTCTGGAGCCATGAAGTCAACGGTCCCGACAATAGCTCCGCTTCGAGTTAACACTCGCTCGGTAAGTTCGGAGTCCTCTGCCACCCCGCGGCTTTCGAATTTTGCGAGCCCTACGTCGAGCACTTTAACAATACGATCAGGCGTAAGCAGTAGATTCCCGGGTTTGATGTCGCGGTGTACGATCTGTTTTTGATGGACATACCGAAGACCTTCGGCGGCCTGGATCATCACGCCAATTGCCTCGCCGAAATTCATTGGTCCTTGTTTGCGGATGTACGCGGCCAGATCCGTACCTTCAACGAATTCCATGACGAGGTAACAATGGTTGCCGCGGTACCCGGCATCGAGGGCACTAACGATATTCGGGTGCACCAGTTTAGAGAGTCCCTGGACTTCGCGCCGAAACCTTTCATCGGAGTCGCGATCGGGATTCTCCTGCAGCGTGAATTTAACGGCGACCTCGCGGTGCATCAACGTATGGCGAGCCTTGTATACACGCCCCATACCGCCCTGTCCGATCTTATCAATGATCAGATAATCGTCCAGTACCAACTCCTCAGACTTGCCTTGTTGGACCGCCGATACCTGAAAATCGGTGAGATGACCGGAATCGGCTAATTGCTTCAACACAACATCGTCGCCCTTAACTTCGTCGATCTGTTCTTCTTCGGACAGCGATGAGCGTATTAGCCTGATTTCGTCTTGCGTAACGAGACCAGCTTGGAGCAATAGCTCAATGAAGCGTTGCAACTTGGAAGTCATGATCCAGATCCGTCTTGCGATACCGCGTTTGATTTACTGACGTGGGTGCGTAACTGCTTTAAAATCTCCTTTTCCAACATCTCGTCGGAGGCTCCTGCGAACACCCGATCGTCTAGATCTGTTAGCTGGCCGACAATCGAATCGAGCTTCAGCGGCAACGCTTGTGTCCTCAGCTGTGAATGTAGTAGAGTTGAGTCTAGATCGATGGGCAAAGCTTCGCCACTGGCAGCCTGCCCCGCCGAAGAGTCAAGATCCATTGATGAATCGCGCCTTGTGGGGGACCTGGCCACGGCCCGTGCGCTATCTTCCACAAATGGCTTGATCGATTGCCTCGAATCGGCCCAGAGCGTTGAAGCAAGTGGCGGATTTTTGTCATGTTCACTCTGCAACTCGCCAGCTGGCTCAATCGCTTCGGAACTTTGGGCTGCAGAGGCGGCCTGCAATAGAGCCAGCTGGTCGCGCGTTGCGTCAAATCGTGCTAGATCGAACACAGCAACTGCGGCAGCGATTTTCTCGTACTCCAGAGTGAACCGTGCCCATGGCCACAGGTCGTACAACGCATCACGACTGTGAGCAAGCTGTTCAATGCGACGCTCGACGTCGCCCGGCGCACCGCGACGTCTGTAACTATGCTTTGTAGCTGTCAATTCGCGACGCAACCTTAGCACAACTGGTTTGATTTCCATCTCGGAAAACAGAGGCAGCCAATATTGCAAAGTCTGAACAAATCGCGGGTCCTTTAACGCCCACGGCATAGGCAGGGATGCCAGAGCGCGACGAGCGGCTGCAAGGTCGAGGTGTCCTCGGTCAATCACTTGTCGATTCAATTTCCTAATACTGATGTGTTCTGCGAAAATCCGGTCGACGGGTTGCCCTAAATTCCAGCCCAATTTCTGAAGCATGCGTGTCGCGACCGAAGTGCCACTGTGCCCCACGGCCAAGACGATCACAGGTGGAATCAGCGTCGAGGAATCTTCGTAATGGTATGGCAAAATGCGCTCGTAATGCGCAATACCTCTGGCAGTGAGATAAGCTTGAAAGTACTGTGCCGCCCGCCGACGGTACTTCAAATAGTCTACTGGCCGCCGATTAGGAGTATGATAGATCTTGGGCACAGAACAGCTCGCAACCCGCCACCGCCTTCCAAGTTTGACTTCATAGAAATACGGACAGTGTTCACCGATTTTCAACGCGTCTACCCAGCGGTGTTCTTGAAGTATAGCGCGTCGAAAGAGAGCAAAATTCCAGACCATGTCGCACAGCCGATAGGGAATGCCGCAGGATGTCACCTCCTGGCGATGTGTTGCCTCGCGGACACGCATCGTTTGACGACAGACTTCGATGTCGAGCGCGTAACAAGTCACTCGGCCATCGCTACCGCGGATGGCGCCGCCGACGACACCGATATCTGGAGCTGCCTCGAGCACGCGTTGGAGAGGTTCCACTTTCGTCTCGTCAGTGAAAAGAAAGTCATCCTCCAAGAGCAATAGATACTCAGTTTTAAGATTGTCAATTAGAGCGTTTCGCGCCTTTGAGAGTCCACCGTCGAAGGGCAATTGAATGATCTGCACGTCGTCTGGCAATACGGCATGCTGGTTTCCGTTGTCAGCGACGACGATCGGCACGTGTGGGTAACGCGTGCGAATCGACTCAACCAACTGTCGAAGGTGTTGAGGGCGGTTGAAGGCTGTGATTCCAAACGTGATATCGCGCATCGTCGGTGGCCTAGCTGGGAAAGCAGTTTTGTGGTAGAGCTCCTCCGAGAAGACCAAGTATACATGGAGGATTGGCTCTGCGGTGGCCTAGGCTGCCAATGGGGAATTTGCAAGCCGCGACAGCTGCTTCGTTGGCTTTGCACGCCGTTGACTCACATAGCCGACCAAAAGATCTACGGAACACAGATCATTAAATAGCCTGCCGGGAGTTTTCGACAACACACTCTGGTTCCAATTCGCAAACTCGCTCAACAGCGAGCTGTTGTCCGTGTGCGGCGAATGGGGTAGGGCGGGCGAGGAGTGGGGTAGGGCGGGTGAGGCAGAATTGTCAGGCAAAGCCAAACGTGAGTCGTTTGGGGATAACGAAAAATGATCTAGCCAATGCGTAAGTTAAGATGCTCAGCAAAGCCATATGCTATCGTACTGACTTACGTCGTACCGCGCTGCGACATCTGATCGCGGAGTCGCGCGGCCAATTCGTATTGTTCGGTCGCGACCGCATCGGCCAACTGTTCGTTTAGCGTTTTCTGAATCGAGAAGTCGTTTCGCAGCGATTCCCGCAACTCCATTAAACGCTCAACCAGCTCATCGGATTCGAATTGATCTTCCCATCCCATGTCGGCAAAATTTTCCTCGATCAACTCGAGACCATCGTTGATGGCTTCTATTGCATCCTCGGGGACCTGCTCCTCGATAGCCAACAAGGCCGCAGCTTGTGTACGATGAAAAATGACAAATGCGCGGTGCTGTTCATGCTGGAAAGTCCATTCCTCGCACGGAGAGTGTGCGCGGCAGAAGTCCATCAGAGCAAGCGTATGATCAGCATCACGCACAGCGCGATCAAAACGTTGCAAACGCAACCAAGCCACCCGGCGATGGTAGAATTGCACGAATTCGCGATCGATCTCCATGCACGTCTCTTCTTCTAGCTCGAAATCGGGATCTTCGACTTCCTGCTTGCTCAGACTATCCAGTAGGGTATCGTAGCCCTCAGGCCGCCAGCCATCGGGGCGGCCGCTAGTTTCCAACTGCAAAATGCCCATATCAACGCGTAACTGAATCACGTCGCGTCCGTCGGGACCTTTCAATAGCCGCACGCAGAGCGCATCGGGTTCATAGGGCCAGTGCTGCAAAAAATGGTCAAGATGATCCGAACTCATGTCGGTTTGTCCCCCCTGATGTAGTCGATGATAACTTCTGAAAGTATAACAGCCGGTCGCCGCAAGAGAAGGTTGTTGGGGGTAGCACGCAGAGGTTAGTCCTGGAACTACCTGCCGGCAGTCGACTTGTCCGTGAAATCGTGCACATTCTTCCAGGTCCGCAAATTGAGCGTTACCGGTTGAAACCAGTAGACAGTTAGGTCAGCCACTGGCCGGTTTGGGCGACGGCCCGCTCGAATTCAAATTCGTCCAACCCCAACATGGCTTGGGCTTTGACCAGTGATTGCAGGCGTTTGGGGGAGATTTCCCCCTCCGCCCCCGCCACGCCAAAAATAGCTTGTACTAACAGCAGTTTTTCCTGATGATTTCGACGGTTCTTGGCTGTGGCCAGGAAGCTCAGCGTGCTCAGTCGCTGTTGCTGAACATAAGCACACATGCGTCCTAAATCTTCCCGCGACAAGTTCTCCGCAACGATATTCTCGTATAGCCGCCGGGCAATACGGATTTCGTCCTCGGATACTTGACCGTCTTCCACCATAATCAACGCGATCGCCTTCAGCAAATCCTCCCTCAGCGGTATCTCTGCCGGGCTGCGTGGTTGGCTTGCTAGCTGTTTCTGGCCGCTAGTTGGAAGCTCACCAGTAGAGGCTGTGGGTAAAGTCGCCGATGAAAAACTCGCGGGCATCATCGACGTCGCCAGAATGTCGGGCTCGTACGAGTTTTTGCAGTTTAAACATTGGACGTATTCTTGCAAACCGCCGATTGGCAGCACCGGAATAAAGTACAACGTCAAGAAGGGGCGCGAGGTGCGGAGCCGGAAATTCTGTGTGTTTCCGCAATCGGGACAACGAAACAGACCCCGCATCCGCGTGCTCGCCCAATTCATAGTACCGATTAGAATCATGTGAATCTTTTTCCGAACGACCTTTTGACTCAGTAAGATTGTGAGCAGGCGTACCAACCTAGCGGAAGAGTTGGTGACTCCCGCAGCGAATCAACCACTACTGGGAACGAAATATCTTGGAGTACCATCTTATCCCAGAACGGATTCGGCAAGAACTGTTGCAGCCGCATTCTGTACAGATTGGTGAGCTTCAGTCAGGTGGTTTGTCGGGGGCGATGGTGTGGCGGTCGCAGTCAATTCATGGGGTGGTTGCCCTCCGTTGTTGGCCGGCTGAACACCCAAGCCCCCTTAGGCTGTCTCAGATTCATGCCGCTTTGTCTGCAGCCCGCGAGTTGGGGCAAGTCTACATCCCGACCCTTTTCGCCAATCGAGTTGGTGATACTTTTACCTCAGACGGTAGTCGACTATGGGAGCTATCGCAATGGATGCCCGGCGTCGCCGACTATCAACAAACACCCTCCGATGCTCGGTTAAAATCAGCGCTCACTGCACTCGCAAATTTACACAAGGCGTGGGCCACGTCCCGTCCCACCTCGGAGACGGCGATCAGTCCCACGGCCACCGAGCGTATCGTCAAGCTTCAGGGCTGGTTGTCGCGTTTGTCAAACCTCTCGCGTCATCCAATGCCTGCCACCGACGAGACGCATCGGTTGCAATATTTGGCCAACCAAACGATCAGACAGCTCGCGATTCGTGGTCCGGAATTGTTACAACTCATGACTGAACTACGATCGCAACCCGTGGACTTACATTTCGTACTTCGTGACATTTGGAGTGATCATGTGTTGTTCACCAATGAGCAGGTGACTGGCATTATCGATTTCGGGGCTGCCCGTGTCGACGAACCTGCAACCGATGTAGCCCGACTGCTCGGTTCGCTAGTGCCATTCGACACAGACCGCTGGCAAGTCGGGTGGGACGCTTATCATGAAGTCAATCCGTTGGTCGATCGTCAGCGCGTCGTAGCCCTCGATCGCGTGGCTACCCTGCTGTCGGCGCTGCAATGGCTCGAGTGGCTGGTCATCGAGCCACGAAATTTCAGAGTTCAGACCAAGGAGTTGCTGGAGCGTTGGCAGCGCTTGGTTGCGCGATTAGAACCATCCGTGCCTAGGCACATCTAACTATGGTTCTGAAGTGGTACGGGCGCGTGTCCCGCTACCGAATAGAGATTTATTGATATTGCCGAACTGGTGCCGGGCGACCGAAATGGTAGCCTTGAGCAGTCCGAAAGCCCAGATCGCGACAAGCTTCGGCCTCACCGATGGTTTCCACCCCCTCAGCCAGCGGATTGACACCTAAGTCGATAACCATATTGATTAACGAGCTTAGCATCTTGCGGCGTTCGGGTGGCGCAAGATCAATACCGCGTATCATGCTGATATCAAACTTGAGATAGTCTGGTGGTGCCTCGACTAATTCACTTAGTCGCGTTTGGCCTGCCCCAAAGTCATCGTAGGCGATGCCGATGTTCAATTCTTTTAATTGCGCTCGTAGCTCGCGCATCTCTCTGGGATCCGTGATGGCCGCTTCGTGGACTTCCAAGATGATTGGCACATCAAGCGACAGCTGGCGGGCAGTAGCCATCGAGTCCACTAGACCTTCTTGGCGAATCTCAAGTGGATGTGTGTTGACGAACAGCGTTGAATTATCAGGCAAGTTCAAGCCCTCACGAACTCCTTCCCAGCGCAACATGCGACTGAGCTCTACTTCCATATTCAATCGCGAAGCGGCGTCAAACATCGCCGCGCATGATTCAAGTCCGAATAGGCGACTGCGGGCCAGCACTTCGTAGCCGCGGAATTGGCCGTTTTTCATATCGACAATGGGTTGGTAGTAGGGAGTCACCAGCCGATTTTCCATCAACCGATCGAACTGCACTAAAGCCAATGCGCGATCGCACATATCCTCTTGCATGGTCTGACAGGTGGTCGACCGCTTCTCGCTTTTAACGCGAAATGCCAGGTCGGCAAACTGCAGCAAGTCTTCCTCACGCAGCGGCGTCATTTCAACAATGCGTCGTCCATTGACATAAGTACCATTGGTGCTGTTGAGGTCGGTAACCCACAGTTGGTCGTTGTTTAGCGTCAGCTCTGCATGATTTCCAGAGATTGTCTTAAAATTGAGCTGTAGAGAACAACCTGGCCGCCTTCCAACGCTAAAGGGAAAGGGATGGACCAAGATCGACTCTTCGTCGTTCTCCTTCGACTTGCCGGTCCCTCGCAGCAATGTCCACGATGTCTCGATATCATCACCCGCTACGGACCGCGCTCCGGTCGTATTACTTCTGGGATGAGAGATTTTTACGGAATCCATGGAATCGACAACAAATTAATGAAAGAGGAACTCTGGGAACAGTTCGATCACTCAGAAACCTAGGTTACATTTCGTGTCTAGGGAACTGAATTTTTCCAAATTAAATGGCTTTGCTGTCGGCTGTCGGCGGGACGGGAAAAGAAGGGGGTCTAAGAGCCATACGTTAATTTGGCATCATGCAGACAATGGAAGAGGAGAATATGTAGCACGGATAGGTAAGTTGTAGTACGGTTGGGAAGGGGTTGAATCTACCCTGAACTGTCGATCAATCGTTATGTTCACTACATCCGTCAAAGTTAATTCGCTAAGGAAGGGCGAATGCCGAACCTCAGCGGAGGAGTTTGCGCAAGCGTTCTAAATTGTCGTATGTTTTCTCGGAAAAACCCGCGCCGCACGGATAACGGGGGACGCTCGGAATCGTCTGACACAAAAGCCTGAAGAAAATGACAAACAGTCGCCAATCTCAATTTACTCGCGATACCGCATCCATCTCCGGTCACGAATTGCCGTCGATTCTGCATGATGACCACTACTGGCCAGCCGAACCGACCTGCTTGGACGACGCTGGACTAAGTGAATCTCTAGTCGAATCATTGATTTGCCAAGTGTTGCTGGCTGGGGGGACGATCAGTGGACGGAAGATTGCCGAAGCAGTAGGTTTGCCATTCGGAATCATCGACCAGCAGCTCGGCGGACTTCGGACGCGGCAGATCGTAGCCCACGCGCGCTCCGCTCCCTTAAATGACTACTATTATGCGCTGACGGAAAACGGCCAACGCCGAGCGCTCCATCACCAACAGTCATTTACCTACACCGGTCAAGCCCCAGTACCGCTCAGCGAATACCTGCTATCGGTTGAAGCCCAAGCGAATCAGTTTGAACCTGTCGAACGCGCTCAACTCATCGACGCACTATCGGAGATTTCCTACGAGAATACGTGGCTTGATTTCCTTGGACCGGCAGTTAACAGCAATGGTGGTATTTTCCTCTACGGTCCCCCCGGCAATGGGAAAACGACACTGGCCAAGTGTCTCACGATCCTCCGCGGTGAAAGCATCTGGATTCCTTACGCAATTATCGACGATGGTATGATCATCAAATTGTTTGATGCAGCCTACCATCAAAAGAAGGATGTCACCAACGACGAGAGCCTGGTTAATTTACAAAATTTCGATCGGCGGTGGGTTCGGATCGAACGCCCGACGGTAATTGTCGGCGGTGAATTGACGCTTGACAATCTCGAAATCCGCCATGATCCACGAAGCAATACTTGCGAGGCACCCATCCAACTCAAAAGCAATTGCGGCAGCCTGCTGATCGATGACTTTGGTCGTCAGCGTGTTGCACCCGCCGAGTTGCTCAACCGTTGGATTGTTCCACTGGAGAACAAGATCGACTTTTTGACGCTTCCTACTGGCAAGAAGATTAGTGTTCCTTTCGAGCAAATCGTGTTGTTCTCCACCAATCTACAACCCTACGATTTGGTGGACGAAGCCTTCCTGCGACGCGTTCCCTTCAAGATCGAGATCCGCGACCCAGGTGTCGAAGAGTTTTTCAGTCTGTTTGAAAAGGCTTGTTCGACAATGGGCTTTCCTTGGCGGCCAGAAGTCGTGAAGCAGCTTCTGGATGTCGTCTTCCGCGGCGGCAACCGACCATTACGACGTTGCTACCCACGAGACCTGCTAAACCAAGTGCGCGCGTATTGCACCTATCGAGGCGAACCGCTTGACCTGCGGATTGACTACTTGCAACATGCCTGCCGCAACTATTTTGGAAATCTTGGTGCGCTCACTGGCAAAGCGACCTCAAACGAACCGCCGCCACGTGCGGCCAATCGGCCCACAGCAGCGGTTCCCAATCGCAACTCGGTGGCTGCCCCAGCGATTTCCAACCGCAACTCGGCGTCTGTGCCTGCGCCAGCTCAACTCGCCAGTCGTCCCGCGTCTGGTCCCCCGTCGATTCCGGTTGTCGCGCCGACCATCGAACGAACGGCTTCGATCGTCCCGCAGTTGCCCTCGCTACCGATCGATGCCACTCAGTCAATTACTCCTCAACCCAATTCTGCGCAGACCTAGTTAGAGTCTGTCGGTTTCAGGAAACAGCAAGGCAATAGTGAAGCATGTCCATCCGCGCGACCAATAAGAGTGGCTCTGAACCGATTCCGGGTTACACCCTGCGCAAGCGGTTAGGGGCGGGCGGATATGGCGAAGTATGGTTGGCCGATGCGCCGGGCGGCTTACAAAAAGCCGTCAAGCTGATTTACGGCACCGTGGATCAATCGCACGCGACTAGTGAACTTCGTAGCCTACAGCGCATTCGACAGGTCTATCACCCGTTTCTATTGTCGATCGAGCGGATTGAGATAGTCGACAGCCAGGTTGTAATTGTCACCGAGTTGGCAGAGAACAGCCTACTGGATCGCTTCGAGCAGTGCCGACGCAAAGGAGCGCCAGGTATCGATCGCGCACAGCTGCTAGACTTCATGCGCGATGCTGCTGATGCGTTGGACTATCTATCGCAGAAGCACGCCTTGCAGCACTTGGACGTCAAGCCTGGCAACCTGCTGATCATCGCTGATCGCATCAAAGTGGCCGACTTTGGTTTGATCAAAGACTTACATGACCAGAACCAGTCGCTGGTCAGTGGTCTGACGCCAACGTATTCGGCGCCAGAGATTTTTGATGGCCGTCCCGACTATCGCAGCGATCAGTATTCGCTGGGCATCGTCTACATGGAAATGCTGACCGGTCAGGTACCGTTCAATGGCAAATCTACGGGGGAGTTAGCGCGGCAACATCTCACGCAATCGCCGAATCTCGAATCATTGCCGCCCGCCGATCGCTCAGTGGTGGCTCGCGCGTTGTCCAAGAATCCACTTGATCGATACGGCACATGCCGCTTGTTCATCGAGCAATTGATGAAGACCCGCGGGGCCGTATTGCCCGCACAGAATTTCAAGACGCTCGATAGTAATGGCGAGTCAGTAGACGAATCGTCGATTTGCGTGGAAGACAGAAAGACGTCCACTGCATCTGCGGTGCGCGATTATCAGGTTTTGCAGCCCGCTATTGACGTACGCAGTTTAGTCAAACATTGGAACAATCCCCGCGCTATGTTCATTGGCCTTGGCGGGATGGGTGGAGAGTCACTGAAGTATCTGCGTCAACAGGCCAGTCGTGATTGCGATAATCGGCTTGACGTGGATGACCATGCATGGGGAGTGATTGATACTGACGCAAGTGCGCTCAATGCCCTGTCCAATGAAGACGCTGCGAACCACGTGCCTGCCAAACATCTCTTTGAGCTGCGGATTTTTCGACCGAGTGAATATCGAGATGCGGCTCCGGATCTGTTCTCACCATTGTCGCGTCGGTGGCTGTACAACATTCCTCGGTCGCTTAAGACGGAGGGAGTGCGCCCTTTAGCTATCCTATCCTTGCTGGACCACTACGGTCCACTACGGAATCGACTGTTTGCCGACCTTAGTGAACTGGTTCGACAGCATACTCAAGATTCTGACTGTCAGGAGCCACTTAGAATCTATTTGATAGCTTCGCTGCACGGGGGGACTGGTAGCGCCCTGCTGTCTGAAGTCGGCTTGATGATACGTCGCATTATGAGCGAGCTGAAGTGTCACGACTACCGTATGTGTGCCATTGCATCCGCCGCGACGACCACACACAATTCCAGTGCCAACCTGTTCTCGGCCGCTGGAATGGCGACACTTTCCGAACTGACATATTTGATGGATCGCGACAATGAAGTGGCCCCATTACACTTCGGCGAAAAAGTACACGCTGTGGCTAGTATGAAGCCATTTGATTGGGTAACGCTGGTTGATGGCGGGCTACATGGGATTAGGGCGGATGCTGAAAGAACAGCTCGCGAGATTGCTAATGTCGCGTGGTTCGATTGCCAGTCACCTGTGGGGGCGAGTCTGGCGGAATCGCGGGTCAATGGCGGTGGTTTAGATTCCACTTCCACGGGATGGCTGCGGGCTGCGGCCAGTGTTCCCATAAGCGTGGCTTCCAACGTGACCGCTTCGCGACTAGCTCGCTGGTGCTGCGAGCAGACGCTGCTCCAGGCTGTTCAATATATGGCGGGTCCCAAGGGTATCGCAACGAGCTGCACTCAAAACTCACGGGGAGCCACATCCAATATGGGGACGGTCAGCGGTGATTTTCCGCTGACTCGCCAAGCCAGCGAGGATTTTACGACGCGCCTGCTAACCGAACTAAGGATTCCCGTTTCGCCGGCAGTCAACACAGACAACACTCTTGAAAATGTAGACGGGCCACACACGGATGCACAGGTCGAGACAAAACAGCTTGTTCAACTATGGCTCGATCGACTTTCGTCCGACGGTGAAATCCTGACCGATCGCCGAGCGAAAGATCGTCAGACCTGGAAGAAGTCGATTGCGCGTGTCGTTAAGCTGCGCGTCTACAACTGGAAACAAATCGAACAGATCCAATTAGGCGCAATCGAAGCGATTGTGGTTTTCTGCGAACAAGATGCGAGCGCACTGGCACGCTCCCTTAAGCAGGCATGTCCATCCATCGGCTCTACTGAAGAAATACTCCACTCGCTAACCAGCTACCTGCGCCGATTCAGTGAACAGTGCATGGAATCTATCCAGGAATTTCAACTTGAAGGACGCAAGCTTGCCAAACGTGTTCGCAGCTGGTGCGATTCTATCAATGCAGAAAAGGCACTCAACGAAGCTGCTTGGGACGTCAACCTTTCTGGTTTACCTCCGAAATTACAATTGCTCGCCAATCGTGTTAGCTCCGTCTTAGAGTCGACCATTCATCGCATGGCAACTCAGCAGGTAGGGATCGAAAAGCCCAACAGGATAGTCGCTGGAGAATTGGGAGACGGAGAAATCGACCAACAGTCTGAGTTCAATCTTAAATACGTACTTTCGCTTTCGAATGATTTGGTGGCACGCATTGCAGCTGAAATGGGGATCTCTGAGGATGAGCTCAACGGTACCAACGTAACGTCTGAGTCAACGTTCTCATTTAAGCAAATCGGCTCCTATTTTCCAGCCATTACACAAAGTGGTACGAAGCTCTTCCGCTTTCTGGTTACCCCGGTCGAGCAGGAGCAGGTCGCGCTGAACGCACTGAAACGAGAACACTTGGACGGCAAAACCTCGTTAGTCGGCTCCAGGCGAAGTCTGGAGTCCACGCTGCTCTGTGAAGCTTGCGAGCTGAAACTATACCAAGTCGTCAGCAATCTATGGCGCCCTTGCCCAGCGACCTTACAGTTGGCTGAGCGGCTTAGAACGCGTATTGACGTGGAATGGTACTCGGCTGACAGGCTCTTAGAAGCACCGCTTGGAGAAGTCGAGCCTTTGCCAGCCGAAGTAATCGGACTGCCCGTCGTTGGTCACGTGACGCAGTCTGGGACGATGGCCCTTCCGGCTGGCTCCGATCCGGTGTAATCGTTCGCTCTGGGGAACTACTCCTATCCATTGGCTCTCAGGCGCGCGTGACAGCGGGAAAAAAACCTCTGACCGGCACCTCAAATGCACATGTCGTATGGACGTCGTAGAGCGATTGGTTCCCCCCGGGTCGTGGGTCGTTTTCAATCTGGCGAATGCGTTCTCCTTGACCTTGCTCGGTTGATCGGATCATTCTACGCTTGAGCTGGTCGGCGAACGACCACCCTGGCGTCCCATGCATCCCTAGCTTGCCACTCACTGGCTTTCTTAAGCAGATATTTGCCATCTTTTTTCCAAATTGGACGCTTGTCAACAATGGCTGCCGCCCCTAGAAAGCACCTATCAAACCGAACGATTTGCACGAATTTACCAAAGCGAGGGTGCGTTTGTGACTGCTTACTCGAAAATTCCGTCTCGTCCCAAGGCTGTTGTCGGTCGCCTCCCTGGCCATTCTGACGTTCTCCACTCACCACGGCAGGTTAAACGCAAACGGACCTTCCGCCGGAATAAACTTGAGGCAGCCTTCGTCGAATTTTGCCAGTTGAGTGCTGACACCACTTCCGAAAATCTATCACCGGACGAATTCGACCAACTACGACAACTTGCTAGCGAATTCGTTAACAATCCTGACTTTGCTTCTCCGACGGCCGAACGTGAGATTTTGGGAGACGAATTCCTGATGACTTATGATTCAATGTCCAGCGGGAAGCGACCAGGCAAACGCGTTGCCTTACCTCCTCATCTAGCTAGTCTCTGCGAAGAGCGATTGCTGACTCCCGAGGAGGAAAGGCAGCTATTTCAACGCATGAACTACTTGCGATTTCGCGCTTTCCTGGTCGTAGACCGTCATTCCCATAGGACTGCCGATCAATGGGATGTTGAACGCGTTCGTGGACTACTCCGTGCTGCGGACTGGTATCGCAATCGGATTGTTCGAGCTAATGTGCGATTGGTGATTTCAGTGGTAAAAAAGTTTGTCAATCCTCAATGCAGCTTCGACGATTTGTTAAGCGACGGTATCATGGCGTTGATCCGCGCCGTCGACAAATTCAACTTCCAGCTTGGATTTCGCTTCAGCACCTACGCCACGCAAGTGGTGCGCCGCAACTCTTATCGATTTGTCATGGAGCGGCAAGACGAGCGGTTCAAGATCTCCAACAGTATGAGTGAATCAGGTCTGGATCTGGCTGAAGACACTGCGCCGTCATCCATGAATGAACAGCGTTGGAATGCTTTGCGTTCCCATCTGGCTTGCCTACTCGGCAAACTAGACCGGCGAGAAAAATTTATTATCCGGGCACGTTTCTCGTTAGGGGGACATTGTCGCGTTCAAACGCTTCAAAAGTTGGCCGATCGCTTGCGAATCTCGAAGGAACGAGTGCGACAGCTAGAAAAGCGGGCGTTAGAGAAGCTCACTTCCATGGCGGTAGAACAACCTTTGGAAATTGCAGATGTCAAAAGTTGAAAGTGTGCGGTCCGAGCAGCAGGTAGCCCTTAGCGGGAGTGGCGGGTTGATCGGTTCTTCACTGAGTAGGCAGCTTATCGCGACCGGACGTTGCGTGAGACCGCTGATCCGCCAGTCTTTAGCAAACTCGGATGAGAAGGCTGACAGCGCTAAGGGTATTCGGTGGGATCCCGAGCATGGTCTGCACGATCCTTCAGAACTAAACGGTATTGGCTGCTTCGTGCATCTCGCTGGTCACAGCATTGCTGGCTTCCGCTGGACAGCAGCTGAAAAGAAACGCATTAGAGACTCTCGCGTGGCAGCGACCAGACGAATGGTAGAGCAAATCTGCCAGCTCGAGTCACCTCCGGCTAGCGTAATTTCCGCGTCAGCAGTTGGGATCTACGGCGATTGTGGTCAACAGATCGTCGACGAACAATGCCCGGCCGCCAATGAATTTCTCGCAGACGTGGCCAGTGATTGGGAGGACGCGTGTCAACCACTTAGATCTATGGGCATACGTGTCGCCCATCCCAGATTCGGTATTGTGCTCTCGTCCCAAGGTGGCGCATTGGGTAAGGCGCTACCGATTTTTCGTTGGTATCTCGGTGGTCGTCTGGGCTCGGGCCAGCAATATTGGAGTTGGATTTCTCTGCAAGATTGTGTTCGGGCGCTAGTATGGCTCATCGAGACTGAGACGGCATGTGGAGCATACAATGTCGTCTCCCCAGAACCAGTTACCAATGGAGAGTTCACGAGAACTCTTGCTCGAGCGCTCCACGTTCCGGCTATGTTGCCTGCCCCAGCTTGGGCACTGAGAATGGTTGCGGGTGAAATGGCCGACGCACTTCTGCTATGCAGCTGTCGAGCAGTTCCAAGTCGTCTAGTGGGCGAAGGTTTCACATTTGAGCAGCCTCAATTGCCAGCTTACCTTCGCAGCGAACTCAGTCCTTAGTCGAAGGCGTTCGACCGAAGCGTGACACGCGATAGGGAGCTGGATCCACATGGGGAGTTTGGCCACCCAGCATTTCGCTAATCAATTTTCCAGTCGCTGGGGCCATGCTTAGTCCCAGCATGTTGTGGCCTGTGGCCAGCCAAGCATTCCCCCAACGCGGTGTGCGATCGATGATCGGCAGGCTATCGTAGGTCATCGGACGCCAACCATACCACGTAGATATCTCGGGTTGGCAATACGGTTCCTGCAAGTAAGGCGTCGCACCTTGTCGCAGTAAATTTATTCGTTCGGGTCGCAGCGATTCGTCATAGCCGGCCAGTTCCATGATCGAACCTAAACGATACCCAGTTTGCATTGGCGTGACCGCGACTCGATGCTCGGGAAAAATCAATGGTATCTGAGGGCATATCTGCGGGCGAGGCATGGTGATCGAGTAACCTTTTCCGGGTTCGATCGGAATCGCACATCCGACTTGTTCCTTCAGCTGTGGTGACCAGGCACCGCACGCAAACAAGAACGTATCGGCGAAGTAATCCCCTCGTGAGGTGACTAACGATTTCGCTTCACTCCCCGTTCCAACCACAACCTTTAGTTCGCATTCTTCGACAAACTTCACACCTGCCAACTCCAAACGCCCGCGGAGCGAACCGATTAAGATGTCGGGACGGAGATGGGCATCGTGTGCGTAAAACCAACCGCCGGCGACTGTATCACGCAACGCGGGTTCAAGTGAAAGCGTTTCCTCAACCGAAAGTTTCTGCGCGGGTTCGTCAAAATACTCTGTTAGCAGGCGATTGGTAGCATCGTAACGATCGAGTTCTGCGGAATGTTGATAGACGAACAACAGTCCCTTGGCTTGCCATTCGCATTCCACCTGCTCTTTTTCGACCAGTGCCAGGTATTCGCGCATGCCCGATACTAAAAGTGCTTGGATGCCATGTGCGGCTGAGACCATCGAATCGTGGTTGCAGCGTCGCGAAAAATTCCAGAGCCAACTCCACAGCGCCGGATCGAGTCGCGGGCGGATACGAAACGGGCTACCTCGAGTCAGCATACCGCGGATCGCTGATTTAAAAGCTCCCGGTTCGGTCAAGGGAAGTACGTGGCTAGGGCAGATCAAACCACAATTGCCATGTGAACACGCGCCACCAATCGTACGACGGTCGAGTACGGTTACACTCCAGCCCGAGCGATGTAGGTACCACGCGCTGCACAAGCCAATGATACCTCCGCCAACAATCACGACACTCCCAGTTTGATTCAAGATGGAAACCCCATACAAAATGGATCAAGAGGATCAAGCAATAACTCTCCCTCGCCAGTCACGTACGCAATGCCTTCGATGGTGGGCTCGATGCAGTCCGCGTTGAGCCGGCGATAGGAAGCGGAGAAAACGCTACCGACGATGCTCTCCTGTCGGAAAACAACCCCTTCTGCCAACTCACCTCGCGCAGCCAAACACGCCAGTTTCGCGCTGGTCCCGGTACCACACGGCGATCGATCGTAGGCCTCGCCTGGACACAGTACAAAATTCTTTGCATCGGCTAAACAAGGCGAACTCGCGGGACCAACTAATTCAATGTGATCGACCTCATGCGTCCCATCGCCGGTTATGTTTTGTTGCCGCAAGGCAGCGCGGATCTCGCGACTTAGCATGGTGAGCTGCTGTAGATTAGAAAGCTCAATTGTCAGTCCATGATCGTGGCAAATAAAGAACCAGTTGCCACCCCAGGCCACATCGCCATGAACCTGCCTGCCGCTGGGCAGTTGCAGTACAACGTTGTCTTGTGCCAGATAACTGGGAACGTTTTGCAGGCTGACGATACCATCGACGGCTAGGGTGAATTGAACTGTTCCTACAGGAGTGTCGATGCGATGGGTCCCCTGGCCAACACTCTCCAGGAAACGCAAGGCGGCCACTACGCCGATCAACCCATGTCCGCACATCCCCAGCGTGCCGACGTTATTGAAGAAGATGACTCCGGCGATACTGTCCGGCGCGACTGGGGGCGTCATCAAAGCACCCACCATAACGTCATTTCCGCGGGGCTCACACACCATCGCACGTCGATAATGATCATACTCTGCGTCGAAGTGCTCGCGTCGATCAGACATCGACCCGCCTGGCAACTCGATGGGACTTGAGATCACAACGCGCGTCGGTTCGCCGCCGGTATGAGTATCGATAACGCGAATGCGTTCCATAGGTGAGTCAGTGATAGCACAGGTAGGCCGAAACAAGCTCCGCGCTGTTACGGCAAGGTAGTAAAGTAAACGCCAACTTCCGATTCCAATTTTTGAGGCTTTTCAGAAGAATTAGTGGGTAACAATTGAGGGCGACAGGTTTTGAGAGGCACGGGTTTTGAGAGGCACGGGTTTTGAGAAGCATAGCAGGGCAAAAAGAATATCGTGTACGCCTTTGGTTTCCTGAGCCGCATTGGATCGGTTACACCTATTCTGCCCAGTGAAACGGTGGTAGGCACTGCTGAGGAGCACACTGCCCTACCTTGGAAAACCTACACCTAATCCCACCACCTAACCACACGACGATTGATTTCTTAAAGCATGGATCAATCTCCACCGCAGCCGCCACACCCACCACCGCAGCCGCCTCCACCCCCGCTATCGCCCCCACAGCCGGTTGTGCTGCAACCACCACTGGAGCTTGAGTTAGATGCGCGATGGCTGGTAAGAAACGAACTTAGCTCAAAAAGTGGAGTGCTCGCCAAGGCAGCAGTACCGACAAAAGCTGTCGACCAGAGGAGCGCCTCGGTATCAGCGGTTCCAGCTGTACTTACGGTTGTGGGAGTCAGGGCTCGCGGGTTTTTCGCGACTTGGCCCTGAAGTTTGTTTAGCAAACGCTTACCTGAAAGGGTTAGTCGTGGCAAATTGACTAAAAACGCGATTGCCGCTAATGCAGTCAGAAACATCAAGATCGACAAAAACCCGATCGGTTTGTCTCGAGCGACTCCAATAAACGCTTTGGCCGCCCCTAGTGCAAATACACTTCCAAAAAACGCGATTGGCAATACGGCGGCGGTGACCTTCTGCGACCGATCCAAAACCAGCCCTTTTTCGACAAGGCTCTGGCGCAGCGATTCCATTCCCACCATTCCATCCCGGCTAACAACTCCGTAGTCACGCCCAACGGCAGACGAAGCGACACTTTGCAGGATCAAATCTGACACACGGTGATTGGCTCGATAGCGAGCCAGCTCCTTTCCCGCTACAACTTTTCGGCCTTCAACGGAAACTGCATCTTGTTGCACCAACTCCACCAATGCGCAGTCAATGGCGCGCCGATCTCCACCGCGCATCCATCCTACTTCGATGGGTTGCAAGGCATCTTTGGCTCCTGGGCGGAACTCGTAGTTTTGGTCTGAATTTACCAACCACATTCGACCTAGCCAACTGGCCACTGCGGCCAGAACCAATAGCGCGCCATACAACATCAGAAATTGCGGTCCTGACCAGTCGAGCGGATTGGCCGCCAATTGTGCTAAAGGAATCAATAGCGCTGCGCTGGCGGCCCCGACTGTACCTCGTGACCACCGTGGCTTGGGGATGACCCAATGCCGATGGTGATTGATCCTTACAAACCCAAGGTCCTCACCAAACCGCTGTTCGGCCGCCGGCCAAATATCGGCAGGCGGCGGTGCACCAAAGGCTGCCGCGTATGACTTGAGCGTGCGTTGATAAAGTCGAAAATACTTCTCTTGTTCTCCACTCCCGCCACGTGTGGGACCATGATGGAGTGGGCGGCCCAAGACACGCCCGCAGAGGTCATCCCAATAGCTACGGGTATAGGTCAAATGCATGTGCCAGACTTGATCCACTGCATCCGAGGGACAAACAACATGTTCACAAGTCACCGCCAGGAATAGAAATCGCTTGTATTCGTTGATCGCGCGCCGCGTGAAGCCAACCCTCCAGCCATTTTCCCGCGCGGCGCGTTCCGAAAAAGTCAAACCGCAGCCTGGTGCATCTAGTTCAAATGCTGCCAGGGCTTCCCACAGTTGCGTTGTTTGCATGGTTCGGCTCTTAAGTGGTTGTGGCTACGATGCACTCAAGTTGACAATCCGCATCGACTTTATAGAATCCGCGATTGCGGGTAAGGCCTTATCGACGAGTCCCAGATTGGCCAATTCTATCACGGATGTTACACCCGCTGGCGCTGCGACTGACTTGAATAGTACCAATTCATCCGCATCGACCTGGAGAGCCAACCAGGCCGCCAGTGAATCGGAAGTCGTATTCCAATCTTCCGGAAGCCGCTGGGTGCTCGTGTGCAGAGAGTAGAACGCGGCAATCGCGACCATGTACGTCGATGGCGGTCCGGATGTGCGCCCGCTAGCTATGATGGCTTCCAAATCGTCAGAAGATGAGATCAGTGGGAATTCGGGGATGAGTTGGTTGGCCACCTTCAATGTTGCCGCCAGCAGATCGATGCACAACCAATGCGTAAACTCAGGATTCAGTTCGTGCGCGCGATCGAGTTCTCGCACGGCTTCCACCAACTCACCTCCGCCAACTATCAGCAGATTAAGAGCGTTCGGTTCGGCTTGTAGCCATGTTTTCAGACTCGAAGGCCAATCACTGCGGTTCAGCAAGCTGCCGCCCAACTTGAGCACTCGAATCTTGTTCATGAATATTCTAGAAGCTCAAGGTGGCGGCAAGATCGAGGCCGTGCCACTGTTGTGAATTAAAAACAACCGTTTCACCTGGCGAAAGTAGAAACATACTGTTGTTTTGATCGAGTCCCACAGCCAATGCGCTGGCCATCAGGAAGCGGTAGCCGACGCGGAGCGAGAGCGGTCCCCCTAGTCCGATGTCGAGCCCTGTGCCAGCATCGACAAGCGTAGAAAAATGCTGATCGCCGAAGTACTTTTCGACGCCTGCCCCCGTGGCATCCGCGGCCCGCGCCGATCCGTCGACTTGATTGAGCATCGTCCCAAACTTGCCATTCGCGTAGACGCGCGTTTGCCCGAAACGCATTATATCGGCCTCGGCCCCAAATTGCCCACCAAACAAATGGTTGTTTGTCTTAGAATAGCCGCCGACCTGCATGCCTGAGGAATATTGATAAACGTCATATTGGTCTTCCACTTTCAGAAATCGCAGACCCACCAGCGGACGAATCCGCGAGGTGCTTAGAAATCTCAAATTCGCCTCGCCCGAATAGAGATTGGTCGAACTTAAAAAGATCGAATCTGTGGGTGGAGTAATCGGAAGGGTATTGAAGAACACTGCGTTGACTTCCGGCGCAGCGATGGACTGCTCGGCGTCTAGGCTATTGATTCCAAAGTAGCCGAATTGGATGTCGGTACCTCCCAGCCAAGGTTGTACGTTATTGAAGTCGATCAGCGCTTCCATTCCGAATTGCATGCTCCCTTGCATATCTCGCGCGTTGAGCAGTGGCAACGAATTTTCATCCAGAGCTAGCACTTGGCTATCGGGACGTTCACGGACCAATCCCAGCACTCCCAATTGGATTCCCATGCAATTGCCAGGTTGGCGAAACGCGCCCAGCCAGGTGGATTGAGAGTTTGGTTGATGATTGGCCCACGGGTCGGTGAGGATGTTCGGCCCCGTTTCCAGGCTCTCTACGTTTCGGCTTGGGTAGGGCACGCTGCCGCCGTGCGAGCTATCCCACCCCACGGAACGTGATTCCGATGGGGGCTGATTCCATTGCCCCTGCACGCTTGAAAGCTCGAACACGAGCGAGGCCGCGACCCAAACACTTCGCCAAAGCATATTCCGCTCTCCGTCCACTGCTCGCTAATATCACCCTATGAACTAACGCATAAAAGGATTCTTCGGTTTACCCCATGTGTAGCGTTAGATTCATTCGTTATCGCGGGCATGTCTTACGCAATCGTTAAAGTCAAATTCACGAGGCCTGAGGAAACCGTTGCACGCGATGGTTTTCGCTGTCGAGTACGTGTACGTTGCGGTGTGAATCGGTAATCAAGGCCCAGGGTCGCTGAAATAGGCCTGGTCCATTGCCAACTCCTCCCCAAGTCTCGAGCGACTGACCATCGCGGGAGAAACGCTGTACTCGATGATTGCCGAATTCGGCCAGCAATAAATTTCCTTGGGAGTCGAAATCAATGCCGTAGGGACAATTCAATTGCCCCACGGCATTCCCAGGCTGGCCCCACATTCTTTCCAATTGTGGCTTGTTACCGGAGAGATCAAAAACTTGCATTCGATGATTGCAGGCGTCAGCGACCCAAAGCAGTCCGACGGAGTCGAACATCAAGGCTTGGGGACGTGAAAACTGTTCTGGCTCTCGTCCCTGGCTTCCCCAGCAACGCACGAATTGTCCTTCGGAATCAAACTCTTGAATCCGGTCGATCTGTCCGTATTGGCCAATATAGAAATGTCCGTTGGGACCCTCGGCTACATCGGTCACAAAATGAAACTGCCCTGGTTGGTCGCCATGTTCGCCGCCGATGCTGCGACTTTCGTCGAGTTCTCCGGTGGGGGAATAAACGAGCATGCGAAAATAGTGCGTATCGGCTACCAACAGAGAACCATCGTGGGCGAACCCCAACCCGGTTGGTTTGCCTTGGGTGATAATCGGCGTCCGCCAGCCACGCAAAAAATTACCTTCGATGTCGAAGACTTGAATGCGTCCCATCATGTCGACAATGAACAGTTCGTCTTGTTGGTTAATCGCAATGGCACGCGGTTTCAATAGTCGACCTTCGGAAAACCCGCGGCGTCCCCAAACCAAATCGGGTTCGCGAAGTACCGTCGATTGTGGCACGCAACCAGAATTGCTCGCCGTGATTCCTACCGTCGCGACGCCAAGTGCGTTGGCCCCAACCAATGTCCCGTTGGAGCTGCTCGCCAGCAAACTGCCAATGAAGCCACGGCGGCTCAGAAATCCAGGCCTGGGAGGTTCGATCTGGGTCGATTTCGATTTCGCTTGTTCAACAGAACTAGTCATAAAGTCACTGTAGCTGTGGGCTTTGTAGGAGTTAGCGTCTGTTGCAACGCCCTAATAACCATTATCATAGCCAGCACTCGCCGTAAGTTTTGACAACCTTTGAACCTGACGAAAAGTCACTGACACTTTAATCGTAAGGTATTTTCGACAAACGGTAGCTTTGGGCGGGGTGTGTCAGACCCCTTTTTTGTTAGGCTCTTAGGTTTTTACAGCGCAAGAAGATGGCCAATACGCTCGACTGGAAAAGCAGCGGCGACCCACGCGACCTTGTTCACATCGCCGTTCAAGCGTTGGTTGAAGGGCGACTGGTGGCACTCCCTGCCGAAACCGCCTATCACGTCTTCGCGAGCGGCCTCAAGCCGACCGCAGTGCAGCAGTTGTCAAAGCTGGCCGAAAGCCACAAGACGCGGCGTCCTTGTGTATTCCTCCGCTCCCCGCAGGAAGCTCTAGATTATTCGCCAAGTCTGTCCGTGGTTGCTAGCCGAATGGTCAACCGTGGATGGCCTGGTCCCTTGGTTTTGGAACTGCCTGCGGACAACGAGCATAGTCTGGTGGGCAATCTCCCCAGCGACGTTGGCTCGCAATTGTTGATTGATGGTAAGTACTTGCCGCAACGCGTGGCAGCCCACGAAGCGATTGTACAAGCCATGCGGTTAATGCCTGGTCCATTGGTGGCTGCTTCGATGATTCGCCCCGATGGCAAAGCGATTTGCAGTGGTGTCGATGCCGCTCGTTCGGCAGGTGACGCTGTGGCAGTGGTCCTCAATGATGGAGAGACGCACTATGGCGGATTCGCGACAACAGTCCGAGTCGAAGCCGAAAAGTGTCAGCTGATTGCTCCGGGCGTGACTGACCTAGCCACGGTTCAGCGTTTGAGTCAGTTTATCGTGCTCTTAGTCTGCACTGGTAATACTTGCCGGAGCCCAATGGCCGAAACAATTTTGCGACATCTGTTGAGTCAACGTTTTCCCGAAAATTTCAATGGCGAGTTTTCACCCGCCACCATCGCTTCGGCCGGTTTGAGTGCTTTTCCCGGTGGGCCCGCTTCTACGGAAGCTGTGGAGGTCATGAGAAGACGAGGGCTGAACCTACAAAACCACCAGAGCCATTCGATAACTGAACGCTCGCTACGCCATGCCGATCTAATCCTTACGATGACCAACTCGCATCGCTCTGCCATTCTAGAACGGATGCCCGAGCTCGCTGCCAAAGTCCATCTACTCAGCGGTAGCAACAGCGATGTCTCTGATCCATTTGGGGGGGACGAGTCGCTTTATGACGCTTGTGCTGATCAGATCGAAGGCTATTTGAAAGCTTGGTTGGAGGTGTTTGAGGAATCGTGGTTCCCGCGCTGGCAAATCGAACTAACTTAGTTTCATATAGATATACAGAAACACGTTCGACAGCTGAGGCAAAGCTGATCCGCCGTGCTGTCTGTCGGCAGAATTTTCAGTTCATTGAGCTGAGTTTTCAGATCATTGAGCTAGGGCACATGGCAAGTGCTCAATGCTTTGGCTTGATTGCTTCTATCACGTGATGTCGAGCAACTATTGAGCGCTACTAACCCGTTTTCCTTGTTCTAAAGTCGAACCGTCACCAGCATGCGCATTTCCATTGGCAGCGATCATCGCGGCGTTCATATAAAAACCAGGCTTGTTGCCTCGCTCATTGGCGGCGGTCACCAAGTCAGCGATGCTGGGACCGACAGCGAAGTCAGTGTTGATTATCCAGATTTCGCGGCGGCAGTTTGCAAACAAGTGGCTGCAGGTACCTCCGATCGCGGTATTCTGATTTGTGGTACAGGCATAGGCATGGCCATCGCCGCCAATAAGTTCAAAGGGGTCCGTGCGGCCAATTGTTATGATGAGGTAATGGCAGAAATGTGCCGTCGCCACAACAATGTGAACGTGTTATGTTTGCCCGGTGACCTGATTGGCGATCGGCCGATTGACGAGCTGGTCAGCTTATGGTTAGAAACTGAATTTGAAGCGGGGCGGCACCAACGTCGGCTGGAGAAAATTGAGCAGATCGAAGAGGACAATGCCTAGCGCACGCCGCAAGCCGAGACATGGAGCCGTAGCGGTCATCGTCGAACAGGAGCGATTCCTGGTCATTCGACGAAGCCGATTTGTACGAGCACCGAACCTCCTGTGTTTCGCCGGTGGGACAATCGAACGCGGGGAAACTCCTATGGAAGCCATCGTCAGGGAGCTGGAGGAAGAGCTTGGATTGGCAGCTGAAGCCCGCGAACAGATTTGGCAGAGTCGCACCTCCTGGGGCACACTACTCGACTGGGTTTTGGTAGAACGTCATCCCCAATCGAATCCCGTCGCCAATCCCTCCGAGGTCGCGGAATGGATGTGGCTTCCTCCGCATGAATTGCTCCGACACCCGGATTTACTTCCCAGTGTCCCCGCCTTCTTCAGCGCCTGGGCAAGTGGTCAGCTGAAACTTCCCGAACATGCGGGTGAGGCCAACCCCGAATGGTCTCAGCTGTGAGCGAGTGGGGTATAAACGACTACCAGCTTCTCGATTTTGGCGATGGTCGCAAACTCGAACAATTCGGCGGGCGCGTGCTTGATCGTGTTTCTCCCGCTGCGGCAGGTGCATCGCGATCTTCTCAGTGCGATTGGAGACAAGCTCACTTGCAGCTGGATGCTAATGGCCGAATTATTTCTGGCGAAATTCCACCATCTGACTGGCGTTGCCGATTCGGGTCGCTGATCTTCAACCTAAAGCTGACGCCCTTTGGTCACATCGGCGTCTTCCCTGAACAGGCGAACAATTGGAATTGGTTGACAAGCATGGTCCACAGCTGTGCTGCGGTAAACGGTCAGGCCCCTCGCGCACTTAACCTGTTCGCATACACTGGAGGTAGCACGATGGCTCTGGCCGCGGCCGGCGCGCAGGTAGTCCACGTTGATGCATCTGCCCCAGCAGTCAAATGGGGCCGCGAAAACGCTGCCTGCAGCGGATTGTCACAGCACCCCATTCGTTGGATTGTCGACGACGTGCGAAAGTTCGTCCAAAGAGAGCTTAAGCGCGGCAATCATTACAATCTCATCGTGTTGGATCCTCCCAGCTATGGACATGGAGTCGGCGGTCAGCGGTGGAGCATCGAAGTCGATCTACACCCCTTGCTGTTAGCTTGCGCTAAGCTGCTTAACGCACCTCCTGCGGCACTGCTCTTGACCGCGCATAGCCCATCGCTCTCTCCGGCAATCATTGCGCAGAGTTTCAGCGAACAATTGTTGTCGCATCAAACCAAGCATGCGCGTTTGAGCTTGAAAACGGCACATGGAAAATCGCTCGACGCAGGCTTCTACCTGCGCATAACATGCTAGCAACCTAATCCATCTACGATTTTCCGTGTTCTGATTAGTTCCGTGCATAACGCGCTTTACACGGCGGGCAACTTTCTTCAAAATACGTCGGCTGAGCCAGTGGCACTCGCGTTGACTCGTTGAATAGACTTACGACTGTGAACGATTGGCACATTCTCAGCAGCGATCGGAACTTTCCCGTGCGCTAAGCCTCACCTGGCTCGTCGATCATCACGGTTAACATAACTCATATAACGGTAGCACGGATGTTGCGACTATCAGTCAACCAACTGTCGACATTTCGTTGGTCGTTTGAAGAAGACGTTCTGCACTATCATGAAGTTGGTTTTGAAGCCATCGGAATTTGGCGGCCCAAGCTAGCCGATTATGGCGAGGAGAAAGGGTTGGAGCTGATTCGCGAGCACAACCTTTCGATTTCTTCGTTGCAGTGGATCGGTGGATTTACCGGAAGCGATGGTCGTAGCTATCGCGATAGTCTTCACGATGCGCTGGATACGATTCAATTGGCAGCCGATCTTGGCGCCGAAACAGTTGTCGTGTTGGCCGGTGGACGTGGCGGACACACCAAAAATCATGCAAACCGCATTCTACGCATCGCACTCAAGGAGCTATCCGAGGCGGCGCAGGCAGTTGGTGTCCAATTGGCGCTCGAGCCCATTCATATCGGTTGTGCCGACCAATGGTCGTTCGTACATACCATCCCGCAATGCCTGGACATCATTGCTGCGATTGGCAATCCAAATTTAGGAATCGCCTTCGACTGCTACCATTTAGCACAGGATCTTCCGTCCATTCCATGGCTCAAGTCGATCATCCCCTACGTGCGCCTCGTTCAGTTGGGTGACGCCAAGCATGCGCCGATGGGTGAACAGAATCGCTGCTTGTTGGGACATGGTCGCGTGCCATTGGCCAACATCGTGTCCGTCTTTCAAGAAAGCGGTTACCCTGGCTTCTACGAAATCGAAATCGTCGGGCGCGAGGTCGAACATCTAAAATACGAACAGATTCTGGGGGCTGCCCGTCAAGTTGCCGGCGATTGGCAACTGACCAGCGATTAAACTGCCCCGCGCACTCTGATTGCTAGTCGGTTGTTAACGGCCTGTCAAAATCGGGGAATTCGTCCGACACGCTAACAATCTTGACGTCCTTGTCTGCTTCAAAGACCGCCATCAAATCGCCATGCAGTTTTTTTACCCAGGTTGAAGTCTCAATAAACCGAAGCTTCTTCCAACTCCACTTTTTGGGTCCGATCGCGTCATCGGTGCAAGCAAATTCCTGCGGACCACCTTCTTCATCGCGACCAGAATAGATGCACACTCCAAACGTGAACGGAGTGGCCTTCAACCCGACCCACCAGCCCCAGTCTTCGCAACAGATGGACGTTACGTCATATCCACGTTCACTCAATCGCAACCGCAGGTACTCTGCCAGCGCCTTTCCATACATGCCCTCGTTCACCAGTTCGTCTTTTTCTCCTGGTAGTACGGGGAATTTGCTCGACCTAATGTGGATAAAAGTGCCCATGGTTTTACCTGCGAAAGTAGACGCGAAATCAACAGAGCAGTACTAGCTAGCCGGTGCGCAATAACTACGCTTCTTTGACCGTGCCCAGATGGCTGTGGCCGTGTGCTCCACCATATCAACTTCGGCGAATCCGATTCGATCATAGGGAATATGCTCCTTAAACGTCTCGAAAATATAGTCCAACGACCCTTCAAGCGAGGCGCCGTTGACAATGTGTGTGGAGAGATCGTAGAGACAGTCCAACGCATTCTTGATTTTCAGCTGCACGCTCATGTTCATGGCCTACTAGGACGTGAAGTGAAAGCCCAAAGTAAGAAGTAAGAAGTAAGAAGTAAGAAGTAAGAAGTAAGAAGCGTTACTGGTGATGTTAGCTCGCTAATAGCTCACTTTGAACATTTTTGTTCGCAATTTCGGATTTGCGGCGGAAAGACTTGGAATGGTAAGCGTTTGGTTGGCGAGTACCAGCAATATTCCCGAATACTTTTTAAACATTTCATCCCGTTGTATTTCCATGTGCTATGTTTCCGCATCTGCCCCTTTAGTGCCTTTATAAACCAAATAGTCATTCTGCTTGCTAGTTGTAGAATCGAAGGAGGGGGAAGATGTCTGAAATCAGGCTGGCGATCGATCGAATCCGTGTCGGCACTACATGTGCGACAGACATTCTCGATGATGATGGCCGCATCTTAGTTGGTAGCGGCGTGCCCCTGACCGAGCAGTTTCTGGGGGAATTGAAGAATCGTGGCTTCGACCATATTGGCGTCTCACAACGCGATCTGCGACGACTTACAGGCGGGTCTTCAGCGAAACCGAAGGACACTTACAAGCCTCTGACTAAGCCCGCGAAGTCGCGCGTGGATCGCAGCAGCGAGCCGCTCTCCAGGGAGAGGAATGAACGATTTACCGCACAAATAACCAGTGCCTTGAAACTGCACGCGAATGCGGGATCTGAGATCTGCAAAGGTTCGGCGAGTGCGTTCAACGAAATGGTTTCGCTGCAGACGCAGTTTGTCGACATGCTTTTTGAAGATACGGATCAATCCATTTCTGCTGCGAGTCGATCAGGCGCGGAGGATGCGTTGGCCAGTCGGTCGGCACAGTTCGCAATACTGTCGATGGCCACAGCCATCGAGATGAGTCTGAGCGAAGAAGACATCATGTTGTCGGGCTGTTGCGGACTCTTTCATGATATTGGACTCTACAGTCTGCCAGCGCATTTTTGGAATTTTAACCAACCGCTGAGCTTCGCCGAAACCGAGCGATATCAAAAGCATCCGGAAATCTCCGCTCGCATACTCGCCGAAAAGCTCGTGTTCAGCGATGAATTGTGTGCCCTGACCATGCAGGTCCACGAGTTTCCCGATGGCAGCGGCTTTCCACGTGGCATTAAGCGCAATCGCTTTCATCGCTTAACCAGTTTGGTCAACCTTGTCGACGTGTTTGTCACCCTTGTTAACCCTACGCCCACCAGAGCGGCAATGACATCCTATGACGCTATTACTTTGATGCTATTTCAGTGCCGAAAGGGACTCCTCGACTCCGGCGTCATGCGTTCCTTTATGAACCAGTGTTCGCTGTACGGCATTGGCAGCAAGGTAGTGCTCGACAACGGAGTCGTCGCTACGGTCGTCCGTCGTGATGCAGATCATTACGACCGACCGGTGGTTACAATCGACGACGCGCACGCGGACCTAGTAACGCGTCTTCGCGATAGTGGACTGGCTGTCAAAAACACAGTATGCAGCGAATCCCAAATGCAATTAGACCGCTCGACGATGGATACGCTTTGTCTGACCGAAATGCTATTCGCTTAAGAATAGCAGTGCGGAATTCTTTCAGGAGAAAAGCCTCACTCCGGTGCTTTCCCGTCGACCCAAGGGCCGGCTAGCTTCATGTAATCTGGCTCTTCTAACTGGCTGCCATGTTCACCAGCCGTCCAACCTGCAATGTGGTTGGGAGCGCCGCGCTCGTGAGATCGCTGCTCCCACTGCTTGGCCCAGGAGGCGTCTGCTTCACGGACTTCCAAGGCCTCACGATCGACAAAATAGGCCTTCCCTTCGCGGTAACTGCGAGCGCCAAGGATGACAGTGGTGAGCGCGGCGGCTCCGAGCAATGGATCGTTGTTAACCAACTGAGGATCGTCGGCAAGCATGGCCTCGATCCAATTATTGAAGTGAGCATAAGTCGTGTCATCGACCGCTCCGACGGTAATTCGTTCCGCCTTGAGCTTGCTATCGCGAGTCACCTGCGAACGTTCGGGAACAAAATCAAACCCATCGAACTGCTCGCCGTTGCCGAAGACCAGCGATCCAAAGTGACCGCGAATACATTGTTGAATAGGCGTCTCTTCGCAGGCCATGGTAGCCGTGACCAATCCCTGCACACCTTCGTGGAAATCGGCCACTACCGTCGCCACATCCGGGACATCGCGCCCATCGTACTCCAGATAAATGCCCCCCGCGCCGACAACTCGTCCAGGGAAACGCAAACCTGTAGCCTTTAACATCGAGGTGGTGCGATGTACAAATAAATCGGTAAACATGCCTGAGCCGTACGGCCAGAAACGCCGCCACTGTCTGTATTTCGCGCGATCAAAGTCTTCGTACTCTGCCAGCCCTTCTTCAACGCCCAACCATTTCTTCCAATTGATATTCTTCGGCGTCATCTGCGGTTCGAGTTTGTAATAGCGCCATTGTCCCTGAGCGGAATTGCGAAAGAACTCAGTCTGGTACATCAGTACTTTGCCGAGTTTACCTGTGGTCAGTAATTGGTTCACTTGGTTCCAGATAGGCAGGCTGGTCGATTGCACACCGACCTGCATAACCTTGCCCGATTTTTGCCAGGTTCGCATGACCTTTACCGCCTCCTCAGCAGTTTTGGTCATGGGTTTTTCGCAGTAGACGTGCAATCCGGCTTCGAGCGCATCGATCGCTTGTTTGGCGTGCCAGTGGTCGGGCGTGGCAATGGTGACGGCATCCAATTTCTCCTTGGCAATCATCTCCATATAATCTTCGTACTTGGTTGGCGCCTGGCCTGTTCCCTTTTCAATATGTGCTGCCGCCTTATCGCGGTTTTCGTTGTACACGTCGCACACAGCTACCAATTCAATGGGTTTGCCTTCCACCTGCAATTTTGTCAGATTCTTCACGTGAGCGCCGAACCCGCGACCACCCGGTCCAATGAAGCCGATGCGCAATTTGCTATTGGCATTGGCTGTCGCTGTGCGAGCTGACTGCGCAACCACAGCAGCGGTTCCTAATGTCGTGGTCGATGTTTTGATAAAGTCACGGCGATTGTTTTGTTTTGAAGTCATCGATTGGTTTCCAAGTGTTTAACGTGTGAGATCAAATTCCAAATGGGCGAATTGTGCAACGCGACAAACAAGTCTTATTCGTCGTCCCAAGAAAAGTTATCATCTGCATCGTTGTCGGGCCTCAAGTCGTGGTCGGAATCCGTAGTTGAGTGATCAGAGTTTGATGTGGTGCTATTGGTATCAACAGCCTCCACATCCTCAAAGTCCGCATCGCTATAATCTGCTTCATCATAGTTTGTACTGGCAGGTTCTGGCTCTGAAAACAGGAGCTCTAGTCCTTCACGCCATATGGCATAGCGAACGGGAAACGAAGCCCAGCGTCCCTTTTTAAACTCGGTGGAAACAAGCGGCCCGCTTGGTTTCCAAGGAGAACCCGTCAATGGCGAACGTGGCACACAGACGTAGTCGACAATGGTCAAGAATTGGTAATCGGGTGCCAAGCGGGTGATTAATCCAGTGCGACGCTGCACTTCGGGTTCAAAACTGCCCCAAAAGTCTCGTGGGCCGGGCAACGTATGTAACAGGGTGAGCAAAAAGGACGCAAGAAAATAGCCTGTGACCCCTCCGAAAACCCAGCTCCCAATTGACTCTGTTAGTTTTCCGAGTTGCGGCACATCCCCCACCACTTGAAAAAACAAGTGTAACAGCGAGCCTAACGCTGCGACGAATATAAGCACCGCGAAAAAAAACCAAAGGAATCGAGTAATTAGCACATCGGATTGGCTAAACAAGTTGAGGCTGCACCAACCAGCAATCGGTTCGAAGAGTGTGATAGAAAGCAAGCTGGCTATCACCACGGCCAAGAAGATTATTGCCGATTCAACCACCAGCCGGGCGGCGACGAAAAGTGTGGTAAAGACCACGACGAGCAAAAATGCGCAGTCCAGAACATAGTCAATCATCGTTATTCGGCTCCCAATACACGTTGCAATTCCTCAGCCGAAATAATTCCTTGTCGCACAAGTGCTTTGCCCTCTTCATAGAGCTTCAGCGCTCCACTTTCTTGCGCTCTGCTGGCAATAGCAGTCGGTGACGCATGTGACTCAAGCAGCTCACGAATCCCTGAGTTGATCTCGAGCAACTCGTACAAGCCAGTACGTCTCAGAAAGCCACGACCATCGCAGTGCACACATTGGAACAAGCTCGGTTCGGGACCACGATAAAGCTCCCCTTCATGGCCAGTCATTCCGCAGTTAGCCAACTCAAGCGAACCAGGAGTGTATGCAACGCGGCACTCCGTACACAGTTTGCGCACCAAGGTCTGCGCGAGCACACCCCGCAAAGAGTTGGCAATGCTGTGTCGGTCCAAGCCCAAGTCGATTAGTCGCAGAGCCCCGCTAACGGAATCGTTGGCATGCATCGTTGCCAGTACTAGTTGGCCAGATTGAGCGGCTTGGCATGCGATTTTTGCCGTCTCATCATCACGAATCTCACCAATAAATATCACATCTGCATCCATGCGGAGGACACTGCGCAGGGCGGATTGAAAGGTCTGTCCTGCTCGGTGATTGACCTCGTTGAACTAAGCCGCTGCGCGGGGCAGTGATCGTGAGATGCGGACAGTGCTCTGTGGTGGTAGCAGTACGGTCGCTGAGTAGCGTCCTCCTTGACGCGAATGTAGTTGGCATCGTGCCAACTCTCGCTCTCTAAGTACCT
>JBGSNE010000101.1:0-37128 GCA_041739785.1 Pirellulaceae bacterium
AGGTACTTAGAGAGCGAGAGTTGGCACGATGCCAACTACATTCGCGTCAAGGAGGACGCTACTCAGCGACCGTACTGCTACCACCACAGAGCACTGTCCGCATCTCACGATCACTGCCCCGCGCAGCGGCTTAGTTCAACACATGGTACCACCTGGCTTTCACTTTTGATGATGCGATAAACAGGATGGACCTGCTAGTGAACGGAGTACCCGTGGCGACGGGAACATCTGCCCGCTCGCTGGCTTACGATTCGCGCCCTTTGCTGCTGGGCGCCGATATCGAATACGGTGAGTTGAATTACTATTCGCCGATCCGAGTTTCCGATTTTCGATTGTATAACGTGGCCAGAACGTCGACGGCGATCGTAGCCGATCGCGACAAACGACTGGTTGGCAACGAGAGCGGATTGGTCGCCTATCTACCGTTGGACGAAGGGAGTGGCAATGTTGCAGTTGACGCCACCGGCCAAGGAAACTCCGGTTTCCTGGGAGGGGGGGGGCTTCCAGTGAACCAACATGGATCTCCGTAAGCGCACTGTCCGAGATAGATTTGGCGGGTGGTACGTTAACTGGCTTTGGAACATTAAATGCCAATGTTGTAAACGCCGCAACGCTTTCGCCCGGTTCACCCATAGGCAGCATGAAAGTTCTAGGGGCTTACACCCAGACGGCCACAGGAGTGTTGAATGTCGAATTGGCGGGACTGGTCGCAGATTCGCAGTTCGATCAGTTCGAAATCAACGGCGATGCCAACCTCAATGGGACGCTAAATGTTGGATTTGTAAACGGATTTAATCCGGTCATCGGCGATACATTTACAGTAGTTGATTTCAATTCGCACACTGGACAATTCGCCAACGTTGCCGGACTTCCCGGTTCAATGCGTACCAACTACAGCCCCACCAACGTCACACTCATAAGTGAGCAAATAGGAATTCGCGTCAATCCAACGTTTGGATTACAAACCACTGAGTCCGGCGGAACCGCCAGCTTTGCCATAGTCCTCGATAGTCAACCGACGGCTACCGTAACGATTGGTCTGAGCTCAACCAACACTGCCGAAGGGACTCTTTCAACTGCGCAAGTTGTTTTCACGCCAGAGAATTGGAATGTGCGTCAAACAGTAACGATCACTGGCGTCGATGATGCAGTCGATGATGGAGATATCGTTTACTCGATTGTTACAGCACCGGCCGTTTCAAGCGACTCTCGCTATGGGGGTTTCAACGCCAGCGACGTCCAAGTCACCAACTTGAACAACGACACGGCTGGTTTTGCAATTTCGCCATCGACGAGTCTGGTAACAACGGAAGCTGGCGGGATAGCCACGTTTGCCGTTACATTGACCTCAAAACCGCTGGCGGACGTTTCGCTAACACTTTCCTCTAGCCAAGCGAACGAAGGCCTAGCATCACCTTCTCTCTTGGTGTTCACTCCGCTGAATTGGGATGTGGCACAAACGATAACCGTGCGTGGAGTCGACGACCAAATCGTCGATGGCGACATCGCCTATTCGATCATCACCAACCCAGCGACCAGCGCCGATAGCAAGTACAACCAACTCAATCCGATCGATATTGGCGTAACTAATCGCGACGATGACCTGCTGGATTTGCAAGTTGCCAATTTGGCGATGGTTCCAGCCACTGGTCTGATGTCGGGCAACACCATCCATCTAACGTGGCAAGTGACCAACACTGGAAATGTCGCTACACCGGCCGGCTTTTATGATTACATCACCATTAAGAATTTAACCAGTGGTGAGACACTTGTGGGCAATGCCCCACTGTACTACGACCCACCAGCGGCCGGTGCCGGGGCAATCCAACCGGGCCAAAGTCGCAATCGTGAATTCAGCTATCAATTGCCCGATGGAATGCGTGGAGTCGGTCAGATCGAAGTAACGATCACGACGGATGGTGGAAACCTGATTCGCGAAGCCAGTGCGGCCGGCACAGCCGAGAATAACAATAGCGCCAGTATCGTGCAGACAGCAACACTAGCCACAGCGCCTGATCTACGCGTAGCCAATCTCAGCCTACAGCCAGCGAGTCTTCAATCTGGCAATTCTGTAGTAGTAACTTGGTTCGTTCTAAATGCCGGAAGCGGCGCGGTGAAAACATCGTTTCAAGACTCGATATTGGTCAAGAACTTAACGACCAATTCAACGTTACTGGTCAGCGCGGTGCCATACGATTTGAACGCCGCAGGTAACGGCTCGATCGCCGCCGGTGATTCGCGCTCGCGCAGTTTCAGCTTCCACATGCCCGATGGATTCGAAGGTGTGGGGCAGATTCAGGTGACCGTCACCACCGATAGTGGCGACGCTATTTATGAATCCGAAGTCGGAGGTGCCGAGGAAAATAACAACTCCTCTGCGATTACCATTACTTCTACCCTCGCAGCGTATCCGGACCTGCAAGTCACCAATCTGAGCATCGATTCGCTCGCTAGCATCGTTTCGGCTGGAATTGTTACGGTTCGCTGGAATGATCTCAACGCGGGGAACAATCCTACCACCGGCGGTTGGACCGATGAAGTTCTTATTCGCAATGTTGCGACCGGGGAAATCCTCACCCAATTCTACGTTCCCTACGATCCTGCTTCCGCTGGCGCGGGAGCAATCGCGGCTGGGGCGTCACGCGCGCGTCAGTTTTCATTTCGGCTTCCGGAGGGGAATCGCGGGGCTGGACAAATATCCGTTTCAGTATCCACCGACGTCGCGAATAACTTGTTCGAGTTCAATTCCAGTGGAACAGCGGAGTCAAACAATCAAGGCTCAACCAATTTCAATTCGGCGTTGGCTGCCTATCCAGATTTGTTGGTCGACGATCTGTTGGTTACCCCCTCTAGTTCCATCAAGTCAGGAACATTGCTGAATATCTCGTGGATCGGTCGGAACAGTGGTCAAGCAGCCACCGTAGTTCCGTGGAGCGATCGAGTTACCATAACCAACACGATCACCAGCCAGGTACTCGCCACTCTGACTGTCACGGACACGGGAGTCGCTGGACCGTTGGGCGCTGGCCAATTCCGCTCGCGCCAGACTCAATATCGATTGCCCGACGGATTAGCTGGTACCGGCTCATTTCGCATTGACGTCCTCACCGATGCATCCAACGAAATTGCTGAATTCAATCTCACAGGCAACGGCGAAACGAACAATTCGAACTTCGCGTCCTTTGTCTCCACACTGACAAATTACCCTGATCTGCAAGTCAACGCGTTGATGGTTACCGGACCAAACACGGTACTGTCGGGGAGCACGTTGACTATCGTCTGGGACGATCGGAACAGCGGTGCAGCCGCAACGGTCGGTTCCTGGAATGACCGCGTCGATATCTTCAATACTACTACGGGACAATTGCTGGCTAGCCAGATAGTTCCGTATGACGCAAGCCTGCCAGCCAATGGTCCGATCAACGCGGGAGCAGCCCGCACACGCCAACTTATCTACACGCTCCCCGAGGGGCACATTAGCGTCGGTGCCATTCGAGTTTCTGTGACACTTGATGCCGACGATTCGATTTTCGAGTACAACGTCGGCGACACAGGGGAATCAAACAATAGCGACCAACGCAGCTTGAATGTCGTGCTTGCACCCTATCCCGATTTAGTTGTCTCCGGAGTTACCCATGCGCCAGCGCTGGTTATCGGTGACCCAGGCAGCGTAACTGTGAATTGGCGAACTTCAAATATCGGCAGCGCTTCGACCAGCCCCACCAGCTGGACGGAATGGATCGTGGCCTCGCCGGATGCCATTGCAGGGAATAGCGATGACATAATTTTAGCGAGCTTTCCAAACCAAGCCGCGCTCGGTCAGAATCAATTCTACAATCGCAACGAGACGCTCCTGCTCCCGGCTCGCTTGCAGGGACGATTCCATCTGTTTGTTCGATCTGATGTCGACAATAGCGTGTTCGAAAATGGATTATTAGCTAACAACGCGGCTGAATCTTCACAATTGTTCGACGTGACAACGATTCCCTATGCCGACTTGATCGTCAGCCATGCCGTCGCGGCCAGTGTCGCTAGCAGCGGCCAATCTCTACGAGTCGACTGGTCCGTTGTTAACCAAGGCATAGGACTGACAAGTACTTCTTCATGGAGTGACAATGTCCAATTGTCCAGTGACCCACAAGGAACCAATATCGTCACCAATTTGGGATCCTTTGGACATATCGGCTATTTGGCACCGGGGGGTTATTACAATCGCGGTGCTGACATAACGCTGCCGGATGGCCTGAGTGGCACTTTCTATGCTGTGGTCACGACCAACGGACCGTATGAATTCGTCTACACAGATAACAACAAGCGGGTTTCAGGTCCCATTGTCGTCAGCTTGAGCAATTCTCCCGATCTGGCTGCGGTCGGTGTCGCCGCGACGGAGGTTGCCCAGTCCGGAGACACGATCACGGTCACCTGGACCGTCCGCAACGAGGGACTTGGGACGGCACTTGGTGGTTGGATTGACGTGCTCACTCTGCGCGAAGTCGGTGGAAGTCGCGAACTGGGGCCCGGTGGTTTCGCGTTCAACCAAGAACTTCCGCCAGGCATCGCCTACACTCGCACCGAGACCTTTACCTTGCCTAGCGATTATCAAGGTGTCTTTCGCGCCGAACTCGAAACGAACTTCAGTGATCAACTTTATGAAAGCGGACTCAATGCCAACAACAAGATCACCAGTTCCCAGACATTAGTCATCAGCCAATTGCCCCGACCCGATTTGCAAATCTCGAGTGCCACGGGCCCCACCAACAGCGTTAGCGCGGGGAGCACGGTGGCTATCGATTTTACCGTGATCAACCAAGGGACCGTCGCAACGAACACGCCACGTTGGTCCGATCAAGTCTTTATGTCGCTCGACAATCGCTACAGTCCCGACGACCGCTGGGTAGCAACTATCGAAAACGGTTCCGCTCTCGCACCTGGCCAAAGTTATCGCACGCAGTCCAGTCCCTTTGTAATTCCCAAGGACTACCGCGGTGATATCTTCCTGATCATTGTCACCGACGCGGGGGGCCAAGTGAACGAGTTTCCCAACGATGGTAACAATGAACGCGCCGTGCCACTCAGGGTTGCTCCGCTACCTCCACCCGACCTAGTTGTGAGCAACGTCATTGCCACCAATCAAGCGGTCGATGGAAGCTCGATTACCGTCAGTTACACCGTCACCAATCGCGGCGCGGGACCTACCGATGTTGCAGATTGGACCGATGCGATTTGGTTGGGGAGGAGTCGTCAGCGCCCCGAACCGAGCAGGGGTGATGCGTTGCTGATTACCAAGCCACACCAGGGAGTATTGCAAGTTGGCGAAAGCTATAGCCAGACAGTGACGGTGACACTACCCAAGCACATCGGCGGCGAGTTCTTTATCACTCCCTTCGCCAATGCCTATGGAACACTCAAGGAGGATACCTTTGGAAATAACGTCAATCCAGACGATCCGAATGAACTGAATGGCAACAATTACAAAGCTCGTCCCATCACGATATTGATGAACCCACCGCCCGACTTGGTGGTCACTTCCGTCAATGTGCCGGCCAATGCCACTGCGGGTGGGCTCTACGCAATTTCCTGGACGGTCGCCAATCTCGGTACTAATCCCACCGAAGACGCCCAGTGGTATGACGTAGTATACGTTGCCAATTCCACTGATCCAAATTCGGCAGGATATCGCCGCGAGTACCTCGGCTCATATGCGCACGATGGAGTGCTAGCGCCCAATGCGACCTATACGAATTCCGTAACGGTTAAGCTTTCGCCGGGCCTGACCGCCTCGGCGATACTCGTAGAAACGAATCGCGATTTTTTTGGCAATGGTCCCGTAACTTGGGAAGATATTTACGCCGACAACGACAGCCGCACCGTTGCCACGAACATTGTGACTGAGACACCGGACATTCAAGTTACTTCCGTTGAGACTACATCCCCGAATTTCTCAGGCGAAATGACGCATGTTCGCTGGACGGTCACCAACGCGGGAACTCATGATGTTTGGCCAGGTACACGATATTGGTACGACGCAGTTTACGTTTCGCGCGATCCGGTATTCGATCACTCGCGAGCAATATTTGCTGGCGACTTCTTACATGCCAACACGACTCCCTTACGAGTGGGCGAAAGTTATACAGCTGAAGGGGATATAAGGCTACCGGAAGGTGTTTCCGGATCATTTTATGTCTATGTCTTTGCGGACACGGGATATACACAAAGCGATAAAACTCGCCCTCCATTTGTCGATCCAGGGCGGCAAGATGGTGTGCTGGCTGAACCCAAGTTTTACTACGATGATCACGTTTGGGAGGGCGGGGCCACTCTCGAGCACAACAACTTGGGTCGGGGCAGTTTGCCGATTACCTATCGCGAAGCCGACCTGGTTGTCAGCTCGTCGCAGATCCCCAACAGTACGATCTACTCCGGTGGATCTTTCGACGTCAGTTGGGTTGGTAGGAATCAAGGCACACGGGTTACCAGAGTTGATGCGTGGTTCGATTCCGTCTATCTATCCATGGATGCGTCGTTGAGTCCAGGTGATCCTTACAATCCCGACATTCGACGTGGTGACATTGAACTGAATTCGTTTGCGCGACAAGGCGTGCTTGCTCCGGGAAGCACCTACAATGCAACCACGCGCGTCACTTTGCCAGAAGGAATCGCAGGCAATTTCTATCTCATCGTCGACCTCGATCATCCTCGGGCCGATCAATCTCGGGTTGCGGAGTTTCAGGACGAAGGGAACAACCAGGCCGTCATTGCCCTGCCGGTCACGCTGGCCACCCCACCCGACCTGCAAGTCATTTCCGTTGCCATCCCTCAGCACGCAACTGCGGGACAAAACTTTACGGTCGATTATGTCGTCAAGAACATGGGCCCCGGACCAACCCCCGCATCGCAGACTGAGTGGTCCGATTTGGTCTTTTTATCTGCCGACAAGAATTTGGATCTGTCACGTGATCGTTACCTGGGAGAAATCAGACATTCGGGCCTCTTGGCTAGCGGCGCGAGCTACGCGGTGTCAAAGCAATTTCGCGTTCCAACAGATATTGCCACTCCCATGTATGTCATCGTGATCACCGATCCAGTCAGGTCTGCTAACAAACCGTATGCAGAAGTCTTTGAGCTCGATCGCGAGACGAACAATGATCGGGCCAGCAATCAGCCGCTGATTATCGATCGACCGCCACCTGCTGATTTGAGAGTGGATACCGTTACGATCCCACAGGTAGCACAAGCCAATTCGTTGGTGCAGGTCAGTTGGACGGTCAGCAATCATGGGGTCAATGCCGCCATTGGTTCTTGGACAGATTCCGTCTATCTTTCAACTGACGACCGATGGAGCCTCGACGATACGTTACTGGGCAAGCAAGAGCAAAGCGGAACTCTTGGAACCGCTGGCCAATCCTATACCGGCAATTTGAATACAGTATTGCCCGCGATCCGCGATGGCGTCTATCGCATCTTAGTACGCTCCGATCTGTTTGACGAAGTCTATGAGGGGAGTGACGAAGGAAATAATGTCACGGCCTCTTCAGGGGGCGTTGCGGTTACTGTGCCCAGGCTGCAACTGAATGTAGCTGAAGCAACGTCACTCAGCACGGGACAACAACGTCTCTATCGCTTTGATGTCGGCGCTGGCCAAACCATTCGTTTGAGTTTAACCACCTCCGCAACCACTGCCGCCAATGAAATCTATGTGCGCTTCGGTGACGTACCCAGCCCGCGAGTCTATGACTATAGCCACTCGGGTCCACTACAGGCCAATCAAACGCTACTGATTCCAGGTAGCGCCGCCGGTGTCTATTACGTGCTGGTGCGTGGACAATCGGAACCCACGGCCGATACTCCCATCAAGCTGTTGGCCGAAGCCCTGCCTTTCCAAATTACCGACGTGGTCCAAGACAAAGCTGGCGATAGCCGCTATGTCACCACCACCATTTTTGGTGCGCAATTCAACTCCAATGCAATCGTCCGACTGGTTCGACCAGGCTTTGCCGAATTTGCTCCAGCCAGCTACCAAGTGGTCAATAGCACGAAGATCATCGCCACTTTTGACTTGCGCAATGCACCGCATGGATTGTACGACGTGACTGTGACAAATCCCAATGGACAGCAGGCGCACCTCCCTTACCGTTACCTGATCGAACAAGCCATCGCGCCCGATGTCACGATCGGCATGGGTGGTACGCGAGTTCTGTTCGCGGGAGATACCGGCAACTATGGTTTTTCGCTCGTCAATGCCACCAATGTGGACTTGCCGTATGTTGACTTCCAAGTTGGTACCGTCGAATTGGGGATCAATGGTGAAGTGTTTGGCCTCCCCTACACCGTGTTTAGCAATAACCTGCGCGGCAGTGCCAGGGTTGCCGACGTTCCCTGGGCCAGTCTTGATTCCTCCGTCAATACGACTGGAGAAAACCTCGCCCCTGGCTATGCTCTGGACCTAGTTAATCGCGGCTATGCGGGTTTCAACTTTACGGCGCAAACCTACCCAGGTCTCAAGGAGATCCTGCGTAAAAATCCATTCGCCTTGGATGAGAAGGAGCCCATCGATGTGGGCTTCATCTATCACATCCTAGCGGCGGCGACTCCGCTTACTCCCACCGAATTTGTCGCTCAGCAGAGGTCGTATGCGCTCCAGTTGCGAACAAGTATTTTGGCCGATGTGCAGGCCTCGACTGCACTCAAGACACTGGTCGCCGATCCAAACGCATGGACCAATCTCTATTTGGAATCGCTACGACAAGCGGGAATTCTGCGTAACGAAGATACACCGCCTAAGCCTCAAACCGATCCCATCCTCAATAGCCTTATGTCAGTCCTGGCGGCGGGCATTCTGGCTGGACCAAGTGGCAAGGATATTTTAAACGGTGGCGATGTAGTCCAGTTCTTTGACAAAATCCACCAATGGTATGGTGATGTGCCAGGAACAATTGACCCGCGATTTGCCAGCGCCCATACGACTTTGCTTCCTCAAGTATCCGAATATGCCCTCGGCGTTTCCGCCACGACTCACTTCCAAGCCTTCCCCGTCTATGTGCGATTCGCGAATCGCAAGGGTGCCTACTTCCCCGATCAACCCGCCTTCCAAAACGCCACTCCCCTTCAACTTCAACAGTTTCTGCAAGGACAAGCACAAACTGGTGCAGTCAATCTACAAGGCCCTTTCGGTTCGGGCTTGGATCAATTTGTCCCCGCCGGACAAACACTTCCCTACACACTGCAATTCGAGAACTCTTCTTCCGCAACGACCTATGTCAACGAACTACGGGTTGTCACTCAACTCGACAGCGACCTGGACCTGCGCTCGTTCCGACTGGGAGACATGAAGCTAGGTGATATCAGCGTGCATATTCCCGACCAGCGCGGGGCCTTACAAGCCGACTTTGATTTTCAACAATCGAAAGGCTATTTACTGCGAGTTACCGCCGGTATTGATCTACCCACCGGCACGGCGACCTGGCTATTTCAAGCCATCGATCCCAAGACGGGAGAGTTGCTACAAGATTCACAAAAGGGATTCCTTCCCCCCAACAATGAATTCGGGGCGGGAGCGGGCTATGTGGGCTGGTCAGCTCAGGCCAAATCGGATGCGGCTACCAGCACGCTCATCAAAGCCTCGGCCCGCGTGCTGACGAACAACGCTCCCTCGCAAGAAAGCAACGCGACAACCCATACCGTCGATAGTGCTCCTCCCGCAACAACCTTGACTTCGAATCGGCTAACCGCCAACTCGAATGACTACCTGGTCAAGTGGCAGGCCACCGACATCGCAGGAGGTTCTAAAATCAAACACGTTACGGTCTATGTTGCGACCGATGGTGGCGACTTCGAAATCTGGCAACGACAGTCTACGGCGACCGAAGCCATCTATGCGGGAACCGCTGGACATAGCTACCAGTTCATGGCCTTAGCCACTGACAATGCCGGCAATCAAGAACGACCGCCACTGGGAACCAGCGCGCCTAACGATGGAACAACTACCAACCTCGGCTCGCTCCCGTCAGTTCCCAATTCATCCGAGTCCGATCCTCCCGTCGCGCCAACACCAACTCAAGTCTTGCCCGCAAATCCGCTGTTTGTACAAACTCAACAAAACAAAGCTGCCAAAGCTCCCACGAGCCATGTCAGCGAATACCAATCGCTACTTCGTCCCTTTACAGCTAACTCCTTCGCCACCGGAATCGGCGAGAGTCGGGCCGGCATTGGACCGATGGCCATCTTGAGTTTGTCCGATGGATCGATTCTGGCCAGCGGTGGTACCAATCGGAACCAACTTTTTCATGTGCCGCGCGAAGGTGGCCAAGCCGGTGCGCCAATAGCGACACTCGCGCATCCGATCTTTGCACTTACCACAGATAACAGCGGACGAGTGTGGGCGGCCACTGGTGGTGGGCCCTTGCTGCAAATCGATCCAGTCAGCGGTTCTATTCTGGCCCAATACGGCGATTCGATCACGCAGGCGGTTGTCAGTGATCCCGCTACTGGAAAGCTGTTTGTCTCTTCCGGCAATGGAATTGAGATCTTCGATCCGGCTACCGGTCAATTTAAACATTTTAGCGACGTGCGGGTTGGTAGTTTAGCGATCGGACTCGATGGGAAGCTGTGGGGCGCTCGCTGGCCGGTGCGCGGTTCGCTCCTGCGCTTCGATTCCGAGGGTCAAGCCGAAACGATGTTGCGGTTGGAGCCCCAGATCGATTCACTGGCGTTTGGAAAAGCAGGCACGGATCTCAGCGGCTTGCTCTTCGTCAGCAGTAACGACGGACAATTAATCCTGGTCGACGTCAATACGCGACAAAGTCTAGTGTTGGCGCGTGGTGGCAGTCGCGGCGACATGTTGATGGTCGACAATGATGGTCGCGTGTTGATTAGCCAGTCGCATCAGATTGACGTGTTGAAACAATTGGTCGCCCCCGTGGTGTTGAGTGTCAATCCGCCCCCCGGCGTGACCGTGGCACTTCCCATGGCATCGATGAGTATCATCTTCGATCATGATATGCTGACTACGGACGGAAACGACCTGCATTCGGTGCTCAATCCCAGCAATTACCGCTTGACTGGCGACGGAGTGGGTTCAATCGTGATCAACTCCGTGGCCTACGATCAGGCCACGCGCACAGCTTCACTTTCCTTCAGTCCGTTGTCACCCGGCCGCTATCAATTGCGAGTACAGTCTGACATACGCAGCGACGATGGATTAAACCTGGCTCAAAGTTTTGAATCAGACTTCGCCGCCTTGTCGGATCTATCGTCGACGCTTGGTTTGCAGTTCTTTCGAGCGCGCAGCGATCGGGCCAGTGGCACGGTCTCATTCGATGTGAATGTGACCAACACCGGCAAGCATCGACTGCTGCTCCCCTTGATTTTGCAGCTTGCTCCCGACGCTCGGTTCGATGGAACTCCGCTTGGCAATTTTGGTACGGCTGCGGATGGTTCCTGGCTGATCGATTTGAGCGCCAGTTTTCCAACCAATGGCATCCTCAGCCCCGGACAATCGACTACTGGACGCACCATCTCGGTTAGCATTCCCACTCGCCGACCGCTGGGATTCGATTCGTTGGTGACTGCGCTCCCTGATACGAATAATCTGCCATTCTTCTTGACCCATCCCATCGACCGAGCTACCAATGGATCGGAATATCAGTACTACGCGTCAGCCTTCGACGAAAACGGAGACGATGTGTCATACTTGCTGGTCCGCGGTCCCACGGGGATGCAGGTTGATGCGTCGACCGGCCTAGTAACCTGGCTCCCCACGGACCGCAGCCCCGAGTTCGCCGAGGTCGTTTTACAAGTTTACGACTCCGTGGGTGGCTACGATTCGCAGGCATTTACCATTCACGTCGATGGCGTAAATCGTGCTCCCGTCTTTACCGCCAGCAATGACGTAGCAGGCGTGCAGGGCAAGCTGCTGAGCTATACCCCGCATGCGCTGGATGGCGACGGCGACACACTGATCTATTGGGCGGATAGTTTTCCTGCTGGTGCGGTTTTCGACACGGTCAGTCATACCATGCGTTGGACACCCAGCTATTCGGGGACCTGCGCTACCGTTACGTTCTTCGTCAGCGATGGCCATCAAACCGTCAAACAGGTCATCAATTTTGATATCGCCAATGCTTCGCCGGAGCTGTTGTTCCAGCAACCGGCCTCTCTCACTGGACGTGAAGGGGATCCCATTCAATTGCAGTTGGTCGCCAGTGATCCGGCCGGCCTGACCATGACTTTCACCAGTTCAAACTTGCCTTCCGGGGCATCGCTCGATCCAGCTACCGGCATTTTCACGTGGACTCCCTCTTTCATTCAAAGCGGGATTTATCAGATCCCCATCACCGTCAGTAACGGCAGCACCTCTGCTTCCCGCATCTTGGGCGTGGCCGTGTTGAACGTCAATGCCCCACCTGTCTTCCAAACTCTTGACACTTATCACCTGTTGGAAGGTCAATTCACGCAGATCCGCGCGCAGGCCATCGATCCAGATCATCCCGATTACGAGCCACCGTATCGCAACTCGGACGGCTCGTTGGCTCAACGCGAGTCAGGCATTTCAAGCATGATGTTCACTGCCGCTGGTCTGCCCAGCGGGGCGAGCTTCGATCCAGAAACGCAACTGTTGGAGTGGACGCCAACCTACGCACAAGCTGGTTCCTATCAAATTACGTTTACTGCCACCGATGACGGCAATGACGCTGGGGCTCCCGCCAGTACCTCTCGAACATTTGTGATAACGGTGGACAACGTCAATCGCAGTCCCCATTTGACTCCACTGACAAATCGCTCCGTGCAGCGTAATACCACGCTCGATGTTCCTGTGCAAGCAACCGACGCAGACGGCAACCCAATTGTCCTGACCGCCACGGGTGTTCCGCGCTTCGCGACATTCACCAACGCAGGAAACGGTTCAGGGAATTTCCATTTTGCACCCGATGTCGGTGATCGAGGCAACTATGCCATCACGGTTCGCGCCGTTGACAATGGCGATGGCCAATCCTCGGCCGTGTTGAGCGACCAATTCACCTTCATCCTAGAAGTACTTTCTGCCAACGAACCACCGCAACTGAGCTGGATCGGCGATAAAGTGGCGGTGGCCGACATGCCCCTGGAGTTTACTGTGGGGGCTTCGGACTTGGACCAGGCTCCACTCAGCTATAGTATGGTTGGCTTACCTGCGGGCGCTACGCTGACTCCCAGTGCGACGTACGGTCGAGCCACATTCCGCTGGACACCGCGCGTGCAAGATATCGGCACGCATCAAGTGACTTTCCGAGTTACCGACGATGGCAACGGCAGCTCCAATCTAAGTCTCTTCGAAGAGCAGACAATTCGCTTCGTGGTTCGGGCCAACAACTCCGCCCCTACGCAAGCGGCGATCGGCAATTCCACCGTTGCCGAGGGTCAATCGCTGGTCGTAAATCTCAATGCCAGTGACTCAGACGCCGATGTTTTGACCTACTCGGTGACCAATCTACCAGTGGGCGCGAATTTTGATCCCGTTCAAGGCGTACTCTCTTGGACTCCCAACGTCTTCCAGCGTGGAGTCTATTCCAACATCACCGTCACCGCTAGCGATGGCAGCGCCGCCGCCAGTCGAACTTTCACGATCAATGTATCCAAGACCAATCAAACACCGATTTTCATTCCCGCGGCCAATCAATCGGGTCGTGAGGACGCACTAGTAAAATTCACACTTGCCGCCAACGATTTTGATGGCGATGCGCTGACATTTTCAGCGACTTCCGCTTTGCCCCTGGGTGCGCAATTGAATGCCACGACCGGCGAATTCAAATGGACCCCCGGCTTTGACCAACAGGGACTGTACGCGCTACATTTCGCGGTCAGCGATGGCGTGGCAAGTGCATCGCAAGATGTAGTCTTGGAAATCATCGACGTCAATCGACCACCGACGTTGCAGGCCGATACCCGTTCCGTGTTGATCGGCGAAACGCTGCAATTCAATTTGATTGCCAATGATCCCGATGCCAACACAGTTTTAACATACGCCGCAGTTGGCTTGCCCGCGGGTGCTACGCTCAATCACACCAGCGGTGCCTTTTCTTGGACACCCTCGATAGGCCAAACGGGGAGCCAGATCGTTCGATTTTCTGTAACCGATGGCCTCATCACCACCGAACGCGCAACTGAGTTGAGAGCACTAATTAGTCGCCCTGCGCCTGTGGTGCATATCGAGCAGACCCCCAGTTTTCCACAAATACCGGGCCAAGTTGTTCAATTGCAGGTTACCGCCAGTAGTTTCTCCGCCATTACCAGTCGAACGCTCAAGATCAACGGCCAGTCCGTAGCGTTGGACGCGCAGGGCCGAACCAGTTATACGACTCTGTTGCCCGGTCATGTTTCGCTGGCAGCCAGTGTCACCGATGCTGATGGACAACTCGCACAGACGACGGCTTTATTAAAGGTCCGGGATCCCGCAGATAACCAAGCTCCCGTGGCGTCACTGGATGCAACATTAAATGGACTACAGCTCACCTCCGCCGTTGATATCGCTGGCCAAATCAGCGATAGCAACTTGGACTATTGGAAACTGCAGATCGCGCCTGTCGGCAGCGATCAATTCACGACGCTGACCGAGGGACTCGATCCCATCTCCGGTACGCTGTTCCGTTTGGATCCAGGTGCGCTGGCCAATGGTCCCTATCGTGTGCGATTATCCGCGGCGGATATTTCCAATCGAACCGTCACCAGGGAAGTGTTCCTGCAAATCAATTCAGCCAATAAGCCTAGCCGATACACTCGCAGCGAAACCGATATGGCCGTTTCCATTGCCGGTGTCACATTACCGCTGGTTCGCGTCTACGATTCGCTTGCGCAAGACACCAGCAGCACGTTTGGTTATGGTTGGCGATTGCTGAACCGCGACATGGACGTGCGTACTAGCGTGGCGTCCACCGGACGCGAAGGGTCCGGCGTCTACAATCCGTTCCAAGCGGGCACTCGCGTCTATTTGAACTTGCCCACCGGAGAACGTGTTGGCTTTACGTTCGCGCCACAGAAGCATCAGCAATTGGGCGTGACCTGGTATACACCCGCTTTCCAAGCCGATGCGGGCGTCAATTTTCAACTCTCATCGTCGGAAACGCTACTGACCCGTGGTCGCGATGGGTTTTATGATCTCAAAACTGCGCGGCCCTACAATCCAGCCAGTGATCCATTCAGCGCCAGCGACTACACACTTACTTCCGCCGATGGCACCATCCATAAAATCAATCAGGCCACGGGCCTGGAGGAGACCATACTTCCCAATGGCAATCATCTGTTTTGGAGCGATTCCGGCGTGGTCAGTTCCAATGGCCAATCGATCCGCTTCGTACACGACCAAAAACATCGACTGACCAGCATTGAAGCTCCGGATGGCACTCGGGTACTGTATGCCTACGATTCCGCCGGAAACCTAGCTTCGGTACAGCACACTGACACGGGACTAAGTTCGCGTTACGGCTACAACGGCAGCTTGCCACATCAGTTGACCTTAGCCACCGATCCAGCTTCTCAAAACGGTGCCACCATACAATACGGTCTAACACCGGACGTGCAGCCGATTCGCGGTGACCTCGGGAGTGCCACACAGTACCTATTGCAAACCAAAACCGATACGCTCGCGGAAGGTGCCACCAATCGCTACGCCTTCACCGTGCGTCCTTCTGAACTGCAATCGGTCCCCAGCGGAAACTTATTAATCGGAGTCGAGGTCACAGCCACGGCAGGGAGTAGCCTCTCGCCAACTGCTGTCTCGATGGGCGGTTTAACTCCGTTGCTTCAGAGGGCTTCAGCGGGACGTTCGTTTGCATTGTTTGCAATTTCCAAAGACGGATTGCAGCTGTTGGAGATCAACGGCGCGACGAATGCGACCTCGGGCGGATACACCGTGCGGATGTTTGTGGCGGGCGACGCGAATGTCGACGGAGCTGTCGATGGATTGGACGCAACGCTCGTGGCTTCGCAAGCCTATTCGCTGGCCGCCGATGCCAACGGTGATGGCACAGTCGATACCAGCGATTTGCAATTGGTCGCTAGCAACACAGGCTATATGGCTAACCGCGCTCCATTGCTTACCCCCGCCAGTTCGCTAACGCATACCGATTTGCGAATGCAGTTCGACCTCGCACCGCAAGCTATCGATCGTGAAGGGGATGAAGTCTATTTCCGACTGGTCAGCGCGTCGCAGGGTATCGCCACGCTCAATCCCGATGGGCACACGGTAACCTTTACTCCCGTAGCGGGTTTTAGTGGCACTGCCAGCTTTGTGTTCCGAGCCAACGATGGCTACAACACATCGGCCACAGAAACCATCACGGTGCCTGTCAGTTCCGCGCCGCTGGTACGTCTCGAATTCCAACAGCGACTGATTCGCTTGACTCCGCAAGGCTCCCAGACGGTGGTCATGATCGGTGACTTCGCTGATCAACAAGACGTCTTGCTCGATCCCTCCTATGTGAACTTCACCAGCACCACCTCGACGGTTGCCAGCGTTTCCACCACTGGTCGCGTGCAAGCACTCTCCAAGGGTTCGTCGATCTTAGTCGCTTCCACGCACGGCTATCAAGCGGCTACCAGCGTTACCGTTGGCGTGCCAACCGACCCAGCCAGCCAGCTGCTCTTTACCAGCGGCCTAGACATGTATCCCCTGGCCGTATCGCTCAGCAGTCAAGGAGGTACACGTCAGTTCTTAGTCAATCCATTTGGTGATATCGATCAAGCCACCAATCTCGCGCTTGCATCCAGCGGCACGCATTACTTTGTCAATCGCCCCGGCGTCATCAGTGTCAGCGCCGACGGTTTAGCTTCCGCCATTACTGAAGGCGACGTCAGTGTCACCATCATCAATGTACCAGCAGAGGTGACCGTACCTGTTCGCGTGCAAACACCTCGCGACGGCGTCGTCCCGGTTGGTGCCGAAGGGGGCGTCGTGCGCGGCACTGATGGTTCTATCGTCGCCATTCCTCCTGGCGTTTTAAACCAGACCACCGACGTCAGCATTGCACCCGTAGCTCAAAGTGCCCTCCCCTTTGCCATTCCCAACGGTTTTAATTTTGCCGGTGCCTTCCACGTCGACTTCGGGCCTGACGGCCTACCTGTACCCGCGCAGATCGCCCTCCCCGTCAGTTCCACCATCCCCGCCGGCACCCCCGTCTATTTCTTCATGCCCGGTGACTACACCAACGACGACGGCAGCACGCAACCCATCTGGTGGCAAGTCGAAAGTGGCAAAGTTGACGCCGATGGTTTCGTGCGCACCAAGTCACCACCTGCACCCGGCATTAAAGACACGGCGGTCTATATGGTGGGATATGGAACGGAAACTCTATCCCAATTCCGACTTGACGTCGCCAAGTCACAGTTGCAGCAAGCTCAAGCGGATCTCGCCTATTTCAGTGTAAGCGTGGCCAGTGCGGGAGGAACGCTTGTCGGAGCGATGGGCGCAGTGTCCGCCATTGGTATTCGCGCAACACTGGCAACGCCATCACAAGTGGGACCAACGCCGGTGAGGATTCAGGTTGTCCCAGTTGTCGGACCTCCACTGGTCTCGCTGCAAAATATTCAGCTTGACATAACTCGAATTACAAAGATTAGCGCAACACCAGCGATGTTGGCTATTCCTCCGGTCACTGGGCTGGATAATCCAAACATTGCCTCGATCGACCTCCTGCCGCCAACTTCATCTCAACGACTACTAGAGATTGTGGGCAGCGGCAATTCCTTCCAGACTCGCAATCCCTTTGGACAGCCAATTGGTGTTGATCCAGCCAATTTGAAGGTAGTCTTCAGGCAGCCGAATGGAAAGGAGGTAGCAGGAGAAATCATCGCTTCCGCCGCCAACAAATTGACAGTAGCCCTACCGAACAGCGTTGCGCTTGGCGTCAATCAAATCATTGTTCAAAGATTCGATTTAATACGCCCAGCACAGAATGCGAACAGCAATACGATTCCGACTCCGATTCGATCAGCGAAGCCACGGGAGAGTAGTCCTTTCCTATTTGAACCTGGTACTGGCTACACATTCGTTGCTTTGCCCGAAGCTAGCTTGGTAACTGATGGTTATATCAGTCAGTTGGCGGTACTGGATGGAAAACCTGAAAGCGGTCAAGTTAGCGAACTCGCCAAGATCATCGCTCGAATCTCGCTTGCGGACGGCGAAACAAACACCCTTGCACGGGATGTAGCCGTTACTCCAGACAACACTCGCGCTTACGTCACTTTGCGCGGCACTGGACGCGTGGCTGTTATCGACACGATCACGCTGCAGGAGGTCTCGATATCCGACCGCGCCGGTATCGATCCTGCGCCAGACTTGGACCTGCTGCCCACAACGGGCGTTCAACTCGATCCTGGATTAGCGTTAAGGAATATCAGTCAATCTACAGAAATTGCCGGGACAGTGAATATTCCCAACTTGGCTTCTTGGAGCCTCGGGCTCTACTCTTGGGTGCCTGGCATCGATCCACCACTGGCAGCGAATGGAACGCTCGTAAGTTCCAATACTAGCTCGCAGGTTAAAATCAGCCTGGCAACTCTAAACCCTGCCGTGAGTAATATCGAACCCGGATTCTATCGGTTGATCCTCAAGGCTCGGAACACAAATGGGCAGGAATTTCAAAGCGAACAGAGTATTGGAATTGTTAGGAATGCTAAGGAAATCGTGCTTGATATCGGTGCCAGTCCCTATGGGATAGCAATCGACGATGCGGGCCACTTCGCGTATGTCGCCGATGCGCGTCCGCAATTGATTGATCTCTACGATGGCAATGGGCCGCAACGTGGATCGGTGGTCTATGTGATCGATATTAATCCAGCCTCCGCAGCGTTCAATCAAATCGTCAATCGTATCAAAATCGTTCGGCACACCGCGTCAACGTCAACCCCCGAGACTCCATTTGATCAAATCGCTCCTACCGGTCTACGCGATGTTGCGATCTCAGAAGATGGAACCAAGATTTATGTCACGGCACCCAACAAAGTCGATCCCAACACAGTGCAAGAGCTTACGCCGGGGCCGCTGACGAAAAACAATAGCCATGTCGCCAACGGAGCGCTTCAAGCCCCCAGATTCGGTGAATTGGCCGGCAACCTCGTTCAAGTTACGCTGAAGAAGAATAGCCAACCAGGTGCGGTCGAATCGATTCGAGCCATTCCAGGTTCAGGTGGAACATTTGGTGTTACACGAACCCCTGGCCGCGACGACGTGGCCTTTACCAATTCTCTTTCGGATTCTACGGGTGTCTACGTCACGGACCTGGAAGCGAGTGGTACGAAGACACCGATCTCGCTCGATCTGACGCCAACCGGCGATCAATTAAGCTACTACCAATCCAATAGAGCTCAGTTTGGATCGCAGTTCCTGCAAGTCCACAATGCCGGTGGTATTGCCATCTTAGCTGATCAGAGTTTCGCCTTCGTCGCGGGTCGTGCTGACCAAGTGACCAAAGTTGGCGGTGGTGGCTTCGATGGAGTTGGTCTGTCGGCGTCGTTCACCACTGGTTACCTCGACCAACTTGACAATCCCTTTTACGAAGCGGGAAACGTTGGCATCGTTATTGATCCGCTCGGTTCAAACCCAAGAATGGTGGCGGCCACTCGCACTACTCCCTACGGTTATCCCGTGGACGTGGCGCTCTCAGCAGATGAACGCTTTCTCTATGTGAGCTATCAAGGTCTCCCCACCAGCAGTGGCGGTGGCGCAGTGATGGTCTATGACGTGCAAGCGATGACGTCGCAAGTCACGTCGGGCCTTGATAGCGTCGCGACTCAAATCGTGATGCGACAAACAGCGATCAACGATTTACCTTCCGTCGGAAACCTAGCGATTGACGCACATGCGGCCTATCGCGGAGATAAAGCGACGAATGTCTTCGGTATCTATGATTTCGACCAAGCTCCAATCCCAGTTGCTGGTCGGCCCGGCGGGATAGCCGTTCAGCATGCATTGACTCCTAGGTTGACTCTCTTGCGTCCTGCGCCGAACAGTAATATTGCAGTGAATCTGATTGCGGACAAACTGGTTACTCTAACAACGCGCGTCGACGTCATTGAGAATAGGAAAGTCATCGGGTCGAACTTCATCTATTTCAACATAACCCAAGATGCCAAGGTAACCTTGACAATCGACGGCGATGAATCCGCATTCGACCAATTGGCCAAGTTGAATACGACCAATTCCTCATGGCAGCCTACTCCAGATGCACTGCGGAACCGACTCCTCCCCGCTGGTACCTATCGATTGACTATTCAGGCGACCGATAACTTAGAATCTGCGGGAGAGCATGGTTTTCAGCTTCGAGCTGTTTCACCAATCAACCGAGCGGCATCGACGGCTGATGGCGCGATTATCCACCAGATCGAGCAAAACGAGACCTACCCAATTGCTCATACAATCGTCAAGGGCGTTGATATATGGGATGGCCATCTCACCATGTCCGCACGGGACTTTCAAATTCCTGGACGTGGACTATCGCTCGAGTTCAATCGTTCCTATGGCAGCAGCGGCAGTTCCACCGCTAGCCCCTTGGGCGCGGGATGGACGCACAATTACAACGTCTTTTTAGATAAGGACTCAACTTTCGATCGCTGGACGGTAATTGGTGGTGACGGTTCAGGAAACACATTCACCGAGGCTCACACCGATCCCGCTTTGGCTCAGCAATTCGGATTGCCGGCCACTTCGTTGTTCCATAACCCAGGACTAGGATACCATTCCAACCTGGTTCGTTTACCGGATAGTTCGTTTAATTTTTACACCAAGGATCACACGCTCTATCACTTCAAACCCACAGCGAACGAAAATCGTTACGCCTTGGAATACATTCAGGATCCCAACAATAACCGCATTTCACTCTTCTATACTAGCGGCGATGCCGGCTTCAGTAGTTTGCCATCTACGTTGCAGCAATTCTTGCAACAAGGCGTCGACGTCAATGTTCCGAAAGTGATTACCGACGCCTCGGGGCGTGCGCTGTTGCTGCACTATAGCGAAATCTTTCAATCCAGTCGCATCACGCAGATCACCGGCTATGATCCTACCTCATCCAGTCATGATCTCGAGGGATTAAACGTTGTCTTCAACTATGACGAGAGTTCGCCCGACGCAGCGGCAGGTGATCCCCAGCCACCTCCAAGTGGCGACCTGACCAGTGTTGCGCGCTATGACTTGCGAACCGGTGAGTTACTTCGCAAGCAAGGTTATCAGTATTCTATCGCCGCCATTAGTTTAGGCGCTAGCGAGGCTGTTGCTGGTCACAACATGATCGCTTACACCGATCCCAACGGCTTCGATAGTCGAGGCAACTATCTTCCCGACGTTGGCGGCGTACGACCACATACCACGCGCTGGAACTATTTCACGGAACGTGACGCTCGTTTGAGCTTCAGCGATTCTTACCAGTTGGGGATGAATCCAAGTACAACCTTCGACCCACTGTTTCGAGTTATTCCAACGGAAGTCGTTCGCGAAATCATTGAACCAGGCGGCGCTACTGGCAGCACGCTTACATCGTCCACGGAGTTTGTATATCACTTTAGTTCAACGCTGGATGAGAACACGCGCGAAGTATCCGATCCACGCCGAACGATCCAAGTCGGCAATGTAACCAAATCAATTCCTGCAACACTCTACGTCATGAACAACTACGGGGCTGCTACGCGGATCGAAGCACCCGATGGAGCAGCCAACCCACGCCAAACGATCACTCAACTCAACTACGCTATCGATTTTCCTGATCCCCTGGCTGTTCCATCACACGACGGGCGCGATGTAGTTTTAGTGTCTCAAATCGATTCGTTGGAGCGCGAAACGTTGTACAAATACGACAAAAATGGCAACGTGGTGCAACAGACCACGAAGTTCTCTGCTCCTGTTTCCAATCACGATGTGGTGGCGGTGAAGGACAAGCGGGGAGTTGAGCTGCCCCAACAGCAAGTTTCCGTGACGACCACGTACGATCCGATCTTCAATCGCCCCACCAGCCAAACCGATGCAGAGGGGAACACGGTCTTCTATATCTACGATTCGAGCGCCTCCTTTGCCGACAGCACGACCGCCGACGGCATCCCACTACCAGGCTTCCCGCCGACACCGCTCGTCGGTTCGCTCCCTGCGATCACGGGAAACAATACCGGAAATTTGCTCGCAACAATTGATGCCGAGGGCAATTTATCTCGATTCCAATACGACGCGCTTGGACAACTCACATTGACCACAGATGCCAGGGGGATCGTAACGCAATTTACCAACTACGATGAATATGGAAACGTGCGAACCATAACCAGCGATGTCGGGGGCGTACACAACATTACTACTCAAAACTTCGACTCGCGTAGTCGCATGACTGATCAAACCAGTCCCTATGGCATGTTTACCGAATACTCCCATGACGGACTCGACCGCTTGACCCGTACGACCATTCGAGATTTGAGCAATGGCGCGACCAACCGTTTTAGCGGCACACCCATCGCCGGTAACGCGCCAAGTGGCTCCTGGGCCCAGCAGTCGCTGACCACCTACAATGCCGGCGGTCAGGTCGCTAAGACCTACACACCCCAATCCAATGCGCTGCATCCAGAGCTTGGGATCCAATGGTTGGAGACCGAGTATCGGTATGAAACTAATTCCAACCGCCTCAGAAGCGTAATCCAACGGAACGTGATCGACGCGAACGGCACGGTTGTCGGACCATTCCAGTCGGATTACTTCTACGATGCCAACAACAACTTGACCCAATCGACGGATGGCCGCGCGCCGCGCTATTCGCAAGTCTTCAAATACGACGCGCTAAATCGCAAGATACTTGCTCAGGTTCCGACGGGGACTGGCGGTGCAATTGGCATCACGGCCAATGAGCAATCCAACGTCGTTTGGCAGGGGACCTACGATTTGGCGGGCAATTTGCTTAACGAAACCGATCTACACGGCAATACAACCGAGTACACCTTGGACGGTCTCTATCGTGTCGTGAAGACCAAACTTCCGACCGGGACCAATAGTTTTGACAACAGTGACGTTTACCTGTTGGTCAACTTCGACTTGGTGGGCAATATCGTCAAGGCCACCGACTCCAATAATCGCAGCGTCTATACCACCTACACCAAAGACTATCGCGTCAAAACACAGGAAGATGACCTTCACAACCTCACCACGAACACCTACGACGCAGCCCGCAATTTGATTTCAGTTACTCAGTCCAGCAACGGTCTCGCCACTTTAGTTACCACATTTAGCAACTACGACGGATTGAATCGACCACGGGTGTTGCATGTGGTGGATCCACGCGGCAACGAAGTCGACTATACGACAACCACGCTTTACCTCGACTCGCAAAATGCTGTCGAAGTCAGTGATTCCCGTCCAGAACACTTCAAGACTCGCGTCGAAAACGATGCGCTCGGTCGGACTCGGCGACAAATTGTCGACGCAGCCCCTGGGGGGCTGCAGCTAACGACGTCATTCACCTATGACGCCAATGGGCAAGTCGCGACAGTCAGCGACCCACAGGGGAACGACACCGATGTGACCAATGTCTACGACGGACTGGGACGCCTGCTAAAGACCACCTACGTTTCGACCCAACCCGGCGAACCAAGCATCGCGGAAACGTACTCCTACGACGGCAATAGCGGCTTGGTTTCGCAATACGTCGATCGACGTGGCGTTGTTACGCGTTCTTCCTATGATGCGCTGCAAAGACCGACGCTACAGTTCCTAGACGAAAGTATCGCGCATGGCGATCAGGCATCTGGGCCGCTACTGGTATCCGAAATGCGCTACGATGACTCGCGTAATTCTGTAATACAATTGGATGCGAAGCGCAATGCGACCGTTGTACAATTGGATCCGCTCGGTCGCCCCATCCTGCAGACCGACCCTGCACCGTTTAGTAATCAGACGACCCAGATGTTTTACGATGGCGTCAACTTGCGCAAGTCGATCGACGCCAAAGGGCATAAAACCGTTTATGACTACGATGCCATCAATCGCCCAACTTTCGTTTACGAATTCGAAGCCGAACAATCCCCGAATTATCGCACTTTTCTGGAGACGCAGTACGTCGACGCGCAAAGCAAGACAATCGCCTACGATCGCAATCGCACCGCAACCATCGTGCAGAGTGATGGTCTGGGGAGAACTCTGACCGTCAGCAGAAGTCATCTGGACTTGGCGGCGGCTTACGGAACTTCGAATATTAAGCTGGAAGAACACCACTACGACGCCAACGGCAATCTAATCCGCTCCGTGGATGCAAACGGCAACCAGATCAGCTATCTGTATGACGGTGCCAATCGCATGATCGCGGTCACGGAGGGTTTTGGTTCGTCGGTCGCGGCGACGACCGTCTATAGCTACGACAAGGTCGGCAATGTTATTTCTGTGAAAGATGGCCGCCCGCACGCGGCCCCTTCACCTGGATTTCCTCAAGACGCGTCGCGGCCGGCTCCAGCGGTGTTCGATTCGTACTCAACCTACGATGCGCGCTACCGCGTGGTAACCACTACCAACGGTGCGGGTGAGACAACCGCCTTTACCTATGACGCCAATGACAATGTTTTGAGCGTCACCGACCCCAAGTTGCACGCGAATCTGTTTACCTACGACAGTCTGGGCATGCTCACCTCCGTCGACGAATCACAGCGTGGAGGTGGCAAGACTCTTTACGTTTACGATGCGAATCGAAACAAGGTAGCGCAACAAGATGCCAATGGCAGTCTGGTGACGTACGCCTACGACTCGCTCAATCGACTGACCGATTCCGACCAGCATTTTTTCAAAGGTAGCATCACCGGCTCGACACTGCGATCCTCATCGTTCGGTGGTGACGCTTCCTGGGCAATTCGCACGCATATCGAATATGATGCCAACGACAATCCGTCGCTATTACGCGATGACCAGGGACAGACTACTACCACGCAGTACGACTACCTGGACCGACCAACGTTGGAAACGTACGCTGGCGGTCCAACGATCGATTATCAAGCGAAAAGCGTGGCCATGGCGTACGACAATAACAGCAACGTGTTGAGCGTCGACCAAGTCAAGACGTTAGCATCCAACAACGTTACCGAACGCACGACATTCAGCTACGACAGGCTGGATCGGTTGGTCAATTCCACCAACTACGACGGCAAGATTCTCACCTATACCTACGACCTGCAAGGCAACCGCAAGAGCGTCTCCGACTCCATGGCGACTCTGCCGCCAAATGGCCCCACTGCGCACACGACAACCTACGCTTATGATCAGCGCAATAGATTGCATGTTGCTACTACGGACGAAGGGCCGACGACTTACAACTATTGGGAAAACAGTCTGATTAAATCGATCGAGTATCCCAATCACACCGTTGCCGACTATGCGTTTTATAACCCTAACGACCCAAGCAGAACATCCTACGACGCTGCGGGCCGCGTGACGTACATCGTCAATCGCAACACACAAGGAGTGATACTTTCGTCGTACAACTACACCTACGACAAAGCAGGCAATCGCGAGAGTCAGCGAGAGTTTCGTCGCGACATCCCTGCGCCAGGAGCGGGTGAAACTTTCGTCACCACTTACGGTTACGACGCTCTCGATCGGCTCATCCATGTTGCCTACGACGCATCGCGCGTCGTAGACACAACCTACGATTTGGTTGGTAATCGCAAGACGGAAGTAGAAGTTGATCTACTTCCAGGCAACCCGATCAATCGCGAGTACACCTACGATCGACTCAACCGCTTGCACACGGTCATTGACAAGAATTCACCTGGAGCCAGTGAAGGTGTGGCGTACAAGTACGATCCGAATGGCAACCGCATCGCGCGGCATGTTGGGGCAACTACGGTTATCAAGGACAATGATGGGTTTGTCCAGTTTGATGCCAATCACTTGCCGCTTGTTTCCTACGGCAGCGTGGTGACTCCTTACAGCTACAACGTGTTCGATCAATTGGTAGCAACAGTGGATGTGAATGGCAACGTCGAGAAATATGACTACGATGCCACCGGGAAGCGCATCAAGAAAGGGACCTACACCAACGGCAATCGAACCGCAGAAACTCGCTACCTGTACGATCAAGGGGCCACGCTGGAACAATACGATGGCCTGACACTTCAAACGCAATTGAAGTACGACTATGGTTATGAACTGCTCTCAACAACTCAGTTTGACGGCACGACGGGCAACAAGCAGTACTATCTTTACGACGCGCTTGGCAGTACATCCGAATTGACCAACGCTGCCGGAGCCATTCAGATCGCCTATCAGTACGATGCCTGGGGCAATCTTCGCAATACGGTCGGCAATTCACTCAACCCTAAGCAATTTACAGGCTATGAGTTCGACGCCTCGACCGGTTTGAACTACGCCAATGCCAGGTACTACGACTCGACCACAGGAACGTTTATCACCCAAGATAGCTACTTGGGTGAACCTGGAACACCTCCAAGTTTACATCGATACACGTACGTGATGGCGAATCCACTGCGGTACGTGGATCCAACGGGGCGTCAAACGGTCACTCCAACAAACAGTGTTTCGAAGCCTGATACTCCTCAACCTGAGAAAGGGCGTCCGTTACAGCAACCAATTGTCGAAGGCGGAGGATGGGAACTTGATGAAAATGGAGATCTAATTCAAGTTGTCGACATTGATCATAGGAAACGTACTCCCCAAGTGGTTGAAGATAGCAGCGCGCCTTCAACAATCATTGGTACCTCGGTCTGGTTTCCAGACCCAAATGCCGAACCAACTGAACAAGAAAAACTCGAACGATATATCAATTGGACTAGAATGCAACAGGATAGCGGAAGGGAAATGCTACCAATATGTGAATATGGAGCTCAAGCAAATTGTGATAGATACGGATATCTGCATCGTGAGGAAATAGAGAAAGCAGAAAACGCCGCACGCGAAAAAATGATTCAGGATGTTCATCAACTTTACGGTCAAGCATTTGCTGAACGTACTATCTACTATCACGAGTATTGGGAAAGCAAAAAAGCTTCTATTCCATTGGAAATGATGGCAATGGAGATCGGGGGCGGCGTCGCAGGACGCGCTATTGGAGCGGCGATCGGTGCAGTTGGTCGAACAGCTATGCTGAGAAATGCAGTTTCCTTCATGCGGTTAGGAGATGAGGCGGCCCAGGCAACGGGACGAGCCATTCAAGAAGGCGCGGCAGAGTTACACAATCCTCCGCCTATAGGTAGATGGAATCAAGTTCCTCAGAAAGTATCATGGGATTCTAACGAACTACTAGTGCGTGCTGTTCGAATTGAACGTCAAATGGCAGGTGATACCACAAAAAGCAACTATGCTGCATTTGAGTATCGCGATTCTAGCGGTCAAGCGCGGATATTGGTGTTTAAGAGTTACGGTGGATGGGATGTACCGACAGGGGAACTGAAAAACTTTTGGCATTCTGAAGCTAACGGCGCTCGCCACTTGCTTGTGGAGGAAATCAATTCATCCAAAGTACTTCGAATCTATAGTGAAAGGATGTATTGCCCTGATTGTGGGCCCATGACTTTGAATGAATTCCAATTTGCAGAAAGAACGTATAGTTTTGATCATAGCTCTGCAGGTACGAAAGCACTAGGCGATACACTTAAAACTCACAACTCCCGACTTACTGCGTTGGAAACGAAAGTGAATCCGCGCTTGATTGGACAATCGGTCGGCCGCGAAATCATGAGCGCAGATTTTGAAAGTGAGATTGCCGGCGAAAGCATTAGTGCACTTTTATCGCGAGCGCGGGAGTTATGGGGAATTAGAGGGCTAAACATTGAAGTTGTTTTATGTGACCTTCCAGATTCTCAACTTGCGGAAGCGCAGATAACGAAGACTGATCCATCGGGTATACCAGTTCTTGGCACAATTTTTCTTGACCGCGACGCAGGTGGCGCGGGTTGGTTCGACGACGTCACTCCAGATGACGATTCTGAATTCAGCGGTTCACTTGATTTCAACGTACTAGTAGCAGGTAAAGAATCTCCTGCATTTGGGAAGTACGATTTATTGACGGTGTTATCGCATGAAATGGGGCACCTACTTGGCTTTAACACTCAAATACCAACCTACTATTCATTTATCGTACAGAACAATCCGTCGCAGGTCTTCATTGGCACTCATTTGGACGTTTCAAACAGCGCATTTTTCGACTCAGACCATATCGCATTTTCTAACGACTTAATGAATCCTGTAACGGAGACTGGCGTTCGAAAACTACCATCCGCATTTGATTTAGAATTAGTTAAGTATGTTCGTGCGCGGGACAACAGTGTCAATTCCACACCAACTCAATCACTTGTCGGTTTCTTGCCAAAAAAACCGGCTATTTGGGGTACTAGTATCGACGCTATGAAAAACGGTGAATTCACAATCGGTCATTCATTAAACGCCCAGTATGGTTGGTCAACCACTGGTTCAGCTGCGATCAATAATGGAGAAGGTATCCTGAACGAAAACAACGACAAGCTCAGTCGGCTGAATCAGTCGTTCACGATTCCGGCGGGGACGTCGGCGCTGCGGTTTACGGTGGTGGGAGCAAATTTGGTTGAGAATGGTGCGGGAGTGCCAGATGCCTTTGAAGCGGCACTGGTGAATTCGGTGACGGGGGCGTCGCTAGTTGGGCCGATGATGGGGTTAGGGAACAGCGATGCAGTGTTTAATCTGCAGACCGATGGGCATGCGTTCTTCAGTCCGCAAGTAACCGTGACGGGCATGGCGAACTCAGGTGAAACGGCGACGCTGGATCAGCCTGTGGTGGTGACGGTCGATCTAAGTAGCGTGCCTGCGGGAACGCCAGCGACGCTGTATTTTGATCTGCTCGGCTTCGGTCCAACAGGTAGCACCGTGCAAATCGATAATGTGCAGCTGCTCGGCCCCGAAGGAAACCATGCGCCAGTGGCCGGGCCAGCGGAAGCGTATGCGATGCTGCAAAATCAAACGCTGATTCGTACGGCCACCAACGGCTTGCTGACCAATGATAGCGACGAAGAAAATGATCCGCTGCATGCAGAATTAACCACCGTGCCAATGCATGGTGCACTGAAGTTTAACTCAGATGGCTCGTTTGATTATACGCCAGCACTCAACTACGTGGGACCAGATAGCTTTCAATATCGCATCAGCGATGGTCAACTACTCAGCGCCCCTGTGACAGTGACGCTATCGATCGAAAGCACAGCGACAATCAATACGCCTCCGTTTATCGTAGCGGCCGATCTGTCGGTGTCGCCGTCATCAATTCGCGAAGGGGAAACAACCACGCTGACCGGGCACTTTGTCGATCCCGACCTGGAACCGCATACGGTACAAATCAACTGGGGCGATAACTCGACGCCAACCATCCTCAATCTGGCGGCGGGGGTGCAGTCCATTCCTGCGACGCAACACGTGTACCGCAATAATCCGTCCAACGGGTCCACCTATCCGATCACGGTAACGGTCAGCGATGCATTAGCCAATGCGGCAGCGTCGACGAGCGTTACGGTGGTCAATGCAGTACCCACCGTGGTGCTGAGTGGTGCAACCAGCACTGCTGAAGGACAAACGGTGCACTATACCTTTACCGCGTCCGATCCTGGCAATGATGTCATCAGCGTAGCGGCAACCAGCGGCGGCGTGGTCGGAACTGTGTCCAACGTCACCTACAACAATGCAAACGGCCAGGGTGGTTTTGATGTCAAGTTCAGCGACAACGCGACCGTTTCGCAAGTGAGCATTTCAGTAAGTGATTCCGACGGGGCGACCAGCGAATTAGCTGTGCTGAATGTGGCAGTCGATAATGTCGCACCCACAGCGACCATGGACAACGTTGACCCGATCAACGAAGGGAGCGCTGCCACATTCATGTTGTCCAATGCCACCGATGTGTCAACTGCCGACTTGGCCGCTGGACTGCGTTATAGCTTTGCCACCACGCTGGCCGGTCTGGCCTCGACCTATGCGGCTGCCGGGACGAGCAACACGAGCTCGTTTGCTTATGAGGACAATGGGAACTATACCGTTTTCGCTCGCGTGATCGACAAAGACGGCGATTTCACCAACTACCAGACATCGGTAGTGGTGAATAACGTCGCACCAACAGCTGTGATGACAAACAACGGTCCTGTGACATCAGGTGCGGCGGTGACAGTCAACTTGAACTCTCCCAGCGATCCATCTTCGGTCGATACCGCCGCAGGTTTCCGATACAGTTTCGCAGCGGCTCCCAGTGCGCTGGCAACCAACTACGCCTCGGCCAGCAATAGCAGTTCATCGCAGTTTACGCTGGTGGCAACAGGTACGACAACGATTTACGGTCGCATCTTTGACAAGGATGGCGGCACTACCGACAAAACTACGCAAGTCACTGTTAATTCCGCCGTCGCCGTGGACGTTACTTCACTGGTTTCGTTCAACTATTACGGTGCCCAGTACAACGCGCGGGCAAAAACGTACTCCTTCTATGGGACGATCACCAACAATTCCAGCCAAACGATTTCGGGGCCAATACAACTCGGTTGGTCGAACATCGCCCCCTCCTCGGCGCGGGCCAGCAAGAATTCTGGCCTGTGGCCCGATGGTTCACCCTATTTCGATTTCGCAGGCTTTGTTGGGAGCGATGGTATCCTTCTACCGGGCGAGACATCCCAGCCGCGGACGTTCTCTGTGATCGTAACCGCCCCTGGAGCCTACTCGTTTACTACGCGGGTAACAGGTGTCGTTTCGTCGGGCCCAGGGAGTGGTGAAAGTGCTGATCAAACGACGCTTGCATTTGCTCAGTTTGCACAGGTGGATAGTTCGCCGCCGGTAAGCCATGTGGCCACCAATCCCACACGCAATTCGACCAATGACATCCTGGTGGCTTGGGGTGGAGCCGACGAAGCCTATGGTTCCGGCGTCGACAACTTTGATATTTACGTTTCACGCGATGCGGGACCCTACATCCCATGGATTCAGAGGACGGAATTACTTTCCGCCAACTACCAAGGCGACAACGGCCATAGCTACGCATTCTTGAGTGTGGCCCGCGATCAAGCTGGGAATGTGGAAGCCATTCCTCAGGAAGCGGATATGGCAACGGAAATCCTGTTTTGGCCCAAGCACAATTCCACAGATGCCATGGATGTCAATAACGACGGACTCATTTCAGCTTTGGACGTGTTGTTGATCGTTAACTTCCTGAATTCTCAAGGTTCGCGAAGTGTGCTAACGGAAAAGACATTCGCCCCGTACATCGATACCAGCGCAGACAATTGGGTCTCCCCGCTGGACGTGTTATTAGTTGTCAATCAAATCAACGTTCGTTCCAGTTTAGGAGAGGGCGAGGCGCATGGTGGACAGCGGTTACCGGCGCAGCCATCCGGTTTGGTTGCAGCCAGTGGTTTGGGCGGCTTGAGCTATGGTTGGGCTGAAAACTATTTTGATCAGTTGGCTGACGAAAAAGAGGAAGTTTTTGCAGAGGGCGAGTATGATATTCCTGATACCAGCCGACCATTGACCGATCGTCGCGAGTTGGTCGCTCGACAGCAGCTATTCTCCCGGCTGGATCGAGCCAGTTCGGGAGTAAAACGCTCCACGCCATCCAAACACGCAGGCTTGGAAGAGTGGGGATTGGGTGAGGATGAATTGGAATCGATCGTTGATGAATTGGCTGGCAATCGTCCCTAAGCAATTGCCACCCGTAACGGAAGTCGCAAAGAGTTTCGGCAGTTTAGATTGTGCGAGTTCTCCGTACCGCTGAAAGTCTTGGCGACTTCCGCTACGGATCAATGCATGCCAAACCAAAATCAGAGGGGTGGATGCATGTCAATTAGAAAATTCGGAACAATACAGATGAAAACACTTTCGACGATGGCGGCGACACTGGTGCTGGTTTGCGTATGCAGTACCGTGCAAGGCGGTGCGATGATCAGCAATGGCGACTTTGGTACATCCGGTGCGCCACCGACCGTATTCGCGGATTGGGAAACGGACACGAGCTTTAGCTTTGTTTCTCCAACTGACATGGGGGGGATCGCGCTCTTTGTCGAGTCATTGGATGGCGTTCAGTTATCGCAACTTTTCGACTTGCCCGCCAATGCGTTGCGGCTGTCGTTTGAATACCAGCTTATGACTTCTGGAGTATACGACGGCACGTCGGTACGCGATAGTTTTCAGGCTACTCTATTCAACAATACCTTTGACGTTTTATTCCCCAGTGACCCCAGTGATCCTGTTTCGTTCCCAGCCTTTTTCAGTGTGGATAACGACGGGGCAGAGTTCTTCGATTCGAATACTCCCTCCGTTCCGTTTGTTTCGGTGGTATCGATCGGTGGAGACTGGCGGAAGGTAACTCTCGATTTGTCCTCACTGCCTGCGACAACTGGTTTGACGATAGACTTTTTGCTCAGTGGAAATCCAGACGGCATTGAGACGTCAGTCAAGCTGGACAATGTTGTGTTGACGGTCGCTTCGATTAATCCTGCGCCAGTGCCTGAGCCGAGCAGTGCAGTATGTTACTTGACGCTTTTAGCCATTGGGATGAATCTTCGACGCGGACGTCGCCTTCCAACTGTTTGGAAGACTTCATCACAGCCGCTAGCAGCCTAGTGCAGTTTAGTGCCGCGTTTGTCCATACATTACACCGTTGGCGATGAGCGTCTTGGAACGAAAACAACGTTCACCCTTTCGAGCAAACTGCTTCCACGCCTGCCAGCACTTCACGGGTAATTCAGTGACCGACGTGATTGGCATAGTGCAATGTGACCGATGATCGAAGGATTTCAATACTCTCAATGGATCCTTACAAAAGATATTCTGCCGAAGTTCTGTCTCCGCTTGATCTCGTATACGAAACCGGTACAATTCTCTTTTAGAGGGCACAACTCGTGCGTCCGTGGCGCAACTGGATAGCGCATCGGTCTTCGGAACCGAGGGTTGCAGGTTCGAATCCTGCCGGGCGTATTTGTTGTAAACTACTTTCTTATAAGAGTTTACGACTGAGTACGAGAGAGAGCAAAAGTCTAGTTTTTGCCGATGGCAGAGATTAGTGTCAGAGATTGAAAGCCCTTCTGGTTTACCAGAGGGCAAAGTAGCGAGCCTTCTGGCCCACTTCGGTTGCACCCCATTTCTTTGGTTGCCGGAGACTCGCTCATGCATTACCACGTACCCAAACCCTTCTTTCGTAAGAGCCGCCAACGTTGGTTCGTCCAACTTCGTGGCAGGCAAGTCAATCTTGGTCCTGACAAGGACGAAGCATTCAAGGCCTACTACAAGCTGATGGCCGAGCCGGAAGCTGGGTGAAAACCTCGATTGGCGGCTGTTTGTTCAAACAGCTCTCGCCGCTGTTGATCGCTGAAGTTTGCAACTTTATCCAAGCTCGTTCTCCCGACATATTTTTTTGATGGCGTCATAGACCCATCCAGTAACTCGCTCAGTGTCCTTCAATACTTTCGCGCGTCGATTGGCAGGCAGCCACCCTCGGACTTTTTCCGTTGTGTCCTTGTCGATCCGTTCCTCTCCAATAGCCTTCAACGCTTGAACAATGACCCCGCTCTCTAAATGTCTAAAGCCAACCTCCTTCAGAGCAGCGTTCTTAAACAAGAGCTTTGTCTTTCCAATGACATAGCCACGGTTGGGGCCATCGCTTTGGTACACGTATTGGCTGGGTACTTGGGTTGATAGCCCCAGCAAATTCATGGCTGCCGTACCATCCGGATGAATTCGCCAATTGAATTTACGGGCGAGCGCTTGCGCAACTTGATGTATGTCGGGTGCCAAATCTTGCTTGAGTAAATCGCTGTATCTCGGATAGTCGTAGAGGCCACGTAAAACTCGTCGAATTGTCCCAGCCTTGTTCAGCCGGAGCAGCGCCATATCGACTCGCCCCAGATCACGAAAATCCATTGCAGAAAACGCCCACCCCCTCCCGTGGCCGTAAATCCTCGCAAGTGTTGATTCTTCAATGGTTTGTGTCATTTTTCTGTTGTCCTTTTGTGGGAATAAATACGGTATTTTTCCCACAACAACAAGGGCCCTTTGAATAGGAATTGCTGCTGTCGAAGGTACTATTCGCGGGATTTCAGGCGAATACCGGCTCTAATCGTCATCCAAGCGACTATTCGCGTAAATCCAAGAATGGGAAGCATGGATGACTTTGGCGAGTAGTGGCAGGTCGTCTCGACCAAACTGGGACGACTCTTTCCAGGTGTCGCCGTTAAGATAGAGACGGCAGACCGACACGCTGGTTCGCCTCCCCGAACGAGTTCTTTTGGCCCAGATCCGGGCAATGATCATTCCAAGCTTGATTTCGTGCAGGGGCTGTTTCTTGGTCGTTCTCTTCATGGTGGCAGTCTTTTCTAATAGTCAGGCAAAGCGCAAATCCGTGGACGTTGGCTGAGAATCCTTTCAACATATCGATACCAAAAGATCGGCTTTACTTCCCTGTAAAGCCGATCCATGAAGCAAGCCAACTGGCCCACTTCGGTTGCATCCATTCGGCATGACTAGCCGCTCAGTTTCCGCTTCACATGCTTTAGTGATAGCGGTTTTGGGATTGGCTCTGGTGGTTTCCTTGGGCCTTCTCGGCGGGCTTCCAGGAACGTCGCTACATCCGACTCCCGCAATCGAATGGCACCTTTTCCGGGACCGACTCGGAAGTGAGATACTTCGCCACTTCGAATCAAGCGATAGACTTCGGCCAGTGATAGTCGAAGCCAACTTGCTACTTCTTTAACGGTTAACAGTTCTTTGGAGTTTGAATTCATAGTTGCCCTTTCTTGGATTGCTAATAATTACTGGCTGCTACTCTTGGTTGGCTGGTTAGCGGCGAGGCGATTCTTCGCTCCAGTTTTCCCTTTGTTCCCGCGCTTCTTTGCTGTTTTTCCACGGCTACTACCTCGACTGATCTCTTTCTTGAGACCAATCGCAAATTGGGCGATCTCTTCTGCAAAACCATTCATCCTTTCGCGGATTTCGGTGACGCGAGCGACGAATTGTTCCCGAATCTCGTCGCTCCTTGGACCGTCGATTTGATCGATATCGTCCCTCATTTGAGCGATTTCACGTTCGATTGCGATTTGGCACTTGGACCCCATAGCAACCGCTGTACTTACCAAGACGCGGATACCCAATTCCTGTTCAAGTTCATGCATTTTTCGATCTCTTGTTGGTTGCTTTCCTAAGTTCATTCAGTCGGCTATGAGCATACTGCGTTTACGGAATTTGCTGAAAAAAATGACACGATGGATGGCACCAAGGAAGGTCAAGAAGTGTGCCTACAATCAAGTAAGTGCAACCGCAAAACGATTGAAAAACGTTGGCCAGATGGTAGGTTTGGAATTCGTTGCGACCAGAACCTGGAGTAGTGAGACCATTGCCCAACGACTGTGCCCAGCCCAGTTCACATAACAGCGGGATTCTCAGTCCGGATCGCCACGCACTCGATTCTGCGTAGCAGAGGCGAGGGGAGTTGCCTTTGTGCTGCGTCCGCCAATGGCAACCAAGCCAGTTGCCAGGACGATCAATTGGATGGCACCACACCTTCGGTCGATGCGTGCTGGGCTTGGTGCCGTGCCACATGGCCAGGCGCGTTTATTTCCTCTAGGAGAACGGTGCCACTACGGAATTGGGGCTCAACCCACAGAAGCTTCAATGGCCTTTGCTCGAATTTGGCTGTTCCGTAATTACAATGGGTTCTACACGAGCTTCAACGAAGAGATCAAATCCAAGGCCCCGCAGACTGTGCGACTAACTGAACGCGACGACCAGATTCTTCGGGCCTTGTCCTGTTGTGTTCGACTGTTCTCGGTCGACCAGGTCGGTCTCGCATGGTGGCAGGGCGCGAAACAGCCAACAACTCTAGCGAAAAAACGACTGAATGAACTTGCCAAAGGCGGCTTTGTTACAGCAGAAAGGGCGTTTGCAAGACGACTCAAGTTTCCGCATAAGGCTATCAGTTCTTGGAGTCCCGGTGACACTACACCGAACCACGCAAGCGTCGCCTGGAAATTGCAATCAAGGTGGACGGATGCGCCAAGAATGGTAGCAGTATTTACAGCATCCGAACTTACCAGCAAACGCCACATTGGTAAGCGAGCCAATCGCTTGAAGCGAGCCTTCCAGCTCAGTCATGACCTTGGAACTTCCGACATTTTTGTGGCTTTCTATCGCAAAAATCCTTCAGTGCTTTCCTCCTGGTGGTCTGAGGATCATTACGCAACAGCGCGACGTGGAAAAAAGCTTCCGGATGCGATTCTGAATGACACTCCAACTTGGCCTCCAAAGCTCGTCTTAGAATTCGGCGGTGCCTATTCAAAACGTCGGGTAACAGCTTTTCACGATGCGCTTTCGCGTGAAAAAATTCCGTACGAAATCTGGTGAGCATGCCAAAGCCTAGCACAAACAAGCACGCTCGACTTCAAGATCGCGACTATGAGATCCTTCAGCACGTTCTCCTTTATCGGATGACCACGCGCGAGGTGCTGCATAGTCTGTTTTTCGATTTGGCCGAGCAGAATGCAGTTACCAAAGTTACGTCCAGGCTATGCAATGATGGCTTTCTTGCACGCTACCCTTTGGCTGGTCCAAGTAGTTACTATGCGATTGGCAAACGCGGCGCAAAACTCTTTGGTGTGTCGATCAGGAAGGTAAAACCGATGGGACCCCAGAGCCTGTATATGCACTTGGCTTGTCTTGGCTTCTGCTTTGCAAAACCTCGTCAGCGAAGGCGTCTATCGGTATCGGAAATGCAGAAGAGCTATCCCGGCCTTGTCTATAAAAAGTTGGACTCCTGCCAGTACGTTATCGACTCATCTGAAGCGGCTCCAAGGATCGTCAACCTCTCCATTGATTGCGGCTCACCTGCTGAGAGCATCGTTCGTAAAACCAAGGGCGCAATAGCAGAACACGCAAAGCAACCTCTGTTTGCTGCACTCATAGACAAGCAACGGTTTGTTGTGGCTTGTGTGACCTATCACGATGACAAGAAACGGGTAATCGAAGCTCTGTTTTCAAAGGAAAGCCTTCCGTTCGATATTGCTACTGAAACGGTTCCGCAGCTCTTTGAAATACAGGCGATTCAAAATGTTTAGCCTGCTTCCCAATAGAGACAATGCTTGGCCTGACAACATGTCACCTGGTCGGGCAAGCCTACACAACGACTCACGCTACCCAGCGAA
>JBGSNE010000102.1:0-1788 GCA_041739785.1 Pirellulaceae bacterium
AGGTACTTAGAGAGCGAGAGTTGGCACGATGCCAACTACATTCGCGTCAAGGAGGACGCTACTCAGCGACCGTACTGCTACCACCACAGAGCACTGTCCGCATCTCACGATCACTGCCCCGCGCAGCGGCTTAGTTCAACAAACAACAACACCGGGCTGACGGTGTAGGTTAGGAGCTCGGGGCAATCGAACGACAGCCCGTGCGGGGGCAGTTGTGGAAGGTTAACTCGCCAGCGTTCCATGGTTTCGCTGTCCACCGTTGGTCCAACCAAAATCCATGCTGCAGCTTGACGGGCAATCAAACCGCACGTAATCCATGCAGCGATCAGCCCTATCGGACTTGCATATTCGGTGAATCGCCAAATTAACTCCCATGCCATGCAACTGAGACACGCGGCAGCATACAGGGCAGCGATATGCAAATCGGTTTTTTGTAAAGCACCTGTGATTTGACGAAGGCCAACTCGGGCAAACAGAATGACAGCACCCGCAGCTACCATATGCGGTGCGAGCGGAATGGTTATGCACAGGCAGTGAAGCACAATCCCAAGAGATGCGACGACCGGAAACGCCACCAACAAGATAATCAGCACCAATCGACGTTCTTGGGCATCGGAAAGTGGGCGTGGTCGATAGTTCAGCTCGGTCTTGTCGATTCGAGGCAATGCCTTCGAATCAAGAGCGTCGTCGATGTGCATCGGAAAAAAATCAAAGATCATCTATTTCTTCCTCAGCATGAGTAATTCCGCCAACTCGGGAATCACATAGGAAGTCACTTCCACGGGAGAGAACTTAGCCCGTGACACCCGTCGCTCGATTTTTGCTTGCTGCTCTTCCGTCCCTGTCAGTACGGTGATGCGAAACCGCCCGGCCATCATCAAGGATGAAAAATCGGGAATCCCTTTGCGCTGGCCAATGATTCTTCCGACACGGGATTTGATACGGTGTGCAGCCCCACCGCGATCCACCACTAAGATTTGGAGCTTGTTTTTGCCGCCGTCGGAGATCACCACATAGTTCGAAGAGTTCATGCCTGGTCGACAGAGCTCGGGAAACGTAGTGGTGAACTCTCGGCTGGTCATGCGACAGAGATTGTTCTTGACGCAATACTGAGCGACCGCCAACAGCACCGGTAGCGTTTGTTCGGTCAAGGGACGTGGCGTGCGAGCCTCCATATCCAAGGCTTCATATCCCCTGGGGGCGAGCACGAAGTAGCTGAAGGACAAAGCGGCGTCAATTTTACGAATCAGCCCACGCCCCTCCAGACGCCGGAGTACGCGTGTGACATTTTCATGGCTGGTACCCTGAAAATACCCCGTTGCCAAAAGATCAACGGTGCCGATGCGGTACAAAGCAATGAACTCTAGGATTTTACGATCGCGCTCCATCAGGTAACGTAGGTGCTCTTTCATGGTTTCCCCTTTACCAGAGTTGGTAACTCAAGTTTGCGTTGGCGAACGCAGTGTGTAGTTCGTGCAGCCGGGAGACCGGATAGTCCCCTCCGTACTCAATGGCACGTAGCGTTTTTCCAGACTCGTCGACTAACACTGCGTCGGGTCTTTCGCGCATCGGCCAGTCGCTGGGGAGTCGGTCTTCGCTTAGCCAACGTGTGCCATCGTCGCGGGACCGGAATACGCGCAAGTAGAGCTCACTCACATTCAGGTCATGCGTTAATTGCGTGAGTTTGACCGAGGGCGCTGGCCCACTGCCAAAAAAAAGCACAGCCCGTTTGGCCGCGTAGGCAACCGTCGCAAATTTCGCGTCCGACAAGGCCCGTCGGTGGAGCGC
>JBGSNE010000116.1:0-17637 GCA_041739785.1 Pirellulaceae bacterium
AGCCGGAGGGCGGCGGGGGATATTTTCCCTGGGGTTTGCACCCCAGGCTAAAACATGCCACCGCTTCGCGGTTTAAAAAATGCGTGCTTCAAACGCCGTAGGCGAGGTTCGCCCCGTTGATCCTCGCCTACGGCTGCGACTTAAACAAGAATGGTTCCAGACACATGTCAGGCACCCTTTGGGTTGGACTCTAAGTCAGTTTTCGAACTAGGCTACTTTGACTTGTGTCGCAGTACCTTGCCGGATCGTGCGCCGGTGTGTTGCTCTCCTTCCAGCACGATTTGTCCGTTGACGATTACGAGTTCTATCCCGCGATTGTATTGAAAAGGATCGGTGTAGGTGGCTTGGTCGATGACAGTCTTGTCGTCGAAGACGGTGATGTCAGCGAATAGTCCGGGACGCAACAGTCCACGATCGTAGACGCCGAGTTTATTGGCGTTCATCGATGTAATTTTGCGTACGGCTTCCTCGAGAGACAAAAGCTGTTGCTCGCGGACGTAAACTCCCAACACTCGTGGAAACGTGCCGAAGGATCGTGGATGTGGATTTCCTTCACGCAACACGCCACTCGTAGCCAGCGCGTAGCCGTCGGAACCGACTGAGCACCAGGGCTGTGAGAGGGCGAGATTCATATCGCGTTCTTCGTGGTGCGCGTATACTGTGCTGACGCCGCCGCGGTGTTCAATGAGCAGATCAAACAGGATGTCCAGATTATCTCCCTGGGCACCACTGGCCTGCTTTTGTTTAAGTACTTGATCCATGGTTTGTCCACGATAGTCCCCGGGCTCGGCGATCAACATGCGACTCCAATCCTTACCCACAGCGGTATAGTGGTTGTACCAATTCTCTAAGCCATTCTCGATGTCGACCTTCATTTTTGCTCGTTGCTCCGCGTCGGCCAAACGTTCGAGCAGTTTGTCTGTTCCCCCCTCATGCGCCCAGGGAGGAATGATGCTTGACAGATCGTTGTTACCGCGCGTGTAGGGATAGACGTTGGCTTGCACGTTGACTCCGCGGCCCCGCGCGCTGTCGAATTTTTCGATGATCCCGCGCATGTTCCCCCAGTATTTTTCGTCGGCGATCTTCAAATGAATCACGTCGGCTGGCACGCGAGCCTGTTCCGCCACGCGAATCGCTTCGTCCACTGAGTCGAACACTAGGCTCCCTTCATTGCGGATATGTGTGGTAAAGACTCCGCCGTGTTGGCGAACTACGGAACAGAGCTGGATCAGGTCGTCTGTGGTAGCCAGTGATCCGGGCGGTGTCATGACTTGTGTTGACAGTCCAAACACGCCATCTTCAAACGCTTCGGACAACAGTTCTTTCATCGCTTCGATATTCTCAGGCGTGGGGCGATCGAAGGAGTAGCCCATCACGCATTGCCATAAATTACAGATACCGGCATAGCTGGCTACGTTGACAGAAATGGTCGATTGCTCAAGTGCTTCGAAGTAATCGTCAAAACTAGCGATCGCCACTTCCCGCTCGCCGACCTGTTGCAGCTTGGCTTTCATCTCGCCCGAGTAGGGAGCGCCCGAAAAACCCTCGCCCAAGACTTCGGTGGTAACCCCTTGTCGGATCTTGCTTTCCGCATTTCCATTTTGAAACAGAGTCCAATCGGAGTGCGAATGGCTATCGATAAAGCCCGGCGCGATGACCTTTCCGTCCACATCGATTTCGCGACGCCCGCGGATCGGTCCACTACCGATCATCACGATACGCTCTCCATCGATGGCCACATCGCCATAAAACCATGGATTCCCTGAGCCATCGACAATTTTTCCGTTACGCAAAACTAAGTCGACCAGAGAACTCTCAGTATTAGCAGTTGTCTGCGCGCAACATAGTTGAGCGCTCGTGCCGAGCAACACGAATAGGGCCAAGCACGAGCCGGAAAACCAGCGGTGAGGGTGTGCAGATAGATTCATGCGGAATAATCCAGTTTGTCAAACGATCGATTGAATGAACAAGATAGGTTTATTTTAACAGACGTCACTACTGATTTGGTAGCTAGCTAACCACGTTGTTGAACGTCGATTATTCATGATGTTGTGAGACGAAGAGCGCGAGCCCTCGGTTGTTGACTCACTTACCTTCTTCGGCTGCACTTGTTGGTTGCCTTTCAACATTTGCTACCAGCAATGGTATGGCCAGGGCTGAAATCGCGCATAACGCGAGCATGGACAGTGGGTAGCCCAGCCAGTGCTGCAAAGTACCGAATAGTCCCGTGGACCAAGCTTCGCAGGCATTGGTCGCCGCCATGAAGGCTGTAAACTGCGTGGCCGCCAAGCTGCGGTTGGTGAGGTTCATTAGCCATTGATAAAGCGCGACGGTGAAGCAGCCAATGGAAACGGAAATCAATGTTAGCAACACGAGTAAATGCCAACCTTCAACGTGGCCTGCCAACATGTCGCCAGCGGCTAGACTGGCGATCGCTAGCAAGTTGAAAATCATTGCCTGGACAACGAAACGCTGAGCTGGTATTCGATTCGCCATCCATCCCGCCAGCAGCGAGCCTGCGATCATCCCCAAAATCATGGCTGTGGAAGTGAACTGACCAATCTGCAATTCACTGTAACCTCGATCGATTAGAAAGGGGCCGAGGATCGCCTCAAGCGACTTAAAAGCTGCGGGGGCAATTAAGGCACACAACAGGCCGATCCAGATACCACCTGTCCGAACGGCCTTCAACAGTTCTAACATCATCGAAGTCAAGCGATGACTAAACGTGGACTGCGACTTGCTTTCCGTAGCAGCAGTTAACAGGTCCCATTGTGTTTCTTGTGCGAAGGCGAGCAATAGCGCGGAACACATCACCAGTCCGATGAGCAGCACCACGACGGCTTGAAAACCGATCCAGTGTTCCAAGACCAGTGATCCACCTCCCATGGCGGCGCGGCCAACCAACACGCCACATTGCATCCAACCGTTGAGCGCCCCTCGTTCCTGTGGTTGCGACTGTTGAATGCACAAGGCGTCGATTGAAATATCTTGTGTGGCAGCGGTGAAGGCGTGCAATAGCAACCACACCGCTACGACGGAAAACTGAGTCCGAATATCGAGCCACATCAAAGGGAGCAGCGTGGCGGCCATGAATAGTTGGCTAGTGAGAATCCACTGCTTGAATCCCCAGCGTCGACCACGCAGCAGATCAACCACGGGTGCCCACAGAAACTTGAATGTCCAAGGAAGGATCAGCAGCGCCATGAGCCAAGCGATCTTGTCCAGTGGCACTTCTGCGGCCCGCAGTCGCGTGGGCATGCCCAACCAAATGAAGCCAATAGGCGCTCCTTCGCTCAGGTACAGCAGCCCAAAGAGCAGTTTGCGTCGACCGACCGTGGCAAGAAAATCCACTAGCTAAATGCCTTGTGTTCCACTAGTAGTTTTCGAAATGTCGATTGAGTCGCGATACTCGCCGCACTTGCGCGGTGACGACGCCACCCAGGACCAACATGAGCAATATAAACATGACACAGTAATGCGGTCGAACGCTTAATTCTGGACACAATGCCAAGAGCGCTAGGTAACATACCAAAACTGTCCCTGTGGTGACCATTACCAAGTGAGCTTTCAACAGGAAGCCGCAGGCAGCAATGAGCAGCGCGTAGCCGCTCAGTAGAGGCCCGATAGGTGGCTCCGCCAACACTAAGATTGTGGTCATGAACATGGTATCGATCACGCACCACGCAATGGCGGCTCCTTCGCTAAGGCGCGGCTGATTGAATAGCTTTTGCAGCACGTAGGCCATCGCTATCCAGGCCAGCAACACACTCGTATGCCGCAAATAATAAGCGAAGTCTGTCCCGATTAATAGATACGTGATCTGCACTGTGACCAAGATTGACAATAGACCCAACCAGTGCGCGACCAGCGCTGGTTCTCGACGACACCAACGCCGCAGTCTCTGACCGATATCTGCCGGACGCGCAGCCACAGGTTCACTGCGTAGGTATCGTCGTAGGTCTTCGGCGAACTGTCCGGCGGTCGCATAGCGTTTGCTGGGGGTTTTCTCAAGGCACTTCATGCAGATTGATTCCAATGAGCGTGGAATTCCTGCCTGTCGCTTGGAGGGCAAGGTTGGCTCTCCTTCGAGTACTTGCATCAGCGTATCCACTGGACTTGCCGCTTCGAAAGGCGGCCGTCCGGTGAGCGTGGCGTAGAGGATGGCTCCCAATGAATAGACATCGGTGGTGGGGCCAATCTGATCCAACCGGCAGGCAGCTTGTTCCGGAGGCATATAGGCCGGAGTTCCCAGTATTTGCCCCGAACGAGTCAAGTCGCTATTCCCCTCCATGCGCTTGGCGACTCCGAAATCGGTAACTCGTGGATTGCCGTCTGCGTCGATCAGAATATTGGCCGGTTTAAGATCGCGATGAATCACACCCTGTGCGTTGGCGAAGTCGACGGCTTGCGCGATCTTGATTAACAAGGCAGCTGCCTGAGGTGGCGTCAGCGGGCCCGATCGAAGTTGATCGGCCAAGCTCTGACCGTCGATGAACCCCATGGAGTAGAAGTACTGCTTGTGGTGCACGCCGATTTCATAGATCGGTACGATGCCTGGATGGTCGAGCTGCGCGGCCGCTTCGGCCTCTGATTGGAAACGCAACACTTCTTCCTTGCCAGCCATTTCGCCGGACAGAATCATCTTGAGCGCCACGATACGATTTAGCTTTAGCTGTCGCGCCTTGTAAACCACGCCCATGCCACCGCGCGAGACTTCTTGCAGCAATTGGTAGTCGCCAAAGAAGCGTTCGCCCGCGGCCCGAACGTCAGTCGATTGGCTCTCAACTTGACTGAACACATTCGCTTTAGTTTTTTCATGTTCCTCATCAGCTAGACGCCCGAGTTGCATCGTTGCGGGAAGCGAGCGAAGTTGGTCTTTAGACTCATGACGCTGGGCCAGCAACCGATCGTGATCTTCGAAAAACGCATTTAACGACTTGGCGATCTCAGGATGTTCCGCAAGAAGCTCATTGCGATCGAGCTTCTCACCCGCATCGAACGCATTCAGGAATTTCGCAATCACAGCTTCCAACAGGTTCGTCGACAACGTGTTATTCTCATTTTGATTTGGAGCACCGTCTCGCAATTGTTTTTCCAACGTTTAGCCATTTTATAGCAAGCGACTGGTCCAGTGGGTCACTCTTGCCGAGAGTGACTGGTTAGCACTGGACGGTTCGCACCCGAAAAGGGCTTGGTAAGTAAAGGTTGGCGTTCACCAAGTAATATCAATGACAATCTAAATTCATTCGCGCTCATTCAACCTATTGGCGGGAAGAATTCCCGTTGACCCACGCTCGGCCAATTCACGAAAATAGGCTTCGACCTGTTTGCGAAATCGAGGGGCAATTGTCTCGCGGCGCGTTTCGGCGAGTTCTTCGGTGGTTTGCTCGCGAAGATCGCCCCAATTGCCGCCACGGCGATCGACTTCGACCACCCGTACGGCTACTGGCGATTGTGGCTCCGCGTTCGCAGTGAGCGACTCCGTCGCACTCCCCAAATCCGCTGTTGCCGAAGAAGGAGTAGCGGGCTGGCGAGAGCTGCTAAGACTCTGGGCAAGTTGGCTGGCGGCGTCGGTCAAAGTGGTTGGAGGGACATCGCCGGGAGTTCCGCCACTGGGTGCAGGCTGGGAATTGTCTTCCTTTTCCCCCAGATTCAAATCGCCATTCAATCGTCGGTCCAGTTCATCTAGCAAACGTGCTTTGCGGGCAGCATCGAGCGGAGGTGAGCCAGAATCGGCAAACGGCGGAGGTGAGCCAGCATTGGCAAGCGGCGGAGGTGAGCCAGCATTGGCGGATGGCGGAGCGCCACCCGGTGGTGTCTCCGGAGAGGCGGACGCAGGCGAATCGTCATTGCTTGCCAACATCTCGCGAAGCGAATTGGCGGACCGTTCGATTGCCGACTGGGCAACCTGACTTTTTGCCTGTGCGGCTTGAGTGTCCTCTGGGGAAGCTTGGGCCGTGGACGTTCCGCTGCGGACCGCCTGCTCAAGTGCGGTCGAGAGTTGTTGCTGAGATTGTTGCAATTCTTGATCTACCACTTGTTCGATCCTCACCGCAGCTTGATCCAACTGCGCACTGGTGGACGAGTTCTGTAACCGCGCTTCATGTCGTGCGGCGCGTGATAGGCCACTAGCCGCCTCCGCGACGGAACTACCAATCTGCTGCTGGCGCTGCTCATCTTGTGTAAGCTCGGCTGCAGTGGCTTGGGCTTGGGCCAACTGCGAAGTGTCCCAAGTTCGCAACTTCTCTGCCCACCGACCACTGGCCTCAGCAGCTTGTTTGCTAAGCTGTGCCGCAAGCTGAGCGGTTGGATTGACGGAATCCAGAGGGTTCTGCTCCAGCGAGTTTAGCCCCTCCAAGGCTGTACGAGCCAATTCAGCGCGGCGTGCGATTGCATCTTGAAGTTTCTTACTCGCGTTTTGACGTTCAAGGGCGAGTTCCAGTTGCCCCTCAAGCACGGGGATCTGTTGAGCCAGCCACGCCTGCTCAGGTCTCTTTTCCAGTTGCTGCCGCGCGTCTTGCAGATTTTTTTCGCTTCGCTGCGACAGTTGCTGTGCTTGATGCACTTCGTTCTGCAATTGTTGCAGACGTTGTTGTTCGTTGCGCTCGATTGTCTGGGCGTCGCGGACGCTCTCCTGTTGAACGCGTCGCTGGCGATCACGCATCTCACGACGACGATTGGCCAGATCGGCACCACTTTGATGAAACTCCTCAAAACTGGTCTTAGCCAGTTCACCCCCGGTGGTTTGAAAATCGAGCTGAGCGACTGTCAATTGAGATTGTAACTCAGCGGCGAGCTCCCGCAATTGTTCGAAGGTCTGCTCCAACTCGAGTGGCTGCATGCGATCCAACGTATTGCGAAGCTGGCGTTCCGTTTCCACTAGAAGTTTTTCTTGGGTTTCGTTACGACTGGCACCGGTGGTCCATTTTGCCTGGCTAACAATGGTATCCAGCATCTGTCGAACACCTTGGCCTGTGATGTGCAGATCGTGGAGAAGCAATTCCTTTTGCGCTCGAAAGTGCGGATCGGACATCTCGAGTGCATTGGTTAGTTCTTGTTGTTGCCCAGCGGCTTGTTCCAGTTCAGCTAACGACTGATGAGCGGACTGTCGTGCGATGGCTGACATCTCTTGCGACATTGGTTGATTGGTTTTCAACTCACGCTCCAATTGCTCTAAGACCGATTGAGGGTCTTGCTCAGCCAGATTGGCTAGCTCCTCAGCTTGCGCGTACCGGTCGGGTTGGTTCGAGTCGGCCTCGCTGGCCCCTGGACCATTGGCATTGACAAATTCCGCGGCCTGTTGTGCTAGCTCCTTTACCTGTTCAGCCAACTGCTCTGCCGACGGATCAAGTTCCCCTGCCTCCAAATTTTCGAAAACTGAGGCTAGTTGCTGCAGTGCATCGGCGCTTAGGGATTGATCCTCGGCTGCTTCGCGAAGGCTGGTCGCTTGAGTCGCGGCAGAAGCTACCGGCGAGCTTGCGGTCTGCGATTGTTCCAAGCGTTTGCTGGTGCGATCGACCAATTCGATCGCCGCATCGGCTCTGCGCGCCATTTGTGTTTGCCTGCGGTCGAGCAAGTTCTGTGCGTCGGCTTGATCAACGAGCGCATCACGCAGCCGATCCATGGGGTGGTTCAAGGCCACGGTTTGATCGCCCAAATGCTCTAGTCGAAGAGGAATGTTGGGGACTTCTTGCCGCTCAATTGAATCGGCCAATTGTAAGGATTGTTGCTCAACGTCGCGGATCTCCTCGGCGGCCTGCTGGGCTAATTCGCTAATTTTAGGCGCGTATTCGGAGAGAGTTCGACGTGCCTGTTGTGCGTAAGTGTTGAGCTGATCACGAATCGGATTGAGACCAAGGCGCAGTTTTTCCAAGTCGGCGGCGGCGGGTTGCGGTGGTTCGGCTTGCCATAATCGATCGTTGAACTTACGGGTAGCTACACCAACGGTACTACTGTTTCGCAAGTCATTCAACTGCTGGACAATTGCATTCGGGATTTGGGCCTCCCGCAAACTTGTGATTGCTTGCTCGAAGCGTTGCTCAATAGCGTCCCAAGTTCGTGGTCCACGCCAGGCGCGCTCATGCGTTTCGCTTTCGACACGTTCGTCGTTCAGCAATTCGGCCAGCAACATGTCGGCCTGAGCTACCTGATGAATTGCTTGTAGCGTTGCAATTGCTGCGGAGATGTCGCGGATCGGCTGCACAAGTGATTGAGCATTGGCGTTAGTGGGGATGCTGAGGGATTCCAACGCCCGTTGCGTATTCCCCAGGTCGCCTGCAAAGAGTCGATCTCCCTGGGGAGCTGCACGCTGCAATTCGCGTTGCTGCGTCAGATGTTTGAGACTTACAGTTGTTTGCTTGTCGGCCGGAAGTTGCTTGTTAAGCAGCTCAGACAGATCGTCCAGATTACGTCGAGTGGGTGGAGCCAATTCGCTCAATCTGCGCAGTGCAATCTTCATAGCAGTAGGCAGTTTGGGATCGAGTCGAGAAAGTGTGCGCAGCTGGCTCAATTGCTCGGATAACGAGCGTGCGAGTTCGGCGCTCGAATCGTGATTGGCTGTCACCGCTTCGAATCTCTCGGCCACCCCTATTTGTTGCCCAAGCTGAGCGGCGGTTTGCTGAAGTCGGATGCGTGTATCCAGTCGGGCTAGTGGCAATGAATCGAGCACCGACCGCTGCGCGTCCCTCAGTTGTTCTGTCAGAGTGGTTTGCCTGCGCTGCAGTTGCTGCGGTGTTTGAGTCTCCTGTTGGTTGGCTAAAGCCAATTGCTGTTGGGCGGCGGCTAATCGTGACAACTGCTGTGCATGCCGCAAGATGACATCGTAAGTAGTCAGAGCCTCGAAATGCTGCACTAATTCCTGTGTATGACGTTGATCAAGGGTATTTTGCGAGCCAGCTTCAAGTAGTGTTTGCGCCAGTTGTTCGCGCACCTTCGTCGCACGGCTCGCTAAGTCCAGACCGCTGTCCGCATCAGACTGCCCTTCCAGGATATCCCGCATCTCGTCGAATAGTTCCAAGCGGTCGGATGTCGATCTGGCGAGCGGCAGGAGCGCTTCCCCGACATGGATCAAAACTTGGCTGTTGAGAACATCCGGCGTTTGACCAATCCCTTCCTCAATTTGGGTCAACGTGGAGTTGATCTCTTGCTCCAGTCCGACAATCAGTTTACTCGTACTATCGAGGTCTCGGCGGAGACGCAGAGTGTCGTCGGTCGGTGGCTGAACATTCGCGAGTGGGGCGGCCATGTGATCGACGATCGCCTGAACATCGGAGAGTTTTTGCACGATGCGTTGCAAGCCAGCCGCTATTTCGCGGCGTTGCAACTCATCGGTGCCAACCTCGAGCACAAGCGAGGTCGAGGATACCGAGATTTGTAGAATCGACGATTCGCCCGTTTGTCCTTGGCGGTCGATGGCGGTGAGTTTTACCTCAATTTGATCTCCAGGCTGTAGATGCATTTTTTGCAAGTCGAGTTCCGAAGATACGTGGCTTGCCTGGCGCATATCGGCTAGTTTTTCCGTGCTTGGCTCGCTCAAGAGCCCTTCATCTTGCCAGTCGCTGCCGTTCACTCTCACGGAGCGCGTCAGGCTGTTTAGTGGAAGTTCATCGACGACTCGGTTCTTTAGTGAGATGATTTGTTCTGTGGAAGCGATCAAGCGATTCTCTTTGGGGGCCAGCCAGGTGACCAGAGGAGCTTGGTCGTCGAAGACTCTAACGTGATAGCTTGGGCTGAAGGTATTGGTAAAATTGCTGTCACTACTCTGCAGATGAACTTTGTAGTCGCCGGATCGCGTGGCGATGAAGTCGACCAGCAATTTCTCAGAGCTGGCATCACGTCGCATCGTTAGCGACAAAAGCGCATCGGGCACCGCGGTTGTCACCGCTTCGGCCGCGTCGTCCTGTCCCTCCCAACGCAACTCCGCCACGCTAGTCGGTTGATCGACAGTCAATCGCATGGCCACCTGGCTGCCTACCAAGGCTTGAATATGGCCGTGATCTTCGACCAATATTACCGATGGTGAATCCTCGTGTGAGTCTGTCATGGCAGCCTGATCGCTGACCTTGGGAGGTGAAATGTGTTTCTCAAACTCGATGACTCTGGGGCGAGGTAAAGTTGACAGTCGATGCCAAGGCGTGCTGGCTCCCGCTCCATGGATACGGTACTCAATGACTTCACCTCGCGCGGGTAAAAGATACTCGAAACGCGAGATGTCGTTGGCAAATGACAAGCTCGGGCGGGGCGAATTTCCGGCTACAGCAGTCATGTTGAATGAGGCTGTGGCTTGAGAGGCAACGGTGGGGAAGTCCGTCAATCGATCGGTAGACGGTAAGTCTTGCCTACGTTCGATCGATCGCGTTTCGAGAGTTAGTGTTTTGGGGCGCGGCCCATCGACGCGCGCGGTAATGGCGACGATGTCGTCCCTGGGGACCAGTTTGGAATGTGGTGTGGGACGTTCAAGCGTGATGGCAATACGGCTGACGCGTCCCCAATCTCCGAACGGAAATAGGACCCGCGCCACACGCTGCGGAAAGTGGATTTGGGGTATCAAGCACAGCAAGACCAATCCTGCCAATCCAAGGTAGGTCAGTCTAACACGATGCTGCACACGTGACCAAGGCAGCAGATGATTGACATCTATCGACTCGACTAAGTGGGCGACCTGAGTTTGCAATTGGCCGCGAAATGCTGTGGAGTCAACGACGCCAGGCTGCGTTTCGCTCAGTTCAACTGCTGAAAGCAAATGCTCGCGCAGGCGTGGGTCGAGTCGTTCCAGATGTCGTGCTGCGCCGCGTGGATCAAACGGCTTCAACCCAGGTAGCCAACACAAAACAACCAGAGCACCACCGGCGATTGCGCAAACCGCCAAGCACCCGATCCAACGCGCAACATCACTTAGCCACAGTGCATCGACAACCACTGCTAGTAGTAACACCAACACGAACAGCCCAAACGTTGCGCTCAGCCCACGAACCACACGCAACCATAGTTGCCTGCGATGAAACGCATGCAGTCTGTGTTGCGTGATGTCAGGCAGCACGCTCGAGGCCTCAGCGATATACAGGTTATGGGTCATCAACTTACGAGACACACAGAAAGGGTTTTTCCGCGACAGTCAGGCTTCGAAGGGGTTTAAGTTTAAGTTTAAGTTTAAGTTTAAGTTTGAGTTTAAGTTTGAGTTTAAGTTTGAGTTTGAGTTTGAGTTTGAGTTTGAGTTTGAGTTTGAGTTTGAGTTTGAGTTTGAGTTTGAGTTTGAGTTTGAGTTTGAGTTTAAGTTTGAGTCATTTGATGGGGTAGGTAAGACTGGATTTCTTCCTGTACTCGTTCACCGGCCACGCTGTTCGAAAGTGAAGTCAACATTGCTACAATCTCAGCAAGTAGTCCTTTGCCATTCTGGATTTCGGAGGCCGATACGATTTTCATGGCAACTAGCACATCGAGGCAGGCGCCACATTCCAGTGCCGAACCGCGGGCGATATCATAAAAACGAGCCTGATCTTTGCCTGACTGTTTACCAGAACCCTCAGCGATGTTAAGAGGAATTGAAATAAAAGCGCGCTTAAACTGGCTTTGGATTTCACCTGTCACCCCAACGTTGGATTGACATAATTGAGCCGACCAGGCAACAAACTCGATTGTCCGTTGATAGACCTTTAACGATTCGTGCGAAAGCGCTCTCATCTTCGAAACTTAAACTTAAACTTAAACTTAAACTGAAACCTAAACCTAAACCTAAACCTAAACCTAAACCTAAACCTAAACCTAAACCTAAACCCAGACTTAAACCAGACCTACACGCTTGCGTAAAATCCATTCAGCGATCAGGAGTAGCATGGCGGTGGTAAACCACCAATACGATTGCCACAGCAGCCACGTCGCAGTTTGTATTTTACCTTGGACTTGAGGTTGTAAGAGATCGGCCAATTCAGCTCCTTGGCTTTCCCGCAAATATTTTCCACCGGTCTTGTTGGCCAAAGCGGCCAAGGTCCCTTCATCGCAAGTCAATTGTTCCATTTCTTGGCTGGGTGGAGCGACGACGGAGAAGTGGGATTGCAACGACAGGGCTTGCGTCGAAAAACCGGGTGCGGCGATTTGAACTTGATAGTCGCCTGCGGGAAGCGATTCCAGCACCGCCGTATACGTCCCTAACACCGAGTCTTCGGCTAGTGGTACCGTTGTTACAATGCGATCGCCAGAAGTGACGATGGCGCTGGCGGCGAGCTTGGTGGCAGGTAATCCGTCTGTCCCGCGGAGTTGACAGCGCACATCGATCGGTTGACCGGGCGTGTAGCTGGCCGCACCGGTGTCGAGTGATAGGAATTCAGTGCGGAGACTCAACGGCGTTTTCATCGTCCAACGCGCCAACTGTAACCACAGGCGACTATGCACGCGTTCCGCCAATTCAAATCGCCAACGCCATGTTTCGTCGCTGGCTGAATACAACACGCGTCCCGCTCCGTAACGACGCGTGACCAGCAGTGGAACACGATCAACTTCATTAACCGCTTCGATCAGTATCTCGGCTCCGGGCAAGGGAGTTACGTCAGAGACAAATTCGAGCGGAGGTAAACTAGCCCAAATCTGGGCGTTGGCGGAGGGTCCCTCAGAGCTGAGCGATAGGGCCGCGAGTGCATTGCCGGTCAGGGTGGGCCGCGGGCGTTTCGACAATACGGAACGAACGGACTTCGATCGACTCGGACGGTGGTCGGGCCATGCCACGGGAGAGAGTTGGTGGAGCGGTGCAAACTGCAAGTCACGCAAGGTCTGTCTAGCACCATCGATAATGATCAAACCGCCACCGGCCAGTTCGACATACTCACGCAGCCACTGCAGGAATTCGTCCGAGAGTGAAAACGGTTCGACTTCTCCGATGATCACTAAATCGTAGTCAAACAATTTTTCCTTCGTATCGGGCAACTGATTTGAGTTCTGATTGAGCGCAGCGGTGTTCACGCTGCTAGTGGGCAATTGCGTGGTGACGGCAAACTGCGGCAGAATGAACGGTTCAACCTGCCAGCTTGGATCACGGCTAAACATATTCTTCAGATAGCGACTCTCCCAGCGACTGCGACCATCGATCAATAGCAAACGCGACTTGTGAGAGGCCACCATGGTGGTACTCTCGCGCGCATTGTTCAACTGATTGGACTCATCCCCTTTGACCACCAGCCGCGCGGTAAGTTTCAATGGTAGTTTGGCTACCTCCGTTCCTGAAGGAAGTTGCGACAGTGCGTTAGCAAACAAAGGGGACACCGAAAATGCAAAGGGGATCTCCCGCTGCGGTTCCGCAGTGGCGACTGAAGTTTCCTGCCACACGATTTGAGCATTGTGTTCGATCTGCAATGTAAAGCGTTGTTCTTGGGCCAGACGCTGCTCAATGGTCACCGTGCCAGTAAGTGTATCGGTGCGGTACAGTCGCTCGGGTAGCGAGAACTGCCGCAGGGCCAGGTCCGGGCCATGTTGGAAGGGACCGAAACCCACCGCAAAGACGGTTACTCCCCGCTGCCCAAGTTGCTCGGCGACAGCGAGTGGTGATTCGCCGTGATTGCTTTGCCCATCGGTGAGCACGACCAAGGAATCAACGGGTGAACCGCTAGCCACAGGCGGCTGTTCGGTGCGGCGCTCTTCGCTGACCGCTTCCGTACGGGGAGTCACCGTTAAGAACTCCATGGCATCGCCGACGGCAGTCGCTTCACCCCAAACGGCGGGAGCCCAATCAAACGTCAATTCTGCGTTGTCCAGCGCCTGCCCAGTGCGACTATTCCAGATCTCGCCCCCTGCTTGTCGATCGAAACGAACGACGCGCAGTAGAAAGTCGTTGCTCAACTCGCTCAAAATTCCGCTCTTACCGGAAAGCAATTTGACCGCCCGTTCAAAGCGGTTGGCCTGCGAGTATTGATGATTTAAAGCAGGTTGAGTCTGCATTGCTTCGTCAGCAAAGGACATGCTTCGTGAAGTATCAAGTAGGAAGGTGACACGCGCTAGTTCGCCTTCGCTGGTTCGCGATTCGAGCACGGGTTCGGCCAGCGTCAATGTAATCATCGACACGGTCAAAGCCCGAAGAGTGGGAAGGATCCAGCCGACCACGCCCAGATCAGCGGTATGTACTTGTCGGCGATAGAGCCAAAAAGCCGAAGAGGCCAGCACAATTGCCATCGCGAGGGGGAGGGCAATGTGCCAAGCTCCCATGGATTGCAAATTGCTCATGCGGTTCCTCGCATCGCAAGCGGGCTGCCCCGCAGGCCGATCACCTGTTCAGCAAACAACAAACCCAATAGGACGGCCAGCACCCATCGCCAAAGCTCCCAGCCTACGCGGTGCAATGTTTCAGCACGACCATAGTCCTCGGCCGATTCAATCAACGTCGCTCCCATGCGTGCAGCCAACGCCTGGAGCTCATTGTCACTAAGCGGCTCAAGCTGCGACTCTTCGCGGGACGCATTGACACTGAAAAATGCTGGTTCAACTGCCAATCCCAAGGCGTGCCCTGAGTTCAGTCTGGCAGAATAAACTCCAGGCACGCGTGTGTCGGTGAATAGCGCTCGCGTTTCTGCTAGGGGAAGCTTGATGGTTAATGCTGTGTTCATCGAGCTAGGTCCGCCGGCAACCTCAATTGGAACTCGGTCGACGACTATTGAAAGCTTGGAATCAGCCCCCCAATTTTCCTGGCTTGGGCGAGGCGAAGGGTGATCGTCGGCTTCGACAACTTGTAGAGCAATTGTTTGACCAGTCCGTAGACTTGCGGAACTGGCCGCATGATTGGAAATTTGCTCTACGAGTGAGAGCATCAATGGTACAAACGCGGGTTGGCTGGGGAGGTTGGATCCATTGTCCGAACAAGAGCTGGCACACTGCACCACCACTCCCCTACCCTCTTCTCTTTCGACCAACCATGGCTCGCCATGACTAAAGTTTAGAAGACTATTCGCTGATGTTTCGTCAGTGATAGGTGACAATGCCAACCAATGGGTGAATTCGATGTTCTCAAATCCAGCATCCGATGGATTGAAAAAAATCTTTGAAGTGCCGGAATTGTTGAAAATCGTTAGCTTGGCGGGATGCTCTGCCGACCGCGAACGCACTTCATCAAACCGCATAGGAAGGAGTCGGTCAGTTTGTTCGGCCAAGTTCTTCCAGGCAGCCAAATTCATCTCTGGATGGGCAAAAACCAGCAGCCCTCCTCCTGTTGAGACGAAGGCGTGTAAAATGCCAAACATGGCCGGCGTCGGATTCTTGATGTTCGCGACGATCACTGCGTCAAACGAAGTCAGAGTTTGTTGCTGCAATTCACTTGAATGGATACGTTCCACTTGAACGGGATTCTGTGCACGATCGACGAAAGGGGTCAGAGCCAGTTGTAGGAAGCGGCTGGTTCCAGAAAATGACCGATTGCGTGCGTTATTTTCCAAAGGCACGTTTCCGAGCGCTGGTTCTGCCAGCGTATCATCGACGATCAGAATTTTCGAAGTGGAAGTGACCTGCACGACATGATAACTGACATCGTCGCCATGGACGCTCGCCAGATCGTGCACATGTACCGAGACAGGGTGCCAACCAAGCTTATTGAACTCACAGCCAAATTCTACTTGCTCACTGGCTCCGATTGCCAGTGCAATGTTGCGACTGGCCAAGTCTTGTCCGTCGACTTGAAGTGTGATGCGGACATCGCTGATCGGTGCGTCGCCGTGATTGGTGACACGTGCCGAAAGTTGCAGCGTCTGATCCAGTCGTACTGTTTGAGGAGCATCGGCAATTTCGATTGAGAGATTCTCGGAGGGGCGGGTGGAGCGGAGGGGCAATAGAAAAAGTTGAGCTGGGAAGTCTCCAGTAGATAATTGACTGCGTATCGCTTGGTTTTCATTTTCCCCCACTCGTCGCCATTGTGCGGCTTGAAAATCGCTGGCCAAGATGATGTGCTGGTTGGGTTGCATGAGCCGCGATCGAGCACGCAGGCCTACTTGTATGGCTTCACCAGCGGAGTCGGTTCCGGTAGCGGGGCTTATTCGTTCCAGCGCAGTTCGCAGTCGCGGTAGCTTCAAGGTGGTACCAGCGAGTTGATCCATGGCAGGCATAGTAGTGGTCCACAAGCTCAATTCCGCCCCCGCCGATTGCTCGGCAATGCGAGCCAGTTCCTGTTTGCCACGCTCGAGCAGGCTGTCGTTGGTATCGGTGGCGGCCATCGAGAGGCTGTTGTCTAGTAGTAGTACCAGCGACTTTCCCTGATCGGCCCCAGCCTGCTTAAAATGCGTAAGCACGGGGCGGGCAAGTGTTACGGCCAGGAGCACAGGGATCAAACAGCGGATCAAGAGCAACAGCCACGATTGCCACTGCACTCGCCTTGAATTGGATTCGATGGCCGCTTCCACCAAGTGCATCGCTCCCCAATCGACCGTCTGAAAGCGTGAGCGGTTGAGCAAATGGATCCATAGCGGCGCGAGCAATGCGGCTGCTCCCCCTAGCAATATGGCATTCAGAAAACTCATTTCGCCGCCTGGCCTTTGCCCTTACGAGTTTTCCGGCCGTCGCGGCGAGATAGATAGGCTAACAACAATCCACTCAGCTCCTGGTCAGTGGTGCAGGTCACCAAATCGATCCGCTCACGGGCCAAGGCCTGCGTCAATTGTTGGCGATAATTCTCCAAGCGTTGCAGGTAGGCACCGCGCATGCCGCGTGGATCGACCAAGCGTTGCGAGCCGGGAATTTCCAGGGAGCGGAACTGAGTCCTTGAGTGAAATGGGAAATCGAGTTCGTCGCGATCCCAAATTTGAAACACGACTACTTCGCTATGTGTCTGTCGAAAGTAGCGCAGACCAGCTACCAGTTGTTCGACATCTTCGAAACAATCGGAGATCAGGATCAACAATCCGCGGCGACGAAGTTGCGGTACCAATTGCCCGAGCGCCCCGGCAAGACTTGTTTGCGCGCCACATTGCGACTGAGCTAGGGCTGTATTGATCGCGCGTAAGTGGCTGGTTGTGCCGCGTGGCGGGATCACTTGACGCAGTTGCGAATCAAGCGTTGCTAACCCCACTGAATCTTGTTGTGTGATCAGTAGCCTCGCCAGGCAAGCGGCCAAATGGACTGCGAATTGATGCTTGCTGATCGAGGCACGCTTGCCACGATAAGCCATTGAGCCACTTTGATCGAGTAGAATCATCGCTCGTAGGTTGGTCTCATCTTCGTATTGCCTGATGAACAAACGGTCGGTTTTACCGAAAAGTTTCCAATCGATCGAACGAATTTCATCGCCACGCACATACTGTCGGTGCTCTTTGAATTCAACGCTCGCTCCTTTGTGCTGCGAGCGATGGCGACCAGCAGTTACTCCCTCTACCACTCCCTTGGCTAACAATTGCAATCGCGCGAGTCGTTGTTGGTCTTGAGGAGTTAACATTGGGTAGAATCCGTCGCGCATTCGAGTGGGTCGCTCCTGCCGGGAGCGACTTGTTTGTAACTGTGTTTGTAAGTTGGGTGGCATGGGGCGGGCCAGTGCCAACATACTCGATCGAAGTCGCTCCCGGCAGGAGCGACCCACTTAAGGCTGTCGCTCCCGGCAGGAGCGACCCACTTAAGGCAGTCGCTCCCGGCAGGAGCGACCCACTTAAGGCAGTCACTCCCGGCAGTCGCTCACGGCAG
>JBGSNE010000157.1:0-8156 GCA_041739785.1 Pirellulaceae bacterium
TTGTTCCGAGCCCAAAAGTTTGATAAACGCCTCGTGAACCAAGGCCGTCGGCTGAATCGTCTGACCGGCCCGTTCATCGGCCATTTGCCGAGCTGCGACGACCCTCAGTTCCTCATAGACGGCTTCAAAAAGTGACCGCAAAGCCAATGGATCACGCCATCGGCGAAGTACAGCAAGGATGGTGACATCTATCGTATAGGCATGAATGCCCCCACTTCTCCCAAAATCGGCAAGCCAGCTTACAGTCCAGTTTCGTATCTATCGGAACGTAAACCCGATCTTGAAGTTGGAGACATCATTACCGCGGTCGATGGTGAAACATTGCCAGTGGATAGCCGGTTCGGCGAAGTAATTGGAAGCGAGCTGACCAGTCGGTTACAAGCCAAATGGGAAACTCCGGTCACCGTTAGTGTCGAGCGTCCTGCCGCAAAAGCGGGTGATCCGCCCAAGAAATTCGAACTGGAATTACCAGCCGTTCCTGTCAAGACGCTTGGTCTCGGTTTCGCCGTTGGTCCGATCACGGCAATTCAAACTGGTTCGCAGGCGGAAAAGGCCGGTCTGAAAGTTGGCGATAAACTTATCAAAATCGATGGTGAAGAAATTGACAACGCTTTGCGAATACCAACCAGAATCGGCCAGCTCGCAGGCAAAGAAGTCAAGCTGACCGTAGAGCGACCATTGGCATCGTCTGGAAGCACGGCAGAATTTGAAACAGTTGAATTGAACATAAGCGGCCCAACGCGACCAACTTTCGATCCCATCTCCGATTTGTCTGGCGAACTGACGCTGGGCGGAATGGGCGCCGCATTGACTGTATTGCCCAGCATTATCTCGGTTAACGATGAGCAACTCGAGAGCGCTGGAGCGCTGAAAGCTGGCGACGAACTGCTGCAAATCCAGTGGTTGGCCAATGCGAAACGCAAGGAAGAACTAGCGGACTTCTTTAAGCCGCAAGTCTACGAAGCGATTGTCGTTGACTCGTCGTTTAACATCGCTTCTCTCTACGACATTATGCAAAACTTGCCCGCTGGCTCCGAGATCAAATGCTGGGTCCGTCGCGACGGCAAGACTGTTGATGCTATTGCCAAGCTCGAATACGCCAAAGATTGGTTTTGGCACGAACGCGGAATTGGTATTTCACCTCTAATGCATATCCACAAAACCGATTCGGTAGCGACGGCGCTAAATTTGGGAGTATGGGAAACATCGCGACGCTTCGGCGATGTGCTTGGTTTCCTAAGGCTGTTGGTCACTGGAAAAATCGGTGCCAAGGGCGTGGGTGGACCAATCGCAATTGCTGAGGCCGCGTCGTCAGAGGCTAGTTTCGGGGTCTCGCGGCTGATGATCTTCTTGACTTTGCTAAGTGCCAACTTGGCGATTCTAAACTTTCTTCCCATTCCCGCGCTCGACGGCGGGCATATGGTCTTCCTGACTGCGGAAGCGATTCGAGGAAAACCTGTTAGTGAAGCCCTTCAAACACGACTGACCATGGCAGGCGTGCTCGGCCTACTAAGCCTCATGGCCTTCGTGATTGTCAAAGACATTATGCGACTGATGAGTTAAGTCGACTCGCACACACACATAGGGTTCAATCGAAATGATGGAACTCACCGGACTTGCTTGTTTGACTGTATTAGCGGATAGAAAGTCACGGCTCCATCTTTCACGGGCACTTCGGAGGCAACTTCTCCACCGTTGATCGAGCCTAGGCTGCGGTAAACCAACATGTCAATATTTTGGCTGACAAAGCTAACGTGGCCGTCGCACCAAGCGAAATTCGCACCACCGGTATGCCGACTCGAAATGGATGACTATGTGCACCCTTGGTATGTGCACCCTTGGGGCCAGCCAATCGATTGTGGTTCGTGCCACCGATGAAATAAGAGTTGCACTCTACTTGTTCTTCGTGTCCTCGAAATATCACCCATGCGAATGTTCGGCGTTTCCGGTCAGGCGAAGGGCATGTATTTGTCTGGCGACATGCAATAGTAAAGCGCTGCGCGAATTGACTTTGTAACGTTGCAGCACTATGTGGCATATCGGTGTTCTGTCCGTGTTTGTGTTACAATTACTCCGCGTTCCATTGCGACCCAATAGGTTAATACCATTACGGATTTTGGACAGTAAAGCATAGGCGGCAGTAAGCACCCACTGTTCAACCATCCGATGCAGTGGCGAGGCTGAGTACTTCTAGTCACAACGACGCATCCCAACATCCGGTTTTCAGAGTCGCGAGCATGGTTCATTCTCAACCACAAGCGGAAGATACAGTCGATCCGCGAGTGTCACAGCTCATCGAAGAATACGCCAGCCAACTCGGGCAGGGGTGCGACGTCGACTTGGACGCGTTTATTGCGGAGCACAATGAATGGGCAGAACAACTTCGTCCGGCATTGCGTGCCTTGCGCTCCATGCTTCAACTGGCAGAGAAGCAAGGGGCGATTCGCAGCACGCTGATACTTGGCGATTTTCGACTAGTACGACTAATCGGTTGCGGAGGTATGGGGGAGGTTTTCGAAGCGGAGCAGCTCTCCTTGAAACGCCGGGTGGCATTGAAGTTGTTACCGCGACTGCATCCCTCCGACTATCAATCGGCCAGCCTGGAGCGATTTCGCAATGAAGCCCAAGTGGCTGCGGCGTTAGACCACCCACATATCGTTCCGGTCTACGAATTCGATTGTGTCGACGATCGTCATTACATCGCGATGAAACTGATCGATGGTCGGACATGGCGCGAGGTGCTCGACGACGGCAAATCGAGAATCGAAGACGAGCGTCGGGTTGGCCTGGAATCAACGGTCAACCAGGTCATTGAACCGACGGCTTGGCGAGTCGCCACGGCGCATATCCGCGATGTGGCCTACGGTTTGGCACACGCCCACGAACGCGGAGTCATTCATCGCGATATTAAGCCCTCCAATCTGTTGCTGGATCAATCCAACAAGACGTGGATCACGGATTTTGGGTTAGCCAGGTTCGTGGGTAGCGAGACCCTGACTATGTCGGGAGAACTTCTCGGAACGCTCCGTTACATGAGCCCCGAACAAGCGAGCGGGGGACGCCTAGCCGTCGACCATCGCTGTGATATTTATTCGCTGGGTGTCACACTTTACGAGATGGTGACGGGAGCGCGGGCGATCACCGCCGAGTCGCGAGCGGAGCAACTATTGCAGGTAACCACCGGTGAGATAGTGCCGCCATCGCGACTGAATACTAGCCTACCGCGCGATCTGGAGACGGTGATTCAAATGATGCTTGCCCGTGAGGCCGTAGATCGCTACGCCTCAGCCGGGCTGGTGGCTGAAGATTTGCAGCGTGTCATTGATGGTCGCACCATTGCTGCACAGCGGATGACTCCAAGCCAACGAATCACGCGCTGGAGCCGATCGCATGTAACGCTCTTGTTCACATCGATCATGGCCATGCTGCTGCTGCTGGCGATCCTGTCGGGATTGTGGCTCCGCGAGCGGTGGTGGAATGGTCTGGCTGCTCAGCAGAACCATGAGCTTTCTCGGCGGACGATTCTGGCTGAGCAGGCCACGCAGTCGGCACTATACGCAGCCCACCGCGCCGAGACCGCCGAACGCGCCGCGCAATTGAATTTGCTCAAGACCAAGATGGCACTTGCCTGGGCCGCTGGCCGCGCGTCAGCCCCTGGTGGGCAGCAACAAACGTTGCAATTGGTTAACGAAGCCGCCGATTTGGCCCGCGCGCTAGGATCACTGGAGGATTATTCATTCGGGTTGAGAAATTTGGCGATTACAGCGCTCTCGCGCTGTGATATCGTGCAAAAGTATGGATTGCCGTTGACTTCGGCTGATCAACCCAATTTCGATCTGACCGGCGACTTCAGTACGATTGTAAGCGTGGAGTCGGACGCCGCAGGCAAGTTCCAAGCTATCGCTCGGAATTTCTCCCCCGACATGCGTGAGTTGTGGCGCATTGAGTTACCGGCTGCGGACCGCACCTATCATACCAGCTATGCGGTCAAGTTTAGTCCCAATGATCGGTATCTAGCCATTGGAGTGCGCCCCGCCAGAGTTATGGTTTGGGAGATTGAAACGCAGTGCCTGGTGCTTGATATCCCAGCGGTGCATGCGATCGAAAACGACTTTCGCTTCTCTCATGACTCGTCGCGGTTTGCAGTAGCCAGGTCCTCACCCCCCGCGCTCGAGGTTTATTCGCTTGAGAGCGGCAAACGACTGACGCGAATCGCAGGAAAAATAAACGGTGTGGAATTCACCGCCGACGATCAACAAATCATAACGCAATTCGAGCGTCAGGTCGTCGGCTTCGACATCGAGACCGCTGCGGAACGATGGCGGCGAACGGTTCCGCACGGTCAATTCGCCTATAGTTTGAGTTCCAGCGAAGATGGAAAATATATCGCGGCCGGGCTCACCAATAGTATCATGGTTTGGGATTGCCAATACAACGATCGGCCAGCCACAGAACTGCGTTGTACACCCAGCCCCGTTGACCGACTGAGCTTTCAACCCGGCAATTCGTCGGTACTAATCTCCATGAACTGGGAGAATACCGTCAAATTATGGAACGTTGAAAATGGCACCTTGGAATTGACGACTGGTGGTAGTCCGGCGTGTTGGTCGCGAGAAGGGAGCGAAATTTCCATTGGTTACCTACAATCCGTCGCGCGCTATCACCTACTCCCCGCGCAGGCATGTCGCTGGCTGCACATGCCGGCCTTTGAAAACACCGCTTTTCAATGTGATTTTAGCTCGGATGGCCAACTATTGGTGACGACCAGCAAAGCGGCGCTACAGGTCCGTTCCGCCGCGGATGGTCGTGAGTTGGCCCGTATCGATGAACCGCACACTACGGCGATATTTCATCCCGCACGCGATGCGATCCTAGCCAGTTCGGATAGGCGTGGCGTGTTCCTGTGGCCTTTGCACACAACTGAACAGAGTTTGACAATCGGGCCCCCAAACTGCTTGATCCCCTTTAAGGGCCCCGCTTATGCAGCGGTCACGCGTGATGGTTCACGCATTGCCGCCTCCTTGTCGTTTTCCGAATCGGTGCTGCTGGTCGATCCTGTCGACCTCACATCGGAGCGCATTGCCGCACCACACCTACGTACTTTCAAAATGAGTCCCGAAGGGGAGTGGTTCGCAGTCGGGTTCCTGGAGAGCCTGGAGATTTGGGATGCACGCACGCGTCAAGTATTGACGCGAATTCCCAATGACGCCTTGAGTGTGCCCAGTTGGAGTCCCGATAATCGTTGGTTGGTACTAACTAGCAATGCCCATACAAGGGTCTTAAGCACAGGCGATTGGCGAGAAGTCTATCGTTCGGTCCGGGGACGTGTTGTCTATTTTGAGGTAGGTTTTAACGGCGATTCTTCATTGACCGCCATCCCCTTGGACGCGGGAAAATTAGCCTTAATGCGACTCAATGATCAAGTAGTCGTAGCCGAGTTGGAGTCGCTTGAAAAACCAGAGCTGCGCCATGGGATTGCCATGAGTCCCAGCGGACATCGCGTCGCCTGTACCTATCCTCAACATGGAATCCAACTGTGGGACATTGCCGCCATTCGTCGCGAGCTCAAAGTAATGGGGTTGGATTGGGATTCCCGTGACTTGGAAGTACCCACGGCCCCTGCGAAATTGGCGATTGATAGGATCCAGTTCGACCTGTCCGGTGACGACCCGAAGCCACCTGACGTGCATTAGACTCACTCCCCTGCCAGCAGTTTCTGCAAACGCACTAACGCACGGCAATGCCGCTTGCTGGCGACAGTTTCTGAAACTCCCAAGAACTTAGCCGCTTCGGTGTTGGTTAAGCCATTGATATAACGCAGCAGCAGGATTTCGCGATCCAGTGGGAACAAGTTCAGTAGCGCATCGCGCGTCTGCGTCGCTTCCTCGGTTTCCTGGTGGCGATTCTCCGCCGTGGAGACTACCGCCGTCAATTGTTCAGCCAAGCGGTAGACACTCGACTGCTCGTAGGAGACTTCGCGGAATACCGATCGCTTGCCCGCCATCAGGTGCTTGCGCACGGCGACGCGCAATTGTTGGATGGCGGTCTCGCGCAGCCAATTCTCGATCGGCATCGGCTCTCGCTCGTGAAAATCCTGCAGACGGGTAAAGGCCTCCAGCAGCGTCTCCTGCACTACATCCGACGCATCGATTCTCTGGTGCAGGCCCGCGTCGATTCGCGCTTCCACGACGCTCCGCAGCACCGGCCGAAAAACTTCACACAGCTTCTCAAAGGATTGAGCCTGAGCCGCAGCGGTCAACTGCGTCCCAACAGCAGACAATTCAAGCTTAGTCTTCGTGTCCTCCGGGTCATGGCTTGTTGGTCCCACGTGGTTTTGCTCCTTAACGCAATGCTGCGGGATTGCGGTCAAGACTGCGTCCCAGATTTGACAGCCACGAGACTCCCAGCGCCGCGTTAATTCCTGGCCTATGAAAAAAGCTGATCGGTTTGCGGACAATTCCACGGGTTGGCGCCGGATCCATTATAAACATGGTCCCTTTTTGAACCCCATCAATTACCAGCGCATGCGAACCGGCGGCGACACCACTTCGCGCCGGCCAAAAACAGACGCAATAGACGTAATTTAGTTGTAACAAATCGCTGAGGGTTGCGTCTGTCACAAAGCCACCACCTCCTGAACGGACCTTCACGTAACCAATGCTTTAAAAAGCAGAGCTAGTCCGTGGGCGGTTGCCGCGCCTCCATGCGCGGTTGTCAATCCGCGGCCGCGATCAAACCAACCTGACATCTCGAGGTGGTTCGACCCAAGCGGAGTTCCGAAATGCGCGGAATTAGCTCGATCCCAGCTCTCATAGGCGGCGGCCCTGCACCTCCTTTGAATCTGTACAACTCTGGGCGGTTCAGGTAACAGAATGTCAATCATCGTCGTGGATCTCCTGTTGGGTTCAATCGGACAACCAGGTGCCATCGCTCCCGTGCGTAGGTCAAAGACTGTCATTCTTCGAAAGCAATTCATGGTGTCAAAAGCAAAACCTATGAGTTGCGATTCCGACAAGCAAGTAAATGAGTTATCCAATAAGTCTGTAGGCGGCAGAATTACTAACGTGGTCAAGGAAGCCGTGTTGCGGGAGCGGCCCCTAGGGAACGCGACTCGCGTGAACACCGAAGTTTTCAGCCAGCGTGGTTTGGAATTGTTGTATGCGCCCAGGGAATGCAGTGTTAAAAATCTGTGGATGTCTCATTAGATGGTCCCGAATTGATTCAACGTTTCCTGCGCAGGTTCTGGCGGCCATTGATCGCGGGTCATGCTTTCCAGAATTCTTACGAGTAGTTCTGCATAATCCTCATGTTGCGCGGCTAGTGCCCGCAAATGGTAGCCCTTCGTACTTGGCCATCGCTTCGCTAATCCGCCACACCAATCGATACTCCGCGATATAAAGTTCGCAGTCTCAGACGACTCCAACCCTCTGCGATATTCAGCCATCCACGGTTCATCGTCGATAAGTGTCGTCGGATATTGTGACCGCCTGGAAGACAAACAGCGATTCCATGAGCCACCGGCAATGATATTGAACCAATTCGGCTCCTGACCCCGTTGCTCCGGCTCCCGACAGCAATCCCTGGTATGTCCCCCGGTTTAGCAATTCCAGCTAGTTTCATTAACATTTCTATCGCCAGTCCAGTCGGGAGACGACTTGGGCATCTTGGCATTTCGCGCATTTTGTGTTGGGAAACCCTCGTCGGAGCGTGATTTCGTCGATAGACAATTCTGTCGGAACCGTTCGTGGGCTCGTAACACTCTCCGTTCGTTATGTCGCATTACAGAGTGTCTCACGACCCACCGGCATCGTGCTGTGTCCCTGTTCGTCTCTGGTGGCTTGAGTTAGCGAATCTAGAACTGCTTCTAGTGGAGATTGTGGATATCCATGCCAAGGTTGTTGGCTTTAAGGCATTGTCGTTGCCGCGAGTAGCCCAGACAGATTAGTAAAAAGAATATCATTAACGTCGGACCTGGCTCTGGAACTACTGCTAAGCGCATCTGGGCCGAACTGGTTGAATTTAGAGATGCGTTGGCAAACGCATTTCCGCCGAAATCAACCGAGGCCACATTTACTGAGGGAGCGACCCCTAAAGTATTCCAAGTGCCAGATGCGATCAACAACTTTGCGTCATAGATGGGCTGCTCTGAAAAGATC
>JBGSNE010000115.1:0-14908 GCA_041739785.1 Pirellulaceae bacterium
GGTGCTTCGCACTTTTGGTGTCCGACACCTTTTCCCAGACCCGCGTTGTACCCTAAGTCTTAGGTTTGACAAAGCACTAGTGCCAACTATCGCCAGTAGCGAACGCGATACCAGCCATCTGCGCCCCGCGCGGTGGCATCAGCTACTAGCGTCATGCCGTTACTGGGGGTGCAGGTCGGGGCATTGGGGGAGGACGAACTCCACCCTACACCACAAAAACCAACGCCGGGAACGGTACCTTGGACGTGTCCCTTAAAATTTCGCGAAGCCATCCTTTGCGCTTCCGACTGCGCCTGGGCTTGGAAATTGTTGGCACTTGGGCTGACGTACGAATGAATCCGGCCACATTGAGGACACGGACTTTGGGCTTGAGCACTGACGGATACTCCTGCCAAAACTACCAAGCCAAGAACGAAACTCTTGATCATCTGCATTCCAAACACTCCTTTAGGAAAAGTCGTGTGCCCCACCGCCCGGCGGCCCCCCGGCCACCAACTACGCTGAGCACATCACTGCCGACAGTCTTTGGAGGAACGCACTGGGCCACAATTCCCCCTCGAATGCAGAAAAGTGCGTTGGTGGCGCGACAATGGAAAGACAGTCCCCCTAGAACGTCGAGGAAACAACGTTTAAGGAGCCTAAGGGCGCCAGAAAAACTTAGCAATCCGTACAGCTTAACGTAAAAACCACACCTGGTAGGGGGCCGAGGTTAGCCGCTTGATTGGTGCCAATTTGGGGAAGTCGCCCACCCCAAACTGCGCATTGACACCATCATCCGACATCTCCAAGGTGGCTCGACGCTCCGCGTCGATTACTCACCATAAATCTACTCACCATAAATCGCGTTCATGGATTCGTTTAACCCGGATTATTCATGAGCCGAGGGCACTCACTTGGTAGGCCTGCCAAATTGTGAACCTCAGGCGCTAGCCGTGGGCTCCAGCTTAGTTACAGGCCCACGGCTAGCGCCAGAGGTTCACAATGTAATGAATAATCCGGGGCTATGGTCCAGGCAGTTATCAGCCACGATTGGCTTGATTTTTGGCAGCTCGGTGCAAGGGGCCCCCTTCGCACCGGACGGGGAACTACTGATACTCTAACCCGTACATGTTACAGCAAACCGCGTTCCATTCGCCGGCGCTAACCATCGCATGATTAATACCCTGTTTCTTCCAGAACTTCGCGAAATGCTGGCTGAGAGCAACGCGCAGGAGTTGCGCGAGTTCTGTACGGCCCTGCACCCGTCGCGGACAGCTGAGTTCATGGAGGGATTGGGATCGTCGGAAGTTTGGCGCGTGTTGCAGCATGCCGACAAGAACTTGAGGGCAGAGATTTTCAGCTATCTCGAGCATGATTGCCAGGTCGCGATGCTGCTGGGCGAGGATGAGCGGCAAGTGGCCGAGCTCGTCACGCATATCGCTGCCGACGATGCGGTCGACTTGTTGAGCGAATTGCCTGAGAAGCGGGTCGAGCAGATCTTGGCCTTGGTTCCGGCGCCTGACCGACGTGACATCCGCCGCCTGCAGACCTTCGAGGAGGGGACGGCCGGTTCGATCATGACCACCGAGGCGGCTTGCCTGGACGAAAAACTAACCGTCCGACAAGCCCTCGAGACGCTCAGCCGACAAGCTGAACGGTTGGAGACCATTTACTACATTTACGTCGTCGACGAGACCAATCACCTGCGCGGTGTCGTCAGCACACGGATGCTCGTCTCATCATTCGGCAAACCCGAGCGGACCATCGCCGATTTGATGGATACCGATATCTTGACCGTCAACGCTGACGAGGATCAGCAAGAGGTCGCGCGGATTGTCGCCAAATACGACTTGTTGGCCATTCCCGTCGTCGATGCGCAGCGGCACATGCTGGGGATCATTACCCACGACGACGTGATCGATGTGGTCATGGAGGAAGCGGCCGAAGATGTGCAGCGGATCGCCGCCGTCGAGCCGCTCGAAGACAGCTACATGCGCACGCCGATCATCACGCTCACCTGGAAGCGTGGGATGTGGTTAGGGATTCTGTTCTTCGCCGGGCTCCTTACCGCACTGGCCCTCCGCAGCTACGAAGCGGAGTTCCAACAATTTGGATGGTTAGTGTGGTTCATTCCGTTGGTGATCGGGTCGGGTGGCAACTCCGGCGCGCAAACATCGACCTTGATTATCGCCGCCATGGCTACCGGCGATGTGAAAATCTCCGATTGGGTGAGTATCGTCAATCGAGAAATCGCTACCGGGGCATTGTTAGGGATATTTCTAGCCACGTTGTCGTTGGCTCCCGCTATCGTCCTCGCTCCCTCAGTGTGGGCTGCTTCAATCGTACCCATTACTATTTTCTTGGTAGTCTTGTGCGGAACGTTCAGTGGATCTGTGTTGCCGCTAGTCTTTCAACGTCTGGGCTGGGATCCCGCCTTGATGAGCAATCCCTTCGTAGCTGGTATCAACGACATCTTGGGGATTGTTGTCTACGTCTCCATTGCCCGCTTGTTTTTGACATAGCTTCCCGTACGTCAGGCTTTCCTGCCTGACATCGTTCTTACGTCAGGCTTTCCAGCCTGACCCTCCATTTCGTCGTTAAGAGCCGATGTTGTTGCGACCTCGGCAATGATCCACGCGTCGATCCAATCCACCCCTCGGTCGCGAAACCATTGAATGGGAAATGAAGTTGGGGCGCGGGCAATCCTAGGGTTCCGTTTGGCTCGCTGGGGCTCGCCGCACTGCACCCTAGGCTAATAAAATCCGCGGCTCTGCCGCTAACGGAGCGCAATCCAAAGTTGAATATTGCGCTGAACTGTTGTTGAACAAACGAAGAAGCAAAACGTTGCCATTGGTTCCCCAGCCGCCGTTGGTCCCAGCAGCCCCGGGACAACACCGTCCGAAGAACGCGCGGACGAGCGCTTCATTCAACCTCCGCACCGACTGCCATTTGATGTCGGCAACATCCCAGATCCCCATGGATCGACAATGGATCAAGGCGGGCTAGTAAGCTCGGTTGAATCGAAGATAATCTGGATTGGTGTCCGTTGGCATCCTCCGCGTGCCAAAACATCCCGTTTGCTCCGCCTCCACCAATCGCCTCGGAACATGATCGCATGAGCTCCACTGAAAACGCTGCGTCCAATCCGCTCGAAAGCCCCAAAGAGCGATTGAACTTTATCGAGCAAGAAATCGAAAAGGATCTGAAGCTGCCCAAGTTGGCCGGACGCGTGGCGACGACGCGTTTTCCACCGGAACCCAACGGCTATCTGCACATCGGTCATGCCAAGAGTATCTGCCTCAATTTCGGACTGGCTCAAAGCTACGGTGGCCGCTGCAACCTGCGGTTTGACGACACCAACCCCAGCAAAGAAGAGCAGGAGTACGTCGATTCGATACAAGAAGACGTACGTTGGTTGGGGTTCGAGTGGAATGAGTTGCACTATGCCTCCGACTACTTTGAACAACTCTTCGACTGGGCCATCGACCTCATCAAGTCTGGCAAGGCCTACGTCTGCGATTTGACTGGCGAACAAGTGCGGGAGCATCGTGGCACACTCACGGCGCCAGGCAAGGAGAGCCCCTATCGCGATCGCAGCGTGGAGGAGAATCTGGAACTGTTTCAAGCTATGAAAGAGGGGCAGTGCGCCGATGGCTCGCGGACGTTGCGCGCCAAGATTGACATGGCCTCGCCCAACGTCAACCTGCGCGACCCAGTCATGTACCGCGTGTTGCGCGCGCACCATCATCGCACGGGCGACACCTGGTGCATCTATCCGATGTACGATTGGGCGCATGGGCAGAGCGATTCCATTGAGGGGATCACGCATTCGATCTGCACGCTCGAATTCGAGGATCATCGGCCGTTGTACGATTGGTTCTGCCAGAGTTTAGGTATCTATCATCCACGCCAGATTGAATTCGCGCGTTTAAACCTGAGCTATACCGTGATGAGTAAACGCAAGTTGCTCCAGTTGGTACAAGAAAAACACGTCAGCGGTTGGAACGATCCACGTATGCCGACCATCAGCGGACTTCGCCGACGTGGTTATACCCCCGAAAGCATTCGCAGTTTTTGCGGGCGGATTGGGGTCGCTAGATTCTACAGCACGATTGACGTGACTGTTTTAGAGAACGCCGTGCGCGATCACTTAAACGGCGTGGCCAACCGCGTGATGGCCGTGCTCAAGCCGTTGAGAGTCGTCCTGACCAATTACCCAGCCGACCAAATCGAGATGATGGACGCCATTAACAATCCTGAGGATGCTGCGGCCGGTGCGCGGCAAGTTCCCTTCACGCGTGAATTGTTTATCGAGCAGGACGACTTTATGCAGGAAGCTCCCAAGAAATTCTTTCGACTCAAGCCCGGAGGTGAAGTACGGTTGCGCTACGGCTACGTCATCAAGTGCGACGAAGTCGTGAAAGACCCTGCGACCGGTGAGGTCACCGAGCTGCATTGCAGCTATGACCCGACCACGCGTAGTGGCAGCGAAGAAGGGGAGCAGCGCAAAGTCAAGGGAGTCATCCATTGGGTCAGCGCCACCCACGGGATCGACGCCACCGTACGTCTGTACGATCGATTGTTTTTGAGCGAGACTCCTGAAGATGCTCCTGCCGGGAAGAGTTTTTTGGATAACCTCAATCCCGACAGTTTGCAAACGATTGTTGCCAAAGTCGAACCATCGTTGCGCGATGTGGTCGCGGGAGATCGCGTGCAATTTGAACGCAACGGTTACTTTTGTGTTGACACCGTCGATTCGAAGCCCGGCCAGCCCGTATTCAATCGCATCGTCCCCTTGCGCGACAGTTGGAGCAAGATGCAAGCCAAGTAGCGATCTCGTTGTTTAACCGCGTCAGCGCTTTTTTGCTGAACGCACTGCTGTATTCGTTTAACGCCGAGCCGCAGGCGACGGCTGAGTTAGCGGAGATATGCCACGCTGGTAGAGCATGCACTAGACTGCGGCTGAATACTCAAAGGTGGCAGGCTGCGCAGGCGACGGCCAACCTCAGCGGGTCTCGGTCAGGTCTGAGACCAGTGGCTGCCTAAGCCAGCGCCTGCGTTGCAGGGAACCCGTTGCTCAATTGTCCATATTCGTGCGCTGGCCCAATTTCATGCGCTTTGCATGGCTCGCTGCCCTCCCAGCAACTGCGGCTTGGCGTTAAACGAAAGCCTGTTCAAAATGACAAAGTACTCGCCCCACGGAGTGCGACGAGTACTAATTGAACGGCATGGGCGTTATTCGACAGTCGTATCCCTTTCTTAAGAGATTGTGAACCTCAGGCGCTAGCCGTGGGCCTTAATCCCCGCAGCATGAAATACCTATGGAACGTACGAGATCGGTGCAACCACGACATCGGGTGTTCCGAAGTTAGCGTGATCACCGACGCGAACGCGAGCGATACCTTCGGTGCCGATGGGGTGTAGGTTCGCACAGCCCGCCGTCGACTCGACAACTTGCCACATCCCATTGAAGCCGCTGGCCAGGTTGGGGTCGGGGCGAAGATGCAGTGTCGTGCCAGCGGGGACAACAATGTCCGCTTGCTCGAAGTGCACGTAGGCAACGTTGCTTGAGCGATCGAAGGCCAGCACCACACCACCTTGCGGATTGGGTGACGCTGAAGTTTGTGGCGGATTGGCTACCATCACTTGCCGCATTTTAACGATACCCTCAGGAACGGAACCCTGATAGCTCGCCGATTGCAGACGGGGAGCCCGCGCCGCATTGGACTGCGACGGGGTTACCTGCAGTGAACTTCCTTGATTCGATGGCATTTGAGGCATCGGACGCGGCTGAATTCGGTTGGCCGGTGCGTATGTCTCTCGCATTTTCAGTTGATCGGAGAATTTCAGCGTGATATTGTCCGAGTCAACATCCGAGGGGCTCTTGCCGGGTTCGATGAGGTTCTTCGGCTCGCGGTTTGATCCACTGTCGGCATCGGGCAGGCGTTCTGGTTCGTCGCTGATAGAGTCCGTCTCGGCTTTAGGTGCTGACTCCGTGCCGGCTCCTTCCTTTTCTGGGACTCGATCTTCGGCTGGCTTTTCCTTCTCAGGTACAGGCGTTACTTCTGGCTTTTCTTCCTTGGGTTCCTCTTCCTTCTTCTCGGGTGCGAGGATTTCCAACGGTACCGCCCCTGGGCAGCACGCAGCCAGTGCTTGAGCTGCAGCATCGCGTACTCGCTTCGAAGGCTCCGAGTAGCAACCGTACTCGTCGCGCTCGTAAGCGACTTGCGCCAACTTCTTCAGCATGTCTTCATTGCAGCAGCAAACCTGTCCGCAATTCGAGCAGCACTTGCCATTGGCCGCTTCATTGATCTGGGTCATCGTTTCCAACCGCACTTCTTCGGTGCAGTCTTCGGCGGCAGCCACGAGCGCTTTGGTAACGCTTCCGTCTTTGTCATAGCAACCGCAACCGATGGAGGTCAGGTATTTGATGGCTTTGATTTTTTGAGGCTTCAGATCCTCGGCCTTTTTGATCTCCGCCGCCTTCTTAATCGCAGCATCCGGCGATTCGAGGTTCGCTGGATCGTTGAGGGCCTTAAGCGCGTCCTTGGGTTCCGTTTTGGGGAAATTACCTCGTCGGTTGGTCAAAGCCCCTTGGACTTTCTTAACCCCCTGAGGGATCCCCAGGAAAGACCAGAGAGTAGGCGGAGCCGGTACAGCAGGCACCGCTGGCGCCTGGGCCAGCGCCGAACCTGAAATTGTGGCTGCTAGCACAGCAGCAATCAATTGTTTCTTGATTAGCAGCATAATCCGCACTCCATTGCGATCTTTTTCGTTCGGTTGGGTGGTGAGGCTCGGGATTCTCGCCACCGGGTTGGGTCTGAGAGAATTGCCAACATCCTTCGGCAACGCCCCTTGCAGTTCGTTATCGGAGGTGTTCCCAAGAAATATTTAATCTAGGCGGCATTCCACAGCAGACTCTACCAGGGGGCAGCGTAAAAACCGTTACAGCTTAACAAGCCTATCGTATCCTCCCAAAATTACTCCGTCCGAAAGCGAGCGTCGGAGCCATCGCAGTCATCGGTTATCGCGCACACTAGTGGCGAATCCCATATGTTAGACGCGGATCGATTGCATTAGCGGCAGAGCCGCGGATTTCGATAGCCTAGGGTGTAGCGCGGCGAGCCTCAGCGAGCCAAACGGAACCCTAGGATAACCCAACCCAAACCTTGATCCATTCGCGTGCATTGCATTTGCGACCGAGGGGTGGATTTGATCAACGCGCTAATCAAAACCGAGGTCGCAACCACGCGGATCGCAACGATGAATCCCTACGCAATCGTATGATTCCGACGATGAAACTCCGCGCCACACACCATTGGCCCGGAGAGTCACATAATATCATTCCATTACCAACCGGGATGTTGCGGACGTCGAATGGCATCCGCCGGAGGTTGAATCAACCGCTCGTCCGCGAGCGCTGTGGGTCGTGTTGTCTGGGGGTTGCACTCCGTTCGCTTCGCTCACTGCGTTTCACCCCCGGCTACCCAAATCCGCAGCTCTGCTGCTACGACCAACGGCGGCCCAACGACCAACAACACCGTTTGGGATGTTCGTTTGACCAAAGTCACGACACAATTTCTTGTTCAAACACAAACGCCGGATTGTAAACGACGTTATGTCGCTCGAGGAAATCGAGATATTCCTCTTTGAAGGTCCGTTGGCGATGATGTTCGACTTGCGTTGCGATGTACTCCTTCACCACATCGACCATTGATTGACTCACTGAAAAGGCACCATAGCCAGTTTGCCAATGGAACTTGCCCGTCATGCGGTTGGTTTCGTTAATCCACTGCGAAGAATTCGCTTTGAGGTGACGGATTGTATCGGCGATAGCAAACGATGGATGTATCTTGAGCAATAGATGCACGTGATCCTCGATCCCACCGGCTTGGAGCAACACGCCCTTATGCTCGTTGACTTTTATACCAATGATCGCGAACAAATCCTCGCGCCAATTCTCGGACAGCAATCGAGCTCGATACTGCGTACTGAAAATGACGTGGACAAGAATACCATGATGAGACATGAGAAACCTCCAAGTACTTCAAGCGTTCTCGCTTCCTGCGATTTGACGGAATTCGATTGCCGAACACGATTTTATGGTTTCAGAAATTCCGTTTGGGCCAAATCTGAAAATTTTTTAAGTGCGGCACGCCAGTGGCGAATCGTTTGTTTACGGCGCAGCATTGATTGTGTTAGCGACATCTCGCCCACTAACGGTATCGCGTCCATTAGAAACATCGCGTCTGTTAGCGGCAGAGCCGCGGATTTGGATAGCCTAGGGTGCAGTGCGGCGAGCCTCAGCGAGCCAAACGGAACCCTAGGACAACCAGCCCAAACCTCGAACCATTCGCGTACATTGCATTGGCGACCGAGTGTTCGATTTGATCAACGCCCCGATCCACGCCGAGCGTCGCAACCACTTCCCACACTATCGCCTGGTATCGTCCTGTGACCATCCGGGATGTTGCGGACGTCGAATGGCATCCGCCGGAGGTTGAATCAACCGCTCGTCCGCGAGCGCTGTGGGGCGTGTTGTCCGGGGGTTGCACTCCGTTCGCTTGGCTCACTGCGTTTCACCCCCGGCTAAGCAAATCCGCAGCTCTTCTGCAAACCTTGCCCTACGCCTATTTACGGCGACACTTTCACTATTTATTGGGCCACTTCGCTAGCATCCAATTCCAACAGCGGTGCGATCCACGGCTCATAGCGCTTCCAGCGCGCGACGGAGTCTTGATAAATGGGCTGACGCACTTGTTGGTAGCTGGCCGTCACCACGGTGCGCTTGTTCTTGTGCGAATCCAAACAGGCGGGTTCAAACTCCAGGCCACAGTAATCGAGCATTCCCCGCACGGTCTGCTCAGTATTGGTTACAAGATCTTCGTAATTGATCTCCAACATCTGCAATCCCAAATCACGCCAAGCTTGCATGACAACCTGGTAGTTTTTGTAGTACACCGCCAGATGTTCCAGGTCGAAGGCGTACTCGCTGCCCCCCGTAAAATTCTGGAAATAGCAGGAGACGCACGTATCGATTGGATGGCGTCGGGTGTGAATAATTTTCGCCCCCGGCAAGGCCATTTGAATTAGTGGAGCGAATAGATAGTTGTAGGGCATCTTATCGGTAACTCTTTGCAAACCACCGGCTAGCTCGAGTACTTTTTCGACGTAGCTCTTGCCGAGCGTTTCAAGCGTAGCGGGTTCAAAGTTTGCGGGAACCACCGGGCTCTGCGCGCCATCGACACTGTTTTCGATGATCTCGAAGCGACCATCTTGCGGTTCATTCTTACCCTCTGGATCGTGTGTCTTACGGACCAACTGCGAAAAGATTTGCAATTCGCCCGCCGCGTAAACTTGGCTGTGAGCTCCCAAGATCTGTTCGGTCAGCGACGTGCCACTGCGGGGCATGCCGATAATGAAAATTGGTACCGAGCTGTCGTAACCCGCATTCCCCGAACGTGCTTGCCAAGCATCGCTTAGGGACTTGATCACGAAATCGCGATTGAGCACGCTTTTTTCTGCGTCAAACGGTGTGCCGAATCCCTTGCGGCGTTTCTGATTGGCATCATTGTAATTCTCGAAGGCCTTTTCATATTCGCCTGTCGAGTCATAAAACTTACCTAAGGAAAATCGCATGCCTACAGTGTCCATGGCATCGGAATCACTCGAACCCATGACATCTTCCAAAATCGCAGCAGCTTCGGCCGGTTTCCCTTCGACGTCCAAGAGCATGGCTTCCGTGACTCGCACCGGTGAGAGCTGGCGATCCTCGGGCTTGATCCGCTCAAACGTTGCGCGGGCCTCAGCCAGTTGTCCACGTCGCTCTTGCATACGGGTTCGAACTGATAGCAAACGCGCGTCACCTGGCTCCGTGGTTTCCCACTCGTCGAGCATCTTTTCTGCCTCATCGAAGTCGCCGCTAGAGGTCAACAAGTTGATCATCTTGAAGCGCGGATCCTTGAGCGATGGATCGATCTTGAGCGCATTGCGCAAGCAGACCAGCGACTGTCGTACGTCGCCAGCAGCACTCATCGCCACGCTCAGGTTGCAGTAGGCTTGGGCTGAGCGAGGCGCTATTTGCAAGTAGCGTTGCAGATAGCGTAGCGATTCAATGAACTCACCCGCGTCGAGCAAGGCGCCAGCCATGTTGTTGACTGCATCGGGATTGTTCGGGTCGAGCTCCAGCGATTTTTTGAGATGCTCCAACGACTTTTCCGACTCTCCTTGGCGACGCAGGACTTCCGACAGATTGTAATGGGCCAGCGCCAAATTGGGATTGATTTCTAGTGCGGCTTCCAACGACTTCACGGCTCCAGGCAGATCATTTTGCCGCGCTCGCACGACTCCCCGCAAAGTTAACATGTCAGGATTTCCTGGGAGCATTCGCAACGCCGCTTCTACCGCCTGCGTCGCGTAATCCACGCGGTCCATGCTGAGCAGGGCGGTAATGTGATTGCGGTGGTAATACGGATCACGCGGGCGAATCTCGATCGCCTTGCGCGACCATTCGGCCGCTAGATCGTGGCGTCGAGCCTGTCCGGCCAGGGCTGCCATGAGGTTCATCGCTTCTGGATCGCTCGGCTCGCTGGTCAGGTGTTGCAGGCACAGCTGTTCTGCCTTGCGATAGTTTCCGGAGTTGAATTCGCGTGCTGCCAAATTGAGGTTCATAGCTTTGTCTAGTCTGTAGAGTAGAGGAATTCGAAATGTAATGGTTAGTTGAGATTAACTGGCTAGTTGCGCAGTGCCACTTTTAACAGTACCTTTTTAAGCAGTCCCACTTTTCGCAGTGCCATTCTTAAACGCGAAGCGGTGGTTTTTTCTAGCCTGCGGTGCAACGCAGGGAAAATATCCACCGCCCGCCTCCGGCTTGCCGGTGCAAAACCACCAATATAGTTCCTATGGGTTCAACTACAGCGCCTGCCATGCAGTGCCGCCGCCGATTGGTGGCCATCGCATTGCGGATTGTGTCGATTGTCCCGATTATAACGCCGGATTGTAACACGCCCGTTGCCAGAGATTTCAAGTTCCCGATATTTGGAGTGCTCCGACTTGTCGGAGCTTTCGCAACCGAAGGTGCTGGTGCAAATGGGCGGTTAATCGCACACGTTTTGATATCCGCCTTATCTTATCCTCCAAGCGGTGGCCTTCTCATTTAAACCACGTAGCGCCGGCGCTATTTCAACCGCGAAGCGGTGATTTTCTCAAGCGTGGGGTGCAACCCCAGGGGAAACGTCCACAGCCCACCTCCGGCTTGCCAGGTTTCCTTCGTTGACCTGGGATTTGCATCCCAGGCTATTGAATTCCGTGCCTTCGGCAATAAAAAAAAACGCAATTTCAAAAGCCGCAGGCGAGGATCAGCGTGTCGTAGCTCGCCTACGGCTACCGGGTTAAACGACTAGTTGAACTAAGCCGCTGCGCGGGGCAGTGATCGTGAGATGCGGACAGTGCTCTGTGGTGGTAGCAGTACGGTCGCTGAGTAGCGTCCTCCTTGACGCGAATGTAGTTGGCATCGTGCCAACTCTCGCTCTCTAAGTACCTCCTTGGTTTACTGCGCAGTGCTGACGGTGCGAGTGGACCGTCCGGGGAAGCGTCAAGCAACTGTCAGTAGCTACCAGCTAACGATTAAAACGATTGTAAGGACTTGCGCGCCGAGAAATGGCAATCATGCTCAAGGTACAAGTCATTTGATTTGACTTGTAGCCGATTTGGCTGTGCTTTTCTCTCCTTACAGGACTTGACGCTGATGACTCCCTACCAGAACCGCCTAACGCCGCTCGTTAAACGTATGGCCGAAGACATGCTAGTGCGAAACTTCTCGCCCAGCACCATCAATACCTACACGTATCAGGTTGACCGATTCCAAAAACATTTCGATAAACCGATCGAAGAGTTGGGTGAAGAGGAGATCCATCAGTACCAAGTCTATTTGGTACAAGTCAAAAAAGCCTCGTGGAGCGCCTTCAACCAGGCTGTGTGTGGCCTACGCTTCCTCTACGAAGTGACCTTGCGTAAGCCCTGGACGGTTAAGCACATTCCCTTTGGCAAGCGGCCTAAGACTCTACCGACAGTGTTGGGGGACGAAGAGGTGCAGCGTCTACTGGGCTGCATCAGCTACGACAAGCATCGACTGGTGCTGTTGGTGTGCTACGCGGCCGGATTGCGACTGAGCGAAGCGACGCACATCAAGCTGGGCGACATTGATGGCGAGCGGAGCATGCTGCATATCCGTAGCGGCAAGGGACGTAAGGATCGCTACGTCCCCCTTTCACCCCGACTACTAAACGAACTGCGCAGCTATTGGAAACTCGAGCGACCCACGGATTATCTGTTTGCGGGCAAGACGGCCAATGTGCCACTCTCCACGGCCACGGTGCAGAAGACCTGCAAGATGGCTGCTGCCCAAGCGAGGATCACCAAGTCGCACGTCTCACCGCACACGCTGAGGCATTCCTACGCGACCGCTTTACTGGAAGCGGGGGTGGACATATTGACCATCAGTCGTTTGCTGGGGCACAGCTGTTTCGTCACGACGATGGTCTATTTACATTGTCGCCGCCCGCACCTGGAGCGAGCCCCGAGCCCTATCGATTGGTTGCCAATTCGCCAGTGTCCCAAGTGGGTCGACCCCTGCCAACCCTCGCCGATTGTCCCCCAAGCCCCAGTCCACCGAGTGCCGACCCCACGTCGCCGCCGAGCGGCCCCCGAGTAATCGACATCTTGCGGGCCCACACCTTCGATATGGTCTACATGTACAACTCCAGGCTGGCTCACCAAGTCCAGAGTGTGTTGGCCAAGATCGAACTGTGTCGTACCAAGGCACTGGGCGGACATGTCTATCGTTGCACGGGTTGCAAGTACGAACTACCTGTTTACAACTCGTGTCGCGATCGGCATTGTCCGCAGTGCAGCGGTGGTCAGCGAGCCAAGTGGCTGGATAAGTTGAGCGAGCTATTTCTGCCGCAGATCAACTATTTCCAGATTGTCTTCACGCTCCCCAGCCAGCTGACCTCGTTTACACTGGGCAATCGTCGTGGGCTACTGGATTTATTGTTGCGTGCCGCTTGGCAAGGACTCGACGCACTTCTGCGTGAGACCTTGGGTGTTGCTCCAGCGGCTACGCTGGTATTGCATACCTGGAATCAAGAGCTGGGTGTCCATCCGCATGTGCATGCCTTGGTACCGGGCGGATTTCCATCACTTGATGGCCAACGCTGGATCACTCCCAAGCATCCCCAGCACAAGCGCCGACGCCAAGCCTATCTGTGCAGCGTCGTTGACTTAGGCGAGCAATTCCGTCAGAAGTTTTTGAAGGGGCTGCGGCGGCTTTACAAGCAAGGCAAGCTCAACTTTGAACAGCAGTCGGCGGCCGAGCCTGAAGCGTTTGAAGCCTGGTTAGCCGAGCTGGAGGCAATCGATTGGAACGTCTATATTCAAGGTCCTCCGCGTCAGGGAGCTGACCCGTCGCAAGTGGCCAAGTACCTGGCCCGCTACATGACCGGCGGTCCCATCAGCGATGCGCGGATTATCTCTTACGACGGAGAAGAAGTTTGGTTCCAGGCTCGCAGCCGAGACAAGCGGAACGAGAGCCGCCCGTTTCGACTCAGTGGTCGACAATTCGTGCACCAGTGGTCGCAGCATGTGCTTCCCAAGGGATTTACCAAGTGCCGTTCCTACGGCGGTTATCACAATACGCAGCGAGCTGAGTACTTGGCATTATGTCATCACTTGCTGCCCCCTACCGCGACCGACGAGCCACCACCCGCTAGTCCACCGCCGCCCGATGAGCTGCCTGTCAAACTGCCAGTGCGGAAGTGTCCACATTGCCAAGCCGAATTGACCAGTGCTGCTCCGCCCAGCAGATTTAGTTGGCGCGACATACTTGACGGACCGCATCGACCGCACTGGTATCATGCTTTCACCAGCAGTCACCGAGCTGCCATGCAGTGGTACCGTAATGGCTACTGAAAAAATAACGAGTCAGATCATTATCGAGGATCTTACCCTTTCTACCCGGGATCGTTTCTCACGAACCACGACCGCGGTAGCTCATGGAGTTCTCACTCCAACCACATCTCATAATCCTCACAGACGCACTGGCTGACCGCAGGGCTAATCAGCACAGCTGAGCAATCCCTTCGTGTGTTGCCAGCGGCCAATCGGTTATACTATCTGACAAACCGAGAGATGCCCTTAGAAAAGGCATAGCTGGGCAGCACTCCTTCCTACCCACTTAGCGGCTCCGTTCAACGCACGATCTAACCCGCTGAGTACAACGGGTTAGATCGCAATACGTTTTATCCCGCTTGGCCTAACGCATTAACAGCTATGCGACGTGAACTAAAACTTGCTTGTCTTGATGACGCGATCGACGAATGCGAGCGGTTACTGGAAACCGGGTACACCAAATTTGGAAACTGGTCACTCGCCCAGATCTGTTGCCATTTAAGATTGACAATTCAATCCAACATGGCTGGCTATCCAACTTGGATGACGGTTTTGGGTTACCCTCTTCGTCCAATATTACGTCGATTCATGCTTCCACGATTACTCGCTGGCAATTCTCCCACTGGAATCAAAACTGCCGGGATTTTCATTCCGCCCGACGAAGGTGTCGATGAACAAGAATTTGACCGCTTCAAACGATGTGTCGCAGAATTCAATGCAAAAAACGGGACAATGCATGCTCACCCCGGATTTGGTAAAATGAGCAAGAAGGAATTCGGCCGTTTTCACGCTGCGCACGCAGCCCATCACTTGAGCTTTCTTCAACTGCCAGAAAACTCGGGATAGCAAAACGATGCACGCGAAGCCGGACTTGCGCGTGTGAATTAGTAATGAGATTCATTGTTCCGGCTCGGTTATCGCCACCGTTGAACTAAGCCGCTGCGCGGGGCAGTGATCGTGAGATGCGGACAGTGCTCTGTGG
>JBGSNE010000211.1:0-42312 GCA_041739785.1 Pirellulaceae bacterium
CATTCGCGGTCGATCGCTGGCGAACCGGAAAAGCGCGGGGATGCTTCGATGACCTGGGATTTGCATCCCAGGCTATCGAATTCCGTGCCTTCGGCACTTAAAAGTGCAGCTTCAACACTTGTGCGTCGAGCTAGTATGGACTCTAGAACGAAACCAGTGTGACACCACTTTTATGCGAATTTCAATTGAAAGGCATGAACAATGCCGATGCCTGAGTCCTCGTCCACTCGATTGAGCTTGATCTCTCGGATTCGCGCCAACGAATCGCGGGCTTGGCATGAATTGGTCGCGCTCTATTCACCGCTGGTCGCATTCTGGTGTCGCAAGCAGCAGGTCGACGAGTCGGAGATTAACGATGCGATTCAAGAGGTCTTCTTTTCCGTCTCGCGTGGGATCGACGACTATCAACCGCGGAGCAATGGCGGAGGGTTTCGCGCTTGGTTGTGGACGATCACTCGCCACAAGCTCATCGACGCCCAACGTCGCCATGCACGCTTTCCGCTTGCGCAGGGAGGCAGCACGGCCTGGATGGCTTCGCAACAAGTGCCTGAAGAATTGGACGAGCAAGATGACAGCGAGCGATTCGAATTCACACAGTTGTTACATCGCGGGCTGGCTCAAGTTGAAAGTGAATTCGAGCCCAAGACATGGCAAGCATTTTGGCGGTGCACGGTCGACGGCCAAACGATCGCTGCGGTGGCAACCGAACTGGGGATTTCCGCCTCCACAGTCCGACAACATCGCGCCCGTATTTTGCGTCGCCTGAGGGAACAACTTGGCGATCAGTCGCTCGGGTAGCCCTGATAAACGGATTTAATCAGTTTCGAATTGAACAGGTGTGAATCATCTTTGTTTTACCGGAATTACTGTCAAATGTTAGAAAACGCGATATAGATCGAAAACGCTCTACGATAACCACCAGACCAGCGTTTTACCCGTGCTCCGGCTTTGCCATCCGTGCTAGCCCAAATGTCATTGGACTAGCACGGATGGCAAAGCCGGGGCACGGATGACCAGGGTGCCAGCTCCACTCGGGAAAGCCAGAACCCTGGGTGCATTCAGTAGATCATTCGTCGGCGGCTTGAGATTTCTTGTTTCCTTGTTTTTTTCTGGCAGCCTTGCGCGCCTCGGCATGGCCCTCTTGGACAACCATATAAGCCTCACGTGCGGCCGCATCTTCGCGTTGTTGGAAAACGGTAAGCATGCCATCCTGAGTATCGACCATCCACTGTTGCAGTCGACTTCGCAGTTTGCCCAACTCAGCTTGATGCTCGGGCGATGCAATTAAATTGCTTAGGCAATCAGGATCCTGTTCAATGTCGTATAGCTCCTCGGGAACGCGGTGCTGATAGAGGTCATGCCGAGCGGCCATGCCGGGATCCGTTTTGGCCAACTCTGCCATGCGGCGGTAGGTCGAAGTCCCACTGGTGGCGGTGGCAAAGACGCGCGTGCCATTGGACCAAGGATTGAAGATGTACAAGTAGCGGTCAGTCTGCAGCGAGCGCATGGGATCACGCGAGGCACCTGAGTTCTCGTGATATTCCTTAATCACAAAGTCGCGATTGGCTTGTTGTTCACCATGCAATAGGGAGGCAAACGATCTTCCATCCATGCGCCCGGGATGCTCGATGCCCGTCAACTCCAGCAGTGTTGGGAGCAAGTCCACTGCGGAAACCATGTGCGCACTGTCGACCGCACCTGCTTGAGTGACGCCGGGGACGATGAAAAACATGGGAGTGCGGGAACTGTGATGGTAGACTTGTGTTTTTGCAAATGGCAGTGGCATGCCGTGGTCGGAAAGAAAGAGAATGATCGACTTATCTCTCTCGCCCGACGCGTCCAGCGCGGCGAGGAGCGCTCCCACACAATCGTCGGCACGGCGGACACTGGAGTAGTAGTGCGACAATTCCTTGCGCACGACAGGGTCATCGAACAAGAAGCCGGGGATGGGCACTTCATCGGGAGTGAATACTCGCGACGGCACATTCACATCCGGAACCGTCATGCCCCCCTTCCCTTCCGCATAAAACGGCTTGTGCGGATCGGCTACATTCATCAACATGCAAAACGGCTTGCCAGCCTGGCGAGCCGCTTCGATCCCTTGAGTCAAACCATCGAAATACGATTGGGCAGATTTGATATCACGCTTCTTGCCATCGGGGGCCACATCCAAATTGACATCCCAAGCGGGATAAGGCGAGTAGGGTGTGGAGTGAGCGACTTTGTGTTGAATACCGGTAAAATACCCAGCGCCTTGCATCAGGTCGGCCAGGTGTGGATGTTTGGCATCGGGAACCTGATAAAACCCTTCCACACCATTGTTGTGAGGATAGAGTCCCGACCACATCACGTTTCGGGATGGAAAGCAGTTGCCAACCACCACGTGAGCCCGTGTAAAGCGCATGCCCTGCACCGCCAGGGCATCAATATTCGGCGAGGTATCAGCAAGCTTGCAGCCAAAGATCCCCAGTGAATCGGCGCTCATATCGTCGACTGTGATGATCAATACGTTGGGCTTGGCCCCAACATTGGATTCATTTTCGGCGACAGCCCACCGAGCTGACGTGGAAAGCCCGAATGTAAGAGCGATCAGAAGAACTGTCATGCGCATAAGATCGATTCCAACAGGAGGTGTCCAAGACTCGCCAAGCTCCCTTGCCATTCAATATTCTAGACTCTAACGTAAGGGAGCCCTTTGCATCATACACCATTGGCGGACGAAGTACTGTCGAAATTGCTACAGAAATTAGTGTGCTCTTCGATTGCCCCATCGGCGGACACGGGTATAAAACATCGTCGAGATTCAAGACCGCGCCGCCGAGTCGATGCATCACTGTTCGATACTGACAACTAAGCCGTCGTTACGTGAGAACAAGCGTTGGTAGGCAGCATAGTTGGCACCGCCGTTGGCCGAGTCGAAAAGGTCATCTTGAGTAGCGGTCCCTCGTTGACGATTAGAAAAATCGATGTTTTGCGATATAAAGTGTACGCTACCATCGCAGTACACAAATTGCGCGCCACCTGTGTGCAAGCTATGAAAACCTTCGCGCTTGATGACATTCGTAGCTGTAGGCGGCGGATTCAGACGCTGATTTCCATGCCGTACCATCGAGAGCGTACAACAGGCTGTGCCGGAGACAGGTTCCCAATTTCCGTAAATGGTTGGATCCCAAGTAAAATTGTAGTGAGAAACTTCGCCGACCATAATTGTATTAGACGTTCCGTCGGTTATATCACGAAAACTGTGCGACGAATCGCGACGGAGCACTCCATTGGTCCAAGTCGGAGATGGCGGAGATGGAACAAGTTGGCTCTCGAAATCAGAGCTGAAACTATTTGCAAACGATCCTCCGTTGCCACAGTAGTTTGACGTGGCTATCTTCTCCGGACTCGTTGCGGAATTCGAGGGTCCCATCGTCGGTTTTCGAGTCCCATCAGATGGACACTGAAAGACAGCTACAGGGGTGGCGATGATGTTAACATTTACGGGATCATAGAGGTTGCGACCATAGTTAAGGGCATTGGTCAAATTGCCTTGTTCAATAAATGGAAAAATCGAAGCGTTCCAACTCCACCCCTGAAGCCACGTATTCCGGGCGCCGGTACACTGTATATCCCGTCGGCAATAATATTGTCCGGAAGGAAACTTCTTGAAGGTGTCGTTGTAATTGTGCAAAGCCAACCCAATCTGCTTGAGATTATTGGAGCAACTCATGCGCCGGGCCGCCTCGCGAGCAGCTTGGACAGCAGGCAACAGCAAGCCAACAAGTATGCCAATAATGGCAATCACCACCAATAGTTCCACCAGCGTAAAACCACTTCGATGTCGTAGAACCATTTCAAAACTCCCTGAATTGGAAAAAGAACTGCAAAACACAATCAATTATTGATTACCTGGGTCACGTTTTTTATTGACGACCTTGCCACCCTCAGTTGAAAGCTCAAAATCGAAAGCGTTCGAACCCGATTTGACATCTCGTTCAAGTTCCGTGGCGGTGTTGTATTTAGTTGGAACTCTCTCAGGCAGCGTCGTTTTCAGATCGATCACTTCATAAGTTGTGATCCTCACCGAATTCTTGCCAACGGCAGCCCCTTTTTCGGTACGGGTGGCCATCATGTAGTACTGACCATTGGCATCCGAGCGGCCGTACGAAGTTAACCCTTTGCCATCAACGGGAGTGAATTCGATCGATGCGTCGGCCAGCGGCTTCCCGTCCAAGGTAACTTTGCCCGCAACACGCCCTAAACCTTCCGTTCCACCACAACCTGAAAGAAACAGCGCCAGGGCAAAACCAACACCGGCGTATCGCACAAACTTCGAGTCGTTGTAAGTTGCAGCTAGTTTTATACTTGCAGCAGAATAGCGTAGTGGCGGAATTCTCGTTCCCATTACTTATACTCGACATTAATAGCGCAAGAAGGCGTGGCAGGTAGGCATCAGCGATAACAACCTCCTTATAACACGCAACCGATGAGCCTCAAAGCTAAATCAAGGCAGTGTTAACGAAAAGTAATTCTTACATATAGGATTTAGGCATAAAAAACGCTATGCCGAAGTCCGCGAGACAACGGGGTCGAACAGTATCGTGTGCTGGGCGCGTTCCCGGTGATTAGCTCTTTCTGAGGTTGATTTTGAATACCAAAAACATCCAATACATTCTCCTTCAGACAGTAGACTTCAACCCCACTGGAGCCAGTCAAAAGAAATCAGTAATCGGCTGTTTCGATTTCCGACACAAGTCGCATTGATGCAATCGGCAGGATTCTTGGAACAAGGTGGTGACCAGCACGAAGTGTCGAACGGTTGATTCGAACATCCCCTCTGCAGACTCATACGAGGGACCACCGTTCGGCGACTATTTTCTCAAGTCACTTCGTTTCGTTTCCGGAATTGAATATTAGGAAATACAATTCTTAGCATCACCCGAGTATACGAGCCAAACAAAAAAGGTGTCGGACTCTTTGGGATCCAAGCAATATCACTAGTTATCGTGATACTTTAGAGAGTGCCCGACACCCTTCTTGTTTGGTTACAAGATTGATTGGAAGCCCACTGGAAAAAAACCAGCGCAGGCTCTCTTTTTTTCTATGAGGCGCATCTATGAGAACCAGTACTCGGTTTTTTGAAGACCGGAATCGGAAGCGAGAAAAACTCCTGCGGGCACTGCGTCGTCGACAGTCTCGGTTCGAGCAACTTGAATCTCGTTGTCTACTGATCGGTTCCGATTGGACCAATGGTCTGTCAGCTTTAAACGTTAACAACGATTCAGAGGGCTTGGTATCGCCCATTGACGTTTTGCTGATTATCAACGAGTTGAATGGAAAAGTGTTTCATGACCCCGATTCCGGTGCATTGCCGCCCGTCCAGCCAGGAGCCGAGCCACCTCCCTACATCGACGTCAACTGCGACGGTCGCGTCTCTCCCATCGATGCGTTGCAAGTCATCAATCACCTCAACGGATTACCGGACAATGTGGGCATGGCTTTTACGACAGGTGGTGGGCACAGCGGCAATTTCTCTTCGCTAGGGTGCGCACCCGTATTGCGCGAGGGGGCATCGTTTGTAACAACCCTCACAACTCCGCTGACGATACCAGCCGACGCAGCGGCCGTTTCGTTTGTCATGGAAGGTATTGAATTTGACACGACAAATAAGGGACGCATTCACGACGCCTTCGAAGTTTCGCTGCTCGACTTGTCAGGCCGCTCGTTAGTTCACTCCATTGCCAACGGCCGCGATGCGTTTTTTAATTCGTCGGAAAACGGCCAAGCTTTGGGAACTACGCAAGTTGTGATTTCGGGGAGTCGCATTACCCTCTCCCTAGCCGACGTGCACCCAGGCACGCTGGCGAATTTAGTGTTCCGATTGGTGAACAATGATGCTGATACCAACACGGTCGCGGGCGTTCGCTCGGTCGAGTATCAATCGACTTTTTCAGGAGGCGAGGGGCTTCGCAACTCACAATCAAATCTGCCCAGCAGTGTGGCCGCAACCGGCCTAGATAGCCACACCTTCGAGAGCGGGCCAAGTCTGCCTGAAACCACTCTGCCACCCAGCCCAGGAGTTGTGTTGGGGCGAGCTCCCTCAGCAGTCCCCAATACAGCAAGCCAACCTACGAATAACAGCGGCGGTGAAGGAAGCGGCATCGCCATCGACAGTCGTGGCACTGAATTCTGGATTGGCTTCCCGGACAATCTGTTTGAAGGTAGCAACCGACCTCAAAAAGCACTGTACATCACGGGTGAAGTGGCCACGACCGGCTTCGTCGACATTCCTGGTTTGATCGATCCCAATACGTCCTTGCCATTTCACACTGAGTTCATCGTCAATCCAGGCGAAGTCACGGTGGTTGAACTGCCGAGCCAGGATTTGGGCGACAATAACGATGACGAAACCGATTTTGACGTGGAAGTCGAGTTGATTTCGCAGGTGCAACGCAAGGGCATCCATGTGGTCACCAACAATCCCGTAGCCGTATATGGACTCGATCTGGCGATCAGCACCTCCGACGCATTCTTGGCGCTGCCAGTTAGCTCGCTAGGCAGCGAGTATATTAACCTGGGCTATGAGAACACGTATGCATCGATCGCACACGTCGAGGGGACGCAACTTTTAATTGTGGCAACGGAAGACGACACGCAGGTCACAATACAGCCAGGACAATATACGGGTTCGACGACAGCCAGTTCATCGCTCATCATGCGACCCAACGGCACGGTCCCCTTTGGTCTGGGCAATGAAGGAGGCTTCGACGTAGGTCCCTTTGTAACGGATGCGGAAGGTAGTTGGAAAGTTACTGTCAAACCTCCGTTCGACGGCTATAGCGGCGACTACGATTTTGAAGTTGTCGACATAGCAACTGCGGCAGTCCCCGCAAATCTTGGTGAAAAGATAACGCTGAATTTTCCAACGGGCCGCGAGTCCAAGGTTGTCGCGTTCGATGTCGTTGCCGGTCAACGCTTGTACTACGATGCCATTAATCCTAGTCCGGCGCCCAATGTCAATGTGCGCATTCTTTCGCCCAGTGGCGGTGATCAGACGACGCTCTCGGCGCAAACCGATAACAATGCCGTCGGCAATTTCTTCGGCGCACTGCAGTTCCGTGAAACGGGCAAGTATTACGTCTTGATCACCGGGGAGCAGAACGCGGCTTTCGATTTTAGTTTTAGAATGCTCGACTTCGACGTGGCTCCCAAGATCACGCTGGGAGCGGATATCACCGGACTTAATGATCCTGCAGGACGCGCCGATGTCTACCGCTTGGATGGCGTGGCTGGGCAGATCCTGCAATACGATTCATTCGTGAACAATCGATTGGTAAATTTTGGTCTGTATGGTCCTGGCGGATCGCCAGTAGCGTTGGTTACAGTAGCGGATGACAATGTGATCGTATTGCCCGAGACAGGCACCTACTACGTGTTTCTGGACAGCGCATCCTTCGCGACTTCGGCTTACGGTTTTCGGCTGATCGATCTGCAGAGTCAGCCGACGCTGCCTCTGTCTACTCCTACCAACGTGCATCTTGCCGAGGGACGTCTGGTAGGCTTTCAATTCTCTGGATCGGCCGCCAACACCTTAACACTCAATCTTCAATCAGTCTCTTTACCGGGTCGCACAGGTTATACCTTGCTCGATCCCGCCGGCAACGAAACGGCGTTTACCATTAGTGGAAATAGCCTGTCCGCCAAGCTACTGTCCACAGGAGAATACTCACTGTTGTTTCGAACCGTCAGCAACAATGAGGTAAGTGATGTAACCTTTTCCGCAACGATCACACCAGATCCCAGCGTTGCCAAAAGTGGTTTTAATTCAACCCAAACCTTAACCATCGTCGCCGGTGGCTCTGCTGCCTATCAGTTTTCTGCACCCGCCGGTACCCGCATCGTTGTCGACGGGCTGGATAACGTCAACGAAAACCTATACGTCGAACTCAACGCGCCCGACGGTACGCGACTGTACACAGGTTTTGGATTTGCCAGCGAATTGCAGGATATACCGCGCTTCGATCCCGCCTTCTTGCCACAGTCGGGAACGTATACGATTACTCTCCGCGGCGGCACGGCCACCGACGCAGGTAGCTATAGTTTCCGAGTGCTCGATCTGGATACCTTCGCCACACCCCTGTCGCTGGGCACCGTCGTCAATGCTTCCTTCCCGACCGGACGCGAGACGCTGGTTTATGCATTTGACGCCACGATGGGCGACCAATTGCTATTCGATGCCCAATCGGGCAGCTACGCCTTTGGCATCTACGACTCGCAGTTAATTGCCACTTGGTCGCGCGGTATTTTCGGCGCGGCCTCCACGGGGGAGGCCGATGGCATTTCACGGATTCTTAGAACCGGTCGACACTATGTCATCTTCCATGGCGACCCGGGTATCCCCGCTAACTTCAGCTTTCAAATCCAAAATCTGTTAGCCGCCCCCAGTCTGGCCCTGGGAGTCGAAACCTCTGGAACAGTCGAAAATAATAACCAAGTCGTGTACCGCATGCATCTGGAGTCGGGCCAACGTATTCGGCTCGATAGTTTGTTGCCCTACGACATTATCAACTATGCGATTTTTAACTCGGGCGGTAGAACGCTCCTCAGTTCTGGCTTTCAGGCCGTCGACTCTGGACCGCCTAGCGTACCGTTCTTGGTGGTCGCGGAAACGGGTGACTACTACATGGCGGTTCAAAGTCGCCAGGTCGCGCCGCAGAATTATCGCTTCCGCATCGACGATCTGGCCGCCGCACCTGCGTTGACTTTCGATGCTAACCAGCAAGTCGTCTTGAATCCAGGCAATGCGGCCCAAGTCTTTCGCATCGAGGCCACCGCCGGCGAAACACTTCAACTAGATAATTTCGGATCGTTCTTGCCACTTAACTGGGGTATTACTGGCCCGCTCAATCAGTTTGTCGGAGGCAGCAATGATGGCTCCGACTTCTCCGCTAAAGTCCTCTCTTCGGGGACCTACTATTTTACGATCAGTGGTCGGCAGGATAGTGGACCCATCACCATCAATTTCCGAGCCACGCGCACGCCTGGCCCCGTCGTTCCCGTGTCTGGTTTCAACACGCCAATCAGCTTGGACGTGGGCATTAACGAAACAAAGTCGTATTCGTTTAGTGCACCCACCGGCCGTTTGGTCTATCTCAACGTTCGACAATCACAGTTCGCGATTCCAACGCAAACGATCACTCTCAATCAAGGCGAGACCTACTTAATACGGGACTTGTCGGGCGCCGGATTCGCTGGCGCTCCCGATGTAACCGGTTCGATCATCACCAGCACCAAACCGGTGGCGGTGTTCGGAGGCAATCGAGCGAGCTTTATCCCTAGCCAATATTTCGCGGCGGACCATTTGGTCGAACAATTGCCACCCACGAATACTTGGGGACGCGAATTCGCAACAGCCCCACTCGTCACCAACTCCACTCGCGGCGATCGCTTCCGTTTCTTAGCACAAACCGACGGCACGCAAGTCAGTGTCAATGGCGCTGTCGTAGCTACGCTCGATCGCGGTCAGTTTTTTGAGCAAGTCATCGTGGGCGCAGCCCATATCGAATCTAGCGGAGCGATCCTGGTCGCACAGTACGCGCATTCCCAGAATTATTATCGCACCGATCCCGGCGGCAATGCGACCTTCTTAGGCGATCCGCTGATGATGATCGTCCCCCCTTTTGAACAGTTTCTGGCTAACTATACCGTCTCGACACCCGTCGAAAGTGCGATCCTGAATGCCGGGCGGTTTGATCGCAACTTCATCAATCTCGTCTCTCCGGCCGAGGCCGTTGGGCAAATTGAACTCAATGGCACACCGCTCGATGCCAGTCTATTCACCGCCATCGGTGATAGCGGATTCTATGGGGCGCAAATACCTATTGAACTTGGCGGTTACCAACTCAACGGTCCGTTGCCGTTTGGTGTCTTTGTCTATGGTTTTGGATCTTTCGATTCCTATGGATATGTCGGCGGACAGTCGCTATCGCCGGTGGCTGAAGTAAGTTCTATTGTGCTTGCGCCAGCTACCGCCAACCCGCTAATCAATAATGCCTTACTGTTTACCGCCCGCGTGGCCGATGCTACGGGCCTGCCTATTGCCGGCATTCGCGTCGACTTTGATGTAGCTGGCGTCAATCCGCAACGTGGCTTCGGTTTTTCGGATGCCAGTGGTCTAGTGCAATTCAGTTACATCGGTACGACGTCAGGTCGCGATGTCGTGACAGCTGCCGTAGGGCAACTGCTGGACGATTCAATCGTCGATTGGCAGGGTAGCGCAGCGGCACCTACGATCTTTGTAGCCGCTCCACTCGACGGCAGCTCCGTACCCGCGGGTACCACCTTGGTAGCCAACGGCTTCGCCTTAGCTGATTTCCCTAACGCGACTCTCGATCTCATCACCGTCAACGGCCAGCCCATCGAAGCGGTGGATGCTGCGGGCAACTTTTTTGCATCGCTGTACGTGGGACCAGGTGAAAATGAATATGAGTTCACTGCCATCGATTCGGGCGGCCAATCCACGTCGCAGCGCATTGTACTCACCGGCGTCCAAGCTAACTCTTCGACCGTTGACTTCGCCAGCTTGGCTGACGTCTCAAGCAGTTTCTCAGTCGACTACGCGCGGACTTCGTATAGCCAATTCAGTCAAACACTCTATGCCGAGACGGCCGTTAACAACTTTGGACAGTATTCGGCAGAGGTACCATTGTTCGTCGCGATCACCAACATTAGCGATCCGCTGATCTTGGTTCGCGGTGCCGATGGTCTGACTCCTGAGGGCGATCCCTACTACGACTTCACCGGTCTGGTCACTGGAGGCAGCCTCGCGCCACGTGGACAATCGGGCTTCTTGTCAGCGGCCTTTTTCAATCCCAACCAAGTTCAGTTTAGCTACGACCTGCGCTTCTTAGGCAAACTTAACGCAGCACCACAATTCAGCAGCTTACCTGTTACGAATGCCGACTTACAACGCGAGTATTCCTATCAGGTGACTGCCGTTGATCCCAATGGCGATGCGTTGCAATTCAGTTTGAACGAGAGCCCAGCCTCGATGACTATCGATCCAATGACCGGCCTGGTTCGTTGGACACCCAACGCTTCTGATGACGGAGTTTATACCGTCGAAATTCAAGTTACCGATGCGCGGCTGGGGGTCAGTACTCAACGTTTCAGCTTGACCGCGCGGTCAATATCCGCCAATCGCCCACCGATCTTTGCCTCGCTTCCGGTGGGGCTAGCCGAAGTGGGAGTCAACTATCCCTATGCGCTAACCGCCGTCGATGCCGATGGCGATGCGCTGACGTATCGTTTGATCTCAGCACCCAACGGCATGAGTATCGCGCCAGCTAGCGGACAAATTCAGTGGATACCTACTCCCCTACAACTGGGCAATCAGCAAGTCGTGCTTCAGGTCTCCGATGCGCGCGGTGGCACAGCCCGACAAGCATTTTCATTGCTGGTCATTTCGCCTGCCGACAACCTGTCGCCGGTGATCGTGTCCACTCCTCCGGCAGCCACGACGGTCGGTTTGATCCGCTATCAACTAATCGCCCGGGATGCGGACGGCGAAACGCTCAGTTACCGTTTGTTGAATGCCCCAGCGGGCATGACGATCGACAACTCGGGACTCATGCAGTGGTCGAGCACTGCCGCCGATGTTGGCTCCCATGCAATCGCTGTGCAAGTGCTCGATCCACGCGGAGGCAGCGACCAACAGAATTTTTCATTGGCAGTGTTCGATAATTTAGATCCAACGATCACTAGCCTACCCGTGGTCACCGCCCAAGTCGGAAACAACTACGTCTATCAGGTAATTGCGGCGGATGCGATCGACGACATGCTGTCGTTCAAACTGCTCGATGCGCCAGCGGGTATGACGATCGATGCGGCCAGTGGCTTGATTCAGTGGAGTGTCTCGGCTGGTGCATTTGCGAAGGAACGAGTGACCGTGCAGGTCAACGATGGTCGCGGGGGCTCAGCCATTCAACAGTTTACCGTCGATGTCATCGGCGGAAAGAACCTGGCCCATAATCTCATTCCCTACTTTGTCAGCTCACCACCCTCCGTGGCCTCGGTGGGTTCGAAGTATCTCTATCAAGCAATCGCGCGCGACCCCAATGGGGATACGTTAACCTACGATTTGCCATTGGCACCCTCCGGGATGGTCATCGATCCAGCCACTGGTCAACTAGGTTGGCTACCGCGGGCCGATCAAGCGGGCAGGCAGCAAGTCGTCATTCGCGCTTCCGACGGTAGCAGCTCTGGCATTTGGTTGCAATCGTTCCAAATCGAAATTGACGCCTCCAACACGACGCCCATCATCACATCGACGCCCATCGCCACGGCAGGCGTAGGGCTACTTTGGGAATATCGCCTGCATGCCCAAGATGCCGACGGTGACCAACTGATGTTTGAAGTGCTCACGCCCGGTAGCGGCATGACGTTAACAAAGCTTGACAACGCGGATTCGAGTGCAGTGTTGAGCTTCACTCCCGCGGCGCTCGGTGATGTGCTGATAGTCTTGGCTGTCAAAGATTCGCGGGGCGGAGTCGGCCAGCAACAATTTACACTGCAAGTCGTCGACTCGTTGATCAATGTTGCTCCGCTGGTGCACTCGCAGCCGCGAACCAAGATCGCAGCCGGGAAAGATTGGTTCTATTTCATAGACGCGAGCGACGCCGATGGTGATCCGTTGAGTTTCGTGTTGAACGACGCGCCAGCTGGCCTGTCGTTCGATGCCACCGCCCGCAGCATGCGCTGGACGCCCACGCTGGCACAGCTCGGTTCACAGTCTGTGAAGTTAACGTTGACCGATGGACGCGGCGGCACGACGGAGCAAAGCTTTTCCATTGACGTCACATCCGTCAATGAGAATCATCCCCCGCAGATTGTTTCACCTCCGTCTGCCTTCCGAGCCACCGTTGGACAAGCCTTCGCGTATGACTTGCGAGCCGACGACCAGGACCTCGACCCAGTTCGCTGGACGCTGATCGAAGCACCGCACGGGGCGTCGCTCGACGAACGTTATGGGACGCTACGCTGGACGCCGACGCTCGAGCAACTGGGATTGCAACGCTTTGTCGTTTCTGCCGTGGACCCAGCCAGCCACCCAGCGCTGCAGAGTTTTTCGCTGTTAGTGTCGGGTGCCAATCTCGGTCCGACCATTGTCTCGCGTGCCCCCAGCGAAGCTGTGGCCGAAGTGCGTTACGTCTATGGCGTCCGGGCTATCGATCCCGAAAACGATGCCTTGAGCTATAGCTTGAGCAACGCGCCCAGCGGTATGATTATCGATTCCGCGCGGGGCATCATTCGTTGGACTCCCACGCTCGCTCAACTTGGCACCGTCTCTGTCGCGGTGGACGTCGCCGACATCCATGGCAATTCTGCCTCGCAGACTTTTGATATTCTGGTTGCACAAGTCGTGCGCAATAAAGAACCGATCATTGCCTCGCGCGCTGTCTTCAAGGCGCGGATTGGCGCCGAGTATCGCTATGATGTCGAGGCGCTCGATCCCGAAGGCGACACGCTGGCTTTCTCCTTGGTCGAATCTCCGACGGGCATGCAGATCGATTCGCAGACGGGCTTGATAACTTGGACTCCCACCGCTGGCCAGGCTGGGGCGCATATCGTGCGCGTGGCTGCGAGTGATACGGCGGGCAATGTGAGTGTACAGCGATTTGCTGTACAAGCTCGCGTCAATCAAGCCCCCGTAATTGCCTCAACCGCACCCGCCACAATCTCGCTGGGCGGCGTCTATCGCTACGATGTGCAAGCTAGCGATGCCGAGCAGGACCCGCTCGTGTTCCAGTTGTTGGTGGCACCGGCTGGTATGAGTATCGATGCACTGGGCCGCATGCGCTGGACGACCGAGCCGGGCGTTCCGCTGTCGAACCAAGTGGTATTCAGCGTCACAGATTCCTTCGGAGCAACAGCCACGCAAACTTACACATTAAGCGTGACTCCTGACCAAACCGCACCCGTGGTGGAAGTGCAATTCAGCAGCAATCCGCTAGCGCTCGGACAAGATAGCGTGGTGGTCGTTCGCGCCATCGATGATGTCGGTGTCGTGGATTTGGTATTGACACTGGATGGAGTCCCCCAAGTGCTCGATGCCAATCATTCGCTCACGCTGCGGGGCAATGCGCCTGGGCAATACAACTTGCAAGCTACAGCCCGCGATGCATCGGGGAATGTGGGCACTGCCAATGTGACTTTGCGCGTGTTTGATCCCGCCGACACGCAGGGTCCCACGATTACATTGACCTCCCCCAGCGCCAATGCGGTAGTAACCACTCTGACCGATATCGTGGGGTCGATCACCGATGACAACTTGCAATTTTATCGCATCGACTACGGCCGCGCCGACTTGGTCGACGTCAATCAGCCGACCTTCGATGATCCCGACTACAGAACCTTGACTACCAGCAACGCCGCAGCCGTAGATACGGTGCTGGCCACCTTCGATCCAACCATGCTCATCAACGACGATTATGTGATTCGCATTTTGGCTCAAGACTTAAGTGGCAATATTTCAGCCAAGGCACTGCCGTTGAGCCTGGATGGGCAATTGAAACTCGGGCAGTTTGCGTTCAAAACTGTGGACCTGACGATCCCGATCGTTGGAACTTCGATCACGATCTCTCGCATCTACGATACTCGCAACGCGCGCGAGACGGGAGATTTTGGTTTTGGCTGGAGTTTGGACCTGCAGGACGCCGCGATTCGCGAGACGATTCCCGTCAATGCGTTGGAAGCGCAGGGACTGTACTTTGCTGCGAATCCCTTTCGCGATGGAACACGCGTCTATTTGACCAATGCAGAGGGCAAGCGTGTTGGTTTTACCTTCCGACCACAACAACAATTCAGTCTCTTTGGAGGTGGTTCGTACTCAGCGACATTCGTGCCTGATCCAGGTGTGACCGATCAGCTTGATGTCGGGTCACCGCAACTGCGTAACGTCAATGGCGCATTCTACGAGGGCTTTTTTGGCAATCCGTTTAACCCATCGGCATATCGCTTGACGAGTAAAGATGGCACGGTGTTTGAGTACGATCAGTTTCTGGGACTGGCCAACCGAACCGATAGCAATGGCAATCGGCTTGAGTATCGTGCGGATGGAATTTTCAGTTCCAGCGGTGAATCAATTCAGTTCGTGCGTGATCCGCAAGGTAGGATTACACAGATCATCGATCCAGCGACGAACATCTTAACATATGCATACGATTCGAATGGAGATCTGATCGCATTTACCGATCAGGCAGGCCAGCGGACTCGATACGAATACACAAGCGGTGCACCTCGGTTGCTGGACACTGTGATCAAGCCCGACGGTTCCATCGCCTTAGCTGCCAACTTCGATGACTCCGGTCGGCTTAAGTCGTCAACCAATGCTGTCGGCGCCACGGTAACCAACAACTTTGACTTGCAGACCCTCAGAGAAACGTCGATCGACCCACTAGGGAATCAATCGGTCGTGCAATTTGACGCGCGTGGCAACATTACCCGCGTTGAACAAGCAGGTGGTGGTGTGCTGCAATTCGCTTATGACTCCTATGACAATGTGACACTCGCCACCGACGAAGAAGGCAACACGCTGCGCCGCGAATTCAACACGAGCGGGGATATCGTCCGCACCACTGACCCTCTGGGGCATGCCTATTCATCGACCTATAACAGTCTTGGACAACTGACAAGTGTGACCGATCCGCTAGGCCGGATAACTCACTTTACGTACTCGGCGCGTGGCGAGCTACTCAATATGCTCAATGCCGAAGGCGTGATGACGACGGCTACTTATGACGATCTTGGCCGCATCACTAGCCAAACCGATGCCCAGGGAAACACGACAAATTTCGCATTTACCAATGCCAGCCGCGCGACGAGCATCACCTTTCCAAGCACGCGACTACCGGCCGGCGGAGGCGAACCGGAGGAACCGCAATTACCAACGCGAAGCTACGAATACAACGAGCTTGGGCAGGTGACTCGCGAAACGGACGAAAACGGCAATGTGACTCAGAACTTTTATGATAGCCTCGGTCGACCGCTGCGCAGCATCGATGCGACGGGCGCCGACTACGCTTATGTTTGGGAAAACGATCAGCTTGTATCAGCCACTGATTCACTGGGACGTACGACGCGTTACGAATACGATGCTCTAGGGAGGCGATTTAAGACGATTGATCCCGCAGGTGGTGTCACGGGACGTAGCTACGATGCAAAAAACCAAGTCACTCAGCTCACAGATCCGCTCGGTCGAACTACATCGTTTGTATATACCGACGACGCTCGACTGAAAGAACAACGCGACGCACTGGGCAACGTCACTCGCTACGAATACGACGCCGTCGGCAATCGAACGGCGGTGATCGATGCGCTGCAGCAGCGTTTTGAATACGTCTACGATGCCTTGGGGCACTTGACCCAATCTACCGACCCACTGGGTGCAGTGACTAGGTTCGAATACGACGCTACGGGAAATCAGATTCGAATCACTGATGCACGCGACAATGTCACTCAATATCTATACGACAACCTCAATCGGCTGATCGAAGTGACCGACGCGCTCGGCAGTTCTTCGCGGCGGGAATACGACGTCAATGGAAACGTCGTGCGAACCATCGATGCCGTTGGAAACGCGACTACTTTCGAATACGATGCCCGGGGCCGTCTAGTTGGCTCGACGGATGCGGCTGGATTTCGCCGCTCACAACTCTTTGACGACGCGGGAAATCGCGTGAGCTACACCGACGAACTGGGCGAGACAATCTTTTTCGCTTACGACGCGGCCAATCGAGGCATCCGGACGATCGACCCATTGGGTGGCACTACGACTCGCACGCTCGACGCCTTCGGCAATGTAGTCAGTTTCAGGAACGAACTGGGCAATACGTTGTCGTTCGACTTCAATGGGTTGAATCAGGTCACAGCGGTAGCCAGTAGCGATGGCCGGGTGACGCGTTACACCTATGATGCGGTGGGCAATCGCACGCAAGTGGTCGATCCACTGGGCAACTTGACGCAGCTCCAGTATGACTCGCTCAATCGCTTAGTCCGCGAAACTAATTCGCTCGGCGACGCGCTCCAATATCGATTTGATGCGGTGGGCAATTTTATATCACAAGTCGACCGCAATGGTCGCGAGATTCAATATCGATACGATGCCACGCGACAACTCAGCCAGGAACTCTGGCTTGACGGCGAGGTCGTCACGCATACGATCAACACGACTCGAAATGCAATAGGCGATATCACCCAAATTGCCGAACCCCACAGCGTACTGAATTTTCAATTCGATGCGTTAAATCGAGTCAGTTCGCAGGACGTGCCACTGGCAGCCACTGAGCAGCGACTGGTACAACAGTTTGCCTACAATGCCGTCGGCTTGCCGACACAAATCTCCGATAGTCGCGGCGCAACGCTTACGCGCACCTACGACAACCGCAATTTACTAAGTTCCACCGCGCTCACTGCCCCGACACTTAGCACAATTAGCGCCGACTTTGGCTACGATGCTCGCGGTGCTCGCACATCCGTCGCACGATTTTCGGGTGCGAATCAAAGTCAGCCCGTGAGCAATACCATGCAAGCCTACGATCGATTAGGACTGCTACAGTCAATCGTTCACACGGACGCTGCTCAAACGGTCTTGGATAGTTTCACCTATGACTACGACAACTTATTCCGCGTTACTTCCGAGACCAGTTTACAGAACTCCGCGAGTTTCCAATACGATCCGTCCGGACAGTTGATCGCCCGCGACAATACCAATCTTCCGGACGAAGCCTATCAGTTTGACGCCGGAGGAAATCGATCGGGCAGCGCGATTCAGTCTGGATCCAATAACCAATTGTTGAGCGATGCTCAGTTCAACTATGCATATGATCGCCAAGGCAATCTAGTCAACAAGTCGGATCGCACAACAGGTACGGTGACGACCTATGCGTACGATCATCGGCAACGCTTGACCTCGGTCGTTTCACGCAATACGCTGGGCGTGGTACTGAGTGAGGTCAGCTATGGTTACGACGCGCTCAACCGCCGTATCTCGGTCGACAATGGTAGTGGTGCTGTGTATACCAGCTACTTGGGCGAGACTGCGTGGGGGGATTATGACGCGCAAGGCAATTTGCTGTCTCAATATTTGCCAGGGAATCGCCTGGATGAGCTGCTGGCCCGCAATCAACCAGACCAGGGACCAGCTTGGTATTTGGCGGATCGTTTGGGAAGTACGCGAGCGCTCATCGATCAAAATGGAGTACTGCTGAGCCGCCTCCAGTACGACAGCTTCGGCAACATCCTTTCTGAGTCCAATGCTGCAGCCGGCGATCGCTTCAAATTCACCGGTCGCGAATTCGATGGCGACACCGGACTGTACTATTACCGCGCGCGGTCTTACGATCCCCTTACAGGTGAATTCGTCAATCAAGATCCGTTGGGCTTCGCGGCGGGTGACACGAATTTGCAGCGTTACGCCGGTAATGACCCGATTAATAACACCGACCCATTGGGGCTTCAGTCCATCGCGACTTTCGGGTCACTGCAAAGCTTTGTACAGAGTTATGCCGCCTTTGCGACGACCTACGGCGCTGACGTGCCATTCACGTATCGCATCGCCTGTCGACAGGGTGATTGCGGCATTAGTGGTGCAGTGGATGACTCGAAATCAAGCACCAAATTGTCTGGGGTTCCCGTACCGGGCAGTGGCGGTAATTTAACCCTCGATTTGACCCTGAATCATCCAGGCGATCCGCCCGTTGTAGTACAAGCAAATCTTGCATTGACTCCGTTGTCCAAAGTGTCTGTCGACACGACCGGCAAAGGTACAATCTCCACTTCGCTACCCGAGACGCCCCTCGGTGATACTGGCATTGGAGCTTCGATTGACTCGACTGGCACTTCCACTGTCAGCGGTCCTGGGGCTAGCTTTACTTCCGCCAGGACAAGTCTACCTAACAGCCCAAATTTGCCCGCAGGTAGTTTTGATTTTGTGGTGACCTCAACTGCCAAATCACCGCACCTATTGATAAGCGGCAATATTGCCATCTATGTAGGAGTTGCACAAGAATTGGAGTTGATTGCCAAGGCGGCTGTCTCACAGAATGTCGCGTCAACGATCGAAGTCGAGTACGAAAAAGCGGTGGACAATCCTTCGGCGGCGGTCCGCGCGCGCGGTTTTGCCAATATCCCCACTTATAATCTTGGACCCGAGACGAGCACCAACGGTCCACCTTCCAATAGTGGTGGGCGACGACCGACCACCAACGATCCCGGCGGCAGTGCGGGTGGAAGTGGTGATGGTAGTGGCGATGGTAGTGGCGGCCCCGGACCAGGCGGTGGCGCGAGTCCACCCGCCGGTTCATCTGGCGGCTGTATGGGCGTAGCCATCGGCGATTTCGTGTGGTTCGATAATAACCGTGACGGACTGCAGAATCCTAACGAGCCGGGCGTCAGTGGTGTGACGGTGCGACTGTTCAGTCCTGGCAGTGATGGCCAAATCGGTGGTGGCGATGACATACAGCTCGCGACAACCACAAGCGATGCGTTGGGGCATTATATTTTCGCCAGTCCTACCCCAGGCACTTATTATGTGGCGTTTGAACTCAGCAGCCTGCCCAATGGGTTCGTACCAACGCTCCGCTTGGCAGGTCCGAATTCCATCGACTCCAACGCCGACCGTTTCGGCTTCACTTCATTAATCTCGCTAGCCGCTTGCCAAATTGATTTGACGCAGGACATGGGGATTGTTCAAGCCTGATGGCGGTGAAAGTACTGAAAGGAGTCAGACCCTGTTTTCAGGAGTTGGCGCAAGGTGGAGTAGCGAAGGAACCAAAAAAGACTGGGTTAATGAAACCCGCTTGCTTCGCCACCCATCATGGGTCGGAGGTCAAAGTTGGTTGATTGTGAATGACGTTTACGAAGTACATTCACTAATAGGCTGTGGTGCCTCAGACTCAGTAGGCTCGCAGCTACGGCGCGAAATCAGAAAGGCAAAAGTACCGAGCAGTATTTGAAAATCAAGTGCCGGCGACCTGCGTCGGACGTAGTCAAGATCCATGCGCATCCATTCGTCAAACGAAACCATGGAACGTCCACGAGCCTGCCAGGTGCACGTCAGCCCAGGCAAGACGTCCAGTCGCCGCATTTGCCACCAGCGACAGGCATTGGATTCTTCGCAGGGCAAGGGACGCGGTCCAACCAACGACATTTCACCCTTGAGGATATTCCATAATTGCGGCAGTTCATCGACGCAGGTAAAACGCAACAATCGGCCCAAGCTAGTTACGCGTGGGTCGGACCTCATCTTAAATGCCGGCCCATCTTGTTCATTTAGGTGCTTCAATGCGATTTGGTGTTGTTCCGCATTTACCACCATGGTGCGGAATTTGTAAATGTCGAAAGGGATCCCGCCTAAACCACTTCGTCGTTGTTTGAAAAAGATGGGTCCAACTGAGGTGCAACGAATCATCACGGCTACTACTAGCAAAAACGGAAGCAACAGCAGCAGACCAAGCGAAGAAACCATGACATCGATCGCCCGCTTTCCTAATGGCGTTGGTAGAGCGAACAAAGGCTGCATAGAACTGCAATTTAAAGTGCTCAATCGTCCTGCAGGATCGGCTATTAACATCTCCTTATCCAACGCCAGAGGGTAGGTTGATACTTCGAAATCCCATAAGCCGCTGCCAAGCAATTCTTGGACTGATTCAACGAATTTACAGATCTCATCCTCACAATTCGTGCGTATCATCAGCCCTAAGCGTTTTCGATCCAGCAAGCCAATCGGGCCCAGAACGTCTGTAAACTGGTTTAAGTTGTACAGCGGCAACGGATGCAAAGTTTTCGCGGATATTGCCGTTCGCGATGTAACGATCAGCAATGTAAAGGGCTCTTCAATCAGTTCGGCCATCTTGCGACAATGCTCCAATTCAGCCCACATCGTCGCCGTGGGGAGCCAACGCTGGTGCAAACCGACAGTCTTACCCCTACGGTTCGTCTCCAATAGTCCAGGTTTCAAACTGGATGCAATTTCAGGAAATGGCTCTAACTGCGAAGACGAGTTCATTTTCTTTCTAAGCCAATAATGTGTACTGAAATAATAAGAGAAAAACACCGACCTGTGGCACAGCCCAAAGTACGGTCCATTCCATTGTGAATTTCTGGCAAAAATCCGGTTAAATTCCGGTTCAGATACGATGAAATCGGGCGAGCCACTATAACCCCCCTATTAAGCCCAAGCAAGCCAGGCGTTACTATTTAACACAGTCCAACGAGCGAGATAAGTGCGTAAGTGATTGGAAAGAAATGACTTACACCAACGCCCAGCTCTTGGCAAATTGAGGGTCAGTGAGGATCGAGCCGTAGAGAGCTCCCCATCTGGGCAGTTAACGCAGTAGGTACTTCGAAAGTTGGCCAAGTTTGGGGCTGATTTGGACCTCACTTTCGAGGAAGCCAATTACGGAGAGTTTTCCAGGCAGCGGGGCAAGCCAAGCGACCCGCGGCGGTATTGATCTCCTCGCCGAGTCATCCGTACACAGTTCATCCGTACAAGATCTCAGAGCTAGGCACTTGGGTGTTTTCAGGATCAAAGCGACGCAGGCCGGTCCACTGCAGGAACAACATGGTGAGGTAGAGTGGATTTAGTAGTACATAGCGAGTCCAAAGCCGCCTAGGTTCCCTCACCAGACGATAGAACCACTCAAGCCCCCAGGCTTGCAAAAGTGGCGGTGCTTGGGGCATCAGCCCGGCATGGAAATTAAACGCTGCTCCCACAGCTAGCACTGGCATGGACAAGTGTTTGCGAAACTCATACGCCCAAACTTCTTGTCGAGGACATCCGAGACCAACGAATGTGATCCTGGCTGTGCTACCAGTAATTTCCGCAATCAATTCATTTTTCTCGTGTGGGTTGAGGGTCCGAAATTTCGAAGCTCGCTTTCCACCAATTTTTAGATCGGGAAAGCAAGTCGTTAGTCGCTGTTGCAATTGTTGCAACAATTGTTCACTGCCGCCAAATAGGAAAATTGGAATTCCCTCTGCGGCCGCTTGTTGGCAAGTTCTAAGCATCAAGTTCGGTCCATAGACACGGTCCTTGAGCTTAGTACCATGCAACAAGTTGAGTCCCCAACGAACGGCCTGTCCATCAGGGACGATCAGTTCCAGGTCATTCAAACGGTGTTGGTGAGTGGAGTCCAAAAATCCGGTCATGACACCGTGAACGGCCAAAGCCGACACGCCGAGCGATCGGCCTGCTCTGGCAGCGCAAAAGATTTGCTCCAAGGCTCCGTCATAGTCGACCGCGTTGATTCGAATACCAAGCAAGTTGAACCGCCCTAAATCAATCATGCTGTTATAGCCTCACTCCAACGCTCCTGATTGACGTCATAAATATCTTGCAAAATATCATCGACGTTAAAGGTAAGTTTCCACTCGGGATAGTGCGATTGGAAACGAGCCACATCGCTGACGTACCAGATATGGTCCCCCATGCGATTTTCATCGCGGTATTCAAAAGCCAATTCACGGCCAGCGATTCTCTGACAAATTTGAATCGCTTCCAATATTGAGCAGTGGCTATAACGGCTGCCGCCAATGTTGTAGACTTCGGCACTCCGCGGGGCCTTGAAAAACTGATCGAAGGCTTGGATTAAGTCATACGAATGAATATTGTCGCGAACTTGTTTGCCGTGATACCCAAAGACCGAGTAGGGCTTGCCGGTCATAGTACATTTCATCAGATAGGCCAGGAATCCGTGTAGCTGAGTGCCGCTATGGTTGGGGCCGGTCAAGCATCCGCCGCGGAAGCAAGCGGTCTGCATATTAAAGTATCGACCATACTCCTGCACCAAGATATCTGCAGCCACCTTAGAGGCTCCGAAAAGACTATGCATGGTATGATCAATGGACATATCTTCTTGAATGCCATTGGCGTAGCGATGGTTGGAATCAATTTCCCAACGAGTTTCCTGTTCTACCAATGGAAGGCGATTGGGAGTATCACCATAAACTTTGTTTGTTGAGGTGAATATAAATACTGCATCGCCGGCATACAATCGAGTTGCTTGGAGTAAATTGAGCGTGCCATTTGCGTTGATGGTAAAGTCGGTATGAGGATCGCTGGCTGCCCAATCATGAGAAGGTTGAGCGGCCGCGTGTATGACCAGCGAAATGTTATTTGCATATTTCGCAAAAAGTTTATTGATGAATTCCTGGTCGCGAATGTCCGCGTTGCAATGTGTGTATCGCTTCCCAAAAGTCTGCTGCAATTCATCGCGTTGCCAAGTCGTCGATGCTTGGGCGCCAAAAAATTCGCTACGCATGTCGTTGTCAATGCCAATAACATCGAGTCCTTGCTTTATAAAATGTCGGACGGCTTCCGATCCGATCAGCCCCGCTGAACCTGTCACGATGGCAATTGTCATTTGATCCCTTTTACACTACATCTAGCTGTGATTCGAAATATTGAGAAACGCTTTTTGCTTGGCTTTTAGGACGGTACGGCGACAATTTCCGAGATAACATTGCGGTGCTTGCCTGCGGAAGTTTGCTCAATCTTCGGAACGACTTGAACTTCGACTGGACAGCCGTCGACCTGAACTGAAAGATGTTTCGCCAACAGATATGTATCGGGCACGTTGGCCGAGTCGTTCAATTCCACCAAGGCCACAATGGAAAAGTCGGCCCGTTGATGAATTTGGTAGCGACGGACATACTTAAAATAGTTCTCTTCGAAAAGTGTGTCTACAACGGTCGGATGGAGGCAGCGTCCCGATGGCGTATACAGCAGGTCGCCACAGCGTCCGGAGATGTTCCGCAAAATGGAAAAACCGCGTTCCGGAACCTCGATTGGCTGGTCCGTAACGTCGCCAATGTCATAGCGAAATAGTGGAAACGAGGGATTATTTAAATTGGTCAACACGACGTCATAATGCGCATCCTCCCTCGGCAGCGTTTCCAGAAACACGATGTCTTCGCGTACGCGCAATGTCCGATCTGGCCATTGACCGGCGATAAAGCCGAGTTCCACACAACCGTATTGCACAATGCATGGCGCCCCCAAGCCATCTTGGACGGTGCGCACGACGTGCTCAGAAGCGGGTTCTGACGTTAAATTAATGACTTTCAACGATGGGCACTGGAAGCCCTGCTTCTTCGCTTCGATGGCCAGTAGATAGGCGGCCCGACTGTAAGAATAGATTGCTGATGGCTTGAATGAAGCAATCTTCTCCAGATAGCCTTGCAAATCTTTGGTGCCAAGCGTGAGCGCTGAAAGCCTCAAGCGATTGCGCAATTTATCTTCGGCGAATTCACGACATCGTTTGATCTTACTTGCAATGCCTGGTTGGTTGATGACGTTCACATTCCACAGGAATACCATCCGATCAAAAACGTCGTGTCCCCACATACGATAGTAACGATAGTTGGTACGTAACATCTCATGGTGGGCATTGTGCCCTCGATAGGCCTTGAGCGGGGAGCTCGTCGAACCCGAAGTTCGATGCCAGCTGCCGGGTTGAGGTTTCTCGGACAGAAAGTCTTTGTGGTTTCCCCGCAGCAACGACTTGTGCAAAACGGGAACTGTGCCGGAAAATTCTTCGAGCGATTCGAAATGTTTGGGCAGCGCCAATTCTGTTTGAATGCGGCGATAGTATGGCACGTGGTGTACAGCGTGCGTCCAAACTTCATTTAACCGCTGGAGCTGGAATGTGTTTATTTGCAATCGCTCCCAACCTTCGCGCTCCTCCAGTACATCAAAGGACCTATAGGCTTCCCTAAATCTGGGTAGGAAGCGAGCAATTTTCATGATGAAATCTCCAACGATTCTTAAAGCCCAACGAACAAGGTGTCGGACACTTTGAGGACCAAGCAAAATAACTGGATATCGAAAGGGCTCAAGCGTATCACAAATTCGCTTGCTTATTCTTCAGTGCATTCTGGTAAATTGTCATCAGACTTTGATAGTTTGTTTCAAAGCCATAATGCGTCTCATATTCGACCCGAGCCGCTTTTCTCATCCGGTCTAGCCTAGCCGGGTCGCACCACAATTCCCGGACGAGAGCCGCCAAGGTTGTTGCATTCCCAGGCTCGAAATGCAGTCCAGTGTGGTCGTGGGAAATGAGCTCTTGCATGGCACCCAATTTCGAAGCGAGGACGGGAGTTCCCTTGGCAAAAGCCTCGATGATGGTGCGCGGCATGCCTTCGTACCACAGCGACGGGAAAACAAGGAAAGTTGCGTCCCCAACCAGCCGGGCGACCGCGCTGGGCGACTGTTGTCCAACACATACGATGCGTTCATCACGACTGGCCTCCGCTTGCACGATGGATTCCAGCGGACCCGTGCCAACAATCTTCAGCGGTACATCGTTGTCCAATAGTCGCCAAGCTTCAAGCAGCGTATTGATTCCTTTTTCTTCTGACAACCGCCCAATGAATATAGCATAGTTGCCCAGTCCCTTTCCCGGACCAGGGTCGGGATAAACAAAATTTGGTTTCACCACGATCTTCTTTTCCGGCAGGCCTCCACGAATAAATGTCTTACGGCCAAATTCAGTCAATGCGATGTAGACGTCAACTGCGTTTTTCCAAGTCCCTAGCAGTCGATGCGTTGCTAACATGCTGGCGACCACGGTCGACGCAGAACGATCCTTACGATAGCACGCATGGACGATGGCCGGCCAAGCGAACATGCGGCCCATACATGATTCGCAAATCTTTTGGTTTCGCAGGAAGTAGGCATCCGGGCAAATTAGTCGATAGTTTCGCAGTGTCTGAATAACAGGCAAACCTTCCTTGCGGGCTGCGTAATAGCCCGCCGGCGAAATCAACGGAAAGGTATTGTTGAAGTGGGCCACGTCGGGACGGTGCTGGCGTATCACATCACGAATCTCACGATAGCTGGTACGATTCCAAATCGTTCGCGCTGCAACTCCCAAGCGGCCCATATTCTTGATTGCGTCATTATGCACTCGATATTGCACTACTTCATGACCATTGGTCTCCAACATGGCGATCTCAGCAGCGACACTCTGGTCTTCACCACCTGCTTGCTGATATTGGTTATGAGCGAGGAGAATTTTCATCGTAGCTCCCTTGCTCGCAGAGTGTGTCCGGACAGTATCTATAAATTACCACTGCACTCAACCCAACTCCATAAATTGTCCAAAACCAAATCCCTCCCACTGGACCTTCAAAATAGACGTCGAACGTCGCGCGCGTAATCAACGCTACCCAATAGGCAAGTAGAAAAACAAATAGGCTGTTCCATTTCTGATCGCCCTGAACGAGGCTCCTCAGGCTGCCACGCACGATCAGCACGAGCCACAGCACTTGAGGAAAGACCCACAATATGAATCCAGGAACGCCGGACCGGGCAAGCATCGTCAGGTGACCATTGTGTGGACTGCGGAGGAGCCCCTCCCACTGCGTGCCCTGATAGCCGTCTGCATCCGCTAGGTTAATCCCAAAGCCTTTACCCTGCCAAAAGTAATCTCCATTCCAAGTGTAATTGACGATATCCGTCCACCAGTTAATGCGCCACTGCTTGGTGGAATCAAGTCCTTTGTCCGGCGAACTCTCGAAAACGCTTATCAGGCTCTCGACAATTTGTTGAGCCGAAAATTCACGGTCTTTGCCTGGAACCTCCAACCGCAAATCGATCACCGCCAAAAACAATAATCCGCAAATACCTAGCAACATGATCGCCCATAGCGGTCGGTTAAAAGGTCGGTAGATGAGGCATATGCCATAGGCCAAAATAAAGGCAACCAAACCGCCACGACTAGCAGCTCCCATAATTGCCACGCTACCCAGTAAAAGCACGATCCAGCCTTTGCTCACGCGGCGGCCTAAGCCACTAGCCCAGAAGGCAAACACGCCGGAGAGATGTACGAGTACGTCGCCTACTTTGACATCAATCATAGCCACGTCAGCCCACGGCCAATTCGGTACTAGCTCCAATTGGCTAACAACGTAGGTACAAGGGATCGCCAAGACGAAGATCATCACGAAATTCGAATAGCGATCGATGAGCAGCCGGAGTCTGGTAGGCTCACTCAAGAGCACACCCATGATGAGGAAGGCAAAAACCGCATAGCCCCAAATCATTGCATCGCGAATGGAGTCAAGCCCGTAAGTTGACACATGGGGAATTGTCGTCAATGTTCCCCAGGTCGCCAACGCCAGCAAAGGCCAAACGACTGGGCAGATGATGACGTATTCCCAACCCGAGCGCAGAAACACGTAGATACCTGAGAGCAAAACGATCTCACCGACGAACAGGGGAGAAACACCCAAATACGCAAAGCCTTTTCCGAATAGGGCATAGCCCAATAAGAGGACACACAGTGCGTCAAGCCATTTCAGCTGCCAAGTTCCACTTGGGGTTAGCAATTCCTGTGCTTCACCTTCGAGCGGACAGTCGGTTACCGCCAGTGTTTCGACATATTTGAGGTTCAAATTTGCACCTCTTGACGGTGAACTGCCAACTGCTCAAGCGTGCGACTCAGCCTGCTTTGGGTAATCTGTTTGACTAGTTGTCGCCATATTCCGGATGGAGACCAGGAACAATTCAGCTCACGCAAATGGGTTTCGACGCACGAGCGGATTTCCTCTAGCAACGTCGTCTGCTGTTGTCTTGATCCAATCGAATCGAGATATCGTCGGACGAGTAAAGAAACAATAAACTGTTGCCGCTTTCGAGCAGCGGGATTTCGTAGCGTACTCTTGACACTAACGGCCACGGAGAACAACAGATAAGCGAGGTCACGTGACATGGGACACCATTCCCGTGCCACATCATCACAGCGATAGTATTCCGCCGGCAGGCCCGGATCGATAAAGCTGAGGCTCCGCTGCGACTCATCGTAGAGAATATTCTTGAGGTTTAGGTCGCCATACATAAATCCCTGCGTCCACAACGCCTGTAAGCTGGCCAACAGGGCTTCAACGATGGACTCGGCTTCCGCGGTAGTAGGCACATTCGAGTGAAGCCACGAATCAAGAGGTACTCCAGGCAAGGAACTCATGACAAGTGCCAAGGGACTGTCCGAGGCGTAAAGTAAAGACGGAGAACGAATGGACCACCCACCGCATACGTTTCCAGGCAGCAACTCACTGAGAACTTTCAACCCGCCCTTTTCACATTGGAATGCCTGGCGGTCGGCAGCCAACGTTTCTTTGTACAGTTTCACTACCACCGCGTTTTCATCTAGCTGCCCCACCAACGCCTTGCCGTAACGAGCCAAAAAGAGTTGCGCTTGATATCCTTGCCCGATTAATTGAATTCCCCAAGGCGCAGTCGGATCCCTATCTGCGAGTTGCTTCAGCACTCGCTCAACTTCCAAATGGGATTTGCGGGAATCACTCTTCATGGACCGAATTCATTCACACTAATGGGTCAGGCGATTTCTCAAGTTTTTGAGAATCATCTCATTCACCTCCGCGACGACGTCTGCCAAGGGTTGTGAGCCATCCACAATCTGCCCATTGGGTAGTTGACCAACCAATTCTCTGTAAGCCATGCGTTGCTTAGCAGACACATCAAAGCTAACTTCTTGTTTGCGAGATTGAACGATTTCAGCTGGAACATCGAGCAAAATCACCAATTCTGGCTGGGGGATCCAACGCCAAATCCAATCCAATAACCAAGCCGGACCAGAATATCGGTAGCGGACCGGATCGACGGCACAATCAATGACATGGCGATCATGAATGACCAAGCAGCTGTGCACCAGCGCCGGATAGACTGTAAAAAAGTAACCTGGCGAATAGTACGTCCACCAGTAAAGCACTGCGCGGATGATCGATGCCAAGCGGGAGCGGGGTGGGATGTCATGAGGTTGCGACGAATTGCCCACTTGTCGATTCAATAACTTGGGAGGGAAACTACGGCAAATCGTCCCTAAAAACACGGGCGATAAGGCTAGCTGAACTTCATGCGCCACCGATGACTTGCCGGCGCCGTCTGGGCCTAACAGCGCAATATGAAATCCACTTGGCGCAAACCAGCGGCGGACACGTCGTCCCAATCCACCACAGAGATTCAGGATCACTTGCCAAGGCTGACGCAAAACTGCTCGCCCAACCAGTTCTCGTCGCAATCTCACGATGGCGGCTTGTACGGGTGACCAGTCACCCGACAGAGCTGCATTAGCAACTTGCTCACTACTGCGACTCCCCAAAAATCGTTCAGTTTGTCTTTGGCAACCTTGCGGGTCAGCCTGATACAGTTTACTGAGTCGCTGGGCATGTTCTGAGGTAAGTTGTCTCTTGACAATCTTGCGAATTAAATAGCACGCGAATTCAACTTTGGTGGCGGGCACCCAAAATCCGTTGGCGCGTCGTCGATCACGAAGAATCTCCGCGCCTGAATAGAATTGCAAGCGCTTATTGAGGTGACAGCCATCGCTGATGTCGAGCTGCAAGAACTCCAATTCATCGCCACGTAATCTCAAGACAATTCCATGCGCACCACCGCGGACCCATTGCACAATCTCGATGTCACTTCCAAGTTGTTCGGTGAGTGCCGCATGCAGGGCGTCAGGGAGAACGCATCCGGGCATGATGCAATCCACGTCCGACGGTATACGCTCAGGGTATTCCTCATATCCGTGAAGCACGCAGAACGGTATTTCTTCCCGGTCAAGTGTTTCAAAAATTTTGAGCAAAAACTCCCCACGTCGACTTCGATTGGAAGCTTTACTATCTACCGATAACGTGTGAGACGCCTGCTGATCGCATCCATTTCCATTGGCGTTGCGTGCTTCAACTTGGTTCAGTTCCATAACCTTCGGTTGCTTCGATTCAATTTCAGACATAGTTGCTCGGTAGGTCCTGTAGAAAAGTGTCAGCAAGAGCACGTCAGTTGACATCATTCCCAGCACTACCCCATGGATACCCAACCACGGAATCAGGAAAGCGCTCAGAGGGACAACGGCACAGGTTGCGCACAACTCGCACAGGAAGATTTGCCGCGTTCGGCGCGTAGCGCGTAGGGTGGCCGCGAGAATGATACAGAGATACCCAACGAATGCCGATGCCGCATACAGCATCAACACATATTCGTGCCCTGCATATTTTTCACCAAAAGTGAAAGTAAGTATATGGCCCGAAAGCAAGCCCACAAGTAAGCAGTAGACGCCCAAGAGCGGCATCGCGATTAGAAACGCGTAGGTCACGTCTTGGCGGAACGCGAGTGGCCCGCGATGCTCCAAAGTGTTCGCTAATCGAATGGGGAGCGAAATGCTAAAGGCCTGGGCCAAGATGCGCATCGGCCCAAATATCGTATGTATGGCCCGCAATATTCCCGCAGCCCAAGTCCCCAACAAGGCCGCTGCTAAAAAAATCAATAACTGGCTTGAGAACCAATTGCCCACAATATAGCCAGCTGCCAGCCATTTTCCAAAATGCCAATTCTCCTTGGTAACGCTAAAATCGAATTGCCAGTCGAGGCTTCGACGCAACTGCCACAGGCCGACCAAGGCCCCGAGAGCCGAAGCCACGGCGATCGCAACCAGGGCCAAGCTTCCAGACAAGACACCTCGCCACCAACATGCGGTAATCACCGCCGTTTGGCCGCCATAGGCGATGATATCTATAGCGAAAGCCATCGACGTGCGACTTTCCGTATACAGCACACGGCGCATGAATTCTTGAAGTTGCCATGCAAAAACCGCCGGCACCATCGCCAACAGTAGCGGAGCCACGCCCCAGCCCTGCCATCGACTGATTCCCCAAGCGATGGAGACCAACCCGCTGAAGCCCAACACAATTACTAATTGGTTGACAGCCGTTGATGATGTATAACGCACATAGTCGGCGCCAAACCGAGAGACCCCGAGCACATTGTGTGGCTGAGTCACCAAAGCAGATTGAATACTGTTGGAAAACAACAGTATCGAATGCACCAGCACAAACGCCCCGAAAGCGGAAGCTGAATTGAGCCCGCGAGCCAGCAATATCATCGTGACGAAGTTCGTGCCCGAAATCAGCACCTGGTCGGCCAACGCCCAGACGTTATTGCCAATCCCAAATGACTTACTCCTGGGTACGATTTCATTTGAATTAATAACAACTGATGACATACAAATTTCGGTAGAGCGGTAGGAGCGTTTGTGGCTCAACACGCGATTTCCCAGAACAACCGCAGAGTTTATAGACAGCCAACAAGGGGACGGCAGCTGTGGGTCAGGAAGGATAGGTACTGGCGGTCTTCGAGCAGACTAAAAATCTCTTGCGGATATCCATCCAATTCTTAACAGGGAATTCTTCACACGGAATCGGATTGGATTCTCAATGTTGTTGCCGTCTGCAGTGCCCATTACAAAGTGCGATATAACCATTTGGGAATTCGCTGGCGACGTTTATTCAGAACCGCACCTACAACGTTCGCGCCTGATCGAACCAGCAGCTCTTTGACGCGCACAGCAACTTCCCACCGGACGCGCTCCGCTTCAATAACCAGCAACACTCCCTCTAGTAAGCTACTCAAAGACAAGCTCGGGCCGGCTTCCGCGGACTCACAGAGATCAAAGATGATCAGATCGAAGTCCTGCAGCGATTGAATGAGTCCCGCCATCTTTTCCAAGGAAATAGCCAGATTGAAATCCCCAACAAAATTACCGACGGTCAGTAACGAGAGATTGGGAATGTGTGAGGCTTGTACAGGCGGATCTTCTCTGCCTTCGTTCGCCAATGCCTCGGACAGGCCCGGACCGCGGTGCACAGCGAATGTCTGGTGAATCGAAGGACGTTTCCAATTGAGGTCTACCAACAGTACGCGTGTCCCCGCTGCCGCCGCCGCCACGGACAACTGAACCGCCACAGTACTCACTCCTTCGCCGGAATAACAACTGGTGACTCCCAACGTAGTCATCGGGTTTTCAGCTACACCGTTACTCACAGACAGCGAACGCAACAGCGTCAAAAAATAATGCTGAGCTTCAGATGTTTGGCCAGTCCCCAAGGTCAGTGGCTGGCTCGGGGAGCTCAAGCTGCGCAACGCCGATTGGGTAATCATACACGATGCCTCCCATTCAGGGCCAACTGTCGATTGTCAAGCCGCGGGATCGAAACTAACAAAGGTAGGTTCAGCTTGTCTTCGATTTCTTCCGGCGTCTTTAGTGAGTGATCTAATACATCGCAGAGGATGGCCAAGCCAATCGCCGCAACAATGCCACCGAATATGCCTGCGAACAGGTTTAAAAGAACTTTCGGGCTGACCGGCATTTCTACATATGTGGCTGGCTGAATGACGTTTATATTGGAAATACGCGCCGCCTCCAAGGCATGATCAATCTGAGCTTGCTCAAGGTTGTCTGTGTATTTGCGGTAACTAATCTCTTGAAGTTGAACTTCGCGCTGCAACGTAGCGATGCGCAATTCGTTTGCAATCTGAGTCTGGAAAAGATGTTTTGCATCAGCGATCTGTTCACGCAGTGAATCTGCTTTGGCTTGGGTTGAGACGAGCGTCACTTCTTGCTGCAAACAAGCCAAGCTGAGTTCTTCATAGGCACGGTTGGGACCTTCGGTGACGGTACTCCGCGCGTCTTGCTCTTTGCTAAAAATGGCCTGCGATTGGACAATTTGTTCGCGGATGCTTTTCAATTCCGGATGATCGTCGGTGACCTTACCTGCCAACTTCTTCTCTTGCAATTGCAGGCTGTAGAGTAATTGCCGCATGCCGTCTGCCGCCGGATTACTCAGCCCAACGGTGGTTGCGGTCTGCGTGGCCGACAGCACTTTCAACGTCTCCTTGAGGGCTTTGACTTCAGCTTGCGTTGAAACGACCAACGTATCCGCGGCCAACAGTTCATCTTGCAGTCGACTAAGTCGAGCGACCAGCAGTTCTCGCTGACTATCGGGAGAAGCCAATTCGGTTTCTTGCTTCAACCCCCTCAGTTTTTGCTCAGACTCTGTCAATCCGAGTCGTAATCGCGTTGTTTGTTGCTCTAGAAATTCAAGGGCATTGGGAGTGCGATTTAAGCCGGCGTGTTCTTCCAAATACAGCTCCGAAAATTTGGAAAGCACCAATTGGGCCAGCGCCGGACTACCCCCCTGATAAGAAATGGATAACAAATCTGTCTTGTTGAAGGCTTGCGCCGAAAAGTTCTTCTTAAGTGTGTTAATGGCTTGTTCTTGCTCACTCTGCGGAGTCAACAAACGGAGTTGAGCCAGCAAATCACGCCATGTCGCCACACTCCGAGAGGGAGAATCGACAGCCGTTGGCTCGGTCGCCACTTCCATGGCGGAGTCCTGCTTCTCAAGAATCAAATCTGGCCCAAGGGCTGCCACGACCTTTTCCGCCAGCGCACGACTCTGAAGTATCTCTACTGCTGTATTGATTTCGCTTTCACGCGAATTGGGGATCGTCATCACCGCTGCCTGCCCAAATGTCGTGGTAGGATCAAGTCTCACATTTTCGCGTCCCAAGCGTACATACAGGATGCTCTGTGATTGATAGACGGCAGGCGAAAGTAACGAAATCAACATCGCCCCCGACACAACGCACAGGAACGCACACATCGACTTCTTGTAGTGCCTACAAAGCTGACGATATAAATCGCGGCGTGAGTATTTCAAGCTGGGCACGCTCTGGCTGGTAGGTTTCTTAGCAGTACCACTCATGTTTGCAATTTTCTTGGGCTTACCTTCTATGCCGCCTGAGAATAGATCTCGGCATTGGCAAACTGCGCATGCTGTATGAGCCTCATGCTGTAAAAGCGATGATGCCCCACACCACTTCACAGATCTCGAGGTCGACCTCAGAGCAATTTCAAGGCCGTGGGGACCAACTGAATGACTAAGCAAGTCTTCATAAAGCCGTCAATTCTAGTTACACGCTTCCCGTCACTCAAGACAGCGCCAGTACAAATTCGAGACGAACTGACGTAGCAGTCAGTGCGAAAAGCTCGCATCCGCCGTGGTTCTTCCGCTAGATTTGCGACTCGCGAAGCAGGCGATCCAAGCCTTTTGAGAAGTCGGCCTGACTGAGCCAATGGGGGGAAGGTAAGATTTATGACCTTTACTGACAAGAATTTCCCACTACAGTGGCTATTTCTGTATCCTAGGGGAACGCAGTAGCGTTAGCGTCGTGCGGGAAATTACGTACGTCGTGGGCGGGGCCCGCGAGTCCTCGAGCACGGGACTGGTAACCTCGTCCACTACAAGTTGCGACACTTATTTTCCCCACGATGCTTAATTGGACAGCACCACTTTCGGTCCGAATATGAGCTTGACGCGCCAGCGAGCGGGTCTGCGCACTGTGCGTTTTCGTAGCAAAGTCCACCGTCGAATAGGCGACCCACTCGCTGGCGCGTCGAGCTAATATTGCCGCCGCTTTTAGCGAAAGTGGCGCTGTCCATTTAACTCCAGATCGAATTAATAATTAGGCCACTGAGTCAAACCCAAAAATTCCCTTGTGGGGCAGCTGACAAGTGTCTCGCAAAGCAACAGGTCCCCTACGGGCGGGCAACATCGATGCAATTGACTTCGTATCGGGCCGCCCCCGGCTTCCAATCCCCAACTTCTGAATTCCCTTCGAGTCACATCATGTTAAAGCTCAGCAAACTCTTACAATTACTTGGAACACGCCCCACGGAAAGACTTCGTTCGCAAGGCACGCGAACCGCCAAACGTGCACGGCGGCGGGTAATGCGCTTCGAACCACTCGAGGAGAAAGTTGTATTGGCCACCTTCGCCGTTATCGGTGACTACGGCAACAGCGGAGCGGGCGAGCTGGCCGTCGCCAACATGGTAAAGGCCTGGAATCCTGAAAGTATCTTGACGTTGGGCGACAACAATTATGAAGTAGGCTCGGCCGCCACCATTGATGACAACATTGGTCAGTACTACCACGAATTCATTGGCAACTACCAAGGCGGCTATGGAGCGGGGTCTCCGACAAATCGCTTCTTGCCTGTGTTGGGAAATCACGATTGGCAAACCACGGGTGCTCAACCGTATTTTGACTATTTCACACTACCGGGTAACGAGCGGTATTATGACTTCGTATTGGACAATGTTCACTTCTTTGCTCTGGACAGTGATCCGCACGAACCCGACGGCATTACAAGCGGCTCACTCCAAGCCCAGTGGCTGCAGGATGGTCTCGCTAATTCGCAGGAGATGTTCAACGTCGTCTATTTCCACGACTCGCCGTATGTATCGGGCACTGCGACCCCCGTCATGCGCTGGCCATTTAGGGAATGGGGAGCGGACGCGGTTATGTCAGGTAATCAGCACCACTACGAACGACTGAGTGTGAATGGCCTACCCTACTTCGTCAATGGTTTGGGGGGCGCTGAGATCACATCCATCGGTTCACCGGCCGCCGGTAGTCAGGTGCGGTACAATGACGACTTCGGTGCGATGCGAATCGTCACTGGCAGTACAACTCTGCAATTCGAGTTTCTCTCGATCAGCGGCGGTGGAACGCTCGTTGACAGCTACACTCTCAGCGCAGACAACACTGGAAACAACGACAATTTCGCGAATGCCGCGCTCCTGAGTGGTACTACAATCAACACAACGGGTGACAACTTCGTTGCCACTTTTGAAACGTCCGAACCTTTCAATGTTGGCACAACCGGTGGGAAATCAGTTTGGTGGAATTGGACTGCGCCGTCTACCGGCACCGTAAGCGTGGCCACCGCGGGCAGCAGCTTCGACACGACATTGGGAGTCTACACGGGAACAGCTGTCGGAAGTTTGACCAAGGTAGCGGCCAACGATGATGTCAGTGGTTCCCTGCTGACAAGTCGCCTCACGTTCTCTGCCGTCGCAAACCAAACCTATCGCATCTCGGTCGACGGATACGGCGGAGCAACTGGAAACATTGCGTTGCAGCTGCAATTTACGGCAACGCCCCCCTTGTCTGGAAGCGATGCTTTCAGCGCGCGCACAGTTTTAGTTGGAGCTAACGTTACCGCAGCCGGCGCAAACACATCAGCTACGGTCGAACCTGGGGAACCACGCAATGCTGGTAACGCCGGTGGGAAATCTATGTGGTGGAGTTGGACGGCACCGTCGAGTGGCAGTTTCTCGGTGAATACGACAGGAAGTACTTTTGACACCACGTTGGGTATCTATACGGGCTCCAGCCTCAACACCCTAGCGGCAGTAGCTTCGAACGATGACGAGAGCGGCTCGATTCTGACTAGCCGCGTAACCTACTCAGCCATCGCAGGCACGACCTACCAGATCTCGGTCGACGGTTACAATGGAGCGTCGGGCCAAATCAGCCTCGCAATCATTTCGAACAACGTTGCCAACGACAACTTCGCTAACCGCATCCCACTAACGGGCTCTAACTTTACTGTGACAGGCGCCAACCTGGGAGCTTCCCTGGAAACAGGCGAGCCGAAAAACGCGGGGGTGACTGGCGGGAAATCAGTCTGGTGGTCTTGGACCTCTCCCTTCAGTGGTCAGGCCAGTATTACGACGGCCGGCAGCACGTTTGACACGACATTGGGAGTCTATACGGGCTCCAATGTCAACTCGCTAGTGGCAGTCGTTTCGAACGATGACGAGAGCGGCTCGATCCTGACTAGCAACGTGACATTCTCTGCCGTCGCTGGCACGACCTACCAGATCTCGGTCGATGGTTACAAAGGGGCTTCAGGCCAAATCAGCCTCGCGATCGCAGCTATCAACGTGCCAAACAACAACTTCGCCAACCGTATCCCATTAACAGGATCTAACATTACCGTCACCGGGTCCAACATTGGAGCATCGCTGGAATCAGGGGAACCGAACAATGCAGGAGTAACAGGTGGGAAATCAGTTTGGTGGTCCTGGACCGCTCCCGCCGCTGGGCCGGTCACTATGAACACTGCGGGCAGTACCTTTGACACGACTTTAGGAGTCTATACCGGCTCCAGTCTGACGTCTCTAACCCCTGTCGCCTCGAACGATGATGAAACTGGGTCGATTCTGACTAGCCGCGTGACATTCACAGCCATTGCTGGCCAAGTTTATCAAATCTCGGTGGATGGATATCGTGGCGCCGCGGGACAAATTAGCCTCTCTATCGCCTCGAACAGCAACCTCGCGAGCAGTACCCTACTGGCAGGTTCAACGAGTGCCATTGTGGGCTCCAACCCAAGTTCAGCGTCTGCTCTTAGTGAACGGCAAAACGCGGCCGAAACTAGGCGGTATGATGTCGGCGGATGGATGGGGACCTCCTATGGCTCCTCGGGCAATTTGAGGCAGGTTGAGGTTAATCCGCCCCACATCGATGCGACCACCACTAGACGATCGACGCAGGACGCTCGTACGGAACCAAACTCTTCCATTTCTCGCAGCAAGTCTGATTTACTCTCTTGGGACAACTTCCCAGGGTAGAGTGCAAGCGTAGAAGATGTGCGATTCGTAGAGTGACTTTACAGAGGCGTGTACCGGTCGTTCCGATGCCAAGCCCAGCAAAGGTTAATTGCATCCATCGAAAGGAAAAACACGCATCGTCAGTTTTTATTCGGGGCGATGACGATCGAGTTCAGCGAAAACTTGGCCGAGGGAAATTTCTAGACCTGGCAAGATGTCACTGCCACCGAGCACCTGCTGTTCGGCGAACAACTCATAACGCATGATGTCCGTGTAGACGGCCACCGTACGTTCATTGAGAACAACTGAGGCTGTGCCAAATCAAAAATCCAGTATCGTCACTCATCAATCGTCAAGCTGGATGATACAAGCTGGGTGACACAAGCTGATTTCCGATTGATGAGTGCGGATTGTTGAGTTTTGTTTTTACTGGGACCTAAACGCTTCAATGGCTAAATCCGGAACCTGCGTAGGCACTGGCTCACTGGGGACCTTGCCTTCTGGAAGTCGTTGCCAGGATACCAAAGGGAACATTTAAGATTCTGAGCCTGCCCATATTTTTGACGAATCGCCGCAATGCAGTTGTGTTATAACGAGTGGGTCAGCTTTCGATCGCAGCCATCGCTTCCCTCCCATCGGAATCCCACCATGAAAGCCTTAAGACTCCCCAGTCCCTTCGTCAACGGTTTCTACCTGAACAGCCTCGCGCTCCATGTGGTTATGTGGGCGGTGACCGGTACCGCCAGCGGAGATTGGCCCGCTTATTTAAATGGCAATCAGCGCGTCGGCTTTACATCCGCGCAGTTAGACCCCGCACTAAAGTTAGCGTGGACCTACAAATCGCCCACCAAGCCGATCATCGCCTGGGAAGGTCCACGCAATACGCCTATTGAAGGTCATGTGATGTTGCATCGCGTCGACTTCGATGATGCCTTACAGGTTGTGATGGCCAAAGGACGGGCGTATTTTGGAAGTAGCGTTGATCATCGAGTGCATTGTGTCGATGCCCTTACCGGCCAGCCGCTGTGGAGCTTCTATACCGATGGCCCCATCCGACTGGCTCCCAGTTTGGCACACGGCAATGTCTATGTCGGTTCCGACGATGGATGCGTCTACTGTCTCGATGCGACCGACGGCGAATTGATTTGGAAGATGCGGGTTGGCCCCAAGGACGACCGATTGCTGTCGCGCGGCGAAATGATTTCGCGCTGGCCTGTGCGAACGGGTGTACTGATCGACGGGGAGACCGCCTACTTTGGTGCCGGTGTATTTCCACATGAGATGGTCTACCTATGCGCGGTCAATGCCAAAGATGGCAGCGTGATTTGGCGGAATGACACCATCAGCGAAGGGGACGCGGGGCGCAATGAACTGTCGCCGCAAGGTTACTTGCTGTGCAATGAAGACAACTTATATGTCCCCTCCGGTCGCTCGCTACCTGTGGCAGTTTCCAAGCAAACCGGCCAGATACTCTTTCAAAAACAACATTCGTGGCGGACTGACGCAGGTGGCGTGGTAGGTGGGACGAAAGCCCTGCTGGGCGATGGACAGGTCTACTCCGGAGGGCCGCACCATTTCCTCGCCATGGACGACCAGACGGGCAACGTGGGCGCGTCGTGGATCAACGGTCGACAGATGGTACTCAGTGGCAAGTTCGCTTATCTGCTCGACGGCGAAAAAATCTTTTGCGTCGATCGCCAGGAGCATGCGCGGGCCAGCCAGGAAAAACAAAAATGGTTTCTCAAGACCCGCGATGATCGCAGCGATCCCGCCAAGCTAGCCGAAGACCAAGAGAACATGAAGAAGTACGCTGGCATCGGAATCATCTGGGAGTACCCTAGCGATTTCGATGATGTGTTGATCGCCACCGACAATTTGGTCCTGGCCGGCGGCATGAATCAAATCGTGGCGCTCGATCGACAAAGCGGCAAAAAAGTGTGGGAACAAAGTGTGGTGGGTAACGTCCGTGGCTTGGCTGTCGACGACAAGGTGCTGACCGTTAGTACCGATGAAGGGCATGTCTATGGCTTCCATAATCAAATGACCGCTACGAGTGTCGCCCAAACTTGGCCCGCTCCCTTTGTGCCACCGTTCCCTGAGGACAACTTAACTCGACTCTATCAAACCACAGCCAAACAGATCCTGGAGCGCAGTGGTCAACGTAGTGGCTTCTGTCTAGTGCTAGGTAGTGAACAAGGGCGATTGGCTTACGAACTGGCCGTTCAAAGCCAATTGACGGTAATTGGCGTCGAGCCCGATGCGGACAAAGCCAGCGCTTCGCGAGAAGCACTGCAGCGGGCTGGGATTCATGCTACGCGCGTGACAATCGTCAATTCGTCTCTGGCCGACAGTTTGAACGATTTGCCCTTTTCAAACTACTTCGCCAATCTCATCGTCTCCGATTCCTTTCTACTTTCCGGGCAATTGCCATGTGCTCCAGAACAGGTCGCCCATCACCTGAAGCCGTGCGGCGGCATCGCCTTGCTGGTCCGACCCAATGACGCGCCGCGTGCAGCAAATGCCGCTAGCGAGCAAGAAGTGACCGAGTGGTTAACACACTTTTACCGTCAAGACGAAGGGGAGGTAGTGGCTGAAGCCCCCTGGTTCTCTTTGCGACGCGGCAAGCTGGCGGGGGCTGGCGATTGGTCCCATCAATATGGCAATGTCGCTAACACGTCCTACACCGAAGATCATCTAATTCGCGATGGGCTGGGAGTCTTGTGGTATGGCGATCCAGGCCCGAGCGCGATGGTCAATCGTCACGAAGCGGCAGGAGCTCCGCTGTCGACCAACGGTCGGATGTTCATTCAAGGTACCGACAGCGTTATGGCCTACGACGCTTACAATGGTACCTTTTTGTGGGAGTACAAAAACCCTGGGGCCATCCGCACGGGTGTCTTCAACAATCGCGAAACACACAACTTGGCGGCCAGCGACGATGCCCTATATGTTGCCGTAGGCGATACATGCTCGGCACTGGATGCAGGTACAGGGAAAGTGCTGGCCGAGTATCGAACCCCCGAAACGTCCGACGGTATCCAGCGCGCATGGGCCTATCTGGCCTACGACCAAGGTCAGTTGTTTGGTACCAGCACGATTCGCGAAGAGCTTGAGGCCCGCATGCAGCGTCGCGGTCTAACCGTCAAGAGTCAAACCGACGCTATTTTTGCCGTCGATGTGAAGACAGGCAAACGCAGCTGGACTTATCGCGGTGATAACATCTTGCACACCACCATTGCGGTTGGCCCGGAACACGTCTACTTCATCGATAGTTCCATCACTCCTCAGCAGCGACAACAGCTCTATCGCAAAGACAAAGGGGATCTTCAGAATTTGACTGGCGAGGATGCGCTCAAAGCTGAAGAAGAGATGAAACGCTACGACCTGCGGTTGGCGGTCGCGCTCGATCGGCATACCGGCGAGAAGCTATGGGAAAGACCCGTCAATGTGACCGACACAACTGAAGTCAGCGCCGGCGGCGGTAGTCTGACTTTGATGTTTGCCAAAGGACACATCGTCCTATGCGGAGCCAATGCCAACGGTCACTACTGGAAACAATTCTTGGCTGGCGAATTTGAGACTCGCAAGTTGGTCGTGTTGGATGCGGCCAACGGTCTCGAACTTTGGTCAAAAAACGCCAACTACATGAATCGTCCAGCCGTGATCGGCAGTGAGATTTTTGCCGAACCCTGGGCCTTCGACTTGCACACCGGAAAACCCAAGACACGACCGCATCCACTGACCGGCGAGGAATCCGAATGGCGGTTCAGTCGCCCCGGGCATTATTGCGGCGTAATTACGGCTACCCCCAACATGATGTTTTTTCGCTCGGGCTTTATCGGTTACTACGATCTGTACCACGACAGCGGCACACGGCATTTTGCTGGTCAACGACTCGGGTGCTGGATCAATGCCATACCAGGCAACGGACTAGTGATGATTCCCGAAGCGAGTGCGGGTTGCGTGTGCCAATTCTCCATTGCATCCACGGTAGTCATGGAACCCAAAACGGAAAACAAATCGTGGGGCATTTTCAGCGCAGTCGGTGCCACCACGCCCGTCAAGCGACTCGGCATCAATTTCGGCGGTCCCGGCGATCGCAAGGATCTTTCGGGACAAGAATGGTTCGGCTATCCTCGGCCAAGTTCACGTGAACGGCTCGAGTTTGTTTTCGATATCCAGCCGCAACTAATCTCCGGCGGTGGTTGGTACAGCCGCAATGCCGAGGCGGTTAGGGTAGAGGAGACCGACAAGCCATGGCTGTTCACGTCAGGAGCACGAGGACTTAAGCGATTCGAGCTTCCGTTACTTGGGGCCAGCGATGCACCCTGCAACTACACCGTCAAACTCTACTTCGCAAATCTCGAAGAAACTAGTTCACCAGCGTTCGAAATACGACTGCAAGGCGAAACAGTAGACACCGTTGCTCAGCTAGCCGGTACAAACAACGGCTCGACCCAACCCGTACAGAAAGTTTATGAGCACATCACCGTAGAATCTGGCCTCGTTGTGGAATTTGAGGCTACCGAACACGCGATCGTCTCCGCCGTAGAGGTAACTCGTGAAGATCCATAGTTCGTATAAGCTGACAAGACGTATCCATCTTGCCAACAATTAGCCCGCTAATCACGCGAATAAGCGCGAATGACGAAACATAGATGCCTGCCCGTGGGTCGTTTCTGCCGGAAGCGACTACTTAACAGACGGAGTGGCTACAAGAGTATGCGAATAGTCCATTGTGAACGCAATGAAGAACAGAGTGCGATGTTACGAATCGCTCGGCTTTGAAATTTATGGACGGTTGATCGTGCGTGCTGACGGCTCTCCCCAGAGTGCGCGATTTAACACGATAAAACGACAGTTCTCGCCGATCGCCGGTACTAAGGTTGATTTCACCCTCCCGCGCATTGGAGAAAACGAGGAAATCGACGAGTTCGCGGGAGCGAGTAATGCGAGCTTTCCGGGGAGGGAAAACAGTTGTTTGCCCTCCCCGCTAGGTTCGTAGAACTC
>JBGSNE010000213.1:0-8751 GCA_041739785.1 Pirellulaceae bacterium
ATGCCTCAGAAAATCTCGGGGGTTCGGGGGCAGAGCCCCTGAGCGTCATAGATGAACCCGCCCCTGATGCCTAAATAGAAACCTTTTTTCCACGTCACCTATTGCTAAACTTTAACACGGTCGCTCCCGCGAACTCGTCGAAAGCCTCGTTTTCTCCAACGCGCGGGAGGGTGAAATCAACCGTTGTACCGGCGATCAGCGAGAAGTGTCAAGAATTGGGCTATAATGCTGTTGTCAAAGCTGCCCAAGAAAAGCTCTAAATTCGTGTCCGAGATCCATACATGAGTGCGAACGCAGCAGTCCCTGCAACGTTTTCCGACGTCCTTTCCGCCTTGGGGAATATCTCAGTGGCGCGTGTGCGTTTGGAGCCTAAACCTGGCACTGCGACTGTCGACGATCTCATTCGAGTCAACCGCAGCAATGGAATGTGTGAATTGATTGATGGCACGTTAGTGGAGAAGGCCATTGGGTGGCGTGAGTCGATGATCGCGATGGTTCTGGCGCGATTCTTGGGCGAGTTTGTGGGCGCCAGAAATCTGGGGTTTGTTTCTGGGCCAGACGGATTCATGAAGATCCTCGGCTCGCAGGTTCGCGGTCCCGACGTCGCATTTGTTTCCTGGGCACGGCTTCCTGAAGGCAAGCTTCCCAGTGAACCGGTGCCTGCGATGGTTCCTGATCTAGCCATTGAAGTTTTAAGTCCCGGAAACACCTATGCAGAGATGGCGCGCAAGCGACGCGAGTACTTCCATGCCGGCGTGCGACAAGTCTGGATGGTCGACCTCAACGAACGCTCCGTGGCCGTCTACCACGACATCACACGCTATGAGTTGTTTGACGAGCAGCAGACGCTCGGGGGCAGCGACATCTTGCCTGGATTGGAAGTTTCGCTCAGCCAAGTATTTGGCGAACTCGATCGCCAACGTCCCGAGTAGCCATGGTTGGTACGATTCTGATGGAGCCAACTTTTTGTTTGACGCGCGGTGAGCTCATTGAGTCAGGAAGATGATTGGTAGGAAAATTTTCCAGAGAGTCGCCAGCTACGGATTTCCAGTTACGGAATTCCAGCTACGGAATTTGTTTAACGCCGAGCCGCAGCAGGCTGTCGCTCCAAATTCGATTGGCCAATCGCGAATATCACAACTAAGAACAGAGTTTCCCGATGGACAAGTCACAGCCTGCGCAGGCGACGGCATCGCCCCAGCCTGGAGTATCATGAGCGATATTGAGGTTTAGCGAGTGAGACTTTTTTTGCAGGTCAAAAGTCGATCTGAGCATTGGTCGGTTTAACCGCGCAGCGCGTCCCGGACGTCGAGACCTACCCATAGTCCAACTTAGCTCGCCAGAGCATGAACTACGACACCCATTGCCCAGCATCTCCATCCCCTCACCATCTATGCATCCATCCGGATGAAGCAATGGATGCGATGTCGACCTACTGCAATCGATCTGTCGGCTGCGCTCACCACCGATTTTGCGTCGGTTGAACGAGGAGGGACACGTGGGAACATGGCAGTTTCCCCAGGTGCGAGCCAACCACCACGAAAAGTAAGTCGTCCCCGTACGTTTTTCAACCGCTCGGATTAGTGAATGATATCTCCCTTTATCATGCATTAAAACTACGTAGTAGGAAAGCCCGGTAAAATTTAGAACAGTTAGATAAGGTACAATAGCACCGACTACAAACGAATTTCGGGCTTTCCCTGAAGACTATGAATTTTGAACGAGGCTGAGCTTTGAATCCAAAACGGTTTCGAATTAGCATAACTGTCTTAATGGTATTGATAGGCGTTGTCGCCATTGCAATTGCAAGCTGGAACATAAGCGACCGAACAAGAAAACTGAAAAAGGAACAGGCCTCCTTCAACAATTTCAAGACGAGTATGTTGTCCAATGACGAAAGATTTCGCACATTTCTTGCACTAGATTTCGAAGTAGCTGAGCAAAGGAATGCAATTCGACTCTTGCAAATGCACTGGGAACAGTTGGACTACAAGGGTGTCTTGAGCCTTTGGCCAACGATTGATGGTAGCAGTCGCTATGTTGGCGTCTTCCATTCTTCTGTGGACGACAATCCAGATGGTCCTAACGTGACCATCGCAGTTCTCTGGGAGAATACGGAAACGGTTCCAACAGTTGTAGACGCACTGACAATCTCCGCCACTGAGAAGGCGGACTTCCACTACGTCATGACTGAAATCGATAGTGACGGGACTTTTGTAATTTCAACCTACTTGTGTACTCAAAAAGGCACTTCAGATGGTCATGCGACTTGGGTAGCCACTAGCAACGGCTTCGAAGTTGACTCTGAGCGTAGTGCCAAGGAAATATTTGAAACGCACATCGCTGGGCTTCGCGATTCGGGAAAGCTTCGCTCAACGTCCGATAAGTGAATTATGGTTCGGCTGACGAAGTTCGTTCACTGAGTGAATACCTAAGTCACTGAGCATTGAGCGGATTGTCGCAGACGAAGTCGTCGCCAAGAGAATTGCGGGCGAGTGCGGTAACGCTGGCACGTCAGCGCGTATCTCACGTTGCCGCGTGTCGACAAACTTCGCTCACAAGAACTCGACAGACTGGGACAGAGCATGCCTGGCGGGACACCCATCCCGAAGCAACTATCTACTCCCACGATCCATGCATCCATCCGGATGAATCGATGGATGCGCTGCGGGCCAATACGTCAGTCGATCCCCAAGCGACCCTCAACACCGATCTTGTATAGGTGGAAAGAGTGAGAGAGCAAGATGACAGAATATAGATTTCGAGTCGTAATAAACCATCAGGTCAAGACAGACCTGGAAATTCTCGAATTAGCCGACAAACTAGCAGCGGCAGGATGTGATGATGGCCACCTGGGTGGGCACAGCGAAGGGTGCGAAGTAGTGTTTGACCGCGAGGCTGACTCACGCGATAAGGCGATGCAGTCGGCAATCGAGCAAATCGAGCGATGCGGGCTGGAGGTAAAGCGTATCGAACTCGATCGCGACACGATCGCTGCGTAGCGCACTGGGCGGAAACTCTTTTTGCGCAGATCTTATGCCCCGGCATCGAAAATTTCGATGCCGGGGCGTGTTAGGTTCATCCGCCAGTCACAATTTCCACTTGCGATTGGCAGCTTTCACAGGCCAGCCATCTCTTGGGCGAGTCGCTTGCGGGCAACGTGCAGGCGACGCTTGATGGTTCCCAAAGGAGCTTCAAACTGCTCAGCCATCTCCAGCAACGAGTGCCCACCGATGTAAAACGCCTCGAGCGTCAGTCGGTCAATCTCGCCTAGTCGCTGGAGACCGTTGTGGACCTGCTGGCAGCTCTCGCTGTCAAGCAGATCGTCCAGTGGAGTTGCCCCTTTGACGGCAACCGCCTCCAACGCTGCTTGGTCCATCCCCACGGCAACCCGTCGCCGAGTCAAATGGTTGATGGCCATGCGACGAACGATCTGTCGCAACCAACCCCCGAAGGCTTCAGGCACGCGGAGTTGCTCGAGCCGATCGAAGGCATGGATGAATACGTCCTGAACCAGCTCCTCAGCCTCGTCCCAGTTACCGAGCTTGCGGTAAGCCAGTGCCAGGGCTGAACCTTGGTAGCGCTCATACAGTGCGCTCTGCGCGTCGCGGTCACCTAGCTGCGCAGACCGAACGAGCTGGGCGATCGTTTCAAAAGTGGATTCCAGAACTTCCGTAACCATGTTCTCTCTCCTACACCAGTTGCCTGACCGCCTGCAGAGCACGACGTGCTCTGGCGGTGTTCGTGAATGGGAGCAGAGATGAAAGTGTTTCGCGAAAGTACCTGCTGGGAGGCTTGTCGCCCCCGGGGTCGCAACGGAATCGTTTCGTCGCCATCGATTCCGTCAGGAAATCGAGGTACGAAAAAACTTTCCAAGTCGAAGCAGGCGTGTCACAGCCTGGATAGGGCTGCGCAAAACGCGAACCAATTCTCTCTCGTGCGTGGGTCCGACCGGCACACTGGGTGTGGCCGTTCGGCTGGGGTCAGTTCGTTGGGTTGCACGCGGCTCGGGGCAAAAAATGTCCCGCAGCGATGCTTAGCCCTGCCGATTGGCTCTGACTGTGGCCACCCTGGATGGGGCTGGACAGAGGACCAGAGCTGATATGCCATGTCGCGGTAACAGCCCGGGTTTATTACCCGGCTGTTGATTGCCGATGGGGTGGTAACCATGTTGGTCCCATCCAACTGCAAACTCCGACTGGCAACGCTCTAGCCAATACCCCAAGAATTCACGCATACTCGTGAGATGGAGGAATGAACGTACAGCAATACCAGCAAACGCTACGCGATCGGTCGCCGAGGCGACAACGGTGGAGGCGAACGAGCTGGAAATTGTGGTGATACGCATGGCATTCCTCCGTCACGCCGTCCGAAGGCATGAACTGAGAGAGAGAAATAAAAAGACCGAATCGCTTCGGTTCGAGGCCAAACAGCCTCACTGACAGGTTGAGCCCCATTCTGCCCAGAGCAGAATCGAACTCTTCCAAGTTGAACAGTCTAACTTTACATCACAGGCCACCGAAAGACAAATCTAGATTTGCCTCCTTCGGCGGGTTTACACAGGCTTAGACGCTCTATTTATAAATAGGTTCGCAAAAAAGAGTGCTTTTGCTCCACTGTTTTCCGGAATTAGCTTGTGTAACGTTTCACATGAGGCGGTTCCCAGAAATCGCCAGTGAGGTATCTTTAACGTAAGTTAGGCTCTCCAGCCTGACGTACATTAACTCAGTCTGGCTGCAAGGCAGAACATACACTACTCATGCAACGTTTTAGATCGCTGTTTCTGGAGACTTGGTGGCTGTGGATCGTGTTTGGTCTGTTCGGAACCATCATGTCGCTGCTGCTCAGCAAAGTATTTTTGCTGATGTTCCCGATCTCGATTTTTACCTTCTTCTGGTTTGCGTATATTCGCTACGATGAAGACGGGAATTTCAAGGGGAGTTGAGCGCACTACCTGACGGGAGCTAGCACTGCGCTCACTCCGATTCGGCGGCAAACCCAATACCGTTCACTATGCGTCCTGGCTCCAACGCTGCCGTCGCCTGCGCAGGCTGTGACTTAGCCTTCGGGAAAATCGCTTCTTAGTGGTGATTTTCGCAATTGGCCGATCGAACTCACATCGACAGCCTACTCCGGCTAGGCGTTAAACAAATTCGGCATCTGGAAAGTTGATCGACGTTGGCCTTGAACTCAATACCATTCAATACATACTTCCTGGTTCCAACGCTGCTGTCGCCTGCGCAGGCTGTGACTTAGCCTTCGGGAAAATTGCCTCTTAGTGGTGATTTTCGCAATTGGCCGATCGAACTCACATCGACAGCCTACTCCGGCTCGGCGTTAAACAAATTCGGCATCTGGAAAGTTGATCGACGTTGGCGGTGAACAAGTTCTACCGGTAGAAAATCGATTCTACGTTGCCGCGCAAGATTTGATGGCCGAGCTCAACTGTGCGGCGTTCGCTCCAACCCATCAGGCCGATAAAATGATCGGCTAACACGCCAGCCAAACAGCGTTTGAACATCGCAAACTTGGGTTGCGCGAACTCCAATTTGTACATGTCGCTGTAATAGCCGACGATCTTATTGCGCGGCACGGCTTCCATTCGAGCATGTAAGTCACGCGCAATGAAGCTGGGCGTGTTGCTGTACCACCAATGCCCGTTGCAGACCACGTTTGGAAAAATCCAGGCGTAGCTGACAAGCTCTTGATTGGTAACACTAGCCAACACGGAAACCGGAAAGGTCACCTGCGGAAAGGCATTGAACAACTCGCGGTATTGAATCAGAGAAACGCGGCTGTCGTATAAATCTTGCCCTTGATAGACACCTGCGGGATAGACCGCGCGATTGACACCGATCATCAAATCGAAGGGCAACGAAAACTCGACACAGTTCGTGGCCAACTGCCAGAAGACCCAAGCACCCAACGTCGATTTGTCTTCCTCGGACGCTTGTTCACCTTGGCTAAGCAGTTTTCCCAAACTGCGTTCCGCATCCGCGGCGCTGACGTTGCGAGGAGCAAAACTGGGGGGCAAGCTGATGGCGCAGGCTCTGACTCCATGCGCGGTGAAGTGTTCAAAGCGTTGGCGAATAGCGGCGGCCAAATCGGCCAGCGTGTGAACTTCGATGGAAGAGCATTTTGCCAATCGCTGGCGGACCGTCGGCTTCGAAAAGTGAAAAACCAGATCATCGGTCCGCAAACAGGGGACATAGCGACGGGTGTCAAAGCCTTCCAACGGATCGTCAAAGTCGTTGGTCAAGAAAACTGCCTCCAACTTCGAAAGCTTGAGCACTTGGTCCTCCCAGTCGGGTTGGTCCAGTTTGGCCTGGGCGGCATCGTAGAGCTGTTCCCAGTTGGAGCTATCGAGTCGCTCCAGCTCAACACCGAAGAGGACTTGCGCCGCCTCCAATAACCAACTCAACTGCGCCGTGTTGTCGATATGCCCTAGCCCTTCGACCAACCGTCCCACTTTCTCCTTGGGACTCAAACCGGCATCCTCGATTTGTGCGCGTGGCATGCCGGCTGAGTGGGCCAATTCGGTGTAATAGTGGTAGCCTAGGAAATCCGCCAGAGTCGTGCTAGCGGGGCTGTGTGGGTTGATATGGGTATGCGGGTCAATTAAGACAAGTGCATCGAGTTCATCGAAAAGACGTTTTTGGAGTGAGTCTGTCATGGGGCTGGTCGCCAAATGTCCAAGTAAGCGGTGGAATGTGGAGGATAAGTTTTAAGCTATCGGGGCCTGAGCGTGAAGCGTCGCAAGCGGAAAAGGGACGCGACGCCTACCAAAGACTGCTCCCGCGGTTCATTGTTGGCTATAATCAGGGGAGTCACATTCCGCCTAGCGTCGCTCGACTTTCCGAGTCGAGTGGTTTCCGACTGGCGAAATCGAGAGGTGCTACTCGACTCGGAAAGTCGAGCTACACTGCGCAGGTGCTCCCAGTCCAAGTGGTAATGTCATGAGCCAAGCTGATGCCGAAGGCGAAAACCTAGTCCAACCAGACGACATCCAACCAGTAGCCCAACCAGACGCCGCCAGCGACCATGACTACCATGCCGCCGATGCGTCTGAGAGCGTGGGTGCCCCCGCAGAGCCAATAAGGCGCGAGAATGCATCTCAAGTTATAACGGCGCAAAACCCACTGGAAACAAATGAAGAATTGCCTGAACAGACCAACGACCAAGTGTTAGCGCGACCATCGCGCGACAATCATCCGCTGCACCTGGCGACGTCGACATTGCTAAGCCTGCTCATGGTGCTGGCTTTGCTCTTCGCCGCGCGGTTATTGGTTCCTTCGTTAGTCGAAAGTATTCGCTACGGTTGGTACCACGGGCAACTCCGCGCTGAATACGAAATCAGTGGCCAACAACTGCGGAGTGTTTCACTCGACTCTTTGGCCGAAGTTTCTCAATTGGTCAGTCGCCGAGTAAGCCCAAGTGTGGTGCATATCAACCTCCTGCGTGACCAAGCCACGATGTCCCATTTCGAATCGCTATTTGGCGCGCAACATCCCAGCATGCGATTGGAAGGGCAGGGGAGTGGATTTGTAATCGACACCGAGGGTCACGTCCTGACTAACCAACATGTGGTGGAAGGTGAGGGGGGAATAGAAATTACTTTGAGCGATGGTCGCCGCGTGCCCGCCAGCATCGTGGGCGTCGATAGCTTAACCGATCTGGCGGTGCTCAAGATCAAGGCGGATGGATTGATGGCCATCGACTGGGGAGATAGTGACGCGGTCGTGGTCGGCACTCCAGTGTGGGCGGCGGGGAGCCTGTTTGGACTGCAGCAAACGGTCACCTTCGGCATTATCAGTGGCAAGCATCGAGTCGATTTCCGCGCCACACGCTATGACCAAAAAGTCCCTGGTGGCACGGCCTACGGCGACATGATGCAAAGCGACGTGGCGCTCAACCCGGGCAATAGTGGTGGTCCGCTGCTCAATTCGATGGGAGAAGTCGTGGGTGTCAATGCGGCTATTTTGGGCGAGACCTATCACGGAGTCAGTTTTTCAATCCCCAGCAAAATCGCTCGGCGAGTATCTGAAGAACTCATCGCGAAAGGCGAAGTCGCGCGCGGCTGGCTGGGTGTCAGCATGGAAGATCTCGCCGATGCCGAACGCTTCGATTCCCATGGGCATCTTGTACCAGGCGTGCGCATCAAGGGATTCCCCACCAAATTGCCCTCGCCTGCTCGACAAGCCGGCTTGAAAGCCGAGGATGTAATCGTCGAATTCCAACGACAACCCGTTATGAACCAAGTTGAACTGATGAAGATGATTGGCGAGACCAGCATCGGCAGCCAAGCTCAAATTATTGTACTCCGCAACGCGCAACGCCAGGAGTTTACTGTCGTCATCGGCAGACGCGAACTGGAGTCGCGTTAGATGCTGGAGTTGCGCTAGATGATTGCCGCTTAGCCCCATTGGTCGTGGGCCTAAGGCGCTGACGAGCGGTCGGTTTATATTGGTTTGCGCCATAATGATTTGACCGGCAGACGTAGGCGAGGAACACACGCTGATCCTCGCCTGCGGCTGCGGGTTAAACGACCCAATCTGCAGCCCGCAAGCTTTGGCGGCTCGCGAATTTTGAACAATATTGACACTTCTCGCTGATCGCCGGTACTAAGGTTGATTTCACCCTCCCGCGCATTGGAGAAAACGAGGAAATCGACGAGTTCGCGGGAGCGAGTAATGCGAGCTTTCCGGGGAGGGAAAACAGTTGTTTGCCCTCCCCGCTAGGTTCGTAGAACTC
>JBGSNE010000222.1:0-31948 GCA_041739785.1 Pirellulaceae bacterium
ATGCCTCAGAAAATCTCGGGGGTTCGGGGGCAGAGCCCCTGAGCGTCATAGATGAACCCGCCCCTGATGCCTAAATAGAAACCTTTTTTCCACGTCACCTATTGCTAAACTTTAACACGGTCGCTCCCGCGAACTCGTCGATTTCCTCGTTTTCTCCAATGCGCGGGAGGGTGAAATCAACCTTAGTACCGGCGTTCAGCGAGAAGTGTCACAATAAGCCACTTAAGTTCCCGCCATCCCCCAGCCTGATCGGTAGCCCTTCGTATGTCGCACTATGACGCTTCCACTCCTGTCATCACGCTGCGATTGCTCGAGCAGCTCAAGCAGTGCGGCACACGCTTCAAGACGGCAGATTCGACGGGTGTCAAACTCAGTGGGCGCGACCTATTGATTCGCACATTGGCATTGCGGCGTTACTTGTTGCGTGAAGTCCTTGAAACCGACGAAAAGAACGTCGGGGTATTCCTGCCACCAACCGTCCCTGCTGTAGCCACCAATTTCGCCGTCGCGCTGGCCAATCGAGTGGCAGTCAATCTCAATTACACCGTCAATTCGGCGATGCTTAAACAGTGCTGTGAAAAGGCCGGCTTGAAGCACGTCATCGCCAGTCGGAAATTTATCGAAAAAGTTGGACTGGATGTTGGTTGTCCTACGGTCTTTCTGGAGGATATCAAAGAACACATCACTTTGGGAGATAAGCTATCGGCGTTCCTAAACACACGCCTGCGATCGGCCAAGGGTCTGCATCGCGCCTTGGGATTGGCTCATCAGACGCATGACGAGGTGGTGACCATCATCTTTACGTCGGGTTCGACGGGTGTTCCCAAAGGAGTGGTGCTTAATGGCCAGAATATCACGAGCAATATCATTGGGATTGACGATACGATTCACTTGGATGAGCACGATGTCGTATTGGGGATCCTCCCCTTTTTTCATTCGTTTGGCTATACCATCGCACTGTGGGCAGGCATGGCGCTTCCCTGTTCGGTCGTCTATCACTTCAGTCCGTTGGAGGCACGTCCGATTGGCAAGTTAGCCGAAGACTATCAAGCGACCGTTCTCCTGGCCACGCCCACTTTCTTACGCGCCTACATTCGACGCGTAGAACCACAGCAATTCAAGTGGCTGGAGATCGTCGTGCTGGGGGCGGAAAAGATACCGCTAGGACTGGCAGAAGAATTTGAGCAGAGGTTTGGCGTACGACCGGTGGAGGGCTATGGCACCACGGAATTGAGTCCGCTGGTTTCCGTAAATGTTCCCGCCTCTCGCAGCGGACCAGCCGGCTTGTCGCGCCTGCGTGAAGGGAGTGTCGGGTTGCCAATGACCGACGTCGATGCCCGCGTAGTCTCGCTGGACGATGATCGCCCGCTAGCAGTTGGAGAAACGGGACTCCTTGAGATCCGAGGTCCAAATGTCATGCAAGGCTATTTGGGCCAGCCCGAGCTGACCGCACAAGTCATGCATGATGGCTGGTATCGCACCGGCGATGTTGCCTTTCTTGACTCAGACGGTTTCATTCACATCACGGGTCGCATGAGCCGCTTCTCGAAAATCGGCGGAGAAATGGTGCCTCACATTCAGATCGAAGAAACGCTCACGCAATTGGCGGGCATCAACGAAGATGGCTCTTTGCGCGTGGCTGTAACAGCCGTGCCATGCCAGAAACGTGGTGAGCGATTGGTGGTGTTGTACACCCAACTCTCCATGGATAAATCGGAATTGCTCAAGCGGCTGAGCCAAACGGGGCTGCCGAATCTGTACTTGCCCAGCGAAGATAGTTTTCTTCAAGTCGAAGCCATTCCCGTGCTAGGAAGCGGCAAGCTCGATTTGAAAGGCATGCGCGATGAAGCAGAAAAGCGGTTGATGGGTTGAGTGACTCTCCGAGCTACTTCAGTGTCCATCGACAAACCACAAATAAGAAAGAGGCGTCGCCCGGATTCGAACCGGGGAATAGCGGATTTGCAATCCGCCGCCTTAGCCACTTGGCTACGACGCCTTGCTGTATCATCCCCATGTTCTAATATCGGCGATTTGAGCCGTCAAGGGTGAGGATGAGGGTTGTATCGGTTGAGCGGCTTGGCGATCTTTCACGAAAATCGAAGTCTGCCCCGTTTTCAGCTGCGTTTGATTTCCTAAACTGACTAGTGCTTGCAATTGTCGCCGGACACTTCGCGTCGAATTTTTAGTCGCTCGACTCTCCGAGTCGAGGTCAGATGTTGGTGGACAAATAAAAAAACGCGTAGACATACTCGACTCGGAGAGTCGAGCGACAAAAAACCAACCGCGACGGGGTCTGATCCGTTTCGGCCGGGATTTGAAACTTTCACGAAATCGATTTGCCTTGTCTAGGGTCAGACCCCTATCGAGTAAGGTAACAAGAAAGCAAAAGACTAAGATGAGCGAAAAGTGCGATTTCGGTCTAATTGGACTGGCGGTAATGGGCGAGAATCTGGCGCTGAATGTGGAGAGCCGGGGCTATCGCATTGCGGTCTTCAACCGAACCACAGAGAAAGTGGATGACCTAGTCAATGGTCGAGCCAAGGGGAAGAATTTCGTCGGTTGCCATTCGATTGCCGATTTGGTTGCCTCGCTCAAGAAGCCACGACTCGTAATGACCCTGGTCAAAGCGGGCCCCGCCGTCGATGACCTAATCGAACAACTTTTGCCACACCTCGAACCAGGCGATGTAATCATCGACGGAGGCAACGAGCACTACACCAATACGGAACGTCGTACCCAGTACATCGAAGGTAAGGGACTGTTGTTCGTTGGAACAGGAGTTTCAGGTGGTGAGGAAGGAGCTCTGAAGGGGCCCAGCCTGATGCCCGGCGGTAGTCCCCAAGCTTGGCCGCTGATCAAACCGATCTTCCAATCGATCTCGGCAAAGGTAGGTCCCAAGAATGATATCCCGTGTTGCGAATGGGTTGGACCGCGCGGTGCTGGGCACTATGTCAAGATGGTACACAATGGTATTGAATATGGTGACATGCAACTGATCTGTGAAGCCTATCAAATTCTCAAGGAGATGGGGGGCTTGACCAACGATGAGCTGTACGATGTCTTCGATGAATGGAACAAAGGGGAATTACAGAGTTACTTGATCGAAATATCTCGCGATATTTTTAGTGCTAAGGATGATCAACCCGGAGGAAAGGGCTATTTAGTCGACAAGATCCTCGATGCGGCTGGCGCCAAAGGGACGGGCAAATGGATGAGCCAACTGGCGCTCGATCTTGGCGTCCCCAGTACCTTGGTAACGACGGCCGTGTACGCACGTGGACTATCGTCCATCAAGGAAGCGCGGGTGCGAGCCAGCAAGGTCTTGAGCGGTCCGAAGCAGGGGGATAACCCGGAATTCGCTAGCGCCGTCAGTCAACTGATTGGCAAGCGTGAGCATTTCATCGAAGCCGTACGCAAGGCATTGTATGCATCTAAGATCTGCAGCTATGCACAAGGTTTTGTGCAGTTGCAAGCTGCTAGCCAGGAACACGACTGGGGATTGAATTACGGCGACTGCGCATTGCTGTGGCGTGGCGGTTGCATTATCCGCGCTCAATTCCTAGATCGCATCAAAGAGGCCTTTGACCAGCAACCCGATCTGGAGAACCTGCTGCTGTATCCGTACTTCAAGAAGATTATCGACGATAGCCAGGCAGCTTGGCGCGAGGTCATCATGGCGGCCACCCAGCTCGGAGTTCCTACTCCTGCTTTTTCGGCCGCCTTGGGCTACTACGACAGCTACCGTCGCGAACGATTGCCAGCCAATTTACTGCAAGCACAGCGCGATTATTTTGGTGCTCATACTTACAAACGCGTCGATCGTGATGGAACATTCCACTCCGAATGGCTCGACCTGCGCAAGCAACCAAGTTAATTGCCATTGACGAGGATGGTCGCGGAAGTCGCCCAGGCTTTCGGCCCGATTGACTAAGAATTCCAGTCCGACATCCGAAAGTCTAGGCGACTTCCGCTACAGGATTCCGCGCAATAACGCATTCGATTTTAAGGATACAAACATGGCACGGACGATGGTGATCTTTGGTGCTTCGGGCGATTTGACCAGCCGCAAGCTGATACCAGCTTTGTATCTGCAGTTCCAACGCGATAAACTCCCAGCGGAGACGCGGATCGTTGGCGTTTCACGGAGTCCCTATTCTGATGATCAATGGAGAACCGAATTAGCGGAGTCGACGCAGAAGTTTGTAAAGGAGGCGTTTGACAACGAAAGTTGGCAGAAGTTCGCTGCGAATGTGCACTATGTTCCGGGTGATATCAACACGGCTGCTGATTTTGAAACCTTGGCAGGGCGGCTGAACGAGATCGAGAAGAACAAGCCCACCGATCGCGTGTACTACGTGGCCACCATGCCGCAACTCTACGAAACCGCCGCAGCTCAATTGGGCAAAGCTGGATTGGCAAATGATTCGGAGGGAGCGCGGCGGATCGTTATCGAAAAACCATTCGGTACCGATTTGGCTACGGCACGGGCACTTAATAAATCGATCAATCGCGTTTTTCGTGAGGACCAGGTCTACCGGATCGATCATTACCTGGGGAAGGAAACCGTGCAAAACCTATTGGTTTTGCGTTTCGGAAATGCCATCTTTGAACCGCTGTGGAATCGCCACTACGTGGATCATGTTCAGATCACTGTGGCTGAGGAAGTTGTGGTCGGACGCCGAGCTGACTACTACGATCGTTCGGGCGTAATGCGTGATATGTTTCAGAATCATATTTTCCAGCTGATGATGATTTCGGCTATGGAAGGGCCGGTGAAATTCAATGCCGACTCTGTCCGCGACGAAAAAGTAAAAGTCTTGCGAGCCATCAGGCCCTTGCGCGGTGCCGAATTTGCTGATTGCGGAGTTCGCGGTCAATACGAAGGTTATACGGAAGAGGAAGGGGTTGCTCCCGGAAGTCCGACAGAGACATTTGCGGCATTAAAACTGAATATTGACAACTGGCGTTGGAAAGGAGTGCCGTTCTATTTGCGCAGTGGAAAGGCGCTGAGCTGTCGCACGACGCAAATCGTGCTCAACTTCCGCGAGCCGCCTCATTTGTTGTTCGACAATGGACGACAGTCGACTCCGCAAGCCAATCGCTTGGTGGTTCAGATCCAACCGGCGGAAGGAATTCAAGTCCATTTTCAGTCGAAGGTTCCCGATCAAGGGATGAAACTGCGACAAAGTAGTCTCGATTTCCGCTTCGACACTGGTCACGATAAATCACAGACTGACGCCTATCAACGTCTGTTGCTGGATGCGTTGAACGGGGATGCCAGCCTGTTTGCCCGAAGCGATGAAGTTGAGTTAGCGTGGGCCATCATCGATCCTATTATTGCCGCTTGGCGCAGTCCTGCGGCGCCAACGATGCATACCTATCCGGTGGGTGGCTGGGGGCCAGACGGTTCGAGCGAATGGATGGGCAAGGATGACCGTTCTTGGTTCGATGTTTGTCCGGTGATTCACTAAGATGGTTGGACTGAATGATATCGTCATCACTGGCATCGGCTGTGTGACGCCTTTGGGAATTGGCAGCGAGGCCTTTCGGGGCGGATTGCTGGCGGGACGATGCGCGATTCGCCCCTATGTAACACTCAGCGACGAAAACCGCACGACCTACTACGCTGCTCAAATCGATGGCTTTGATGGCAAGCAGTATGTGACACCACGCAAAGCACTCAAGGTCATGGGGCGTGAAGTGCAAATCGCGTACAGCGCCGCCCACTTGGCATGGCAAGATGCTGGACTGACCGACTTTACACCTGAACCGGAGCGGGTGGGAGTGGTCTATGGAACAGAAATGATCCCCGGCGATATCGCCGATATGCAGTCGGGCATTGTGGCCTGCGTGACAGATCAGCACATGGACTTTTCCAAATGGGGAGGTGTGTTTGCCAAGCATATTTTCCCGTTATGGATGCTCAAGTATTTGCCCAACATGCCAGCCTGTCATGTGGGAATCGCCGTCGATGCACGGGGGCCGAACAATTCTTTAGCTCTCGAAGAAGCGAGCGGACTACTGGCGCTGGGGGAAGCGGCCAGTATCATCCGCCGTGGTGCTGCTGATCTGATGGTTGTCGGTGCGTGTGGCGCCCGAACAACACCCACGCGGATGATCTATCGCGCTCCGGGTCGCTATGACCAGCATCCGGAAAGCCGACCTGTCGCCGTAGGCGAATCAACACAACCGTTGCGGTCGATCGCTTTTGATGCGGGGCGGCACGGGATTGTCCCCAGTGAAGGAGCGGCGACGTTGATTGTCGAAAGCCGCAGCCATGCCATGCGTCGCGGCGCTCAGATTCTGGCTGTATTGGCAGGGCACAGCAGTCGTTACGGCCGCCCCACGCAGCATTACGGTGGTAGTCGCACCGCGCTGTTGAGCGCGGCCCGCGATTGCATGGGTCAAGCTGATATCACCGCAGACGATTTGGCACATGTCTCTGCACAGGGTTTTTCACAACAGATCACCGATATCGAAGAGGCTGCAGCCATTGCGCAAGTTGCTCCTGATGTACCGGTGACTGCCTTTTCGAGCTATTTCGGCACGGCTGGTGCCGCCTGTGGTCTCATCGAATTGGCGGCAAGTATTTTGGCCGTCAGGGCTGGTAAAACTCTGCCGACGCTCGGCTACTCGCAGCCCGATCCTCGTTGCCCGATCCAAGTATGCACACGCCAGCAGACAACTGCCTCGGAGTATATATTGAAACTGAGCTTTACACTTCAGGGACAGGCCGCCGCGGTAGTTGTGCAGTGCATGAGATAGATTTTCTCAGAGTCGTTTCCGACGAACAGGACGATTGTTCGTACTTGCCTCATCAAATCGCGCGGCTGCCGTTGTGCGTTCCGGCCGCTGGCTTGTCTGCCCAGCAATTCGACCTGTTGCTGGAAGCCGGCTATCGTCGCTCCGGCTGGTTCTTCTATCGAACTCAATGCCCCCACTGCACCGCTTGCGAACCGTTGCGTTTAGAAGCGATTGCGTTTCGACCGTCGCGCTCACAACGCCGGGCACAAAAAATTGGCGATCAACACTTGCGCACGGAAATTGCGCCACCATCGATCGACCCGCGACGGCTCGAACTGTTTAATCGCCATCGCACTGAGCGCGGCCTGTGTCATGGTGAGGGAACCGTCGGTGAATCCGAATATCGATCGTTCTTAATCAATTCCTGCACAGCGGTGGTCGAGTTTGCCATGTGGCACGATGATCAATTGATCGGCGTGTCCATTGCGGATGTGGGGGAGTCAAGTCTTTCAGCCGTCTATTGTTTCTTCGACCCGGACTATGCTTGGCTCAACCCAGGAACGTACGCCATCCTACAACAAATAGGTTTGGCCCAATCACGCGGATTCCGTTGGCTCTATCTCGGTTTGATGGTCGCCGCCAACTCGCATTTGAATTACAAAGCCAATTACCGACCCCATCAGCGTCTAATTGCCGGGAATTGGGAGCAGTTTGATTAAAGTGGGTCGCACTTGCCGAGTGCGACTGCCTTTACGTGGGTCGCACTTGCCGAGTGCGACTGGCTTTACGTGGGTCGCACTTGCCGAGTGCGACTGGCTTTACGTGGGTCGTACTTGCCGAGTGCGACTGCCTTTACGTGGGTCGCACTTGCCGAGTGCGACTTGTTTTTATTGGGAGGATCCGCAATCGCCTCGGGGCTAAACGGCTCGCCAATGGCAAATTGTTAACAGCGGCGATCGTCCCGATGCTAACTAGTCACGCTCGGCAAGCGTGACCCACGGAAAGGTCAATAGTTAGCAAATTTACCTTCCGGGTCGATGGCGTGTTGGATGCGCCGCGCGGTCGTTAACCAATTTTTCTTCCCCAATGCCCTTAAGCCGTCAACGCCGCCACGAACAACCACTCCCGATAATTCTTGTGCCTCCAGCAAATGGTCGAGGGCAACTATATCCGCCGAGGATGCCAACGACAGCCAAGCAACAGAGCCACCGCCAGTGGTCCGTAGGCTAACTCCACGCAATCCCAATAGTGCTGGAAACAGCTTGGGGAGCGCATCGAGAGTCGTGGCGATGCGCACCAATGATTGTTGCGAATCGTGTTGTGATTGTTCCATCGTTTCCGCTCGCGCCTGCCACAATTGTCGCTCTCGGTCGAGATCGAGCAAAGACTGGGTAACGCCACCAATGGCGGCAGCGCCGCGCCGTAGTACATTGGGGAGTGAGTCGCTAGGTCCTGCAAATCGCGCGGACAATTCGACTTCTCCCGACTGGCTTGGATCCAAGTCGAGCGACGCGATCGGGAGCGGTTGGGACAGCAATTGCTGAACGGCCAAACTACAAGCGGAGATACTCGAGAATTGGGCAATTAGCGAAGCGAATGCCGGAGGACGCGGGAAAACTTTGAGGGTAATCTCAGTCAGCACTCCTAATCGCCCGTAGCTTCCGACCATGAGTTTGGGGAGATCAAAACCGGCCGCGTTTTTAACGACTTTGCCCCCTCCCCGTACCAACTTACCCAGTCCATCGACTAGTTCGACTTCCATCACGAAATCGCGTAGGCTTCCGTAAAGCATATGCCCACTACCACTTAAACCGCTGGCGACAGTTCCGCCGAGGGTTGCCCCTTGGGATACAAACATGGGATCAAACGGCAGGAATTGTCCTGGCTGGAACAAAGCAGCCTGTAATTCGCTGATGGTTGTACCAGCCCGAGCACTGATCAGATACTCAGAGGGTTCGTAGCTCACGATGCCCGTTAATCCACGCATGTCGAGTCGCGTGGTGTTGGGAGCACAAACCGCCAGAGCCGATTTGGTTCCATTTCCAGTTGGGAGAATCGGATGATTTGCGCCGGCTACCGTCGCTGCGATTAAGGCCGCTGAGTCCATGTCGTGTGTTTGCTATTGGCTGAATAACGAAAAGTACAACTTGTGTAACTAGTGTACACAATGTTGTGCATCGTCAATCAGACTCTACGGGCATAACACTCTTCTTGCCCCCCGATGTTTCCTCTGGGGGTGGTTTGGGAGCAAAGGTTTCAGGGACGCTCGCCTCGCCCGGACTACTTCCGCATCCGATCAAAGCAAGACAGGGAAGGGTAAGCAAAACAACCAACAGAATTTTGGACATTTTTCCTCGTTACGCTTTCAGTGTTTTTTGAAGGTACAAGCCGAATTGAGCAACGTACAACCTGGTGCCAATCCGAATTGGTGCACGGGCTAAAACGTTCGCGCAAGTATAGGATCCGTAGATGGCCGCACATCAACCATGCATGATGGTTCACACGGCGATCGCTCAGTCGATGTGCGGCTATCTTTGGGGGGCCTAAAGTTCCTCGTTAACCAGGCCGTCCGACATACCATTGGCACGCAACCATACCTGGCCATCGAGGCCGACGGAGATCGAACGTACCGCACCGTCACCGATCACAAAGTTGCAAATGCCGGTATGATTGCTCGAGAACTCGTAGTAATTATCCTCGCCAAGTAACCATGACGACGATGCAGGTAAAGTCACTGCCGAGAGCCAACCGTAAGTTGCGGGACTGGGAGGATCCGTACTGGATGAGAACCCACCGCGATTCTCTCCAAAGGCGAGCGTATTGCTTAAGCCATCTGAGATGCTTCCAAACTTGGTTTCGGAACGATTGCGGAATAGACCTTGCCACTTTCCCCCTTCGACGTCAGGACGTCCGTGGCAGCCCGCGTAGTTAGTGCGACCAATGTCTGAGACTGGCCAACCACTGGCTGTTGAGCCAGAGTAGGCCTGAATTGAAATCCCGGTACTCGTGGCAGATGTCGTGTAAACGTGGACTCGAGTCCACAATACAGTTGGGCTTTTGGCGTCGGATGGACAATTTAGCATCGGAAGCTTGAATTGAGCCAGATCCCAAGGATCGCTCTTACCTCCTAAGAGCCCCACTGCCGTGTTGAACCAGCGTAGGTCCTCCCCAGACTGGGCCAGACGAATCGTCGTTGCCAACTCGGTAGGAAACTGACTATAGATATTATTCTGCTCCATATACGGGAGAAGAAATGGAAATACGCTATAGTATTGCTGGCTACCGCCATTAGCTGCGTTGGTGTAAGGGGTTGTGCGTGGCGGTCCCAAATACCCAGGAGGCAACTTCTTGAAAGTGCTTTCGAAGTTGTGCATCGCTAGACCGAGCTGCTTCAGATTATTCGTGCAACTCATCCGCCGCGCCGCTTCTCTCGCGGATTGAACGGCAGGCAACAGCAGCCCAACCAAAATACCGATGATGGCAATGACCACCAGCAACTCAACCAAGGTGAATCCGCGTCGACTATTACGCCGAACGACGGAGTGATTGCAAAGGCAAACCATATAAGACCCTCCCAAAGAAGTTTTCAAGAACGCGTGCAAAACGGGAGCGAGTATCGGGAGGGCGATTCTCAGCTCATGGTCGAATTATTATCGTGCGGCGAGAATTGACAAGAGTCGCATTCACTAATTCTTTCGAGAACGGGTGGAAGCCTTCGTCAACGACCTACTTAAAAGGTCCGCGCAGCCGTAAGACGTTACCCAAATGGGATGACGCCAAGAGTGGTTGATGGGGAGTTTGGCCGCCCACACGACCGCATTATGTCTTGTGGTGCGTCCGCCAGAAAAAAGGCGTTACCATTTCGTAGGGAGAAGAAACGCTCATCCCTGGAACCAAGCCTGCCAGAAAATAATTCCAGAAAATTCTTTTACACTTAATGTAAACGAGGGTTTCTGGTGTTTTTTCCTATTTCAGGCCGCAATCTACGCTCGGTGCAGACCTGATGACGTGGACTGGCTATACCAAGCCCATGCGTTCTTTGGGATCGCGTAGGCCATCGGCCAATTTGGCGAGGGCTTCGGTTTCGATTTGCCGCACGCGTTCACGGGTCAGTCCCAATTCAGTACCGATCTCCTTGAGGGTATGGCTTTCGGTATCGGCCAAGCCGAAACGCATTCGCAATACGGTTGCCTCACGGACATCGAGACCCTCTAGCAACTCAAGCGCTGTGCTCAATACATCGTGATCGAGCAGTTCCTCGTCCGGGGCTTTCAAGCGTTCATCCATTACCATTTCGCCTAGTGACCAACCGGCATCGGTTTGATCGCTTTGCGGCGTGTTGTTATAGATCTGAATGGCCTTTTTGATGATCGGCAGCTTCTTGCGGGCCAGCCCCAATACGCGTCCTACTTCCTCCTGCGTCGGCGTGCGTCCCAGCTCCTCGGTCAACCGCGCTGAAGCGCGTCTCCACTTGCTCAGCAACTCCACCATATACGCTGGAATGCGAATCGTCTTGGCGCAGTTAATCAAAGCCCGCTTGATCGACTGCTTGATCCAGTAGCTGGCGTAAGTGCTGAACCGCGTCCCTACCTCCGGATCAAATCCTTCAACAGCCCGCAACAATCCTAAGTTGCCCTCTTCAATCAAGTCCTGCAGCCCCAAACCCTTCCCGACATAGCCACGTGCAATGTTCACGACCAATCGCAAATTGGCGCGGACCATGTGATCACGCGCTTGCACATCCCCGTCGCCGATTCGCTTCGCCAATTCCTGCTCTTCCTTGGCAGACAGCAAGGGCGTTTCGTTGATTTCACGGAGGTACGTCTCCAACGGACTCTGGGGCTGAGACTGTTCTCGCGTCCGCTTGCGTCGGCTGGCGCGGAGGTCCTCTTGTTCATCAGTGACGTCGGCCGAGTAGTCGTTGGGTTCGGTCATGGAATCTCAGTGCAGGCGGTTGGGATTGAAAATGGTGGAGCTCACATGATGTCAATGCAAGCATTGGGGCTTGAAGGCTCTATCGTCAGCCTTTATTAGCAAAATCGAAGAAATGTAAAAGAAGGACGATCAGCGCGGATGTTCCGTTTACCCAACAATTGCCAACCAGGGGGGCTGTGTCGATAATTCCCGCGCGCAGCAGGCAGGGTGGGGAAAAGGTGTCGGACACCAAAAGTGCGAAGAACCCAAGGGCCGTTCCGGCTTCTGGTGTCCGACACCTTTTCCCAGACAACCCTAAAATTAAACGTTAACAAAGCACAAGCAGCACGGATGGCAAGGCCGGAGCACGGATGATTGGGTCGCGAATGTGTTTGAGTTGTTTGGGAACTCAACGTAGTGAACTATTCATCGCTGAACTGTTGGACTATCGTTTAGGTTCAATACCGTTCAAACGGACAAAGTACTCGTCACACTCCGTATGATGGCCTATGTGAAAATCAGGGGCGTGCAATCGCAGACGGATGTCCTATCCCAGTGCCACCAGAACTCATCGAACGGCGTTGCGTTTTGGATGGTTTCACAACACAGCGTGACTCGAAAGAAAACAACTAATATGTTGGGCCTAAAACTCCGCCGCGTGCTTGTTGTGGGTTGTGTTTTGCTTGTCGGTGCTCAAGCGACTCAAGGTGACGATCTTGCTAGGCTAAGCGAGCAACTCAAGCCATGGTTGCAATTGACTCAGGGGAAAGTGCCTCAGTTCACGTTGACGGGCGAAACGCAGGTCTCAATCGATGGGATTCAACAGGCGATTCGATTTGAATTGATTCGCTCAGGCGATGAGGATTTTGATTTGGTCCTCGAACACCAGGATTATGCCGCGTCGATTCGGCGTCGCCACGAAGGCATTGCCCTAGCGCTGCCGAAGCATGGCGTAGTATTCCTGGGGCAAGGTCTGGAGTTGGCGAAGGATGACCATCTCCGGCCACAAGGGATTGCCCAGCGATTAGTTGGTCGTGGAACAGAGTTAAACATTTTGTCGCAGATGTTGGGAACAGCCAACGCGAGTGATTTGGCGGGATTCCTGATGGCACTGGTCTCTCCAACCTATTCCAGCGAACAAGATGCTTGGTTGGAAAACGAACATTGGCTGCGTTTTGGCAGGCAACCCATCAGTATCGAGGCCGGCATCGGCGGCTCACAAATCAAACTCAGTGTTTTACCCACAGCAGAAACACTTCTGACTGTTGACGATTGGCCAGGGTTCCGAGTGGAAACGATGCCACGCGCTGCACTCGAACACCAGTTAGCGCGTGGCGCCCGTCGGGCCTTGGAAATCCTCGCCCCATCGAGCCAACTCACTTCACCCAAACAGCGCAATCGAAAAGTGGAACATGGTGAGTTACGGTGGGTGGAGGGACAACGTGTCGCGTTGTTGCATGGTACTCCCGAACAAATCGGAGTAGCTCATGCGCAACTGCTGCAAGTTGAATCGCAACGGTGCATCGATTCGGTGCTGTATGCTTTTGGAACGGTGCAGACGGTAATCACCGGTCGCTGGTTCCGCAATGATTTGGACGAAGCCTACGCGAGACTGGCGGTGCATATCCCCGAGCGGCACAAGTTGGAAACTCGGGCGATGGCGGTTGGCTTGGGGCTGGAACCCGATTTAGTGGAAGCGCTCAACGTCTTTCCTGAGATGTTTCACTGCTCCGGCTTCGCGTTATTTGGCAGCGCGACCATCGACGGAAAATTGGTTCATGGCCGCGTGCTCGATTACATGACCACCATTGGTTTACAAGATGCTGCCACCACATTCATTGTTGCACCAACAGGTCAAATCGCATTCGCCAATGTGGGGTATGCAGGATTCACCGGTAGTGTAAGTGGCATGAATGCCGCGCAGATTTCGTTGGGAGAGATGGGGGGCCGCGGTGAAGGCGAGTGGGATGGAGTGCCGATGGCGACGTTAATGCGCCGCGCGTTAGAAGAATGTTCGTCACTGGAACAAGTTAAACAGCTGTGGAGCGATAGCCCACGGACTTGTGAATACTACTATGTATTCGCCGATGGCCAACAGCGTTCAGCGGTTGGTGTGGCAGCCACTCCCGAATCGATTCAGTTTATTGCGCCCGGTGAATCTCATTCACTGCTGGGGGAAGGGATTCCGGACGCAGTCGTGTTGTCGGCTGATGAGCGCTTGCAGGAACTGCGGCGACGCGTGCAGGCCGGTCATGGCCAGATCGACATTGAGGCGGCCTGTCAATTGATGTCGCGGCCAGTTGCGATGGAGTCGAACTTGCACAACGTCTTGTTTGTCCCTGAAGATGGGCTGCTCTATGTGGCCAACGCCACGCATCGGCAACCCGCGGCAGAGCGACCCTACTTGCGACTCGACCTGCGTGCCTTGCTACGCGAAATGCCAGGCCTTTCGAGTGACCCGGAGTCGGTGACTCACCGCCCTATCAAGAGCTTGCCGGAGACTCGTACATTCATCGCTGAAGATTCGCTGGATATTGGGGAGGAGTCGTCGAAAGATGCGTTGGCCTGCCTGAATTCACTGGCGTGGAAATGCGAACAGTTTGATGTCCATTTGGAGCGAGCTCGCGAGCATGAAGGCGATTGGCTAGTACGTTTCCCTTCCGCGCGTCCGGTGGGGAATCATGTTAACGATTTAGTAGCGATGGAATGGTACCAAGCCCGCACGGCGGCTGGCGAGCCCATGTTGGCACCGGCTGCTGTCGTCGTCCATGAATCAGGGAGTGGTATGACCGTGGGACGGCTGATCGCCAAGTCATTGCGATCCAAGGGGATCCATACTTTTATGTTACAGCTCCCCTACTACGGTGCGCGGCGCGGCGCGGGGGCCAAACCCGATGGTTCTCAACTAGGCGAAGCACTCTGTCAAAGTGTTGTCGATGCTCGACGCGCGCACGATGCAGTGGCCGCCCTGCCCTTCGTCGACAACCGTCGTATTGCGTTGCAAGGTACCAGCCTAGGAGGGTTTGTGACGGCTACTACCGCTGGATTGGATCAAGCCTATGCACATGTGTTCATATTGCTGGCAGGTGGTGACCTCTACGATGTGCTCAAGAACGGACGGCGGGATGCGGTAAACGTACGTCAAGCGATGATGGCCGATGGTATGGGCGATAGTGAATTTCGCAACATGCTGCAGCGCATCGAGCCGTTGCGATTGGCGCATCGAGTCGATCCACAGCGAGTCTGGTTGTTCAGCGGCCGCTACGATGATGTAGTGCCGCCAAAGAACTCTGAATTGCTGGCTCAGGCAGCAGGACTCGACGACAAGCACCATATCAAGATGTTGGCCAATCATTACTCGGGGATTGTTTTTCTACCGATGATTAGTGAACAGATGGGCCAAATCATCAAGAATTGAATGTAGCGCGAACGGAGTTGACGTGTTGCGGCGACGCGGTGCGTAGCGGTAATTTGCGACGCGGAGAGCGTAAGGGCAAATTGCGACGCGGAGCGTCGAGCCACATATGGGGTCGAGCCGCGTTGATCGTGGATGGTGAGTTAGCCGCTGCCTGGCTGTCTTGGTCGACCAACGGCCGCGGCACATGCTAGTCCGGCCATGAAGCCACCAATGTGAGCCCACCAGGCGACGCCGGCGGCTTCCTGCCCCACAACCCCCGAGGCGCCGTTCCAAAATTGAAGCAGGAACCAGATGCCGAGAAAAACAGGGGCGGGCAATTCGATCACTGGCCATAAAAAGAGCATCGGAATGATGGTCATTACTCGTGATCGAGGGAACATATAGAGGTAGGCTCCCATGACCCCTGCGATCGCTCCGCTAGCGCCGATCGTGGGGGCGGGGGAATCGAAGTTGACGATCAGGTGACATAAACCGGCGATGATGCCAGTCCCCAAATAGAGTGCCGCATAAGCCACGTGTCCCAGTCGACCTTCGACATTGTCGCCAAAGACCCACAGAAACCACATGTTTCCGAGGAAATGCAGCCAACCACCGTGTAAAAAAACGCAAGTGATCAGCGTCAACCACTCGGGGACAACCGCCGCATCGAGTGGGCGGTAACCTTCAATCATCTGTAACCCCAAGGGTGTTTCGACAACCATCTGATCGGGCACCAGTACTTGTTCACCCTCTGGCGCAGTCAGTCGGGCGGGAACCATCCCCATCTTTTCAACGATCGAGCCGTTGCCAGGGCCAGCCGACAATTGCAAAGCGAACATCAGCGTACACAAACCGATCATGCAATAGTTGACTAAAGGCGTGCGTTGCGATCGGACGTCATCGTGTAGGGGTATCATGGGCTAATGCTAATCGTAAGAGTCCCTGAATTGTCAGCTAAATCTCCCGTCGCTTCATTGATGCGAAACTGCAACTCGCCGGACTGCGTGACAGCATATTTGCCACCTGCGCCGACGGCCACGATCGACAGCGGATTCGAAAAATCGGGTTCCCGAATCAAGGGCGCAACCGTGGTCATCAAAAGTCTTCCTAACGGCTGACCTCGATAGTACTCGAGCGTCACGCCATCGGGGTAGGTCCGCCAAGCTTTAGGCTGTTGTGCGAGCACAAATTCGCCTTCCGCCGCAATGGAGATTTCGGTTCCAGCTTCGACAGTGAACCCAGACGCTTGCCAGCCCCGCGCGGCGTCGATTGTAATCTTCTGTGGCCCCGTGAGTTGTCTTGGCTCGTTGGAAACCGTTAAAAGGCCGCGGTGCGGCGCGAAGCCGTAGTCGAGATCACTCAGTGTAGCGTTCCATTCTTGTCGCAAGGTGGGCCACCTTCTACTGAGTTGTTGAAACAGCCAGCGATTGGCGTCATCGCGTCCTTGTAGCGGTTGTCCCAAGAGCTTAGCAAATGTTTCCGACGTGTCTGGATGATGCTTGAGAAATACCACCGCCGCCCAACTCCACGCATAGGCCTCTTGCTGTTGATGAGCCGTGGTGCTGTAGCGCAGAATGGATTCCAAACTTGGGGCGACACCATTGGCCAGTTGTTCTTGGATGATTTTCGTTCGGCCCCAGTAGGGAACCTCGTCGCGATTGTTGGGGATGATCCCTAGCTCCAGCTTCGCTCCATCCCAACGATGTGTTCCCAGCCACTCAGCCATCCCTTCCATCAACCATGGCGGGGCTTGCCGCCCATACTTGCGGGCCATGATCCAGTGCGTTCCTTCGTGGAGCAACAGATGCCGGCGATAGTACGCGCTACGTTGTTCCGTAACCCACAAGCGATCACCGAACTGGAAACCATAGGTAAAATGCGAAATGGCTTCAGGGAGAAAATTCGCCGATATGAAGCGCTGCCGGTCGAGCATCACGAAGGCTTCCACGTGCCAAGCCTCAACCGCAGACAGTGGTAGATCAAAGACTGCACACCACTGCGGTATGGCCGCGTCAAAAACGGCCGGCAACTCGCGCAATTCGTCGCTGAGCGGCATGTCGGTAATGACATCGATATACGTGCCCGACACTTTAGAAAAACCGGCCGGCAGTTCGCCCGCGGCTGTGGGCTGTTGCGCGCAGAGAGTTGCGGATTGGTTGTCAGCCAGAATCAATGCGAGGCTCAGGGTGAGCGAACAGACAAGATTGGGAATGTGAATTGTCTGCAATGGTTCACTCTGGTTTTATTGATACTTTAAGCCTAGCTGGACCACTAAGACTGCTGTGAGATTGGGCGACTTCGGCACCGGGGCGCACGGTATGTTAAACCCGGATTATTCATGACCTTGTGAGCCGTGAGCCACCGGGCAGTGTTGGTCGCCCGGCCGCTCACGCGTCACGGATTTCTTCCAATTTGTCCGAGGGCGATAGCACTTCGACGGCCAAGCTGGGCGAGCCAACCATCAGAGTTGTCGATTCGTTCTGACGAGCGACTGTCTCCGCTGAAAAATAGGCCACGTCAATTCCCACTGCCGTGTCGGGAGAGCGTCGAAGAATGGTTCCGACTTCACCGGTATACACCTCCCCAGCTGGTGCTGGCTGAGTTTGCAGCCATGCCTCTAGCAGGTATGCCAGTCTAGTAACCGTGCGCGAGTGAAAGCGGTTCCACTTGGTCATCGGTTTCTCACTCAACTCGCCTTCGATCAAATCGCGATCGATGCCATCATCGGGCAGGGCGAACCATTGCTCCGCCGTGATGAAATTGGTGGTCATCGCACTCATCTAGGGGCTCCTCTTTCCATTTCAACCAAACCCGTACAGCTACTTTAAGTGTAGCACAAATCGCTATCGCACCTGAATTTCGTCAGCAATGGAAAAGGCGATTTCCATGGCTTGTTCGTAGTTCAAGCGAGGGTCGCAGGTGGTGTTGTAAGCGGTGTGCAAATCGTCTTCCGTCAGCCCCCCCGCTCCCCCCAAACACTCGGTAACATTTTCGCCGGTGAGTTCTAAGTGCACGCCACCTAGTCGCGAGCCAACGTCGCGATGAACGGCGAAGGAAGTTCGCAATTCGGTGAGCACATCGTCGAAACGGCGCGTTTTATGGCCTGAGTTGGTGGAGACTGTGTTGCCGTGCATCGGGTCGCAGATCCACAGCACGCGAACTTTGCTGCGACTGATCTCTTCCACTAGCGGCGGCAACACCTGAGCGACTTGTTGGCTCCCCACGCGATGAATGAGGGAAACCCGTCCAGGCTCATTTTCGGGGTTGAGCAAACGAACGAGGTCGACAATTTCGTGCGGACTGGCCGTTGGCCCCACCTTGATTCCCACCGGATTGCGAATTCCGCGGAGCAATTCTACGTGGGCACCCGATATTGCTCGAGTTCGCTCGCCGATCCAGGGAAAATGAGTGCCGAAATTGTACCACCCAGTGCCACGTACGCTCTGCCGAGTCAACGATTGCTCGTAGTGCAAGTGGAGTGCTTCGTGCGAAGTGTAAAAATCGACGCGTCGCAGATCTGCCAGCGGGCCTGGTGCGATCGATTCGATGAAACACAGTGCATCCCCCAGCGAGCGGACCAATCGCTGGTATTGCTCGCACTCTGGGCTATCAGCTACGAAATCCAGATTCCAGTTTTCGGGATGGTGCAAGTCGGCGAAGCCACCTTCGCTAAGCGCTCGGATAAAGTTGAGCGTTACCGCAGCCCTTTCGTAGCCGCGGAGCAACAATTGTGGATCATTGCGGCGATGATCGTGGGAAAAGGGGGAGCGGTTGATGAGGTCGCCGCGGTAGGAGGGGAGGGTTTGGCCATCGCGACTCTCGGTACTACTGCTGCGGGGTTTGGCATACTGGCCCGCGATCCGACCAATACGCACTATTTTTTGTCGCGATCCGAAAATCAGGACCAGCGACATTTGAAGGAGCACTTTGAGTTTGCTGGCGATCGACTCCGACTGGCAATCGTCAAACGATTCGGCGCAATCCCCCCCCTGTAGCAGCCAGGATGTGCCGGCCTGAGCGGCGGCAATCTGCTCGCGAAGGCGGTCCACTTCCCAGCTTGTTACCAACGGCGGGAGGCGCCGTAGCACCGCCAGCACTTCTTGCAGTTCCTGAGGATCATCGTAGTCGGGTTGTTGGTTCGCGGTATAAGTCTTCCATGATTCTGGCGTCCAGGGATTGCGCATGTGAGGGGTCGGTTTTCAGGCTGAATTTTGAACGGAAGCAGCAAAGCAGCGGCCGCACGACCGTCGTCGTCGCGGAAGACTTCTGAACTTTCGGCCGCTTAAAGGCTTTCAACGGGCCGATGCTAAGTTAATCGGCCACATCGATTTGTGCTACTGCTGGCTAAGGTTTGAATTCAATGCCGTTCAAACTTTGTACGTCACACTCGCTAGCGTCGGCTAAGCTCCGAGAGCAAAGCCCCGATAATTGCTCGGCCAATTTCTCCTCCGCCGGTGCTTCTGCTAGCTTCCAAACCGTAGGGCACGCTGGGGGTCGAAAAGTCTCGATGCGAGCCTGCCCAAGCTGGAGGGGCCGGCGGTGGCAGTCCCCGGCCTTGGGGAGTGTTTACGGCATGCCCTCCATTCCGATGTCCGCCAATTGAGCCATTGGAAAAGGGGCTTGAAATCGCCGGGCTGGGGGCGTGTGAGGATCTGCTCCCATAACCCGCGGTGTAGCCCCCGCTACCAAAGGGGACACCGCCCGTGAGAGCAGGGTGAGCTACCCCCCCGAAAAAGCCAGCTGGGCCAGGGCTTGCACCGTGGGATAGCCAGCATTCAATGGCTTGAGAGGTGTAGGTCAAGCTGCGGTGAGTCGCTTCCAGGTGGCGGACTATCTCTAAGCAGGTGTGCAACCGGTAGTTGGTTTCAACGCCAACCGTGGTGCGCTCTAGCCAAACTGCCGTTTCGCGTAGCGCACAGTCGATAGCACCGACGTCGTGCGGGCAGGATAGCTTTTCAATCAGTTCAGCAATAGCAGTTTCCAGCCGACACACGTAGCGGTCGGTCGCCGGATCGACCCCGTGGGCATCGAGTTCGGTGTGGAGCTGGCAAGCATAACGCTTGAGCAGCTCCGCTTCGTGAAATGGGTCGTTATGGGCGGCGGTCACGCTGCTCGCACCCAGATTCGTCACGGTGACGATTGTTAGCATCCAAAACCAAGCTTGCTTTAGCACGGTAGTGCCCTCCCAAATTGAGTGGCGGTGTTGGCTTCCAAACCCACGCCAGCCTCCAGAACCTAGTCTGCCTATTTACCCAGGCAGGCCAGCAACTCACCGGCGATAAAGGTCATTTGCACATCTCGTTCCTTTTGGACCTCTCGTCTAAAGTGTCGCAATTTTATCTGTTTAGCGAGTGTTTTCGTTTCGCGTGGCGGAACTGCCGGTTGGGCTTGGGTAGCTCCAGTACGTGCAGATCGTGTCACTTTGGAAGTGTTGGTGTCGCTTTGACTTCTTTCGTGTGGACTTTTTAAGTGCTATTGCGTCGGTGGTTCTGGTTTGGGTAAGGGTTGGTGGGTTGAGGTTTGGGTGGGGGTCTGGCTGGGTTGGCGGCGGAGCTGCTTGGCGGGTTGGGCTGCCACCGGATCGGTATTGAGGGTTGCTAGCGATAAATTTGACAAAAATTGCTAGCCTTCCCGTTAGACACTTAGTTTTCGGGGCGGGGGTGGATGCTTAAGGATTGAGCAGGTGGGTTTGTGCCTTAGTTGCAGGCACGCCTGCGTGTAAAGCGAGCAGCTGCCAGTCAATCCCCGTAACTGCTAGCAAATAAAGGACTTAGGAAAAGCCATTTGCTTGGCTTGGAAGATGATGGCGAAGACCGAACGACGGAAGTTCGGCGGAACGGATTTCTCGCACAACGAACCCTAGAGGACGAAATGAACCAAACCCCCTATCAGGCCACAAGTCACCAACCACTTCACGGCAACTATTCGAATGCAAGCAACCGCCCTTCGGCAGGTGGTCGCGAGATGTTGGATAGCCATCCCGCTGGCAGCGCGTCGGTTTCGGTCGTATCTCGTGACGCAACCGAAGCGCGGCCAGCACTTGGCGAAGCGGCCCCAACGTCGTCGGCAGGTAGCCCCTCGTCCGGCAGAGACTCGTCCGGCAGAGAAACGACCAGTAAGCTTGCTCAGGAGCTCAATCAGTTCACGATGGTGGCGAGCCAGTTGCGCAGGGCCCTGGTTCCAGCGCCGACGTTCAATGAGCGCTGTCAGCAAGCCTTCGACGTAGCCAACGATTTGTTTTCCAACGCTCCCACTTGGGTCTGTTTTTACCGGGAACTGATGGGGGGGAGCGGCATGCTCCACACGCTATTCAATTCGAACAAAGATTTTGGCGCTTTTTTGCGGACCGATCAGCATCATCAGATACAGCTGATGCTTACGGCGCTGCGTAGCCGCGATCTGCCTGAGAATGACCCCAATGATCCCCAGCGGATGATTACCGTTCGTCTTCCCAAGAGTTTGCACGAAGCTATGTGCGAAGAAGCGGGGCGTCTGAATATTAGCGTCAATCGACTGTGTATTTCACGCATGCTGCAGTTGTTAGATCCCGAGATGATCCCCGAGACGAACTCCAAGCCTCGTGGACGCAAGCCCAGGACGCGCTCCAAGCCTGCCACAACTGCGCCGGTCGCCTCAACTGCGCCGGCCGCTTCTGCCCAGTCGACGTCTGGCATCATTGATCAGTCCTGACGTCCGTCAGACTGGACAAGCTCACCGTTGTTTGGCCCTGCGTTTATGATGAACTTCCAAGTTGATATTAGTCAGTATTTTGGGCCGCTCGACTTGCTGTTGCATATCGTGCGGCGCGAGGAATTGTCGCTCAGCGAGATACCGTTGGCAAAGATCACCAACCAGTATTTCGACTTCTTGGAGGTGCTGGTCGAACTTTCAATTGATGATGTGGCGGACTTCATCGAGATAGCCAGCATATTGGTCGAGATGAAAGCCAAGCAGGCGGTTCCAAGTCAAGTTGAGACCGTCGAGGGGGATGATGGTCCTCCTGTGGACGAGATTTCGGAGGATTTGGTGGCGCGGCTGATTGAGTATCGTCGCGTCCGCGATGCCAGCAGTATTCTGGATGAGCAGGGGCAACGTTGGCAGCTGCGTTATTCGCGTTTGGCCAACGACTTGCCACCGCGTCGCACGGAGTTGGGAGACCAGCCGCTCGAGCCGATCGAGGTGTGGGATTTGGTGAGCGCCTTTGGCAGGATTTTACGCGAGCGACAGCCACCATCGACCGCTTCGGTCGTCTATGATGACACTCCAATTCACATCTACATGGAGCGGATACATGGTTTGGTGTGCGCGCAAAAGCGGATCGAGCTGACTTCACTGTTTGAAGCGGGCATGCACAAGAGCGCCTTGGTGGCCATGTTTTTGGCCACGCTTGAATTGACGCGACACCACGGCTTGGGTACGGATCAGCAAAATGCTGGACACCCATTGTTCTTAGTGGCTGGCGAAAACTTCCGTACGGATCTGGATGTACACAAGATCGACAATTTGAGCTTCGACAGGGTGGCTTCCTCCAACTTGCCCGTCGCGCCCCGCTAGCGTGTCGCTCGTAAAGCGTCACAATTGACCAATCTTGGGTAATGACACGGCAGCGCCCTCCGCTTGCAGACCCTCTTCGCAGACCTCACACGATTCAGCTAGGCGGATGACAGCAACATACGAAGTGCGCCAAGTCGACAAACGACGCGGCGATGAGAAGAAGTTTATCAACCTGTTGTGGGACCTCTACCAGCACGATCCTAATTGGGTTCCGCCGCTGGTCCAAGCCCAACAGGAACTGGTCGGATTTCGTCATCATCCCTTCTACGATCGCAACCCACATGCGAATTTCCTGGCTTTCAAGGATGGCCAGGTGGTGGGGCGAATAACCGCTTTGGTCAACCATGGTCATAATGAACGATTTGATGAAAAGCGTGGATTCTTCGGTTTTTTTGAATCAACCGACGATCCTGAAGTAGCCAAGTTATTGTTTAACAGTGCGTGCCGCTATCTAGTTAGCCAGGGCATGACTGACGTGCGGGGCCCATGCAATCCAGGACTAAACTACGAATTGGGTTTGCTGGTTGAAGGATTTGATACGCCGCCAACCTTTTTGATGACTTACAACCCTCCCTACTATGAACGCCTGATTTGCGATTTTGGTTTCGAGAAGACCCAAGATTTATATGCCTTTGATGGGCATATGTCGATGATTGCCAATCTCGATCCCAAATTGACCTTCGTAATCCAAGAGATCAAACGCCGTTTTAACGTGGTCGTCCGTCGCTTTGATCTGAAGAATTTCGATGCGGAAGTGCGGCTGTTTCTAGATATCTACAATCGATCCTTAGTCGGCACATGGGGGTTTGTCCCTATGACCGACGACGAGGTTGCGCACCAGGCTAAAGGGCTCAAGCATTTGATCTTGCCCGAATTGACCACCGTCATTGAAGTCGACGGGAAGCCGATTGGAGCGGGATTGGGGCTGATGGACTTCAACCCCGTGATCAAAAAGATCAATGGCCGACTCTTCCCTTTCGGGTTTATCCGCCTGCTGTTGAGCAAACGTAAATTGAAGCGGATTCGACTGATGAGCACCAACGTCCTGCCCGAGTTTCAAAAGTGGGGCTTTGGACTATTGGCGCTGGAGCGGATGTTGGAAGATATTCGTCGGCTGCCCATTGAGACGGGTGAATTCTCATGGGTGCTCGAGTCGAATCACCTGTCGCGCGCCAGTCTCGAACGGGCCGGTTTGCAACGCATGAAGACCTATCGCTTGTACGATCGCAGCCTTAGTGATTTTGTGACGTAAAAGCCAAACGAGGCTGCGTTTGACCGTTGCGAGATTTCAACCTATAAGCGGTGGCATTTGTCCGCCTGGGGTGCAAACCCCAGGGAAAATGGAATCAAGCGACATCCGGTTCGGCAGCGGGTGAAACAATAGTGGTGTGACACAACAGTAAACAAAGAGACCGCGTGCTTGGACACGAAGTATTCGGCAAAAAACGCTGGTAACGAGTCATATTGCGTACCCTAGCGAATCGACCAAACGCTGGCAATCTGCGGCGGTATGCCGCGTCGAAAGACTAATGCGTAGCCTGCAGGTACCGTCGGGTACCGTAGGAGGGCGAATGGCGGGAACATACATCCCCACCTTCAGTAGTCGTTGGCTCAGCTGCAATGCGCGCTGTTCACTTCCAACAATAACTGGAATGATCGGACTATCGCCTGCTGCCACTGACCAACCCGCCTGGCTAAGTGCTTGACGGAGCGTGATTGCGCGTTGCCGAAGCGTCTGTCGTTCGGCATTCATCCCGCGCAGAAGTTCTAACGCCCTCACTGCAGCCGACAGGGAGAGCCCAGGAGCGGCCGTGCTGAACAAATAGCTACGGCAGTGATTGACCAAAAACTCCACCAAGTCGAGAGCTCCTGCGGCGTAGCCCCCAATGCAGCCCAGCGCCTTGCTGAGCGTCCCCAGTTTGACCAAGACGCGATCCTGCAAATCGAGTTGCTCCAACAGCCCAGCTCCCTGCGATCCGTAGATACCAACCGCGTGCGCTTCATCGACCACCAAACCGCAATCAAATTCCTCAGCCAGGTCGACTAGGTCGCTGAGAGGGGCGGCATCACCATCCATGCTAAAAATCGACTCAGTTAACAATAAAACTTTGGCGTAACGCGCTCGTTCACGTGCAAGGTGTTCGCGGACGAAGTCGACATCCCTGTGCGGAAATACAATAGTGCGAGCCCTACTCAATCGGCATCCATCGATAAGGCTAGCGTGATTCAGTCGATCGCTGAGGATCAAATCGGCAGTGGAAGCCAAGCAGGCAATCGTACCCACGTTGCAGGCGTATCCGCTGCTAAAAACGATTGCCTCTTCACTGCGCGAGAACGCAGCTAGCGCCAATTCCAACGCTGCGTGAGACTGACTATAACCCGATAACACAGGGCTAGCGCCGGCTCCCCAGAGGGCTCCGACTTCTTGGTTGCCCAGCGCGGCGAGAACATCAGGGTGCGAACGCAAACCCAAGTAATCGTTGTTGCCAAAATCGACTGCTCCACCCAGCTCCACAATTCGCCGAGAGCGTCGACGATCGACTGCGTCAATGCGCATGAGCGAGCTTTCAAGATACTCTGTCCAGGTGGAAGAAAGCATGGGGAATTGAAGACCAACAAATGCCAAGCGGAATCGCCGACTCTCAGTGAGTCGACCTTTGACTCGGATTATTCATGCCCTTGCGAGCCGATGGGCGCAAGCCCTCGATTTTCACTGGACCCGGGGGCTCATGAATCATCCGGTTTTAACTTCCGACCTGCGGAGGAAACTGCTTTTGCTTCCATTTGTCGATGCGTTGCTGCTGTTCCTCGCCCCACTCGGGAGGTGCCGCCAACGAATGAATCATGAAACCGAGCTTTGAATGCGATTCGTAACGCGGATAGAGCTCGGTGGGATCCATGTCTAGCAACAGCATAGCCGTAGTAACGGCCAAGTCGTTGACGCGGACTACCACGTTGTTACTCAGTTCGGAGTCGCGGGGAATAATACCTGGCGGAGTCGAGTTGCTAACGTGGATCTCGCCTTCTATGGCGCTCCTTGCGAATTGGTCAATGACCCTTTTATCGCTCAGAAGTGGCATCAACTTGGGTACGTCGGTTTCATTGCCGAATCTAGCTAGGCAGTAAAACGCCAGAGTGCGTGTGTCGCCGTCAAAATTCTCCGTCAGATGTTCGCGGGCAATCTCGATACCCTCCCGTAGGTCGTGACGCAGTGCACAATCTAGTGCGAGTGGCGCCATAGATTGGTGTGTTTTCGGGAGCCAAGCCGACATTAACTTCCGCAGGCAGTTTCCATAACCAGGCTCACCGATGTAACCACTAAATCCTTGACGCTCGTAACTAATGATAATGTCGCTGATCTCAATCGGTGTCTGGCTCGGTAGCATCGCAGCCGCAAACAGCATTCCGACCGCATCACCGAATCGGGGTTCTTGCAACGCAAAAAGTTTTGCGCGTAAGCGGGCCGCTTCGACCGAGGCCATAGACTCTAACGAATTGGGGACAGCAGACGCTCGCTTCGCAGAACTGCCAACCTCTTCCACCAATCGCACTAGTTCTGGTTGCTGACGGATCATATCCAAATACATCAGCTTACTACAGCGCGTCGATCCTACCAGTTCGCGATACTGCCGCCAGGCAGGAAGTCCATACGACTGGCTTCCATCGAGATCGAGTAAAAAGCTTTTGGATAGCTTCGTAAACTTCTCTTCTTCAATCGTCTGGCGAATCATTTCGGCGCGTTGGCGTACTTCAAACGGAGCTCGCCGGTCAAGTGCTCGTAGTCCAACCAAAGCAGATTCACCGCTGGCAAGCAATGCAGCGCTGGCGGCCTCGCGGTCGGCAAACCTTTGCGAGCCGAGCTGCGAGATCAACGTTGCAATCTGCAAAGACTGCAATTCAATGCCAGCCTCGTCAATCGAAGCTACCGCATTCGAGTCGTTTTGGGCAAATGCTGGATTTGAGCCGATTCCGATGCATTGTTGACATAAAACCATCAACAATAAAACGTGAAGCGACTTCATCGGCGCACGACACCTATAGGGGGGGGAGTGGAGTGGCTAGGTAGATTTCGTTAAACCTGAGTACCGTTGTACGGGATTGCAAGCAGACAGCTTCTATTGTAGTGCCAGCTGTCATTCTTGGGAGCGGCAAGTTTTGAAAAATCCCCTCGATTCAATGCTAGCTAGCCAAAATGCTAGCTAGCCAAATTGTCGTTTACGTCGTTGAACCCGGATTATTCATGAGCTTGTGAGCCGAATCGTGCTAGCGTCGGGCCACGCAGTGAACCTCAGACGCTAGCCGTGGGCTCAAGCTTAAGGCCCGCCCACGGCTAGCGCCTGAGGTTCACAAGCTCATGAATAATCCGGGTTCAACAATAATCGCGCAACATAAAAAAAGACACCTGCAGCCAGTGACGCTGGGGGCTACTTGAATCTGCATTGAGAATGGATAAAGATTTCCAGTGCACCTTTGGTTGAAGCGAGGATACGACGGACATCAAAAGCGAATTGACTCGCGGCTAGCGGAGAACAACGCCACCTTGACGTAGCGGGGAGCACCGAGTGCCATTTGCACCGCACCGCTACGACTCGGGCTCTCCCTCTTCGTCGCTTGAGCCACACATGATTCGCATCGTTGAGCTTGATTGAGTTACGCACAGCTTGGTTGTTCCGTTGTCAGATCACTCTCAAGGTTATTGGAGTCCACGCCATGGTCGCGCCCGTCCAAAAGAATGGTTTCACGCTGGTCGAATTGTTAGTTGTCATCGCCATTATTGGCATTCTGGTTGGCCTGCTACTCCCAGCCGTGCAGGCAGCGCGCGAAGCGGCCCGCCGCATGAGCTGTAGCAACAATGTTAAACAACTGGCTTTGTCACTGCACAACTACGAGAGCACACACAAAAAGTTCCCGTTTGGCTGGAACACTCATGGAACGCTTTGGTCAGCCATGATTCTCCCATATCTCGAACAGAACAATCTCTATACGACTCTTGAGTTCGCTGAGAACCGCGATTGGGACACGGCCGCTACACCGAACGAGTCAGCGCAGGCGCAAGTCGTTGCAGCCTTCCGCTGTCCCAGCATGCCAATTGCCGAGCATGTGACCTACAACGGAATTCCTGATCGCGTGCCGATCAGCTATCGCGGCAACGGTGGCAACGAAGTTACCTCCGACGACACCAGCACCATCCACATCGCCGGAACAAAGTCATTCGAAATGGTCAATCTAAATGGCGTGTTTTATGGCTGTAGTGCGACGCGCTTTGGCGACATGAGCGATGGGACCAGCCACACGGTAGCGATAGGCGAGTCGCACACAGACCCCGAATTTATTAAAGACGGGCAGGGGATGGATTGGTGGATCATCGGCTCGCCACAAGCCGATCCGTGCGATTGCAAAGGGGGATCGGGAGGGACCGAATTCAGCGAAGCGGCGGGGAGCTTTTACGTCCCTTTGAATACTCAGACCCTCAATCCCGCCGCGCATGGTCGCCTGATGGAACTCGCCTTCGGCAGCTATCACACCGGCGGAGCACAATTTGGTTTGTGCGATGGCTCAATCCACTTCATTTCCGATAGTATCGATTTGAAAGTCTATCAGAATCTTGGAGCCCGCAACGATGGCAACCCCGTGTCCATCGAACAGTAGCTTTTGTCAAACATTTTCATTTGACCACGATTTTCGTAGCGGAAGTCGCCAAGACTTTCGTTAGCTCCACCTTGACCAAAGCCGACCAGCGTCGGGGGCCTCTTTGCTTTCCGCAGCAGCACCGCCAACAGCGGCACCGATCGTCATTTTCGTATTAGGAACTTCATCCATGCTAGTCCCCCACTTCAGTAAATCGCTCGCCCCGTTTTTACTTACCTGTGCATACTCAATCGTTAGTGGTTGCTCCAATGGTCCTCAACCCGACTACAGCAATCTTGGACTAGTCGAGGTTTCAGGCAGGGTCACGCTCGACGGACAGCCATTGCCCAATGCTGCCATCTTCTTTGTCAATGAAGCGGATAAGACGCACTGTTATGGTGTAACCGATGAGGTGGGGAAATATGCGATGATGCTCAACAATCAGAAGTCAGGTGTAATTCCTGGAACGAAGCGAGTTGAAATCACCACCGGAAAGAATCCATTGGGGGAAGCTAGTGGCAACACGACTGAGGAAACGGGTGGCGAAGACGAAGACCCCGACGCGTCTCCGAGACGCCGTAAGAATGAGAAGGTTCCCGCCTGTTACAACGATCGTTCGAAACTGAAAGTGGAAATCACGAAACACGAATCCGCCTTAGACTTCGATCTCAAGAGTGATTGCTCTACCAAAACGGCCAACTAGTGTTTTGCGCAGCTTAAGAATTAGGGGTCGACGCGGGTCGGGAAAAGGTGTCGGACACCAAAAGTGCGAAGCACCCGCAGGGCCGTTCCGGCTTTTGGTGTCGGACACCTTTTCCCGGCCTTACCCAGCGGCCATCACATTCAAATTGGGCAGAGGGTTATAGTATTGTTACCCGCTACACTTTACTCACCTGGAGCTCCGCATGCGATTTCTTGGCACCCATATTCTGTGCATCGTTGTTGTTAGTTCAACGATCTGCCACTCGATCGCCACCTGTCAAGAAACGCCACAGGACTGTCACCTCTTTCTACTCGTCGGCCAATCGAATATGGCTGGGCGTGGGGAGGTGGCCGAACAAGACCGGCAGCCACATGCTCGCGTTTTGATGCTCGACAAAGCGGGAATCTGGCAACTCGCTGTGGATCCACTCCATTTTGATAAACCTAAAATAGTGGGAGTGGGGCCCGGTCGGAGTTTTGCTATCGCTTATGCCGACGCTCATCCGCAGGCCACCGTGGGAATCGTCCCCTGCGCTGTTGGCGGCTCTCCAATCGACACATGGCAACCTGGCGCGCACTATTCCGCTACCGATTCGCACCCCTACGACGACGCCATCGCCCGCGCGAAAGTTGCCTTGCAATCAGGGACCTTCAAAGGAATCCTCTGGCATCAAGGGGAAAGCGACTCGAAAGCTAGCTTGTCGGAAAGCTACGAAACAAAACTAGTAGCGCTTATCGATCGTTTCCGTAACGAACTGGGGACTCCCAACCTTCCGTTTCTGATTGGACAATTGGGGCAATTCACTGAACGCCCTTGGGACGAACACAAAGTTCGTGTCGACCAGGCGCATCGTCAACTGGCGCGTCGTCTCACCAACGTGGCTTTCGTAAGTAGCTCTGGACTCGAGCACAAAGGAGACGACGTTCACTTCTCTGCTCACGCGGCGCGCGAGCTTGGTAAACGCTACTACCTCGCTTGGGAAGGACTTCAGAAGTAGGTGACCAGTTAAATCGCATTCAGCAGTTGTCGCTTGCCTGCTTAGCGTGCCGATTGGATACAATAGCCAACCAACCAGCCGCGGCCCCGAAACTGTCACTAACCATTGATGGCACCCCGTATCGCGGCGAAATCAAACATCAGCACGATCATAGCGACCATGATCATGAATAGTCCGGGTTATAATGGATGGTCGAGTGACACGTTGAACAAAAATTCTTGTCCGTACAAATTTCACCACGGATCGGAATGTACCTTCAGCAATTTTGTAATCCAACACCCAATACTTTGACAAAGTGGTACTGCCAGCCGTCGCCTCCGCAGGCTGCGACCCAATTTCAGTGATAACCAACGTCATTTAAACATAGCCGCCACCGATTGATGGACGGGTAATTCCGCAGCCTGCTCCGGTTCGGCGTTAAACGATTTCCTGGCAGCCAACACTCCATTTGTCCAACATTCCAAACATGCACCAACCGATGCACCAACTACTTCGACGCGACTATTTGTCACGGTCATGTTGCGGCCTAGGGGGGATGGCACTCAGTACTCTACTGCGTGAAACGGCCGTGGCGAATCCACATGGCTTTAATGGGCCGGCTAAATCGGTGATCTTCCTGTTTATGGCCGGCGGTCCAAGTCACATAGAAACGTTTGACCCAAAGCCGCTTTTAAATCGGTTGCATGGCCGGCCACGTCCCGCCGAATTTGGTGAAGCAAAGTACCAGTTCGTCAAACCGGATGCCAAATTGCTAGGATCGCATGTGAGCTTTAAAAAGTACGGACAGAGTGGCATTGAGGTCTCGAACTTGTTTCCTAATGTGGCAGAATGCATTGACGACATTGCTGTCGTGCGCTCCTGCTACGGTGATTCGGTGGTTCATTCGGCTGCGCAGTATGAATTGTTTTCTGGCCGGATTGTGCCTGGTTTCCCAAGTATGGGGGCGTGGATTGTTTATGGCTTGGGCTCGGCCAGCGAATCGCTCCCGGCCTATGTTGTATTGCCTGATCCCGATGGTGCATTGGAGGCGGGACAGCCGATGTACATGAATGGTTTTCTTCCCGCTGTGCACCAACCGCTGATGTTGCTTCCGGGGGAGCGCCCCGTATTGAATCTCGACTTGCCATCACATACTTCGTCAAAAGATCGACGACGCACGCTAGAATTTATTCGGCAACTAAATGAAGCCGCATTGGCGAAAGTGGATAACGAACTGGAAGCACGGATCGATAGCTATGAATTGGCCTTCAAGATGCAAACCGAAGCGCCTGAGGTTTTCGATCTGTCAGCCGAAACACCGGAGACGCTTGATCTGTACGGGGTTGGCCGCGAGCCAACGCACGACTACGGTCGACGATGTTTGCTCGCGCGGCGAATGGTTGAGAAAGGTGTCCGCTTTACAGTCGTGGTCTCTGGCGGAGGTCCCGGTGATTTGCAATGGGACGCACATAAGAATATCGTTGAGAACCATGACCGCATGTCGGCACAGACCGATCGCCCTGTGGCAGCGTTGTTGAAGGATCTTAAGCGACGCGGGTTGCTCGATTCGACCTTAGTTGTGTGGGGTGGCGAGTTTGGCCGCTCGCCCGAGGCGCAGTCGTCCCAGGGACGCGACCATCACAATTTGGGCTTCACAATGTGGATGGCCGGAGGTGGCATTCAAGGTGGGCAGGTCGTCGGCGCTACCGACGAAATCGGTTTAAGAGCGATCGAGAAACCTTATCACTTCCGCGACGTGCACACTACCATTCTCCATCAGCTCGGCATCGATCAAGATGCCTTGACCTACCCGCATCTGGGACGCGAAGAACGGCTGACGCAGATCCACGGCAAGCTGATTGAGGAAATTGTTTAATTGTTGTTTCGTGGACGTTGTTTACCACGCAATACCAGCTCGACGCGCCAGTTTTGAAGTTGCACTTTTTAGTGCCGAAGGCACGGAATTTGATAGCCTGGGATGAACATCCCAGGTCATCGAAGCATCCCCGCGCGTTCCCGGTTCGCCAGCGAT
>JBGSNE010000223.1:0-8465 GCA_041739785.1 Pirellulaceae bacterium
CAAGTGGCCGACCATTCAATCTTCTCTGCGTACCCATGATTGTCTCCTTGCGAAATAAGTTGAAGCTCACAACACAAGAACACTACACCACAATTTCACCCCGCGCCCGACCGAGTCCCAATGGTCATCATGTACGGTCCCATCGAAAAAAGTGAAACAGCTTTCCAAAGGGATGCGGGCCCAAGCCGGTTTAATCGCAGCCGTCGCTCATCATCCAGAACTGTTGCTGCTCGACGAACCCTCGACAGGTCTCGACGCCGTGGTACGCAAGGACATCTTGAACGCGATCATTCGCACCGTGGCCAACGCTGGACGCACGGCTATCTTCTCATCGCACTTGTTGGACGAAGTCGAGTTGATGTCGGACTACGTGTTGATGATCGATCGCGGACGCTTAGTTCTGCACGGTAGCCTTGATACAATTCGACAGCGACATCAGCTGCTAACAGTCAATTTCTCAACCGCAATCATCGCGCTTCCCGTGGTCGAAGGCATGCTTTCTGCCAGTGGGCTTGGCAAACAGTGGACGCTGGTCTGCGACGGCGATACCGACGAGACACAGCGTATGTTGCGCAGCCAGAGTGGAGAAGTGTTGCAAGCCCGCACAGCTTCGTTACAGGAGATCTTTGTCGCTCGGGCGCGCAAGCAGCTCCCCCTCGCAGCCCGCACAAACGAATTGATGATTGATGATTGATGATTGATGATTGATGATTGATGATTGATGATTGATGATTGATGATTGATGATTGATGATTGAGATATGAGATATGAGATATGAGATATGAGATATGAGAAGTGCGTTTACGGATATTGGATTCGTCCTCGAACAAGCTTGGCTCGTCTCTAAGAGTATTGTTTAGTTTGATCAATTTGAGAACGGCGCGTCATGTCAGCCTGCTTGCCTGATCGGATGCAAGTTTGCTGGCGACCTCGATTCGGGGATAGTTAGAAACATGCTCAAAATCTTTCGAGTGATGCTGTGGGAGCAATGGCGGATTAGCCGGATGGAATTGCTGTTGCGCTCAAGTGTGCTGTTAGCCTGCATAGCACTTGTTGCTGCGCTTGGAAATAAGTTGGATGAGTCAGCGCTCCCGGTGTTGCGTGGTATCTTTGTGTTCCTCATTGGCTTCGCTGCGCTATTCTCTGCGTCGTGGACGCAGGACCTGGACAGTCGACAGCTGGGCTTCACCTACGCGCTTGGTTTTACGCGGCCAGTTGCCACTCGGTGGTTGGTTCTGGTGCCAATTCTTTACTCGCTGGCGTTGTCGCAGGTGTTTTATCTCGGCTGTGCACTGGCGATTTTTTGGGTGCAGGGAATGTCGCTACCATTGTTGGGACCAGCGGCAATTATCGCTTGTACAGTATGCTTGCTCGTTGCCGGTGCCTGGTCGTCAACACGGATTGATGGTCGGATCACCGGGATGGTAGGAGCTATCCTGATAACTTTTAGCTGGCTGGCGCTGCGCGATTACTTGCGCAATGATCCCGAGCCCGTGTTGTTGGCGATCGGCAGAGACGGTTATTTCGATTTGGCCTGGTTGGAATACCTGGGACTATTTGCAGTCAGCAGCTTGGCGATTGCGTTTACGATTCAATCGGTCGATTGGCAGCGGCATGGTGAATCGGTATGGTGTAATACTCTTCGGCTGCGATCTGCAAATGACCTAGCACCGGCAGGTAGGCCGCCCGCAATGGATGCACCGGAACCGACAGACGGCGCCGATTCAATTGTTCGTCCAACTGCTCGCACGCTCTCGTTCCGTAATTCGGTCGCAGCGCAAGTCTGGTATGAATTGCGTCGCTCGGCACCGTTGTGTTTGACAGCAAGTTTAATTCTGCTGCCTACGTTCTTTGCATTCTTATGTGTCAATCTTCACTGGGAACTGGCCCCGCGAGCTTGGATGGGAGCCATGGTTTTGATCCCAGTCATTTTCCAGTTCCTGGCGGCAGATAGCACTATGGGAATTACTTCGAAGCACGGTGTAGTGCGACTTTCTCCGTTTGATGCCACGCGACCGATGCGGTGTGATCAGTTGATCGCCATTAAGTTGATGGTTGTCTTCGGCTGGTCGGTAAGCGGTTTTGCGTTGGTCGCGTTATTGGCAGGTTTGTACGCGTTGTTGTCGGGCGAATACGAGTACTGGCTGCGCGACTTTCGAGCAATCAATGTGGCTGTTGGGGACGTTTGGCCAGGTTGGTGGTTGGTGGCTGCGGTGAATTTCTTGCTGGCCTTTTTAGCAAGTACCAATCTCTTGTTTACGCAAGGATTATTTTTTTCGCGTTACCCAAAAGTGATCATGGTCGGATCCTTATTGGTCCTCGTCCATGTTGGTATCTTTGCCTGGGACGCGGCTCACGACTGGGCTTGGCTAGTGTTGTGGAAGACATACGGAGTTGTAGTTCCACTGGCAATGATGTTGGTCAGTGTCATTGCCATCGTGGCAGCTATCCGAGCCGGCTACTTGAGCCAACGGTATTTTGCCACTGTTTTTGGAGTATGGTTGATTTATGCTCTTGCTGCCATCTGGTTGGTATCGACATCGACACCACCGGTCCCCATTCCGCTATTTGCTTATCTGATTGGTGTCGCATTGCTATTGGTAACGCTGGCCAGTGCCGCCTTCGCCCCGCTGGCGCTAGCCGCACATCGGCACGCATAGTCGCTCGACGCTCCGAGTCGAGACAGCGTGGCACGACGCTCCGCGTCGTAATTAAAGTAGCACGACGCTCCGCGTCGAATCGAATCCCAACACCACCCCTCCCCGCGGTCTCGACTCGGAGCGTCGAGCGACGAACTTGCTATTCTAGCAAGATTGACTTGGCGACTTCGACCGTAGACAATAGCCTGCTGATTTGCGTCCCACCTTGGTTGCTCTATCACCCTCTCTCGGCGAGTCAATACAATGCACCTGAAGTTCTCCATGATTCGTAGGCAGCTTTTGCCTACCTTGCTTATCGTAACCGTTACCTGTGGTCACGCGCTGTGTGGACTGGCCCAGTCGCCAACTCCGCCCGCCGGCTTCACCGCATTGTTCAATGGGACTGATTTGTCCGGTTGGTATGGTTGGACAACCCGCGACCCACAAGAACTGTGGTCGATGTCGCCTGAGGAGCAAGCCAAGTACAAGCAACAATCGACCTCCGGTGGTCTACTCGACAAGCAGGGCAAACCAACGGATGAACATATCAATGCTCATTGGCGAGTAGAGAATGGCGAGCTGGTCAATGATGGTCACGGTTTGTACTTGACCACCGACAAGGACTACGGCGATTTTGAGTTGCACCTGGAGTATAAGGCGCTGCCGCTGGGTGATAGCGGTGTTTATTTGCGCGGCACACCGCAAGTTCAAATATGGGATCCAGCTGAGCCAGATCCGCAAGGGCTTGGACGAGCGCTGGGTTCGGGAGGGCTATGGAACAATCGCAAGGGTTCACCCGGCAAGGATCCGCTGAAAAAGATGGACAAGCCGCTGGGGGAATGGAATCAGCTAAAGATAACCATGATCGGTGAACTAGTGACGGTAATGCTCAATGGTGAAGTTGTGGTAGATCATGCGCCACTGGAAAACTTTTTCGCCAATCAGAAGAAGGGTTATTTGGCGTATCGCACCACTGATGAAAAGGCCGAAGACTCCGCCAAGCCCAAGCTCCCCAACGGATATATGCTCGATCCGGTATACCCCACAGGACCAATTCAATTGCAAACACACGGCAGCGAAATACGTTGGCGAAATGTGTTTATTCGCGAGATTGGCAGCGCTGAAGCCAATCAAACTCTGGCGGCCCGAGATGAAGACGGTTTTACTGAATTGATTAATGGCCAAGACCTGAGCAATTGGCAAGGGGCGGTTGCCAACTACGAAATGAAAGACGGCGCGGTTGTGTGCAAGAGCGGCAAAGGGGGAGATTTGTTGACTAAAGAGGAATACACCGACTTCGTTCTGCGTTGCGAGTTTCAACTTCCTCTCGCCGGGAATAACGGCATTGCCTTACGCACACCTACCGACGGCCATTCTTCGCGGGATGGTTTGGAGCTGCAGGTCATTGATAGCGATGGTTACAATGCCAAACATCCAGACGCACAGTTGAAACCTTTTCAATATCACGGTTCGCTCTACCACTGCGTCGGAGCCAAGCATGGGTATTTGCGACCGGTGGGAGAATGGAATTTTCAGGAAGTGGAAGTGCGCGGCCAGCGAATCAAAGTCACCCTCAATGGCACCAAGATACTCGATGTCGACATGGATGCTTTGGATCGCAGCCAGATCGAACAGCCGCCCAAGGGACTCGATCATCGCACCGGTCACATCGGTTTCGCTGGTCACAATGATCCCGTCGCCTATCGTAGCTTTCGGGTCAAACGTTTGTAGCCACTAGGTGGGTCGCACCCCGTGGGTCGCACCTGCCGGGTGCGACTTCTCCGCCCGCTCCGTGGGTCGCACCTGCCGGGTGCGACTTCTTCGCGCTGATTGTCATGCTCCTGATGGGAGTACTGGGAACCATGAGAAGTATGTGTCACTCTGAACAACTTACGCTCTGCCACAGCGAACCACTCAGTCTCCGATGAGCGAGTCGAAACGAATGTTGAACTTCCGCAGTTTTCTATCTCCGCTTCAAGTTAGTAAGACATTTCTGCTTCTGCCGCTACTATTTCTATCCACACTATCCGCCACAGCCGCTGACTCTACTAAACCGAACTTTATCGTCGTCTTTTGTGACAATCTCGGATACGGAGATATTGAGCCATTTGGTGGGGCCGTGCATCGCACGCCAAATCTTAATCGCATGGCGGAAGAAGGTCGCAAGTTTACGCATTTCTGTGTGACATCGGGAGTTTGTACTCCATCGCGGGCCAGTCTTATGACTGGTTGCTATGCGCAGCGTGTAGGCATGCATATTAATCCGCGCGACAATCACGTGTTGCGACCTGTTTCCCGTTTCGGATTGAATCCCAATGAGATAACACTGGCAGAGTCGCTGAAGGCTCAAGGCTACGCAACGGCCATTGTTGGCAAATGGCATTTGGGTGACCAGCCTCAGTTCTTGCCAACCCGTCAAGGCTTTGATGATTTTTTTGGCATCCCTTATTCAGATGACATGACAGAGCGCGATTGGGAAGACGGCACTCATTGGCCTCCTTTGCCGCTGATGCTCAACGAAAGGGTGATTGAAGCACCTTGTGACCGCGATCAACTCACCAAACGCTATACCGAGTGGGCATTAGAGTGGGTGAAGGTGCACCGGGATGAGCCGTTCTTTTTATATTGGCCACAAGCTATGCCGGGGAGTACCAAAGCTCCATTTGCAAGCTCGTCTTTCAAAGGGAAGAGCCGCAATGGTCCGTGGGGAGATGCCATCGAGGAGCTTGATTGGTCCTTGGGAGAGTTGCTCAAGCGACTTCGCGAACTGGATTTAGCAGAGCGGACGCTAGTGTTATGGACGTCCGACAATGGCGCGCCTTCGAATGCTGATCCAAACGATCTGAGTCGTGGTACGAATCGCCCCTTGTTTGGTCGAGGGTACACTACCAGCGAAGGGGCGTTTCGCGTCCCGACCATCGCATGGCAACCAGGCAAGATTCCGGCAGGGACGGTCTGCGAAGAATTGGCCACAACCATGGATCTGCTGCCAACCTTCACTCGGCTCGCTGATGGGCAGTTGCTGAGTGATCACAAGATCGACGGGCACGATATGGCTCCGCTGCTGTTTGGAGAGGCTGATGCAACGTCTCCCTACGAAGCATTCTATTATTATGCATTGGATCAACTGCAGGCAGTTCGCAGTGGGCCGTGGAAACTATTTCTGCCGGTCGAATCAGCTCGGCATCCGCACTTTGGCCAGCAGCTACCACCTCAGTTGCTGCTGTTCAATGTTGTCGAGGATATTGGCTGTCAACAAAACGTAGCGGAAGACCACCCCGATGTGGTCGCAAGATTACTGGCATTGGCTGAGCGCGCTCGGCAAGACTTAGGGGATGAAGGAATAGCAGGAGCTGGGCAACGCGAACGCGGGGAAATCAGTACAAGTGAAGTACCGAAACCTCAGGTGCTTGAATAGTTGGGAGACAAGGAGGGCAGCGTGCAAGAAACTCTGAAACAACAGCACTCGCGCTCAATTCACATCCTATTTATTTCTCTTGTACGCTGGGTGCGATCTTGCGCAGTAGTACGAGTGTCACACCGCCACTGCCAATGGCGACGACCGTCATCACTGCCGCTCGTGATACGTTTCCAAAAATCCAATCGCCCATCGCGGGGAGCGCTACGAAGATTGTGATAGATCCAACGACGGCAGCCAAAATCCGCAATCCCAGATCTTGGTCGGGCTGAACCTCTGGAGCCAATTTCGCGATTCGCGTCCATCCCTGGCGACTTGGGAAAACTAGGCGGTAAAAACTTAGTAGAGTTTCGTCGGACTCCGGGCGTGTCAAAAAGGTAACTGCGAGCCAAGTGATCACGGTGAGGGTCGCCACAAAAAATGTTTGCTCCTCAGTCGCCAAAGTGCGCCCAAAAAGAGTCGTCTGCACCACTTCCCGTTGCAGGATCAGAAACCAAACCAACGATCCAAACATGGCAGCGATTTCACTCCAGGCATTGATGCGCCACCAGAACCAACGCAACATGTACACCAATCCTGTACCTGCTCCCAGCGCAGCCAGGATTTTCCAAGCGTCGTCGACAGATACGTTGTTTTCGACCATCAGCCAACTTACCAGCACTCCGGCCAACAATACCAACACGGAAATGCCTTGACTGGCCCGCAACAACAAACGTTGATTATCGGCTAGCCTAGGAAACAACGGCACGAGGAAATCACAAACCAAATACGAAGCGCCCCAGTTCATTTGCGTGCTGATGGTCGACATGAAGGCAGCGAAAAACGTGACTAACATCAAGCCCGCGAGACCTGGTGGGCAAAGTTCGCGCATCAACAGCGGATAGCCAATTCCAGGATCGAAGCTATTGTCGGCTAAATAGTTGGTGCGCAGCTCGGGATGCAATGCTAGCGCAGCAAAGGCCACCAAAATCCAAGGCCATGGTCTCAAGCCGTAGTGTGCGAACTGATACCACAAAGTAGCCAGCACGCTATGCCGCTCGTTTCGACACGCCGCCATGCGCTGCACGATATAGCCTCCACCTCCCGGTTCTGCACCCGGATACCAGGTTGCCCACCATTGCATGCCGAGCATGAAGATAAAAATGTGAAGTGGTAACCAGGGATGTTCGGTACTGAATGAAGGAAAGAAATGGAACGCTTGGCCATCGCCAAATTGATTTTCAATATTCGCTCGTAACTGCTCCACACCACCCGCGGCATTGACGGCTACCACGGCAAAGACGGTGCAGCCCGCCATGGCTACGACAAACTGAATGGCATCGGTTATGGCTACGCCCCACATACCGCTCAGCACACTGTAGAGTGCCACAGCGGCTAGCATCAACAGAACGCATAACCACGCTTGACCATCGGGGCTGGTCTTTCCAGCGGCACTCGTCTCCGCAGCGTTCGCCACATTTTCAACGTAGAACACCGTCTCCTTCAGCACGGTCAACATGGCCTTGATTACCCAACCGACCACGATGGGAATAACGATTAGTGTGATGTAGACGGAGCGCGAGACGCGCAGCCAATGGGCGGGACGACCGGAATAACGCAACTTAAGCAACTCTACGTCGGTCACCACTCCCGAGCGTCGCCACAGCCGGGCATAGACAAACGCGGTAAACATGCCTCCAAAGGCAAATGCCCACCAGAACCAATTCCCCGCCACTCCGTATTTGCATACTAAACCCGTCACGGCCAGCGGTGTGTCTGCAGCGAAGCTGGTGGCTACCATCGACGTTCCCGCGATCCACCACGGCAGCGCTCGGCCCGACACAAAAAATTCGTCCGTACTACTCGACGCGCGTTTCGCATACCACAATCCAACGCCGATCGTGACTGCCGCAAAGGCCAAGATGATCAACCAATCGACAAACTCAATCTGCATGAAATGATCCTTGGAGCTTAATCTTCTGCCGGGACTTGGGGGAAGTCCTGCGCGTATTTGGCCAATAACGCGGGGACATCATTGTGAACAATATACATCTTTCCACGGATCGTTTTTGTCTCACCCGGAGCAAGGCCACCAATCCGCAAGTCGCTGTGAAAGCAACGGGCGACTCCTTGAAACAGTATGAGAAACCCAATCGGCGTCGGTTGAACCAGCGCGGCAGTAGGCCTCCAAGTAGTTGACGCGGATTTCCTCGCCGGGAAGAGGTGCGCCCCGTTTGACCAACCAGTGGGGTGGCAGATAGTCAAGAGTAATTGATCGTGACTGTCCCCAAGCGGCTTGAAGCAAATTGGGTTTAGCCAGCCACTGCGATCTGCCTACGCGACGCAATTTTTGACCGAAGTAGTGCGGTTGGAAGTACCAAGGCGCGAGTTATCAGGCAGTCGTGTTGGGAGGAGGGCGTGGTTGGCCT
>JBGSNE010000228.1:0-28916 GCA_041739785.1 Pirellulaceae bacterium
CTCGCTGGCAAGCCGGAAAAACGGGGGGCTGCCTCAATGACCTGGGATTTGCATCCCAGGCTATCGAATTCCGTGCCTTCGGCACTAGATTGTGCAACTTAAAAACGCACTAGCGAATGGGTCGCCAGTGTGTTCGTGGGCATTCCTCCGAAAACCCACAGTCCAGAGACTGACTCGCTGGCGCGTCGAGCTGATATTTCCCTAGTTTGTAGCGGAAGGGACGCTGTCCAAATTGGGCAACCCATGCTTCGATTCGCCGACGCTCGTGACAAGTTCTGCAAAGACTGGCTAATTCGGTTGGAGACTCGCTTTCCACATATTTCACCGACAACCGATTAGCGGCGAGCTAAAATAGACTCACAACGGCTCTGTTTGCCGCGCGGGCGAGCTGTGTCAGTTGGGTTTATACTGATTTTGGCGCTATGGTTGCACATCCCAAGACCTCGAAACTCGCAGCGGCGACGCCGTCGCAGGCCCCCCCGCCGATTGTGGACAATCGCGCCGGTCAGCGCGATCGTAGCGGTCACAACGAAGACGCAGGTCCGTTGCCGAACACTCCCCGTGGGGAGTTGTCTGAGCGATCTGTTGTTCCAGGTGCAGAAGCGGCCAATAATCCAGCCAGTTCCTCGCCGCAGGCATGGTGGCAGCTTTGCAAAAGCTATTGGGACGCGCGTCGAACTCCGGCATTCCTGGTCAGTCTCATTTTCCATATCACGCTGCTGCTCCTGCTGGCACTCCTCTCGCTGGCTCAATCGGGCGGTCCCCAACGTAGTTTCGACTTCATCGCGGCCAATTCTCCGACCGATTCATTGGAGCAGCCGACGTCACTGCTGATGACCTCAGGCGATGCAGCGCCCCCCGCACCGGTCATCGATACGAATATCGAACCGCCAACGCCGAGCGCCGATAGTAGCGCGGTAACACTTGCCGAATTGTTGCGTGAGCCACCGCCGTTACCAGCGCTGCCATCCTCCAATACTTTTTCGCAGCTCTTGCAAGCAACTGCGAATAGTCCCACCGCGACGTTTGCAGCGACAGGTATTCAAGGCAGGCAAACTGAACAGCGTCGACAAATGGCTTTGGCGCGCGGTGGCACGCTAGAGAGCGAACAATCCGTTGAGCGGGCGCTGGAGTGGTTGGCCTCACACCAACTCCCCAGCGGCGGTTGGTCGTTGGTACATGATGGTGGCAAATGCAATGGCCGCTGTCCCAACAACGGTAGCCACGATCGATTCGATCCAGCAGCTACCGGCTTGTCGCTGCTGGCATTTTTTGGTGCCGGTTACACACATCGCGAAGGAAAGCATCGTGAAACGGTACGCCAAGGAATCTATTTTCTGCAGCAGATCATGGACGAGACGCCACAGGGCGGCAGCTTTCTACATCAAAGTGAACGGGGGATGTACAACCATGGCATCGCTGCCTTTGCCCTATGCGAAGCCTATCAATTGACGCAAGACAAGGATCTGAAAGGCACTGCGCAGAAAGCGATCGACTTCATTGTTTCCGCGCAGAACTATCAGGGCGGATGGGGGTATTTGCCCAAACAACCCGGTGATTTGACGCTCAGCGGCTGGCAAATCATGGCCCTAAAGAGCGCCTACGCGGGAGGGCTCGACGTACATCCCGCTACCATTGTCCGCATCGATCCGTTCCTCGATTCACAACAAACAACATCCAGCTTTTTTTATGGCTACGGCAAACCTGGCAAGTCCACCACTTGCACCACCATCGGCCTATTGTTGCGACTGTTCCGCGGAATGTCGCACACCCATCCAACAGTGTTGGACGGCGCCAGCTTCATAACCAAATCGCAGCGACCAGGCCCCGATGCCTATTTCAACTATTACTCGTCTCTGTTTCTATTCCACGTTGGCGGCCCATTCTGGGACGGTTGGAACGAGCGGATGCGCGAGCACCTGATTGCCACTCAGGCCAAGTCGGGGCACATGGCGGGAAGTTGGTTCTTCGAAGATCCCTACGGTCGCGAGGGAGGGAGGGTGTACACCACCGCGATGAGCGCCATGACCTTAGAAGTCTACTATCGCTTCGCACCCATTTATCAACAGTCAGAAGTGAAGTTTGAATTGTGAGTGAATCCGGGAAAATGTGTTCGACACCGTTTCCCGTATTCACGGTTCGAGGGGACTCCCCTGGTAGGCTTGGAAGAACTCGCGAGCGGCTGGGTGCCAGTTGTTGACAGGCACGCCGCGAGCCCACTCGGCAGTCAAGATCCGGTTCTGCTGCACAAATTCGGGTAGGAATAAATTCTTCAAAACTGTTTGCACCAGGATCGGCGGCGAATCGTCGCGACACGCCAGAAAGGCTGTGATGGCCAGGGTGGCAATGCCTGCGGAAGGCAAGTTGCAGTTGGGGTAGATTTGAGGATCGAGCAGCAGTGGATGGAACATCGGTTCATCCAAGGCAAACTGCAACGAATCGACAATCGGCAGCAAGCGATATTTTCCCGCGGCCAGCAGCGCGACTAAGTCACTAGCGCCTTTCCGTGCAACGACGATGGCCGCATCGGCTGTGGGCTCCATCAATAGTGTGTGCCATTCCGACTCATCCGCTTCAATATCATCTAGACTGAGCCGATCGCGCTGGAGTAGCAAGCGGGCCACGGTGCGCACACCTGACTTTTCCGATCCCAACACGACGCGTCGTTGTTTCAAATCCACCAGGGAAGTGATCGGCAGATCGGCTTTGACCAAGATATGAACTGCTTCGTAGTACAGCGGTGCCACCACGGCAATTTTCGGGAGCTCAAGCGCATCGGACTGAAGCAGCGCCAATTCCACGGTACCGTTCTGTAGCAATTCGGCATTCTCGCTGGAACCTTCGGTGATCATCGTCGACGATTGGCTTTTGGTGGTGGAGTTCAGCATGGCGGCAATGGCACCAGCTAAATTCGCATAATTTCCTCCCACCGCGCCGCCAGCCACCTGGACGGTACTGGGTAAGCGATTCGCGATCCAGCCTGAAGACGGTATCAAGGCCACGAGCCATACCAGCAAACACAATAGAGCGACTGAGATCAATCCACGTTGCACCCAGCGATGTGTCTCGGTGGGCTCAATCACTCGATTGTCGAGCACGGCGCCAACCACAGGAATCCCTAGCAACCAATACCACGTGCGTCGCCATTTTGATGCGGGACGAGCTTGAATGGGCGAACCGTGCATAAAACGATTCAGGTCATCGGCCAGAGCGCCCGCCGAGGCATAGCGTCGGTCGGTGGATTTTTGCAGGCAAACATCAATGATGGTTTCCAAGTCGTCGGGAATACTGGCTCGCAGCGATCCGGCTAGCGGAGCGGGACGGTGAATGACGTGCATGATTGTTTGTACGATCCCCGTCCCTTTGAACGGAGGTTGGCCAGTAACAATCGCGAACAGCACGGCCCCCAGTGAGTAGACGTCGGTCGCGTGATGTTGTTCGGCGATTCGACCAGCCGCTTGTTCGGGCGACATGTAGCTGGGCGTTCCCAGTGCCGCTCCAGAAGCCGTCAAGCCAGTGTCGGCACCCACTGTCTTCGCCAATCCAAAATCGGTGATATGCACTTGATCGTCCCTGTCGACTAGGACATTGGCAGGCTTTAAATCTCGGTGCAGAATTCCGCGGTCGTGTGCATATTGAATCGCTCGAGCCGCATCGCGCACATACCGGGCGGCTTGTTTAAAATCCAACGGCGCGGTCTGCACCATCCGCGATAAATCGGTTCCGTCAACATAGTCCATCGAGAAATAGCGATGCCCCTCGCACTCGCCACACTGATAAACGGTCACGATATTGGGATGATCTAGCCGAGCTGCGCTCCGCGCTTCTGAATAAAACCGCATTACCTCTTCATGGCTGGCGAGTGCGCCGGAGCGAATCATCTTAATCGCTACCGGCCGATCCAACTGAACTTGGCGGCCAAAGTAGACAACTCCCATCCCGCCTCTCCCCAAAACTCGTTCCAACACATAGTCACCAAAACGGCAGGGAAGTGTGGGTTGTGACAACTCGGGAGGCGCAGCTCGTTCATCAAGAGAGAACTCTACCGAACGTCCATCGCTGCCGCCTTGTGGCAGTGTCTCATGGAGGGAGTGAGTTTGGCTGGCAAATCGCAAGCCCTGAGGGAGTGTGTCTTCAATCGTCGGCTCAATGTCCGCATCCATTTGCGCGAAAGCCTGCCCCTTGATTGCCTGTCGCTTAATCGCCTGTCCCTCAACCGAAGGCTGAGCGGATCCTGTGGCTTGGCGATCGCCGGCCGTTTCGTTGTTCGCTCGGGGGTTACCGTCAGTCGCCAACTCATCGGAATCTGGTTGTCGCGCATTGGACACATCGGCTAAACGCGGCCCCGCTAACTGCTCAATCCAGTCGGCCGTTACTAGTAGCTCCTCAAGACGCGCACGCAATTCGGGATGTTGGGCCAGGAATGCTCGGCGATCGGGTACAACTCCCGTATCGCACTTTTGCATATATTCGGCCAACGCCAGATCAATTTGTATCTCTAGCGGCGGTTCCTCGGATTGAGTCACAATGGTGTTCCGCGAGATAGAGCAACAACAAAGAAGCCACTCTGCTATTTTACCAGAGTTGTTTGTGCTATTCGTATATTGCGCCGCGATCTTGGAACATTTTGAGGAGTCAGGCGAATAGATCCGCCAGCTCAGGTTGAACGACGAGATGTTGGGCACATCTTTCCGCCAAGGCCGATATCGTGAGCAGGGGATTGCAAGCGATCGAGGTAGGTAGCATGGCACCATCGATCACATACAGCCCTGTATGCACGCGGGCTTCGCCGGTGAGGGCAGCTGCGTCCCCACCGTATCGCCCATCGAAGACTTGCCCCTTGTGGTTCACCACGCCGCACGCTGGATCGTCGGCCATGCCACAGCCACCGAGCGGATGAACCGAGATCATACGATCGCCGAAAATCTTCAAATACTCGTATTCACCTCCCAAAGCTTTCGCTACTCGCGCAAATTCTCCGCGAATCAACTTGCGATAATCGCTTTCCAGTAACATGGGCCAGCTGACTTGCGCATAACCCCGCTCATCCAAGAACATTTTCCCAGCGGCACCATCATGCCCCATTCCCAGCAATACCAAGGTTTGATCGAGATCGAGATCGCGTTTGAGAATCCCTAGAGCGTTGCCATAAGCCCGCGCCGCAGCGCCATCTTGAATCAGCACGCGACCGGCCAAACTGCGATTGGGGTAAGTCAAGTTCGATTGAATCGTTGGACCCACCTTAGCGCGATCGGTGCAAAAAGCCGAAAAGCCACCGATGCCGGTCGGGTATTGGCTCTTGCGAATGAAGCCCAGCGCATCACCATTGCCGGTCCAACCGCAGCCCAGACGTGGAGACAATTGCAAAGCCGGAGATTGCGAACGCATTAAGATCTCGCTACTTCCCAGGCTCCCCGCTCCGAGAATCAACACACGCGTGGTCGTCATTCCGTGGCAGTTGGCATAACCACCTTCACCATCGTCTGCAAAATGAGTGAAATAGACACGATAGTAACCGTCCATCTTCTCGATGCGATGCACTTCGGTCTGTGTATAGAACTCGGCCCCTGCGCGGCGCGCCACAGGTAGATAGTTTTGAGCCAAAGTGTTTTTGGCACCCACATTACAGCCCGACAGGCAATCACCGCAGTCGATACACGCGCGTTGCACGAGCCCTTGTCGATTGAGGACTGGCAGCTCGCAGGACTCAGCCCGAGTCAACGTCAATTTAGCCGCTTCGTAGTTGGCTCCGCTGGCGGCCAAATACTCGCAAGCCTTTCGCTGCGCGACCATCTTGTGAGTATGATCAAACGGCTCGCGAGCCACTCCTAATTCATACTCGGCTAAATCGTAATAGGGTTCGAGATAGGCACGGTTGCGGAGGGCGACAGGCCACACATTTTGCGTGAATACGTCGGCGTCGGGACGGAAGGCAACGTTGGCATTGATGAGCGACGAACCACCCAGACCGCAGCCACTGAGAATTGAAATCTCTTCGAACTGGTGAATGTTGAACAGTCCTGTAGGTTTGCGAATCTCGCCCTTGTTCTTGCCGATCAGATCTTGCCGAGATTCCTCCAGGACGTCAGGTAAGCGATCTGGAAAAGTCCCCTGAACCCATTCACGGCCGCGCTCTAGCACTCCCAGGCGCGAGCCAGGTTTCAGTCGCGACGCGATTCGGGCTGCCGAGATTGACGCTCCGTACCCAGAGCCGACGATCAATATTTCGAATTGCCACGGCACGCCCCGAGCAAACGTTTGCAACAGACCGCCGTTGAGGGCGGACATCCGCCCGCCGAACTCGGCCATATTGCGGTGATAGTCCTGGACGGCCCGTTCTTTGAAGACCGAATTTCCGGTTGAGCGCCGGCCCAATACTTGACCAACCTGTCCTGGCCCAGGATCGGCCTTTGCAGACGAACTCGGGGCAGCCGCCCCCGTCACAGCAGCAGCCACGGCAGTTCCCAATAGTTCGCGTCTATTGAGCGACTTGGGCGCCTTGGGAACGGTCGCGGCAAATGTAGGCGGTTGTTGTGTAGGACGATTTGACTCGCGCATGGCTTCAAAACTAGCAAAGTCGTTGAAAATTGAGACTTACTAGCACTTATCGACCAACTACTCCCCTTGCCCACCGCCTACTCGGAAACACCCCAACACACCCTCCATTCAACCCAGCTTACCAACGTACACAAACGCGTTTAACCCGAATTCCATTCAAGTTTCGAGGTGCGGAATTTGTTTAACGCCGAGCCGGAGCAGGCTGTCGAACTGAGTTCGATCGGCCCATCGCGAAACTCACAACTGAGAAGAGAGTTTCCCGACGGTTGGTCACAGTCTGCGCAGGCGACGGCAGCGCTGGAGCCGGCAGGGATCAAGCCGGGAACGCTAGTAAATCAGCCCGCAACGCCATTCTCTCTTGCACAATCCCCAGCCCGCGATGCGCCAGTAACAGCGTTTGCCGTCGCCTTCGCAGCCTCGATCAATCGATGCAACCAATTCATCGTTGACCGAGCTCTACGATTCTCGCAATCCGCAATCGCTGCGAATCGGCTCCTACGGCTTGGCGTTAAACAAATTAATTCCAACTCCAACCGAGTTAACGAGACCGCGCGGTGCTTAGATCAAAATTGGCTTGAAGCTAGTACCATCTTCATCGCGACGCTCCCACTCCCGTCGGATTTCACGAAGTCCATAGGCACACATTTCGAATTGTTCACTCATTTTCACCAGCAACTCACTGGTGGCTTTCGATTCGTCCGTCTCAATGGTGCTGGCGATGCGATAGGCTCTTTTGCCTTGGGCACAATAATTGACAAACTGATCCTTTTTGTCGGCTGCCTGCATTTCGCGGAGGGCTTCGGGGTAGACGCCTGACCAAAAGAGAGTGAAATCGCCGATATGGCGATGCACTTCGCGGCGGGCGGTCCCAATGCGTTGCTCAGCTTCAGAGACCAAGGTGACGACCTCGGTTGCGGGGCGACCGTCGAGCTGCCGGACTTTCTGCAAGTTGTCCAGGCGAGTAAATCGCACCAATAGCTCGCTAACGTAGTCGACCATCTGTGTGTCGGCCACACCAAGCTGAGAATGGAAGACGAATTCCGTCAATCCAACAAAGAATCTTTCGAGCGTTGATCCCGCTTCATCGGAAGTCATGGCAACTCTCCTATTAAAAGGAACTACTTATGCCGCGATACTATTACGTTAATTGGAGGCTAGAGGGCGTGTCAAGTAAGAAACACCTCTAGAATCCAGCAACAACTTCGTGAATTCTTGAATTTGCGTTGGCAGCTGTTGTTTAACCCGCAGCCGTAGGCGAGGATCATCGGGGAGGACCTCGCCTACGGCTGCGGGTTAAAACGACTAAATCAACAAGCCCCTGCCGTGGGCACCCGCCTAGCAAGCGCACAGCTAGCGCCTGAGGTTCTCGATTCTAGATGCGCAGCAGCTTGAGCGTCTCATTGAGTCCGCTTACCACAGAGCCTGAATCGGAGCCGAGTGCTAAAAATTGAAATCCCAGCTGCTTGTGTTGCTCGACGAATTCTGGTCGAGAGAGAATACCGCAGGCTTTGCCATTCCTCTGGCAGGCGTCAATTACCTTTTTCAGTGCGGCGACGAAATGGGGCGGGCTAAAATCGCCTGGGCAGCCAAGACTCACGGACAAATCAAGTGGTCCCACAAATAGCACGTCGACACCCTCTACGGCGGCGATTTCAGCGGCAGCATTAACGGCCGCCTCGGTTTCGATTTGCACCACCACCAGACTTCGTGCGTTGGCTTCGGCGAAGTACTCTTTCCATTTACGGCCATAATCCGTCGCACGAATGATCCCCGCTACGCCTCGTGTACCTACTGGTGGATACTTCATACAGTCGACCGCCCGCCGAGCTTCCTCAGGAGAACTGACGAACGGAAACATGATCCCCGCTGCACCGCTATCCATCACAAATTTGACCGTGTCTGCATCTACCGACCGAATACGCACAATGGGCGCTGCTGGCGACTGACGACATGCGAGCAACATACTTCTGAGATCCGCTAGCGCGCCGCTACCGTGCTCCAAGTCGATGAGCAACCAATCGAAACCCACGCCTGCGGCGATTTCCACGGACGCCGATGAGCCCAGATTTAAGAAAGTCCCCGCCAGTACTCCAGCACACAATTTGTCTCGGTCGATCCACTGCATGAGTCAATATTCCATAGTTAGTTTTTAAGGCTCTTCTTAATCGTAATCCTACTCTTAATCCGAATCTTCTGGTGCCATGGCGCAGAGTCTCGACTCGGAGAGTCGAGCGACGAATTAATAGCGTGTAATGGATTCATGCAAATTGAGGATCACGCGGCAGACCTGGGACCAGGCGGCTAATTCGCTGGGAGTGGAGACGTTACCAGTCGGATAGTTGCCTACGGCGAGTAGCGTAGCGGCCTCGGTTGGTTGAGCGGTAAAGTACTCGAACTGCAGCGTAAACAGAGAATTGAGCGCTGTTCGTTCACTATCCGTGGGGGGCCGGGCAATGGCACGCAAGAAGGCCGCGTCGAGCAGCCCGTCAAAATCGACCTTGGGATTCTCCGACAACAAGCGTTCCGCCATCACACGCGAAGCCTCGACAAAAGTCGGATCGTTCAGCAGCGTCAGAGCTTGTTGTGGACTGTTCGAAAATGGTCGTTCGGCCGCACATTCATCACGAGCTGGAGCGTCGAAGTTAACCAACATCGGATGTAAAAAGGCTCGCTGCCAATGCATATACAACCCGCGACGATACTGACGGTCGTCATTACTGGCTTCGTAGTGGCGATCAGGAAATTGAATGTTGTCGTAGTGACCATCGGGTTGGTATGGAAAGACGCTTTCGCCACCAACAATATCCAAATTGAGCAACCCAGCGATAGCTAGGGCGTTGTCGCGAACAATTTCAGCTTCCAATCTTCGAGGTGATTGCTGAGCCAGCAAGCGATTGTAGGGATCGATTTCGGATAAATCGGAACGGGTTGCCGCAACTTGTCGATAAGTGCGACTGCTGACGATCAGGCGTATTACATGCTTGACATTCCAGCCGCTATCGACAAACTCGACCGCTAGCCACTCGAGCAGTTCGGGATGACTGGGCCACTCACCTTGGTTCCCCAAGTCATCGAGCTTGGCGGACAAACCGCTACCAAAGAATTGCTTCCATGTGTGGTTGACGAAATGCCGTGGTGTCAACGGATTCTGGCGTGATGTTAACCACTCAGCCAAGTCGCGTCTGGTTAGACGTCTTTCGTCGACTCGCGACGGCTGCGGTAAAAAATGTGGAAAGCTGGGAGGTGCAAGCTCTCCCGAGGTGTCTTGCCAATTGCCTCGCGGCAGCACCCGACTGACGGGGATTTGTTCAGCCGGAAGTGATTGCGCGATCATGGTCATGGCTAGGCCTGAATGCAAGGCCCGAATGGAATCACGAAACTTGCGAGCGATTGGCGACTGTTTCTCGATCGAGACCGTCGAGCAATGGTATGCGCCGATCAGCGCCGCCCGCTGTTCAGCCGAACGGTTTGGTGCAGGTGCCTCGATGGCTTGTTTTAATTCCTGCGATAAGGCTGGCCAACCGGCGATGGCCTGTCCCACTGCGGCAACGGACAGACGAACTCGGCCAATATCGCTACTCGTGAGCGTAACCGTTAGTGGCGCATCGGCGGACAACTCAAGTGGCTGGTGGAAATGAAAAATGGCCGTGTGTGGCTGAGTTGTTTCGGTCGAGGGGAATTGCCACGCAATGGGACCGGAATGCCAAGTGTCGCCAAGTGTTGGCGGTACGTGACCACTTTCATACTTGGTCGGATTCTGACGGTCGGCTTCGCTCCATGCAACATTGAGCTGCTGGTCCCCGAGCTTAGCGAGCACCTTAACGGAAAATTGCCCGTCGCTTCCGCGACCCACAAAACCACCATTTGTTGGGTGGGGTAACACTTCTAATCGCAACGAACTAGCTAGCGTGGCTGTCGGCACTGCGGCTGTGATTGTCACTTGTTCCTTGTCGGCTCCGACACCGGTCAAGAGCAAGCTGTCATCAAGCAGTTGTAGCTTCGACGACTGATCCGTGGAGGCTTCGACAATTGCTGCAGGGACCCAGCCATCCGGAAATCGCTGAGACATCGAGACAAGGTCTTCCGTCCAGCGTTGGAATTCTGGCGACTCCAAACTGCTCGTCCCCAATTCCAAGGCGAGTGCTGCATCACGCTGTTTTTGGAGAGACTTAATTTCGCTGATGAGGGCTCGGCTTTTGACGCGGGTCTCTGGTGGAAAGGGATAGTCGTTATTGAACCCCTTAAGATCTTGATTGGGGGTGTAACCGTAGTCAGAATAGACGCCCCACTGACGAAGGTCATCGAAAAAGGCACCTAGCGAATAAAAATCCTTGGCCGTAAACGGATCGTACTTGTGGTTGTGGCATTCGCAACAACCCAACGTCGATCCCAGCCAGGCTGTCCCCAGCGCTCGTACGCGATCGGCGCGATACTTGGCCAAGTACTCTCCCGGCTGCGCTCCGCCCTCGCGTGTCATCATGTTCAGTCGCAGGAAGCCGGTGGCCGTCAGTTGTTCGGCGGTGGGTTGCGGTTGTAAATCTCCAGCGATCTGTTCGTGAGTGAATTGATCGAACGGTTTGTTGTTGTTAAACGAGTCAATAACATAATCGCGATATGGAAAAATGCGTTGATTCTGATCGCCATGAAAGCCGACTGTGTCCGAGAAGCGAACCAAGTCGAGCCAACTGCTGGCCATGCGTTCGCCGAAATGGGGCGAATCGAGCAAACGATCTACTTGTCGCACGTAGGCCTGTTCGGTGTTGTCGGCTAGAAAAGCAAGCAGTTCCGTTGGAGTTGGCGGAAGGCCAATTAGGTCAAGGCTCAATCTTCTGAGCAACGTGGCTCTTTCGGCCACGGGGTTGGGGACGACCCCCTCACGTGCCAATCGTGCAAGTATGAACGCATCGATTGGATTGGCCACTTCGTCAGCATATTTCTGCAGCGGTGGTTCAGGTGGCCTAACGATAGGCGCGTAGGCCCAGTGGACTTCATAGTCGGCCCCTTGTTCGATCCATTTTCGAAACAAGGCTTTGTCGTACTCGGTAAGCTGATGTCGAAAGTCGGCAGGTGGCATCTGCTCGCCTTCGCCACGTCCTGTGATCCGCAGGTAGACTTGAGAGCTCTCCGGTGCTCCAGGTTTGATACCGACCAGGTCTTCGTCGGACGGCAGCCGTCCGAAGGCAGGCGCTTGAGAATCGAGTCGGAAACCGCTGTCGTTACGGGCTTGATCGGGACCATGGCAAACGAAACAGGTGTTCGACATGATCGGGCGAATATGTGCATTGAACGTCACCCGTTCCGGGAGCACATTGGCAGACTTTTTTGGAGTGGCTGGCTCAAGCCCATATGCAAAGTTTCCATGAATGGCTCCCTGAATCACGACGACCATCAGAGTGAGGAACCAGCGAGGTAATTTGGTCGTTGCGAGCATGGCGGGATCTAGCGAATTTCAAGGAGAGAGACCAGGCAGATTACGACTTTCTATGGCGAGAGTGCGTTAACAACTCCATTGTACCAAAAACCGACTGCATTTTCGGAACATCTAGAATTGAATGTACGTTGTCGCCCGACATTGCCGCTTGCCATCCGGGCTACGGGAGCAACTAGAATGACATGCAAAGCAAGGCCCCAACACGAATGGAAGCGAAGCGGATGCCGCTAACTCATGACCGGTCGTGTTTCGATACGTTGCTCGGGAGAGGGGTGCATTTTACCTTCGTCCAGCAGCAGTTTGTATTCGACGGCATCGACCAAGGCCAGCCAACTGGCTTCGATAATGTTTTCGCTGACTCCGATGGTCCCCCAGACGTGGTCGTTATCCGAGCTCTCAATGTTGACTCGGATGCGCGCAGCCGTCCCCGCTTCGCAGTTTACCACACGGACTTTGTAGTCGACCAACCGCATTTGCTCAAGCGCTGGATAGACACCCCCCAAACACTTGCGAAGCGCAGAGTCGAGGGCATTGACTGGACCGTGTCCCTCGGCGGCTTCAAATATCTCTTGGTCGCCAATCCGCAACTTGATGATCGCCTCAGCAAACGCGGAGTGACTGTTGACATCTCGATCACCCGACACAATGCGATATTTAATGGTACCGAAGTGCGGAGTAAAGCTCCCTGCGCAGCGCTTGACCAACAGGTCGAAGGAGGCCTCGGCAGCTTCATATTGGTAACCGCGATTCTCTTGCCGGACAACCTCAGCCAGGATGTCGTCCATAAGCTTTCGATCGGATTGAATATTATGTTTGGTGGTAAGTGCGATGATGTTCGATCGCCCTGACAATTCACTCACCAAAATGCGTCGCTCGTTGCCAACCACCGAAGGATCGAGGTGTTCGTAAGAGTGTGCCGCTTTGTTGACGGCGTGGACATGCATGCCGCCTTTGTGCGCGAACGCACTCTGACCAACGAAGGGTTGATTGTTGCGGAGTTGCAGATTGGCCGTTTCATAAACGTAACGCGAAAGTTCAGTCAAGTGTTCCAGCGAGCGGCCTCCCAGCAATTGGTAGCCCTTGAGCTTCAACCCCAGGTTGGCCATGACGGCGATTAAGTCGGCGTTGCCGCAGCGTTCGCCAATACCGTTGATCGTGCCTTGCACTTGATTGCAGCCAGCCGACACAGCAGCCAGCGAGTTGGCGGTGGCCAAGTCGCCGTCGTTGTGGCAGTGAATGGCCAATTGTAGATCGTAATTGCTAGTCGCCTCAGCCACGACCCCAACGATGTTTGCGATTTCGGCTGGGAGCGAACCGCCATTGGTATCGCACAGCGACAACCACTTGGCCCCCGCTTGGGCAGCGGCAACAACGGTTGACACGGCGTACTTGGGATTGGCTTTGTAACCGTCAAAGAAGTGTTCGGCGTCATAGACCACTTCGCTATTGCGACCTAAAAATTCGACACTTTCGCCGATCATCTGCAGATTTTCATCCAGCCCAGCGCTGATGACTTCGGTGACATGGAAATCCCAACTCTTACCTACCAAGGTGCAGACTGGCGTAGCAGCGCGCGCCATGGCCTGCATTCCAGGATCGGCATCAGCGGCGATACCGCGACGTCGCGTCATGCCAAAAGCACAGACTTTGCTGTCTCCCAGTTTTAACTGGCGTACTTTTTGGAAGAAGGCCACATCCTTTTCATTGGACAGCGGATAGCCCCCTTCGATATAGTCGATCCCCATCTCGGACAATCGTTGGCAGATGTTGAGTTTGTCTTGTAGCGAAAAACTTACCCCTTCCCCTTGTGTGCCGTCGCGTAGGGTGGTGTCGTAGATGGCGATGGAACGATTCATAGTCATGGCTTCCGTAGGCGATGGATGGCTGATGCTGCGATTTGGGAGTCAAACAAAAAGTTGTGTGACGCTGTGGGGCCAAGCCATTTCATCAAGTTAGTGTGTCATTCCGGAGAGTGTCAGACACCAGTTTCGTTTGGCTCTGACACAAAAAAACCCTGAAGCTTACGGAGCCTCAGGGGTCTTGGTGGTTTTTGCAAACTGCTAATAAGACCTCACCTCGCTCCGCCCCTTGGGCGGTCGATAATAATCGCCATGCGAATCATCGAAGGGATTGGGTAAGTCATGGTCATGTGCGGCCTTTTTTTGGATCTCAGGAGCACTAACATTAAGTGCTGCCCGTTGAATTGTCAAGCGAGAGCCGCATCGTACGTCAGGCTTTCCAGCCTGACTCCTGGTACGTTAGGCTTTCCAGCCTGAATCCTCGTGGGCTAATCCTCGTGGGCTAATCCTCGTGGGCGCGGAGCTGAGCCAGCACGGTGTAGTCTTCCAGAGTTGAAGTATCCCCCGACTGCTCCTTGCCACTGGCAATATCGCGCAGCAGTCGCCGCATGATCTTGCCGCTGCGAGTTTTGGGGAGCGAGTTGGTAAAGCGAATGTCATCGGGTTGCGCCAGAGCACCGATCTCTTGTCGCACATGCAGCTTGAGTTGCTTCCGCATCTCCTCGGTTGGCTCAAGTCCTTTGAGCGTCACGAAGGCCGCAATGGCTTGGCCCTTAATTTCATCGGGCATACCAACCACCGCCGCCTCGGCCACAGCCGGATGGGAGACCAGCGCGCTTTCCACTTCAATGGTACTCAGCCGATGCCCCGATACATTGATCACGTCATCGATGCGTCCCATGATCCAGTAATAACCATCGGCATCCTGGCGGGCGTTATCACCGGTCAAATACATGCCCGGCACGAGAGTCCAATACTGGGTCTTGTATCGCTCCTCATCTCCCCAAATTCCGCGCAGCATGCCAGGCCAGGGGTAATCGATGCACAACATGCCTCCGCCGCCGGGTCGCATGTCTTGACCATCATCACCGACGATACGCGGACGAATGCCTGGCAGCGGCTTGGTACAGCTTCCTGGTTTCGTCGCAATCGCGCCTGGTAAGGGGGACATCATGATTCCGCCCGTTTCGGTTTGCCACCAAGTATCAACAATGGGGCAACGACCGCCGCCAATTTTATCTTTGTACCACATCCAAGCTTCGGGATTGATCCCTTCACCGACGCTCCCGAGCAACCGCAAACTGCTCAAATCGTGTTTGTCGACATGATGGTCGCCCCATTTAATAAAGGCGCGTATCGCGGTCGGGGCGGTGTACAAAATCGTGACACGATATTTTTCAATCAGCGCCCAGAAGCGATCCTCGGCTGGGAAGTTTGGCGCTCCTTCGTACATCAATACTGTGGCTCCCGCCGACAGCGGACCATAGACAACATAGCTGTGGCCAGTGATCCAACCGCAATCGGCCGTACACCAAAAGATATCGTCGGTGCGATGATCAAAAACCCATTGAAACGTGCGCATTGCAAACAAATTGTAGCCCGCTGCGGTATGGCGAATCCCTTTGGGTTTGCCGGTGGAACCGCTGGTATACAGGATGAATAGCGGAGTTTCGCTATCGAAGGGAGTCGCTGGACATTCGGGACTGGCGGCATTGACCAAATCATGCCACCACACATCGCGTCCCTCTTGCATTGAGACAGGATTGCTGACGCGTTTGAGAACTACGCATTTTTGTACGCTGGGGCTCTTGGCCAGCGCCGTGTCGACCGTTTCCTTGAGCGGCAGCACCTTGCCACGGCGGTACAGACCATCACTGGTCAGCACTACCTTGGCGGATGCATCTTGGTTGCGATCGGCAATCGCTTCGGCCGAGAAGCCAGCGAAGATCACCGAGTGAATCGCACCGATTCGGGCACAGGCTAACATGGCGACAGCCAGTTCCGGGGTCATCGGCATGTAGATGCTGACCACATCCCCGGCCACCACTCCTAAACTCTTCAGTCCATTGGCGAATAAACAAACTTCGCGATGCAATTCGCGATAAGTCAGTTGGCGTTCTTCACCGGGTTCGCCTTCCCAAATAATCGCGGTGCGATCGCCATGCCCTTCGGCAACATGCCGATCGAGGCAGTTGTAACTGACGTTGGTTTTACCACCCAGGAACCACTGAGCGTCGGGCGCTTCCCACTGGAGTGTCTTTGTAAAAGGCTCGAACCAGTGCAAGTGCTCGCGGGCTTCGGCCGCCCAAAACGCTTCTGGATCGGCCGCCGCGCGATCATACAGCTCTTGATACTCCTGCATACTTTTGATGCGAGCCTGAGCAGAAAATTCCGCCGAGGGTGGAAACAGTCGCTGTTCCACCATGACTGAGTCGATATGCCCGTCGCCCTGTCTGTCGCCCTGTCCGCTCATGCAGTCCTCTTCCGGAAACTAAGTGCCGCTGGATTCACAGACACAAAGTATACCTTACAGGTCGCAGATTGCACCTAGGTTGGCTGCTTGGGCGGAGCTGATCGGTTTGCCATGAAATATGAGTATGCGGCCGATCGCGGACCGTACTTAGATCGCAACCTGCGCAGGCAACGGCAGATGTGGTATTGTTGTTGGGGTGAAGATTAGCGGCAGCCTAAGCCGTCGCCTCCCTAGCCAGGGACTATTTGCTCAACAGACTGAGCAGTAGCTGGAAAAACACCTGGTATTTCGCTCGACGCGCTGCCCTGCCTGGCTACTGCGGCTTGGCGTTAAACGAAATGCCGCCGAAGATCATCTTATTCTGCACCGGTATCGAGAATAGCCATGAAGGCCTTTTGCGGTATATCAACCGAGCCGATGCTCTTCATCCGCTTCTTCCCTTCTTTCTGCTTGGCCCATAGCTTTCGCTTGCGTGTGATGTCACCACCGTAACACTTGGCGGTCACATTTTTGCGGAGTGCGGGCTTGGTCTCGCGGGCGATAATTCGCGAACCAATCGCGGCTTGAACGGCTACTTCAAACATGTGGCGATCGATCTCTTCCTTGAGCTTCTTGACCACCGCCCGACCGCGACGATCCGCATCGCGACGATCGCAAATGACACTTAAGGCATCGACTCGATTGTTATTCACTAAAATATCCATCCGCACCAAATCGGCCGGCTCGTAACCAATCAATTCGTAGTCCATCGTGCCGTATCCACGGGTGGCACTTTTGAGTTTGTCGTGCAGGTCGTAGATGACTTCAGCCAGTGGCAGATCATAGGTGATCATGGCCCGCGTGGTTGACAGGTACTCAGTGGCACGCTGCACGCCGCGTCGATCCTGACTAAGCTTCATCACTTGACCGATTTGATCGATGGGAACCACAAAGTTAACGCGCACGATTGGCTGCCTAAACTCCTCGATATCGCCCGAATCGGGCACATCTTGTGGTTTGTGGATCTCAATCGTCTCACCCTTGCGATTGACCACTTCGTACGTCACGTTGGGGGCGGTCTGTACGAGGTCAACGTCGCATTCGTTCTCCAATCGCTGCTGCACGATTTCCATGTGAAGCAGTCCTAAGAAGCCGCACCGAAAGCCGAAGCCCAAAGCCTCGCTGGTCTCCGGCGCGAATTCGAAGCTCGGGTCATTAATACTTAGTTTTTCCAGTGCGTCGCGGAGTTCGCTGAAGTCCTGCCCATCGCTGGGATAGAGTCCGCAGTAGACCATGCGCTTGGGTTGCGCGTAGCCGGGGAGCGGTTCAGCCGCATTGGGACCTACTTCGATGACTGTATCGCCAATGTGTACATCTTTGAGCGATTTAATGTTGCATATCAAGTAACCAACTTGCCCTGCTCGCAATATCTGTATCGGTCGCCGCTTGGGGATGAATTGTCCAATTTCGATCGTTTCGAAGTCCGCTTTGGCGCGCGCGAGCCGAATCTTCTGACCCGTTTTAACTGTTCCCGACATGATTCGAGCATAAGTAATTGCGCCGCGAAAATCGTCGTAGTGCGAATCAAACACCATGGCTTGCAGAGGACCTTCGGGATTGCCGGTGGGCGCGGGAACACGTTCGATAATCGCTGCCAATAGCTCTTCAATGCCGATCCCTGCCTTGGCGCTACATTTGACTACTTCGAACGGATCAATCCCCAAGGACTGTTCCATTTCGTCAACCACTTCGTCGACTCGGGCATAGGTCAAATCGATCTTATTAATGACAGGGATGATTTTTAAGTTGTGTTCCATGGCCGAGTAGGCGTTGGCCATCGTTTGGGCTTCGACTCCTTGAAAGGCGTCGACGAGCAACAGAGCACCTTCGCAACAGGTTAAGCTGCGCGATACTTCATACTGGAAATCGACGTGCCCGGGTGTGTCGATCAAATTTAATTCGTACGTCTCACCCCGGTACTCATGGCGTAGCGTCACCGCTTTCGCCTTGATCGTAATCCCGCGAGAACGTTCTAGCTCCATGCCGTCGAGCAATTGTTCACGCATTTCCCGCATCGTCACCGTGCCGGTAAACTCCAATAGCCGATCTGCCAACGTGCTCTTACCGTGGTCAATGTGCGCAATGATGCAAAAATTGCGAATGTGCGAAATAGGTACGGCCGCTTCGTTCTTTTTGGACAGGATCGTCTTCTCCGGTGATGATGCTCGCCAGGCTTTACCGCCCGACATAGGCTATTTGTTTTCAAAATCTTGTTTGGCGACGGCAGCAGCACCTATGTAGCCAGCGTCGCCGCCGAGAGTGGCAAAATCGATTTTGGTGCCGGCAAACACATTCGCAAAGGTTCGGCGTTCAAATTCATCTACCACACCCTGCAAAAACCGCCGCCCTACCGCACACTGCTGACCACCAAAGTTCATGGCTCCCCCAAGCAACACCAATCCGGGGTCGATAGCGTGAACCGCGCACGTAACACCAATCCCCAAATAAAAAGCCGCTTCGTCAATCACTTTCAGTGCAAAGCTGTCCCCGGCGACTGCAGCTTCGTGTACCTCCTTGGCTGTGATTTCAAAGTCATGCGGATTCTGGCCAGCGCTGGCAGGAGGGATCAAATTCCGCAAGCTGCTTTCCACACCAGCTGCTAAACCCAATTTGGCTTGTGCTGACACCGCGCTGGCGCTGGCGTACGCTTCCAGCTGACCTTGACCACCTCCCCACACACACAGCCGAGCGTCGCGGCGAGAATCGACCACAATGTGTCCAAGCTCGCTGCCAAAGCTATTTACGCCGTTGATCAATTGCCCTTCCGAAATCAGGCCCCCTCCGACACCCGTTCCTAAGGTGAAGAAAGCTAAACCACGATGGCCTTTCCCGGCACCCACCCACGACTCCCCTAGGGCGGCCGCATTGGCATCGTTGATATAGCTGACCGGTTTGTCCAATGCAGTTTCCAATGCTTTACGCACCGAAAAGTTGTGCCAACCAGGCAAATTGGTTGGATTTAACAGTTTTCCCTCAGCTAACGACATGGGTCCAGGGGTTCCCAATCCGGCGCGTACGACCCCCGAAAGTGGTACGTTGGCCGCTTGCGCCAGTTTGCGACATGTCTCAGCGGCGCGGTTGATCGCACCACCCGCGCCAGCAGGGTCCTCGGTAGCAATACTTTCAAAAGCGACTGTTTTGCCTTGATTGTCTACCAATCCTATTTTGATATTCGTGCCCCCCACATCGACCCCCCAAAAACAGGGAGCTGAATGGGTTGACGACGAAGCTGGGGGAGAGCGGTCGGTCCGGGATGTCATGTTCAAGTACAGTCCAGTTCAACTGTAGGTTTTTAGCGCAATACCATTCAATTAATAGCCGTCACATGCAGCGGTTGTGAACAGTGCCATCACTTATGCGTTGGCATTATGGGGGGCAGGGTGTTAGGCGGACCATGCCTATTTCGAATCGCAAAGTATAAGAGGGACGGGCATTCGACAATAGGTGAACTTAACCAGATTGTCTTGACTTGGAAGTAAGCTTTTCGTTAAGTCAACATCCTGGAGCGAGCCCTCCGTTATGCCTAACGCCGTCGGCTCACTATATTTTCCATAGTCACGGATGATCCCATGTCGAAAATAGCCCAACTGGTCTCCTACTGTCGTGAATTGGGGTTTGGCCTTGTGCTGCTTGGTTCTCTAGTGGCAACCAGCCACCTAGCCACATCAAAAACGGTTGTTGGACAGGAGGCCCAGTGGATTTGGTCCCCTGAACATCCGCGCGGCCAAGCGGCCGAGGGAGATTGCTACTTCCGTAAGACCTTCCAGCTAGGCTCCATTGAGCAAGCGAGCGTGACCATCACTGCGGACGATCGTTATGAACTATTCATTAACGGTCGCAAGGTCGGTGTAGGAAACTCGATCCGACAAATGGAACAATACGATATAACGCCTGTATTGGTGCGCGGTCGCAATGTGATTGGCGTCCGCGTTACGAACTTGGCCTCCGGACCCGCCGCCTTGGCCGCGCGGGTCAACATCAAGCCGACGAGCACACAGAGCCGCCCCGCCGCATGGCAAAGCTTTTCGAGCGACGGTTCCTGGAGGACATCTATCGAGCCAGTAGCGAATTGGTGGAGTAACACCCTGGACGATAGTCGTTGGAAACCGGCGCAGGCTTATGGGTTGCTTGGCGAAACTGCGCCCTGGGATCGTCGCGAAGAAGTCAGCCCGACCAACATCTCAGAAAATCAACGTTTTCGCATTAGCAGCGAATTTGTCGTAGAAGAGATCTTGGGGGACGACGTCACTGGTTCACTAGTCAACTTGGCCTTCAACGAATTTGGGCACATGATTGCCGCACAGGAGGAGGGTCCGCTGCTGCTCTTATACGACAGTGACAAAGATGGCGTAGTCGACAAGAAGCGAGACTACTGCGACTTAGTGGAGGGAATCCAAGGCATCCTGCCGCTCAACGGCGATGTCTTTGTGACAGGATTGGGGCCTGAGGGCCTGGGGATCTATCGCCTCATCGACAAAGATCGCAACGGAGCGTTGGAAGAGGCCAAGAAGATCGTCAGCTTCAAAGGAGATCTCAGCGAACATGGGGTGCACGGTTTGACGCTGGGCCCCGACGGCCGCATCTATTGTGTCCTTGGCAATCACGTCAGTTATGACGGACCGCTCGCGGATAGCAGTACATTGAAGACCAGCTACGAAGGTGATCTGGTTGGTCCACGATTTGAGGATCCAGGTGGTCACGCGGCTGGCATTAAAGCCCCCGGTGGAACGGTGATCCGCATGGACTTAGAAGGAAAATCGGTTGAACTGGTAGCTGGCGGACTACGCAATGCCTACGATCTGACGTTTCATCCCAACGGCCGATTGTATGTGCACGACAGCGACATGGAGTCGGACGAAGGCGCCGCCTGGTACCGACCGACGAGTTTATATGAAGTGGGCGAGGGTGCCGAATTCGGTTGGCGCAGCGGTTGGGCTAAGTGGCCAACCTATTACTATGATCGTCTCCCCACTTTACTTGAGACCGGTCGCGGATCGCCAACAGGATCTTGTGTTTATGATCACGTTATGTTTCCGCAGCGCTACCACGGTTCACTCTTTCTCGCGGATTGGACGCAAGGTCAGATTCTGAGTGTAAAGCTTACTCCGGACGGTCAGGCGCAATCGGAAGTCTTTGTGCAAGGGCAACCGCTCAACGTCACCGACTTGACTGTTGGCCCTGACGGTTGGCTCTACTTCTGCACGGGCGGTCGTGGCACTAAGGGGGGCATCTATCAGATTCGCTGGCTCGGTACCGTTCCGGGGTCTTTAAAGGATTTGGGGACTGGCGTAGCCAAAGCGATCAAGCAGCCACAACTCGATTCCGCGTGGGCACGTCAGTCCATCGCGGCACTAAAACGTGAACTTGGAAGTGCCTGGAACGATTCGATTGCCGGTGTGGCCTTCAGTGACGAGAACCCAGCCAAGTTCCGCTTGCGGGCGCTGGAAGTGATGCAATTGTTTGGGCCAACCCCCACGCCTGCCCTACTCCGAGCGCTGGCCAAATCTCCCAACGAAACCGTTCGCTCGCGGGCCGCACAATTGATGGGGATGCACAAGGAATCTGGCCAAGTGGCCGAGGATCTGTTGTTGCTCTTAGCCGATAACGATCCTCGTGTGCAACTTGCCGCTGCCGAAGGACTTCAACGCTGCTCCGAGCTTCCGAGCGCCAAAGTTTTGGTTCCGGCGCTAGTACCACACTTGGCTAGTTCTGACCGACGATTGGCATGGTCCGCCCGCCGTTTGCTCGAACGACTTCCTCCGAACGATTGGCAACAGCAACTGCTGGCGCACAGCGACCAACGTGTGCAACTCCAAGCCGGATTGGCGTTGGTAATCGCCGAACCCTCACGCGAAAATGGACAAGCTGTCATTGCCATGACACGCGCGATGCTGTCTGGCTTCGTCAGCGATCGCAACTTTGTCGACCTCTTGCGTTTGACTCAAGTTGCTCTGCACCGTTGCAATTTGCCGCCAGGCGATGTGGGTGACTTGGCTGGTGAATTAGCGGCCGAGTTTCCCGTGGGTGAACCCATCCTCAACCGCGAACTTCTACGGCTACTGGCCTTTCTCAACGCAGATTCGGTGGTCCCCAAGGCAATTGGTCTCCTGCAATCCGATTTGGAATTATCCGAACGGATGCACATCGCCATGCACCTTATTTTCTTCAAACACCAATGGACGGCCGCAGAGCGTTACGCGGTTGTTAAATTCTTTGAAGAAACACAACCTGCTGATGCGGGTAGTAGCGTCCCACTGTATGTCATGAACGTGACTCGTGAATTGTGCCAAGACTTGCCACTTGAAGAAGCTCGTATCTTTGTTTCCGAAGGGGCTAAATGGCCCAACGCTGCCTTGGTCTCGCTCTTTCGCTATCCTGACAAGCTGAGCGATAGCGATTTGCAAACACTTCGCAAGCTCGATGAACAGATCGATCAGCCGGGCTTTGAAGGTGAGCAATACAAGCGTCTACGGACGGGCATCGTGGCGATGTTCTCACAGAATGCCGATCCAGAGTCATTGTCCTATCTACGCGAAATTTGGATCCGTTCTCCCGAACGGCGACAAGCGGTAGCACTGGGGCTGGCGCAGCAGCCGAGCGATGAAGACTGGGACTACTTGGTCCGCAGTTTACCGGTACTCGAATCGTTTGCAGTTGAGGAGGTCATGGACGCATTGTGCAAAGTTCCCACCGCCACGGATGACCCTCAAGCCTTCCGTGAAGTGATTCTGCATGGTTTGCGAATGGAACAAGCCGCAGATAGTCCAGCGCCGGCCATCAAGCTGCTGTCTTTCTGGAGTGGGGAAAACCACGCTTCGCTGGCCAATTGGCAGAGTTGGTATGAGAAAAAGTTTCCAGATCAACCTGAAGCCAAGCTACCTGAATTCGAACAAAGCTCGCCGTGGAATGTCGAAACTCTCAGCGAGTATTTCCTCTCGAGCGATGGACGCAAGGGAGACTTAGCTGAAGGGCAAGGAGTTTATGAGAGAGCCAAGTGCGCCGCGTGCCACCGCATGGGATCGGTCGGAACCGCCATTGGCCCCGATTTGACCGCCGTGGCTAAGCGCTTCACCCGCAAGGAAGTCCTTGAATCAATCTTGTTTCCGTCGCACATCATAAGCGATCAATTCCGTACACACCGCGTCTTGACCACTTCGGGCAAGGTCGCCAGTGGGCAAGTGGTTAAGAACTCAAACGGAACGGTTACGGTCCGCGATTCTTCGCTAACGGAAACAGTGATTGCCGAGCAAGACATTGATCAGATTCAGCCGAGTAAATCGTCGTTGATGCCGAGTGGCTTGTTCGACACATTGACGGCTGCTGAAATTCGCGATTTGATGGCCTATCTCGGATTCGTCCCAGCGCAAACTCAGACTGCCACTCGCGCGGATGCTACCCAGCGTTAAGGGCAATGCCGTTCAAGTTTCCAGGTGCGGAATGAGTGACTTAGCTTTTCAAAGCGGCCCACCAGGCGGCGACTTGCAGGGCCGCGTATTCGACGCGCAAGAGTCGGGGACCGAGCGCGACTTGGCTCCAACCTGCAGCGAGCAGTTGCTCTACTTCATCCTCTGTAAACCCACCTTCGGGCCCAATCGCGACTCGACCTTGGCCATGGACATGCGCAGCTGTTACGAGGTCGTGTAGCGAAGGGGCAGGTCCGTAGGGATGGGCGACCAGACTTAAACATCGACTTAGATCTGTTGGCGACGTGACTACTTCTTCGATGGACTGCGGCATAGAAACTTGCAGCAGCTGATTGCGGCCGCACTGTTTACTGCTCTCGGCCACGCTTCGCCGTAGACGCTCCAACACACTCGCAGTTGGCTGAGCAACGCCTCGCTGGCAATTGAGCGGTGTCAGTTGTGTTGTTCCGAACTGAACAAGTCCATCGATGAGTGTTTTCTGTCGCTCTCCTTTGGGGAGGGCGACGAGTAGCTGCAATGGATTCTTCAGCTCACGATTGGTGTCGGTCCGTTCAATAACTTCAACTTGGACGCTCCGTTTCGAGATGTTTTTGACGTTCGCCAGCGCTTCGCCACCTTGGCCATCAAACAAGATGACCGTCGCGCCCACCGGCAACCGCAACACATTGTTAGCGTGACGAGCTTCTGCGCCGTCTAGATCGATCGCTCCATAGGCTGGCAGGGGTGCATGCAGGAAGCGAGGTAGGGACATAGGTTGTAGACGTGCGAGTGAGGTGATGAATGGAGCGGAAGCCGCTAAGACTTTGCTCAGGAAACGAATTGACTCAAGTAAATGAACCGTTCGTGACGATTGTAGCGATAGGCGAAGTAGTAGCGAACAGGCTAAGCTCGCGCCGTGGCTAAGTGCCAAAACAAAAAAAGTGTCGGACACTTTAGAGCCCCAACAGAATTACTTAGGTAGCGTGGTACTTCAGAAAGTGTCCATGGCCTAGTTTCGTTCGGCTCTAAGATAGCATTTGAATTGCACACTGGGAGCATGGACAAGTGACATACTGGCGTTACTGGCAATTAAATAGTGCTCCGTTTACCGGTTCGACTTTGTTTCGTGGAGCCAGCGTTGAAGAGGCATTGGCTCGGATCGAGTTCTTGGTCGGTAATCGTCGCTCGGTTGGTTCCTTGACCGGTGTCAGCGGCGTGGGCAAATCGGCGCTACTTCATCACTGCGTTGGCAATCCTCCGGTTGGCAATGACATCCCGAATGTAGAGATGTTTTGTACTTCACTGCTGGGGATTTCGGCTGGCGAGCTGCTGGTGAATTTGGCGGTTCGGCTTTCAGGTCAACGTCGCATCGTCGATTCTCAATCGGCCTGGAAATCGATATGCGACTATTTTCAAGCCGCTCGTCGTGAGGGGACGCAAACCGTGCTGCTGATCGACGATACGGAAAGCGCCACCACAGCAGTTGAGACTGATTTAACGCGACTTGTGGCAATGCGGTTTCCACTGACGGTAATCTTCGCGGTTGAAACTCAAATGGCTAGCGCAGTGAGCCGCAGCATCATGGATCGTTGCGAGTTGCAGATCGAGCTCACCCCGTGGGACCTCACCCAATCGGCTGAATTCTTGGCATGGACGAGCCTCAGTCTTGGACGTACAACTCCTATCTTCACCGACTCCGCAGTTGAACGGATTCAGGAATTGAGCCAAGGAATCGCGCGGCGGATTGTACAACTCGCCGATCTATCGCTGGTCGCGGGTGCAGTATCGCAAGCCGACTGTGTCGATGTAGATTGCATTGAGCAAGTCGCTTGGGAACTACCCAAATCTACCGCTGCCTAAGCACCAAACATAATAGGTGTCGGAGACTGTTGGGGCTCATGCGAGACTTCTGAAATCGTGGTGCGTTAGCGAGAGTCGCACATTTTTTGTTGGGCTCCTAGCGCAAAATCTGCCTGCTTGACCTGGCTCTTCTGTATGACAGGCATTCTTGCCTGACTGGCCTTCCGCCGACCCAGTCTGGTTGGCAATGGTGGTAATTCCGCTCCGGTAGGAAATCTCTACTTGTTACTGGGCAGGCAGGAAATCTGAACCGTTGCCTGGCCACAAACTCATCTGACATCTGAGATTTGAAATCTTAGCTTGTAATTGCCAATCTAGCGTAAAATGAGCTTACTCCTGAGTCGCTCGCGAACACTTCTCAACAATCGAACCTAGGACCACTCTCATGTCGCTTCAGCCAAACGTTTCCGCGTCAGTGTTTATGTCCGCGATTTCTTTGCTAACCGTCGTCGCCACATACGAATCCAATTTTGCTCAAGAACCGGCACCTGCCGGGCCAGCAGCACAGGCAAATTATGGCGGCGGAGGCTACGGAGATGCTGGAATGATGGGTGGTTATGGTGTTGGTATGATGGGAGGGGGAGGTTATGGCGGCGGCTTGCCATTGAAATTCATGATCTTGGAAGGAAAAAATAATGCGGGCAATGAACGAATGAAAGTTCGTACTGCTACGCGCTCCAAACTCTATTCCTATCAACTATCCAGCCTCAAACCTCAGAGGGCCGGTGTGGGCTACGGTGGCGGAGGCTTCGGCGGTGAGGGTGGTTATGGTGGCGGAAACTACGGTGGCGGAAGCTATGGTGGCGAGAGTGGTGGTTATGGCGGGGGGATGACGGCGACTGGGGCGGCCACGCCGGCGCAGCCCGTGGTCATGCCCATCTACGCCTATATTTTCGACAACGAGCAAGTAGGCAATCGCACTAAGATTGAATTGCTTACCCAACCACCACGTCGTGCCCAGAAAGCGAATATGCAAGTGGAAGGCCGATTGCCGGCCAATCCCTTTGACAACGGCGAGCAAGCGGGTGGTGAAATGGGAGGTATGGCCAACGTACCACGCTATGTTCGACTGTCGAGTCTCGTGGTTGTGCCGACGGGGCCCAATGACAAACTCCATATGAGCCAAGCGGAATTTGAGATCGTCTCCCAGACCATCCAACTACAAATCTGGAAGGCCGACACGGTAAGGAAGCTATACGTCGACAAGGGTAATTCGGCGGAGACGGAGGACTATCTTAAACAGCTTTTGACGGAGGAATACGAAACGCAGTTGGCCCGCCAAGCTATCGAAGTGGAATCGATCGCGCAGCGAATCGTGGCACTTAATGACGAGATCGCTCGTCGCCGCGCCGCCAAAGATCGCGTCATTGACGTCCAGCTCGGGCGGATCGTGCTCGAAGCCCAAGGCCTATTGGAGAAATAAGTGGAGCCCCCTCGTATCCGAGACTTGAGGTACAATCAATTTCCCAGTTGCTATGCTTCGCAAACATGTTTGACCGCTAGGCTTTCGAGAGATGTGGTATCGCTTAATTAGTAGTCGCTTGCGGATTGTGTTGCATCCGAATCTTGTCGTTCTCCCCACGCTGGGACTGGTGGTGCTTTGCCTCCTAGCAACGCAGTCTGCTGCTCAGACAGAGAGCCTGCCTAACCCGTTCGATTTCATCCCTCAACAACCGGAGGCACAAGTCGCTTTACCGCTGGACGAAGTGGATGCAAAAGAGGTCGTAGACGAAAAGCCCAACGATAGTGTGCGGAAGAAACGATTTCAACGGGCACTGTTGATCGAAGTCGATGGTCCTATCTTTGACCGCTTCCACTGGTACTTAAACAATCGGCTTGATCTTGCCCGAGAGCAACAGGTCGATTTGATTGTAATTCGCTTGACCAGTCCTGGTGGTGATCTCGAGCATTCATTGCAACTCGCTCGGCGTTTGCGCGATATCGACTGGGCCACTACGGTGGCGTTTGTGCCTGAAGAAGCGATCAGCGGCGGGGCCATGATTGCGCTCGGTTGCGACCGCATCTACATGCAAGCCGGTGCTCTACTCGGGGATGCAGGCCCCATTCGCATGGGGCTGGGTGGTCAGTTTGAACACGCAGAAGAAAAGATTGTCAGCTATACGGTGGGCGCGATTCGCGAAATAGCGGCGGGACAAGATCGACCGCCCGCTTTGGCCGAAGCGATGGTTGATCGCAGCGTAACAGTTTACCATGCCATAGAAAAAGCCACCGGTAAACAGGTTTTTCTATCCGAAAAAGAATTCAACGCTGCGGGGCGTCCGGAGAAATATGAACTCGGCGATCCGGTCCCCGAGACCGGTCAGAATCGTTTCTTAACGGTCGGTGCCGCGCGCGCACTTGAACTACAACTGTGCGAAGGAGTGTTCGCCTCGGAGGACGATCTATTGGAACAGCTGTCTATCGACGGACTGGAACGAACGCGGATGAACTGGGTTGATAGAACCGTCTTTACACTTAACCGACCGTGGCTTACCGCGCTGTTGTTGATCGTCGGTTTGATCGGCTTGTACCTGGAACTCGTCGCTCCCGGGATTAGTGTGGCTGGGCTGGGAAGTATGGTCTGCTTCGGCATTTTCTTTTGGAGCCATTTCTTAGGTGGCACAGCCGGTTGGTTGGAAGTGTTGCTCTTTTTCCTGGGGATTACTTGCTTGGCCTTCGAGCTGTTTGTGGTACCCGGTTTGGGAGTGTTTGGTCTCAGTGGCCTGGCATTGCTAGTTTTGTCTTTGGTGATGGCCAGTCAAAACTTCATCGTTCCCCGCGATGCGGTCGAGTGGGGAGAGTTGCGCGTCAATCTGTTGATCGTCCTGGGGTCAGTGCTTGGTGTATTAGTCCTGTTTTTTGGGCAAATCTTGCTACTCGATTCGATCCCCGGACTGAACCGCTTTCGCTTGTCCGCGCCTGAAGCTAGTATGGCTGGGCACGTGGAGGAAGTGACACCAGGTCTGTTGCAATCGAGTAGATCGGCTACAAACAGCGCACCTGTGGTGGGAGTCCGAGGAATTGCCGAGTCTGATTTGCGCCCCTCCGGTAAAGTACTGATCAACGATCAGTTGCTGGACGTCATCACCGAGGGAGATTACGTTGAAGCCGGTTCCCACGTAGAAGTTATGCACGTCGAAGGCAACCGCATCATCGTTCGCAAGGTGTAGTGTTGGAACAGTGGAGAATTGGAGTGGAATCGTTTAACGCCGAGCCGGAGGAGACTGCTGACTAAACATCAATCCAAGCGCATAATGGTAGCAGTATCGTCGCGTCACGTGTGGGAGACCTTTTGATGTTGATGGACCAGGTTTGGCGTTATCGTTTCGACGAATTCGATGACAAAGTTTTCG
>JBGSNE010000294.1:0-7557 GCA_041739785.1 Pirellulaceae bacterium
TTCTGTTGCCTCTGATGTTTCCTTTCCTGGATTCAATTGGAGGGTTCGCACCGTGGCTCACTTCCCGAAGCCGTTCTACAAGAAATCTCGCGCTTGCTGGTACGTCGAAATCGACCGCAAGCAAATCAAGCTCGGTCCCGACCAGGCCGAGGCGTTTCGCCTCTATCATGAGCTGATGGCCGCTCCCCGCGTCCAGTTACAGCAACCGCTAACGTCGGCATCGGCGGTCGCCATTATCGATTTGTATTTAGACTGGGTCCACAAGCACCGTGCTCCGGACACTTACGAATGGTACCGCTATCGACTCCAGCGTTTTGCGGAACGATACCCGGACATTCGTGTCTCGTCGTTGAAGCCGTTCCATGTTGAGCAATGGGTGGATGCCTACAAGATGGCTGAAACCTCTCGCCGAAACTACTTTCGCTCGATTAAGACTTGCCTTCGCTGGGCCGTTAAGCAGGGGCATGTCGCTTCCAATCCGCTCGATGGCCTGGAGATGCCAGGCACCGAGCGGAAGGAAGTCTACTTTTCGCCAGAGCAATTTGAAGCGCTCCTCACTTACTCCCGCGATGATGCCTTCGACGAACTAGCGATCACGACTTACCGAACCGGATGCCGTCCTCAGGAATCGTTGATCATTACTGCGGATTACGTTGACCTGCAAAACTCCCGTTGGGTTTTTCCTCAAAGCAAATCCAAGGGAAAGAAGGCTCCACGAATCGTCTACTTGGATGACCAAGCTTTAGCCATTACCCGGCGATTGATGCTCAAGTATCCCGTTGGCCCATTGTTTCGCAATACGCTGGGCGATGCTTGGACGCCCGATGCGGTGAACTGTGTTTTTGATCGCATCCAGCTTCGGCAAGGACGTGAACTACTCGCCAAGGCAGGAAGAACGCCAACCGACGAGGAGATCAAGAAATTTATCCCACCCCTCAAACCGACCAAGACCGTCAAGGGAGTCGAGCGCGTAAAACGGCCAGCCGAATTGCGGTGCGAGGCCAAGCAGAAGCTCTGGCAGCAGTTTGCGAAAAAGCTATCACCGCGTTGCTCGCTCTACGCCTTGCGACACTCGTGGGCCACAAACGCACTTAAACGCGGTGTGGACCCGCTGACGGCAGCATTATTGATGGGGCACAAAGATCCATCGATGCTCGCTCGGGTGTATCAGCATTTGTCGCACAGCCCAGAGCATATGCTTGCACAGGCGAAGCAGGCTTCCAGTGAGGATCGGATCGAAGGAAGGTCTCAAAAGTCGTATGAACTTTGATTCATCTATTGGAGCTCGATTGCCTCCGTCAATTATCGCCCGAGTGTTACTCGCAATCGTGAGAAGGTTACCTCTAGTACTGTAGCAAGTAGTGCAAACAGTGATATGGCATAGCACAGGAGGGCCCAAGCTGAGCCGAGGTAAATGAGAAAGGCAATAGAATCATTAGGAGGGAGCCAATCGAAGGTGCTTGGGTATCCATGTTGTGCAGTCGTCAGCTCGAATGCCACGAGCGCGAAAAGCACTACGCAGGATTTTGGAGCGAAGCGCCAAGGGAAAAGCACTGCAGAAGCAATTCCAACAATGCACTGAACCAGCATTTCAGACCGAGTAGACCTGTAAATTGGACCTAACCCTATCACATACCTGATAAAATTTATGTCGGAGAAGCTGTAGCTAAGTCGCGACAAACAAAGGCTTTGGCCCGAAAGCGACTTGATCTTGTAATTAAGCTTGTACCATGGAAGCAAATTCAACGAACGTTCACGGTCGACCGAGGACAGCGGAATAACGATTGGTTTTTCATCGGAGTAACTTTGAGTAATGCTCGTATCGGTAATCGCCGTATGAGTTGGTGTCTTAATTCGGGTGAAAATCGCAAGCAATACTTGACCGATTAGCATATTAACGAGGAAGTCGTCGCTGGTAGAGTCGGTGAGCCAAGCTAATGCCACCACGCTCCAGATAAAAATACTGCCGCAACAGAACGCTCGGAGCCGCGACGGTCGAAAATTGATTGCTTCTTCTTCCACGTTAAACGTACTTCCACGATATAAAAGCAATGTCAATGTAAGCTGGCCTGAAGTGGGTGAACATGATTGGGTTAGGATCTACAAAAAAACCCCGCCAAGTGGCAGCCTGGCGGGGTAATTCGGCAAACCTTTCGGTTGCCTCTGATGTCTCTGCAAGCTACTTCAGCTTGATGTGCTTGAGTCGAGGAACGACAGTAGGAGCGGTCTGGCCGGTTTTCTCTAGCCGACAACTCTCGATGTACACGGCGATGTCTCGCGACTCGAAACGAATTGCGCCGCGACCATTGCCGATTCGAATGACTGGGATTTTTCCTGATTCGACGAGCTGGTAAACCAAACTTCCCGAGATGTTTAGCCAGTTGGCGACATCGGCGACAGTCAGTAGTCGATTTGACTCTTCGTTTTGTGCTGGCATGAGCCAGACCTTTCCTAGCAAGAGACTAAAACAGTCGTCGCTCGACTTGATTTCCAAATACGGTCCACTGAGTGCTGGGGAGTTCTTCACGTCCAAATAGTTCTAGGTACGGACCAGGGCTAACTTGCTCAATCGCTCTGCGAACGGCGTAGGGTTTGGCGCTGTGCCGTTTTCGTCGAGCAAGCAGCCAGCTACGCTGGGCGTTGTCGAGAAACGGCAGATGACCGCGAACTCCGAACAGCAGGAACTCGTGCGAGACGCGCCAGTAGTTCCCCATCCCGAGTTGAGGTTTGATCCAAACGAAACATGATTTGTAGGTGAAGCCCCAGGCCTCAATGACTCGAAAGGCATCCGGTAGCAAGCCGTTGGTCGTCCATAAGTGCAAATGTGCGTGCTCGCTAGCCAACCGTGCTACTGGTAATTCGCACAGTTGATCAAGGTCGAGCGTGTCGTAATGATTGGCTGCGGCTCCGCGCGCGGCAGTGTTGGCATACTGCCACGGCGGGTCCGCATAAATGGTGTTGTAGCGAGCGCCCGAGGCAATCAGTCCATCGAGATCGGTAGCGATGGATGGAAGGGCCAGTTGGCCTCCAACTTGATCGCTTCGTTCCCAATGGGCTGAAATTTCATCCACTCGCTATTCCACTTTCTTTCTTAGTCCTCGCTTATTCCACCGTGGACGAAAATCCAGGTGTGAGCGAGGTCGACTACCTTGGCGAGAACGGGCAAGTCATCGCGTCCAAAATGATGCGACTTTTTCCACACATCGCCGTTGCGATAGATTCGGCAGATCGTCACGTTATGCCGCTCGCCTGAACGAGTTTGGTTCTTCCAGATGGAAGCCTTAATCAATCCGAAGCGGATCTCATGCACTGGTTGCTTCGACATCACCCTCCCCTTCCATTTCGTGGTTGCTGCGCTCTTCGACGGTCGGCTGCTCGCTGGCCGATTCCATGAAGGTGCTGTAGATCGTCCAACCACTGGCTGGCTGACGTCCGAACATGTCGAGGTAAGGACCTGGACTAACGCGCTCGATGATGGTTCGAACGCGACTGGAGGGACGCCCCGATTGGTCGCGGTCGCTACGCATCCAGCTATTAAGCTTTCGTTCCATCAGCGGCAGATCGCCGCGAACTCCGAGTAGCAAATACTCATGAGCCTCCACCCAGTAGTCACCGGGACGGCCATTGCTGTTCAGACAAAGCAAGCACCCTTTGAACTCAAAGCCCCAATTCTCGATGGCCTGCTTGGCGGCAAACAGTGAATCGTCATTCGCCCACACATGCAGATGAGCGTGGTCCTCCACCAACAACTCCACTGACAATTCATTGAGTACATTCACAAAATGGGAATTGTCTTCACCACCGGGCCAGGGCGGATCGACATAGACACAGGCAAACTTGCTCCCCGCAGCTAGTAGCTTGTCCAGACTCGGCACCACCGTACAGTTATTGACGACATTGCTTTCAGTCCCCTTCTGACGCTTCTTGTGTTTGGCGCGAAGTTCATTGGCGATGCGAATCAAGCCTGCTGTGGTGACTTCACCGCTCTCTTCACGCGTGCGCGTGACATATCGATCAAACTCCTTCTCTGGAACCGCAGCGGTCAACTGCCAACGCGACGATTGATCTTTGGTCACCCCTACATCCTCCAGAGTCAGACGATCGTTAGAGGTTTCGTCACGCCGATCGCCGCCGTGCAGTTTCAGCTTGGCGAGCAAGCTGCCCGCCCGTCGCTCGGCACGCAATTTAACTTCGGCGGCATAGTTTTGAATTTCAAGCCCAAGGCCTGCGGCCTGGGCATACTTGCGAGCCGCTTCGGCCTTGTCACGAATTCCCTTGAGTTCGTCCAATGAACGAGCTTCAGCGATTGCGTGATGGGCCTGAGACAGCAGCGCTAGAGATTTGGTTTCGATCGAAGTTTCTTGCTCAATCAATACCGTGGATGGGCTCACTTGTTCCACTTCGACACTCGCAGCCTCGTGCTCAGGTGGTAGACATTCGACAGCCTCGGGCGGTGGGGGCTGGCTGGTGTTATCCGAATTTTCTAGAGACTTGGTAAACCAATTCGCCATGGTGCGTTCTCCCGCATTAGGTTAAGAAACGAAGGTAGGACAGAGCCCCATAGCCTAGGCGAGAGTTTTCAAAGTTCGATGAAATAAGCATGCCAAGTGGCACTTGCCGACAAACCAAAGTTGCCTTCTTCTGCGAGAATTCATTGACAGCGTGAGGGTGATCTCGGCTGACACCTGAGCTGATGACTTGGGTCAAAAAATCAGGCCTCAGACCAAGCCGATTTGCGAATTTCACGTCTGGAGGATTTCGCACCTATGCCGAGGATGCGAACAACAGGCCTGCCTCTTGGCACTTTAGAGCTCACTGTCATGTTTTTTTGCAAGAAAACTTGACAAGCAGGCGAAATAGACCGATGATAAGTCTATGAACCCGCGCACCGACGAGCATGCTACGACACCTATATCTGCCTCGATTCGAAGCCGGATCGAACGAGGTGGAGAATCCCTGTGGCAGTTCGAGGATTTCGCAGAGTTCCCTGCAACGGCTACCGCCCAGACGCTTTCGCGTTTAACTCGCGAAGGTTTATTGCGACGCGTTGCCAAGGGGATCTACTACAGGCCCGGCCAATCGACTTTCGGAGAGACCAAACCGAGTCCACGGGCGCTGCGGGCGTTGGCCGCGAAGAGGCAGCGATTGTTCCCCGCCGGACTCTCAGCGGCCAATTTGCTTGGCTTCTCTACCCAGACTCCGCGCAGAGTTGAGCTTTCGACCCCTTCAGCGAGCGTTCAGCGTCGATTGTTGGGAAGCGATACCGTCGTTCACACGCGACGGCCTGCGGCCTGGCTGGAACTCACGGACGAAGAAGCTGCCTTGTTAGAAGTGTTGCGCGATGGTGCGGATCTCAGCGAACTTAGTTTGACGCGAACTACGGCAAGACTACTGGAGCTACTGGGTGAGAAACGTCGATTTGAAAATTTGTTTCTAGTAGCTGAATACGAGCCGCCCCGAGTTCAAGCCCTGCTTGGTGCTGCGGGTGAAGACCTTGGTAAGAGCCGCGCAAAACTGCTACAGCTACGCAAGAATCTCAATCCACTCTCTCGCTATGACTTCGGGCGCTTTTCGGCGCTCCGTCATGCTCAACGGTGGCAAGCAAAGGATGGCAGTCAAAATGAAACTGTGCGAACACCCCGAATTCGAACAAGCCATCCTTAACGCTGTTGAGCATTTCGCTGCACGAAAGCTTCGTCCTGCCGTCATTGAGAAAGACTACTACGTTACCGAAGCACTTCGGGCGATCAAGCAGGCAGCAGGGCCGCGAGTTATCTTCAAAGGTGGAACCAGCCTATCTAAGGGCTGGAATCTTATTGATCGCTTCTCGGAAGACATCGATCTTTTTCTAGACCCTACAATGTTTGAGCCTGAGTTGGGCAAGCGAGGAATCGACCGCGAATTGAAAAAACTTCGGGATCACATCGCAGCCCATCCAGAGCTTCATTTCGATGCAACCTCCAGCCAAACGATAGGCGGCTTTGGTCGAAACGACAGCTTTTCATACCAAGCGAAATTTGGCGGTCCGGGTGAGGTAGCGCCGCGAGTCTTGTTGGAAGCGGGAACGGCGAGTGGACGAGAGCCAGTGGCAGACGTTGAGCTAAGTTCGTTGCTTGCCGATTTTTTGCGAGAGCGGAATTTTAGCTTGGGGGCCGAAGACGAGCAGCCGTTTACGATGCGGCTGCTACACTTTCGGCGGACGTTTGTCGAAAAGCTCTTTGCTATCCACTCCAAGGTGACTGGAAGTCTCTCCACTGGTGAGCCACTCGGGAGTTATGCCCGGCACTACTACGATCTGGCTCAGTTGTCTCAGCAGCCTGAGGTAGTGGCGATGCTCGAATCCGACGAATACACAGTCATCAAATCTGACTACGATGCGGTAAGCCGTCGATTTTTTGGGCGTGACTACGCTCCTCCGGTAAATTTAAGTTTCGCAAGTAGCTTGGCATTGTTCCCTGATGACCGATTGAGCGCCTCGCTTGGTGAGCAGTACACACGGCAATGCGAGCTGCTGTGCTTTGGTGCATTTCCAAGTTGGAGCGAAGTGCTTCAGCGATTCTCAAAGCTCCAACCGCTACTGTAGGTCGTCGCAGTCTGAATCGCTCTCTGGGCGCTCGCGCGAGCAACGCTCACGCCAGCTTGCAGCTGTCATTCGCCTTGCAAACTCGCTCCCGCTTCCGCCGATCGATCCAACCCGCGGCAGAATGTTGCGATCCCTATCGGTACCATCAAAGGGCATCTCTGCCACTGGTTTGCCGCTCCATCTATTCCCGCTGAATCCTGCCAACAAGGAGGTTCAAGGCACCAGTCGCTGGGCGCTAACGCGGGCAAGCTCACGCCAGGCTGCGCCTGTCACTCGCCTGCTAATCCGCTAGCGCTTCCATCGACCGGCACCTTTCACCTTGTTTTGCTTGTCTTGTTTTTGTCTCAAGCAGCCTTGAACCTTTGGTGAAAGGCCGCTTGAAACAAAAACATGCCGCAGGCGGTCACAGGGAAAACATCGGCACAAAGTGCCAAACGATAGGTGACACATGGAAGAAAAAATCAATGCCAGCCCGAAATATACGCCCTCCGTTTTTATCAAGGGAGCACGGTTCGACTTGGGGCAACTCTTTTCGACGCCGGGCGCGCTAGAAGCCCTCGAACCGAATGAAATGCACACATTTCTTCGGCGGCACGTGAAAGGGGATTGGGGCGATTGTTGCCCGCTTGATCGAAATGCCAATGACGATGCTCTCGAACATGGCGGCAGACTGTTCTCAGTGTATCACACGGCCAGAGGCGAAAAAATCTGGTTGATCACGGAACCCGATCAATTCGTCGCCAGTCTTGTAAAGACTTGATGTCAGATTTCCGGCGCCAAGAACGGCATAGGGGCGTAGTGATCGGTTTGTCATTCGCAAACTTTCTTTGATTGTAAAAGTGCATGGAGGACTATTGCGTCCTCCATGCGAGTTGAATCACTGTCTTGATTAGTCCGCGTCCAAGCATCCAAGATCAATAGCATTCACCAGCCAACAATCGATGGTGTTGAGTTGGTTGAGGATGTGGTCGTCA
>JBGSNE010000001.1:0-7684 GCA_041739785.1 Pirellulaceae bacterium
GTCGCTCGCTGGCGAACCGGAAAACGCGGGGATGCTTCAATGACCTGGGATTTGCATCCCAGGCTATCGAATTCCGTGCCTTCGGCACTAAGACGCGCAACTTCTAAAACTACGGCTGCGGGTTAAACATTAAGCGTGCAATCCAACACTAAATCAACAAGCCTTCACGCTCTTCGGCTCACCAGGTCATGAATAATCAGGGTTAAGCGAGTCATCACAACGGCCAGCTCACGAAGTTACCGCGAAAAATACCGAATTTGAGCCTTCACCACAAAACAGTGTAGTAAGCGGTCGTCCTGGAGCGATATTACCGAAATATGCAACGCGTCCGAACCAGGGAGGGAGGCACCCATGGCATGGTCCTCTAACGCAAATTCGCCCGAATTAGTGGAGTTGCTACAGTTCCTCGGAAATCGCAAAACATTAAAGACTCTATCCGCGATACTCGCCTTCAGCTTTCTCGCAACCGTAATCATTTGGGTGACGCGAAGCAGCCGCGCCAACGAATTGCTGGCTAAGACTACAAGAGAGCAATTGCCGCGCGTAGAACTGCGCAGCTTTGCCAGCATCGGTCGCCGTCCGACCGAAAACCAGTTTTACGGAATCGTGCAAGCGCGACGCGCTGTCAACCTTTCTTCAAAGTTAACCGAGCGACTAGTATCGATCTTGGTTGATACGGGAGAGGCGGTCGAGGCCGGTCAGCCGCTCGCGGTCTTGGATCGAAAGGATCATGTGACAGCGCTGGCCGTTGCGCAGGCTGAATTGGCTGGTGCCCAGGCCAAGCTGCAAGAGCTTCGGCGAGGTCCGCGCGAAGAAGAAATCGCCAGAGCGGCTGCGATTGTCGAGGAACGGCGGGCCATTGGACAAATGCACTACTTGACCTTCGAGCGATTGAGCTTGGCGGCCAAGTCGGGTGCGGTAGCTCCGGATGAAGTCGACAATGCAAACTATCTGCACCAAGCGTCCCATGCACAGTTCCTGCAAGCCGAGCAGCAGTTAGCCGAGCTTCGGGCCGGTGCACGCCAAGAACAACTGGCCGGACAAACTGCGTTGGTCAACGCTCAGCAGGCCCGTGTCTCCCAGTTCGAGACACGCCTGGCCGAATGCACGCTGCATGCTCCCTTTGCCGGCGTTGTGCAGAAGCGTTGGATGGATGAAGGTGAGCTCGTCGCACCAATGCAGCCGATCCTAACCCTGGTTGAATCCCAGGTGATGGAAGTACATGTGGGACTGCCACCGGCGATAGCCGAATCGTTGCAGCGTGAGGCTGACCCGCCGACCATCGATGTCAAGATCAATGGCAAGTCCTATGCGACCCAGCTGGCCAGCCTGGCTCCAGCTTTGGATCCTGAAACAGGAACCAGACAAGCGATCTTTGAATTGGAGCGAACTTTCGACACTTCCTTTGCGTCTGGCGAGTCGGCTGAAGTGTGGCTCAGTAGCCGCTCCGAAATTGGCCGCTGGGTTCCGCTGTCAGCCCTAACTTCACTTGCCCATGGCATGTGGGGATTGTGGATTGCGAGCCCTACCGTTGAGCCGGGGATATTCAAACTCGACCGTCGCCCCATTGAGGTCTTGAGTTATCAGTCGGAATGGATTCAGGTCCACGGTGAGTTAGCCGCGCACGATTTATTCGTTCCGTCTGGAACATCGCGACTGTCACCGGGACAGTACGTGGTTTTTGAGGGGCAACCGTCTCAATGAATGAGTCTACTTCGCCCTCGGATCCTAGATCGCCCTCTCACACGTTTTCATCTTGGGCCGCGGTACTGCTGTACAGAAACCATCGAGTATCTTCGCTGCTGCTCATCCTGGTTTTTGGTGCTGGTTGTATTGCGTTGGTGCAGATGCCCAAGCTGGAGGATCCTCCCCTCTCGCAACGTGGAGTCACAATCACGACTCTTCTCCCTGGCGCAGACGCTGGGCAAGTGGAAGCACAGGTAACCGAAAAGATCGAAACGCAGTTACTTGAGCTCCCTGAATTAAAAAAATTGCGATCTCAGAGTCGTTCTGGAGCCTCGGTGATCACCTTTGAAATCAAGGATTCAGTTGCCGACCCCGAGTTGGTTTTTGCCAGATTAAGAAGCAAGGTACAAGACGCGAAGGCCAGCTTGCCTGCTAGGGCGACTGAGCCTATTGTGGAAGCCATCGAGGTTTCCGCCTACGCTTGGATCGGAGCGGTGGTTTGCGATGCATCAACAGCAACTAGTAGTCCCGGATTGCTGCGACGTTTGGCCCTGCTATTGAGCGATCAATTGCGCGAGATTCCTCAAACCAAACAGGCTGATCTACTGGGCGAGCCGGATGAGGAAATCACGGTCGAGATTGATCCCGCGCGCGCCGCCCAGCTTGGTCTATCGATTGCTGAAATAGCTCGTTCACTGAGCCAGGGAGATGCTAAGCAGTCGGCTGGTACACTAGTAGGCCAACACCAAGACGTAAACGTGCGGATTGCCAATCAGTTCGAATCGATCCAGGAAATTGCCGGTACGCACATCCGTGATGCGGGCGAAGGTAGGGTCTTATTACTGAGCGACGTAGCAAGTGTTAGGCGAGGGGTCCGATTACCCGCCAACAGTTTGGCAATCGTGGATGGTCAGCCGGCTGTGATCGTCGCCGCACGTCCAGAACTTGGATGTTCGGTAGATGGCTGGACACGCGCGGTCCAGGCCAAGTTGCTCGATTTTGAAAAGGCAATGCCGCGGGGTGTTCGTCTGGAAACGCTGTTGGTTCAGAATGATTACGTGACCCAGAGGATGCTCAGCTTATTGGTCAATTTGCTGGTCGGACTGCTAGCGGTGGCCATGACGACCGTTGTGTTTCTAGGATGGCGCTCAGCATTGTTGGTGACAGCCACTTTGCCCATCGGCTGTTTTATGGTCTTGGCTGGACTGCAATGGTTGAGAATACCCTTGCATCAAATGTCAGTTACCGGTGTCATCCTGTCATTGGGGTTGATGATTGACAACGCCATTATCGTGGTTGACGAATTGGGGCAATTCCTGCGGCGTGGTCTGCGTGGAATGGACGCTATGATTCAGACCTGCCGTCGTTTAGCCATGCCCCTATTGGGATCAACGGCGACCACGGCGTTAGCCTTCGTACCGCTGGCCTTTATGCCTGGACCAACGGGAGAATTTGTAGGTTCAATCGGCGTAGCGGTCATTTTGTCGGTGGTCAGTTCACTGTTGATTGCTTTGACGCTACTCCCTGCGCTGGCCACAAACGTGTTGCAGCGGAGTCCTCAGACGCTAAGTATCCAAGGGATGCGAGTCCCTAGAATCGAAAGAGCCTTTGCTGTCTTTTTGAGGAGAATATTATCGCGCCCTGGCGAGGGACTGTTGTTGGGAGCGATACTTCCGGTTGTCGGATTCGTGGTGGCCATTGGCTTGCCCGAGCAATTTTTTCCCGCGGCTGAGCGGGACCAATTCATGATCGATCTTGAGTTGGATGCGTCCGCAACGATTCAAGATACGGTTGGGCAAACTCGCTTGTTAGACGCTGCGCTGGCGGAGCACTCTCCCATTGCACAGGTCAGTTGGTTAGTCGGGGGCACCGCGCCTGCCTTTTACTACAATCATATTCCGTTAAAGAGCAATACGCCAAGTTACGCACAAGCCATCGTGCGCACCCATGATCGCGTCGCCTCACGCAAGTTTCTTAGCAAGCTCCAGAATAGTTTGAATCAAGCATTTACAAATGCGCGCGTGACAGTCAGGCAGTTCGAACAAGGGCCCCCGACCAATGCACCGATCGAGCTACGCGTGCTGGGCAATGATCTGATCGGTTTGCAGCGCGTCGGTGAAACGATCAAAAGCATTTTGCTGGCCAACCCAGGTGTGATGCAGGTTCGGAGCGACATGAGCGAGATGCGCCCCATTGCGAATGTTCAGCTCGATCCGCAGCGTCTTCGCGCTTCTGGGCTCGACGAACAATCGGTGGGAGCTCAGTTGTACAGTCAACTCGACGGACTGACGGCAGGCTCACTCATCGAACAGACCGAAGAACTACCCGTGCGCATTCGCACTGTGAACCGAAACACCGAGACTGGTTCGCCGTTGAAGTCGCTGAGTATCGTTGCAAACGGCCCGTCGCTGCCGGGGTCCGTATCCGCCAGTTCAAGTCGTCCACGTAGCATGCCGATCGAGGCACTGGGCAACATCACATTATGTCCAGAACGGGCGGTAATCACTCGCTTCAACGGACAGAGAGTCAATGAGTTGCAGGCCTTCTTGCCTGTCGGCCAACTGCCATCGTTAGTTCTCAAGCAACTCAGTCAGCGACTCACGCCGGAAAAGCTCGACCTGCCCTTCGGCTATCGATTTGAGTTTGGAGGAGAAGTGGCGGAGCGAGCGGCTGCGGTTTCCAGCCTTGTGTCTTACGTACCGAGCGTGACCTTGGCTGGGTTTGTAGTTCTTGTTCTGAGTCTCCAGTCTTTTCGCATGGCATTCATCATCGCCGTGATTGGATTCCTCTCGATCGGACTTGGCACCGGTTCACTCTGGTTGCTCGGATACCCCATTGGGTTCACCGCCATTATCGGTATCCTCGGCCTGATTGGCGTGGCGATCAACGATTCGATCGTGGTGTTGACGGCACTTCGTGAAGATCCCCAAGCGCGCGGGGGAGACGTGGAAGCCATGTTGCGAACTGTGTTGGATTGTACGCGACATGTGTTGTGTACGACCTTCACCACTGTTTTCGGATTCTTACCTCTGATATTATCCGGAGGCACATTTTGGCCCCCTTTGGCTGTTGTCATTGGTTGCGGCATTACCGGCGCCACCGTGACCGCCTTAACGTTCCTGCCTTGTCTCTACCGAGTACTCGCTCAGCAGCGCGGCGTCAGTCCATTCGACAAGTTATCGGCAGACTCAGCTCTTGAGGAACGAATCTATGATCAGGTTCACGATATAATTGCGGACATGCCACTGGCCTCGGCCCGTCAGCCAACAACACCCGTTCGCCGTGTCCGCGACACACCCTAACCCGCCCAGTGCCGACCGGTAGACGTAGCGGGAAGCGCTACGGTTTTCGGCGGTCTCGGTGTCAATTCAATTCGTTGATTCAATTCAGGCCCGCCGGAAATTTTGGCGCTTTCCGCGATAAGCGTCGTTAGTTGGCAGAGGCGTTGTTTTCCTTTGCAGAGATCTAGCCCATGTTTGGCAAACTCGCACTGACCTGGCGAAACCTATCTAACATTCTGCGTTGTCGTGTCTATTGGCGGAGGCTGGCCTTGATAGCCGGTTGCTGGGTTGTGATGGTCGCTCTACCCTCGCAACGCAACGTGCGAGGTTGGTTGTGTTTGCCACTTTACATGCATCAAGAAGATGCCCGCGGGGACGTGGCCTACGTCATGGCCGGCGGCTTTGCATACTTTGAACGTTTACGGGCTGCTTCCGACCTGATACATATGCACCGCGTCAGCGAAATTTACCTATTGGATGAACAGCAATCGGTCGGCTTCGATTTCGTGCAGCATCGTTTGCAGCCCAAAGTTGAGCAAGCGAAGGCGTACCTTGGATTGTTAGGTGTGCCGAGCGAGTGTATCCACGTCGTCCCTGAGTTTCCCAACGCGCTGATGGGTTCCCTGAGCGAAGCCCAAATGTTTGCAGCGCATCTCCCAGACGCGGTATCAGACGTTGTGGTTGTCACTTCCGCTCCTCACACGCGCCGCAGCCTGATGTGCTTTCAGCGGTCCTTGCGATTGTCGGTCACTGTTCAAGTCTATGCTGCCTCAGAACCATCTCAGAGCAGTGAAGTCTACATGCCGCTGTGGCATGAATATCTTAAGCTGCTGGTCTATTTCATCTTCGCCTAGTGTTTGGTTAGAGCTTAGGTAGCGGGTCGTTTTGGAAAAAGGTATGCGACACGAATGGCACGAGGTTCAGGAGCTGTGCGCGGTTTCGGCGCTAGCCACCGGTGCATTTGTTCGACGTTTTCCTCGGAATTACCGGTGGCCAGCGGTCTGTTGATTTAATCGTTGTTGGCAGTATCGGGGTGAGCCGTGGGCCGTAAGGGCTTGTTGATTTAGTGTTGGATGGCACGTTTGTTGTTTAACCCGCAGCCGTAGGCGAGGATCTTCGGGGCGAACCTCGCCTTTGGCTGCGGGTTAAACGACTAAACCAACAAGCCCGTAAGGCACCGGGCCCTGCGCCGCGCCCGGCCGCTCACGCGCCTGAGGCTCACTCAATCAACAAGACCTCACGCGTCGCGGCCCATTAACGCAACAGCCGGCCAGCGACATTCCGCTCAGTTTGTAAATCTTTAACTTCCCGCCATTCGTGTCCGACACCAAAAGCCGGAACGGACCCGCGGGTTCTTCGCTTTTTTGGTGTCGGATCAGATCCAGCGCAGGTATCCGTCGCTTCACACCCCTGCTGGCTATCATCGCAGCCAGCGCAATCGTTACGCAAGTCGGCTCAAAACTGGCCAGTAGCCCTTACGATCGCTACGACGGTTAAGCTCGACATGTTTCTCGGTCGGTTGACGAATTGCGGATCATTCTTTGCCGACATCCCGAAGCGAATCAAAGTAGGTTTCTGATGTGCCTGATTTTCGGGGGGAAATTGGGACACACACATTTGAAGACACCTCATCATGATTACACAACTTGTTAAGGCTCCCCGAAATGTCCTGCGCACTTGCTGTCAGTTCGATGGTCGCGGCTGGTTCACAATCTCTGGCCAATAAAGCCATCCAAATTTCACTCGCCCGCTCCGAATCCGATTTGACAGGCGCCTTTCGCCTGTTGTACGATTCGTACCTACGGGCTGGGTTAGTTCAGGAGAATGCCATTGAAATGCGGCTGACTCCCTATCATCTGCTACCCACTACGGAAGTCTTAGTTGCCAAATATCAGTCGGAAATCGTGTCTACGTTAACCATGGTTGCGGACAGCAAACTGGGACTTCCGATCGAAAGTATGTACGCATCGCAAATTGCCGAACTCCGCTCGCAGGGATTGCGAGTAGCGGAGATGGGAAGTTTGGCCGACCGACGCAGTTCACCCGTCCGTTTCGCCAGTGTGTTTGCCGAGATGGCCAGGCTGATTGTCCAAGTTGCCGAAACGCGGGAGATTGATGCGCTCGTCTTAGCCTCTCATCCACGCCATGCCAAGCTATACGCCCGCGCTTGCGGTTTCGAACAGATTGGAGAATTGACCAGTTGCCCGTATGCACAAGGGAATCCTGCCGTCGCGCTGCTGCTGCAATTCGACCGCGTGCGTGGAACCGACGCGCACAATCGACTGATTGCCGATGCCATTGATCCCTGGGAGCTGCAAGCCACCGAGTGGTCTGCTGAAACAGTTGGGTATTTGGAAAGCTTGTTTGCTCAACAACAATCTGTTATGTCTCGCAGAGCCGGCTAAAAGTAGTTGATCGGCGAGGGGGATAGTCCCTCCCCGTCGCTGGAGCTCCGACCCTCCCCTCCGAAAGTTACCTCAAGAACGACGTAACTTTCGGTGGGAGGGTGAGTTGCAATAGAGACATGGTGGCGATCAGCGAGTCGTGTCAAGAACTTCGACGCTTTTGATCCCAATATCAGCTCGAAGCGCAAGTTTTGAAGTTGCACAATCTAGTGCCGAAGGCACGGAATTCGATAGCCTGGGATGCCAATCCCAGGTCATTGAGGCATCCCCCCGTTTTTCCGGCTTGCCAGCCAGCGACCGCATTCGCGGTCG
>JBGSNE010000009.1:0-13163 GCA_041739785.1 Pirellulaceae bacterium
GAATTCGCCAAGAATTTCGGCCTCAGCAGTTTTCCGTTGAATAGTCGAAATTCTTGGCGAATTCCGCTACGAGGAAACTCTCAACCTCGCCGCATTCGCACTTGAGTCTCTTTGTTCAAGACCCCAACCGTTTTCGTGCAGTTCAGCTGGAAGTGCCGGTTTAGGTTTAAGTTTAGGTTTAAGTTTAGGTTTAAGTTTAGGTTTAAGTTTAAGTTTAAGTTGATCGCACCCAATAATGAACTGCCTTCCATCGTTACCAAATTGCGGAGTCAAGCATGCTCAAACCAATGTCGATCGCTATCGTCTGTTTCGGGTTGGCACTCTCTGATAACCCCAGCACGCTTTGCGCTCAGGAACATGAACTGGTGATCCACAGTGGGCGCGTGATGGATCCAGAAAGTGGTCTGGATGGTATCCGCAATATCGGCATTGATACCGGGGTGATTCGGGCAATCTCGGCTTCGGCCTTGCAGGGACGTCAAACGATCGATGCTACGGGATTGGTTGTCTCGCCAGGTTTTATCGATCTGCATCAGCATGCATTGGATGAACCGAGCATTCGACTCAAGGCCCAAGACGGCGTGACCAGCATTCTCGAGCTGGAAGTTGGCACCGCCGAGGTCGGCAAGTGGTACGGACAGCGGGAGGGCAAATCGCTGTTGCATCATGGAGTTTCCATTGGTCACATCCCAGTGCGGATGCAAGTCATGGGAGACGCCCCTGGTTTTTTACCACCGGAAGGTGCACGAGCCATTTCGCAGGAGGCCACTAGTGAGCAGATCGACGAGATGGCACACCGCATTTCAAGTGGACTCGAAGCGGGCGCGGTGGCCGTTGGTTTTGGATTGGCCTATACCCCCGCTGCCACCGATGCTGAGATTGTCAGTATGTTTCGCGTGGCAGCCGCCCGCCAAGCCTCGTGTCATATTCACTTGGGTAGTCGCGGTCCGAGTGGCAAAGGGCAGCAGGCTGTGATCGATACAGCCAAGCTGGCTGCTGCCGCACGAGCCCCGATGCATATCGTTCATTTTCAAGCCGGCGCGCGAGAGACAATGGGCGAGCTTATTCACTTGGTCGAAGCGCTGCGGGAGGAGGGACAAGACATTACCATCGAGTGCTATCCCTGGACGGCTGGCATGACGGAGATTCAATCAGCCATCTTTGCCCCTGGCTTTCAACAGCGATTGGGCGTTGATTACGGCGACATTATGTGGGGTGCCACCGGTGAGCGGCTCGATGAGTTGAGTTTTCAACGCTATCGGCAACTAGGTGGGTTGGTAATCGTACACAATAACACCGAGACTGCAGTGGCGTTGGCTGTCAATCATCCACTTATGATGATTGCTAGCGACGGACTAGTGGGGCATCCACGTAACGCTGGTACCTATGCGCGAGTTCTAGGGCATTACGTTCGTGAGGGGCAAGGGCTCGAGTTGATGGCTGCGCTCAAGAAGATGAGTTTGATGCCCGCGCAACGCCTGCAAACACTCGCTCCCATGATGCGTCGTAAGGGACGGATTCAAGTAGGTTGCGACGCTGATTTAACGCTGTTTGATCCCCAGGCCGTTAGTGAGCGCGCCACCTATGAGCAACCGTTGCTGTCTTCACAAGGGATCCCTTGGGTCATTGTCGCCGGCACGCCAATTGTCCGCGCAGGCCAACTTGTCGAAGACCTCTTTCCCGGCCAAGGTCTCCGCTCCGACCGACCATAGTCGCGCATTGTTGATCAACACGAAGTTAAGGCGTAGCGGAATTCGCCAAGAATTTCGGCCGAAGTAGTTTTCCCTTGGAATGTCGAAATTCTTGGCGAATTCCGCTACCTGGAAATTCAAAGCCTCGGCAAATTCGGCTTGAACTGATAGCTAGCATTGCAATAGAAAAAGGTGTCGGAGACCATTTCTAAGATTGACACTTGCGACCATTCTCGTCGATAAGCTAGTTTCCAGTGTCACCGGTGGGCCTCGCAGGCACAAAATGTGCCAAGCGATCCGCCGTCGGCCGTTCCCCGGATACCTCCGTTGATGAAAGTCCCGGTGGCTTCCGTCACGGATGGACAATTGTTCCATGTTTGTTCCACCAACGATTAGAGTCCAAAGATGACTGTCGGACACGGATGTCCACATGTCAAGGTTCATGTGCGGTCAACGTGCATGCAGCTGCCAACTGCTGGTCATCAGTATTGGCACAGGGGACTGCGCGCAATTATTTGCAGCGTTTCGTTGTGTGGGTGGCTGGTGGGCTTTGCAATGCACGGACCTGCTTTCGGTCAGGTCGCAGCAACTACCTCTGCAGTAACCTGCGAGCTGCGAATTGTGTGGGGAGGCGATGTTCAACGCTCCTACGCGGGAACGATCTCGGTCGATGCGGGGACGATCCATGCGGTTCGCAATCTGAGCCTCCAAGATGACTCCATCGCAAACTTGGGCAATACCGACCTGCAAACCCTAAGCATTTCTCCGCACAGCCCGAGCGGGTTCGGTGGAGTGGATGTGAACGTACGGGGATCCCTGACAACGCGTTTAACTCTCCGTTTCCTCGATCCCACCACACATGCACCCATCGAATTTACAGTGCAACTGGGTGAATTGCTGCAAGGCACTTGGGTGCAACCGCTCGATGGTTACGGCAATCGCGTGGCGATCGAACGCCAAATGTATGATCGCGTACGGGTCGTTGCAAAAGGCAAAGTGGGAATTCTTGAAGCAAATCAACCGTGGCAGTTTGAGTTGGAGGGATATCGTACGGGGCTGTCGCCAGGCGTGGCCACGGCCGAACTGCGATTTGTGCGCTACGACCGAACGGTTGGCCCCACGCTGCAACAACCTCTGAACATTGATGCTGACGGCAGCTTTGCGCCCATCAAAATAGAAATGCCGGCGCCCGATCAAGAAGGCGCCTATCATTTAGAAATTTCGCTAGCGCGGCGAGGTTATTTAAAATCACTAGTATCCACTTCGCAACCGCTCCTCCGTCGCGTTGACTTGGTCGTGTTTGATGCTGAGGCTACACCCCTGACGATCGCTGGGTGGCAACCATTGGCCGCAATCGATCCTCTCAAGGCTAGTAAGCCCGGTAGCTTGGCGTGGCTGTCGACGTTTGACGTACTCGCGCCGTTGGGATTACCATCGAATTTGGGGGTCCCCGAGAGGCTACAAGCCTACAATCCACTTTCAGGCTCGCTAAACCAGCCCATCAGCCATGGTAGTCTGGGTTCCAGAAAATATTTGCTTCCCAATCCAACTAGCGGTCAATCCGAGTCGGTGGCGGGCCTAACACTGCAACCCAACGCTTGGTTGGCCATTCCCTTACAGGGACTGAGGGGTGATACTCCTCATCGGTTACGAGTCCGCGTGCCGACCGATCGTCCCATGGAGCTGGCCCTTAGCTTGCAGCAAACCAATGTGCTGGGAGAGTTCCCACCGCTGAGTCTCGATTCGGGAGTGATTATTGGACCGCGTCAAGCTCACCACGAGACAGGTGGCGAAGTCACTGAGCATGAGGTGGTCTTCTGGCCACGCGGCGAGCAGGTTTACATCGTGATTGCCAATCTTCACGAAGAGTTCGAAGCTTCCGTCGGGGATATTCAACTTGAACAGGCCGAATTAGCTACCTCATCGACCCTCGCGCAGACCACTGGTAAACCAATCGCTCAGCGGATGGTAGGCATCCATTTGGATAAACCATTGCTTGCAGACTGTGTGTCAGCCAAACGCGAAATTGATCCTGTCACCGGCCGGCCGCTCGAATCGTGGAGCACATGGCAGGAGTCGATTGGGCGCATCTGTCAATTGATGTTAGCCCGCGACACCAATACTCTGGTGGTCAAAGGCTTCTCGGAAGGTGGGGCTATTTTTCCAAGCGATCGTTTGTCTCCTACTTGTCGTTATGACAGTGGCGCATTCTTTTCAGATGGCCGCGCCCCCGAGATCAAGGATGCCGTTGAATTGATGTTAAGGCACTTCGATCGACAACAATTGCATTTGATCTTGTCCTTGGATCTCAATACAGCTCTCCCTGCGCTCAAGCGTTTCGAAAACACGGAAGGACACGAATCTTTACTGCAACAACCGCTGGCCCTGGATGCGATAGTCTCCGCCCGCGGCACACCTCGATACAATCCACTTAACGCTCGAGTCCAAGAAGAAATCGTGGCGGTTGTCCGAGAAATTGTTAATCGCTACGGCCATCACTCGGCCTTTGCCGGCTTGGCGATTCAATTGGATGGTCAATCACAGCTCGTGTTCGCTGGCGATCGCTGGGGCTATGACGCAGACACACTGGCCGACTTTGAAACAGCGGTACAAGTGAAATTGCCGCCGCGTGAACAATTGGAAACCATCTTCAGTGGTTCGCCTAGACTGGCCTTTCTGGATTGGCGAGCCTCAGAGCTCAGCAAGTTCTACATGCGTTTAGGGGAAGTGGTCAGCGCGGGCGATCCTCAGCGCAAACTTTATCTCAACGCGATTCGTTTGTGGGATGCCTCTCCGTCGCACAGCGACTTTGTCACCCCCGAATCGACCATTCGCAATCCTCGCGAGTACCTGTTGGCCTTCGGGATTTCACCAGAACAATTGGCCAAGTCACCTCAGGTTGAACTGATGCGTGGCTCGTTCGACGTTGCCCAGAGTGTCAACGTGCAAGACTGGATTCGACATGAATCAGGTCAGCGCGGCTTGGTCGAATTCCAGTCCGGTCCAGATGCACCCGCGCTAGTACTTCGCTATCCGCGTCGCCATCAACTCCAGTCGAGCAGCAAATTGGGTGGCGCAGAGCGGTGGATTTATCCTACTTTGTCGGCTCCTGGAGCGTACGCCAGAAAGGAATTGATCCATCAGATTTTCCACGCCGATCCGCTATTGTTGGTTGACGGGGGCTGGCTACCGTTTAGTGGACAAGACGCAGGTGTGAGCTCGTTGATTCGCACGCTCGGCGAGCTCCCTCCCATTAAGCTGACTCAAGTTTCACTCCAGGAGCCAAACACCAACCTTCGCCTTCGACAGGGCAGCTACGAAGGGAAGAGCTATGTGCAAATTGTTAACAACGCTTCTTGGGTAGAGACCGTAAGGATTGGCTATCAAACCAGCCATCCCAACGGACAACCTCGCATGCTCGGGAGTCGGCAGCTTGTTATCGACACTGCTGAAGCACAGAAGCAGTGGTCACTCAAGATTCCACCTTATGAAGTAGTCGCTTTGGAAGTCGACGATCCGCGTTTGATGATCACCAGCCTGCAGCATTCTCCAGGCAGCGATACGCTGGAGCTGGTGCGCCATGAAATCGATCAGCTCGATGCACTCATCTCGCAATCTGCCGACTTGGCGCAGCAAAACCTGTTGGCAAATATTCAAGGTGAGTTTGAGCAGTGGGATGAGAGGAAACAACCGCTCGGCTGGAGCGTTTCGTCGCTGCCACAAGTTAGCATTGGAAAATCGCTTGACCTACCGCACACTGGGACTTCCTGCTTGTTGCTGGAAAATCGTGATGAACATAATGTTTCAGCATGGGCGCAAAGTCGAGCGGTGAAACCACCGCGCACGGGACGCATCGCAGTACAGGCCTGGCTTCGCGCACCAGCGGTTGGTCCGCCACTGCTAGTCAAGTTAGCGGTGGTGGGACGCACGCTTTCAGGTGAAAGGTTCGAGCGCGCCCTAGAATTGGGAGCTCGCGCCGAGGGAGCTGCGCCGATTGCCATCGATTGGGGAAGAAAACCGGCCACGCTTTTCGTCGGTGATGTCTCCGGAGAAAACATTGCCGAACTTTCTGTATTGATCGAGCTTATCGGACCTGGCAAGGTGTGGGTCGACGATGTGCAAATCTTCGAATCGTTTCTACAACCGGACGAACGAAATCACCTCCGTGGGCAGCTGCTCGTGGCCAAACAGAAGTTGAACGAAAACAATCCCTTCCCTGCCGAGCAATTGCTCGACAGTCACTGGGGTGAGTATTTATTGCGATTTGAGCACACCCACGAATCGTCGGCTAAGGTCGCTAGTCTTGCTGACCCCAATAATAGCACGACCCCTGCGCCACCCTCACCACAACGTACCCCTTGGGCCGAATCCCCGTCCGTCTTTAGGCAGTTTCGCGAAAACATCCGCGACCGCTGGCGGAGATGAATTTAGTGAATTTAGGGGTCAGACCCTGTTTTCAGGACTGTCCTCACAGCGATTGATGGAGCTGTCTAAGAAGTAATATTCAAGGCGTATGCACGTCCTGTTGGAAGCGAATACAATAAATTGGTTTCTTTGTTAGGCTCGATCGGCAATTTCTGTCGCTTCGATTCTCATTGTCTTCCTTCTAATTGGGGTTCATTATGAAAAAACGTTTGGGTTTTACACTCGTCGAACTGCTGGTGGTCATCGCCATCATCGGCATCCTGGTTGGGCTGTTATTGCCCGCCGTGCAGGCTGCTCGAGAAGCCGCGCGTCGTATGCAATGTAGCAACAATCTGAAGCAACTTGGTTTGGCGGCTCTCAACTATGAGAGCGCATTCAGTAAGTTTCCACCGAATCACATTTTCGTTAAGCCGATTCTGGCCCCTTCGACCGCAAACGGTGCGCCGGAAGTTCTCAATATGGAATGCTGGGGGTGGCACGTCCTGTTAATGCCCCAGTTTGAACAAACGGCGATGTACAATCAACTCAATGTTACGCAAGTTTCGTTGATGGGCTTCTTGGCAACCGCCACGCCTGCTCAGTTTGCACTGTTACAGCAGGAGATCAGCACCTTCCGTTGTCCGAGCGATGCGGGAGATGCAGACGCTAAGCTACAACGCCAATGGGGCGGGGGTATCGGAGGGGCCGCAGGCGGTCGCGGCAATTGGCAGTCCGGTCTGACGAACTACATCAGCAACCGTGGCACCCGCAACAACCCCCAGACGGTCAAGGACAGTTTTGGGATGCTCATGGAAAACTTGAGTGTCAAAATTGGTCATATCACCGATGGTACCAGCAATACGTTTATCTTCGGTGAGCGAGACTCCAAGTACGGCCGCGCAGGAACTTGGCCAGGCGTTCGCAATCCTGACGGTAATGGCATGCGAGGAATCTATATGAACACGGCAACTGTCCGGCCTCCGCTCAACTCCACCGAGCCTCCTTACACGTGGAGCAACAATGCCAACGGCGCGGGCTCAGGTTTTTCCAGCTTGCACACTGGGGGAGCGCAGTTCGTATTTGTCGATGGGTAGGTACATTTCCTCAGTTCCAGCATTGAATCCTATCCTGACCAAGTCAGCGGTTGCTTCGTTTACGACGATGCGCCTTGCCAGCCAGCCTATGGCGTTTACGAGCGACTGGGCCGACGCAATGATGGTTTCGTTGTCGGAAGCTTCGAATAAACCTGAAGCGTTCGCTGAGTCTAGTTTTGGTTGTCAAAGCTAAAAGGGGCGTGCGGTCCACCACCGCTCGCGCCCGATTTTTTATGGCTTTCAAAGGTTGTGGCGTACGCCAGACTGCAGATGCGATCTGGCGTACGTAGCTCGTGCTTTTCCCGAGATTTTTCGTCGCCCAACGTACGCTCTCCAATAGTTCTATCGACAATTTTCATTCCTAACGATTACTGCCATGATTAATCAACGAATTCTCTTCCACTCGATCTGCGTTTTGTTCCATTGTGGCTTAGTTGTAGGAGTAACCGGCTGTGGCTCGGGGGATATCGGCAGGGTCGAAGGGACCGTCAAGTTGGACGGCAAGCCGTTGCCGAACGCCCAGCTAGAGTTCTTTCCCCAAGGCGATGGGGTGGGTGGCAATTCGGCTGCCGTAACCGATGAGAATGGCCACTACGAGCTGCACTATGGTCGCGAGGATATGGGTGCCGCAATTGGCGAGCACCTAGTTCAGATCCGAACTGCTGGAGTTGGAGGTTCTGGAGGAGACTACAATAGTTCCTCCCCCGAAAAATTACCGCTCAAATACAACACCAATAGTGAGCTTAAGAAAACGGTGAAAGCAGGTCGCAACACAATTGATTTCGACTTGGAATCAAAAGGTAAGATCGTTCAACCCAGCAAGTCTGGCTACTGAGTCGGGCCAATCACGCAGAGTGACTACATCGGGAGCGGGTCCGCCAATGATTTGCTCAGCCATGGCGAAGAGCTCCGGCGGCAGCGTTCCAGCATTCAGATAGTCGGTCATCGCCGCGATCCACTTCAAATGGAAATCGTGAAACGTGCCAGCGGTGGCAAGTGTCCAGTCATTTATTGGCATGTGGATTCCGCGTAATTGTGGAGTGAACCATCTCCTACATTATATCACAAGCTCTCAATTCAGACCAAATTAAGTTTGTTACCGAAAGCCTATCCGCGTAGCAAGGCCACCAAATCTTCTGTGGAGAGTTTCGCGGCGGCTTGTGAGCCCTCCATGATGCCGGCCACCAAATCGCGTTTAGTGTCGTGCAGGCGGAGTATCTCTTCCTCGATCGTGCCTTGTGATATCAGTCGATAAACCATGACCGGTTTGTCCTGGCCGATGCGATGCGCACGGTCGGTGGCTTGATCCTCTACCGCCGGATTCCACCAAGGATCCATGTGAATAACGTAATCGGCGGCGGTCAAGTTCAAACCCGTTCCACCCGCCTTGAGCGAAATCAGAAATGCGGTTGCGTCTCCGTTCTGGAAACTGTCCACTCGTTCTTGCCGCGCCTTGGGATCGGTCGAGCCATCGAGATATTCGTAGCTGATTTTTTCTTCGTCGAGCATTTCGCGAATCAGAGTTAAGTGTTTGACGAATTGACTGAAGACCAACACGCGATGCCCTTCATCGCGAAGTTCATGCAATGTGTCGCACAATTGCTGCAACTTGCTGGAGCGTTCCTTCCAGGTTTCATGCACCAACCGTGGACTACAAGCCAACTGTCGCATGCGCGTGAGTAGTGCCAAGATGCGAAAGCGTTGGTCTTTGACATCGGATAGTTTTGCCAATTGGTCAATCTCACCTAGCGCCGACAAGCGAACCGAATTGTAGATCTCGCGCTCCGCCGGACTCATTTCGACGTACAGATTCATCTCAGTTCGGGGCGGCAAGTCCTTCAGCACCTCGTCCTTGGTTCGTCGCAATAGGAACGGACGTAGTCGATCGCGCAACGCCATGCGTCGATCCTCGTCATTGTCCTTTTCGATAGGAGCAGCAAAGCGACGACGAAATTGCTCCCAGCCACCGAGCACGCCAGGCGAAACGACATGGAATAAACTCCACAGTTCACCTAAATGATTCTCGACAGGTGTGCCCGTCAAGGCGACTTTCCAGTCGGCGGGAATGGTGGCGATGGCCGCTGCGGTCTTACTGCGACTATTCTTGATGGCTTGGGCTTCGTCGAGCACCAGGGTGGACCACTCGATACCGGCCAGCGCATCAGCATCGCGGAGGGCCAAACCGTAGCTACAGACAACTAAGCTCTGCGGACCAACCTGGTGTAGAAAATCCGCCCGCTCCGTTTCGCGATACAAATGCACATCGAGGTCAGGGGTAAATTTCTGGGCTTCGCGGACCCAATTAAAACCCACTGATGTTGGAGCAATAACCAGTGTAGGACCTTGTGTCGCGCGGTCGAGGATGACTGCCAGGGTCTGCAGGGTTTTACCCAGTCCCATGTCGTCAGCCAGAATTCCTCCCACACCCCATTCGGCCAAACGCCGCAACCATTTGAAGCCGTCGATCTGATAGTCGCGAAGTTCAGCATTCACGCCTGTGGGGAGAATAGGTTCGAGCTTCTCGGCTTGTTCGAGGCGATTGAGGCACTGGTTCCAGGCGGCGGTGGCTTTCATTTCAACTTGTTCGGCCAGCAAATTGCGAATGGCCGGAGCGGACGTGGCATCGAATTTAAGCGTCCCCCGTTCTTGATTGACCGAATCGTGAAGCTGACGCAGTTGTTGGCGAAACTGTTGCGAGACCTTCGCCCAGCCACGATCCCCAAGCCTTACAAAGTCACCATGCACCGCATCGACGCCCGCCGTCTGCAAGCCACTGAGCAACTCACTCAATTCAATCGACTGATTGTTACCCAAATCACAGGAACCCGAAAGCTGGAACCAATCGCGTTTGCGCGAGATGCCGACGCTGACGTTTTTGGCGGTGACGGCCCCCAATACTCGCAGTGGTTTTTGAGAGCTCTTATCCCACAGGATCTCGACATCTCCTTCTGCTTCAGCGGTATGTAGGCGTTCGATCAACTCGAGCGCGACTTCGAAGCTATCGATGGTGCCATGCAGTTCACCAGAAGTGAGTTGAAAGCGTTCGGTGAGCTGTTGGCTTAGGCGATGTTCGCGCGTGGCGGAACGAGCCAACTGCACCGTTTCACCTCCTCGCTCCGCCTTTCTGAGCATTTGACCGCGACCCGCGATGTGCAGGTGTCCCGACGAATCTCGCAAGCGGAGTCCGTAGTCGAGCGCGCCGTCGGATCGAGATCGCAGCAATAGCACTGGTCGATAGTCTTCATCGACCAACTTGCCAGCGACTTCTTCGGGCAAGTGGACTGTCAAAAAGCCCTGCAAGCGTTGGGCTGTCTCCAGCACTTCCTTTTCGTGAGATAGCCCAATGCGCGGCATCTTGACAATCTTGCGGAGCGATTCGATCTGTTGGGACGTGGCTGCGCAGAGATCCACCGTGGCGTTGTCCATGCGAAAATGCAGCATGCTATCCGACGTAAAGACATAGTGGCTACTACCCGCCAAAGAGCCGCGCACGCTTAAGCGAATCGATTCCGAGTCCTTGACTACAACCACTTCGGGAGCGGTCAACTTCACTTCGGTTGGCACTCCGTCGAGCATTACGTTGGGCTGGCCAACTAACCGCTTTAGCGCATCGACGCTATTGAGATGGTAGGTCGCGCGGTAGTAGGTCGTATCGATCCGCACGAGGTCGCGAACCTTGCGATCCGCTTCCGAGAACAATGCACCATGCTCACCGAGGCTATCGAATGGGAGCTTGCGGCCTTTGGTCCAACCATCCCCTCGCTTCTTGGCTTGCTGTAACATGGGAAGAACTTCCAGATTGGAATTCTTGATCACGATGTTCCAGGCGATGCGCCCCACGGATTGTTCGGCGACGGGTGGCAGGGATGATTCGTCTTCGAGTTCAGCGGCGGCAGGCACTTTAGTTGGAATCAGACCCTCCAGCACTCGCCGGACTTCGCTGCTTGGATCGAACTGGAATATTTTCATGTCCGGTTTTTGGCGATCGAAGCGACGGTCGCGGATCCGCTCTGGCAAAGGCCCTCGAGCAAATTCCAGCAGATCGAATACGTTATCGAGCAAACCATAGGTGTGGAGACAAAGTTTTTGTCCACGCGATTGCTCGCAACTGCAACCTGCGGGTGGTTGACTACCCATGAGATTGACAAAAACGTTGTGCGATTCCCCTCCTGCAGTACCCCCTCCCGCAATGCACTGAGCGGTAATTAGCCCATCAGCAAAGAGGCCATTAGGGCGATATTCGAATCGTGGGCGCGCACGCTGAAATGCCTCGATCAATTCTTCAGGAATTTCATCGAGTGCATCCAGGGTCGCCTCGTACCATTTAGAAACCGGATCGTGTTCCACTACTGGGGATGGCGCCTTGGCGAGAATTTGACTGAGAATGTCGGGAAAGGAAGCAGCGCCAGGACGGCCAACACCCAATGTCCCTCGCGTAAACGGAGATGGGCTACGTGAGCGCTTTTTTCGACGCGACATTGCAAATGCTTCTCCAAAGTGGTCGCAGGCAGATTCCTCAATCCAAATATTCTAAGCGACAATCGCGATATTTCGAAGAGTACCAAGTGGGTCGTTTCTGCGGGAAGCGACTACCTTTCGCGGCAAACATCACTCTGATACTTAGTCACGCTCGGCAAGCGTGACCCACGGAGAATTTCGGAGTGCTGCGACTCGTCGTAGCTTTCATTTTCAGCAGTCCAGTGGGCTCCGATCCGTTACACTAGTGAATATCAAAAGTGTCCCATCCGTCGATTTCCCATCCGCGTTCCATTAGGCCACCCCATGAACAGCCGCCGCAATTTTCTAAGTCGCAATTTCGTCGCTGCCGCAGCAGCCGGTTCGCTGATTCCACTATCTCAGGCGACCAGTCAAGAACGTTCGACAACCACCTCGCAGAACGACCTTGCTAAATCGCCGCGTTCAATCCCTGGCCCTCGGTCGTCCTATCCGATCGTGTTGTCGACTTATTCCCTTTGGAGATTTCATAACGAAGAGCTGCGAGATTTCGACAAGTGCATCGACATCGCAGACGAAATGGGATTTGACGGGGTCGAACTGCTGTTGTATCAGCTGGAACAGAACGAACTGCTCAGTCATGCCAAGCTGATGTCGTACAAGCGGCACGCGCTGCGACTTGGGCTGCCGCTGGTTGGTCTATCAACTCACCAAGGTTTCGTCAGCCCCGACCGACAACTGCGTCAGGAGAATATTGATCGTACCATTGGTCAAATCGAGATGGCTTATTGTTTGGGTATTCCCGTGATGCGGGTCAATACGGGACGTTGGGGGACGTCGGGGAACTTTGACGAACTGATGAAAAACCGCGGTATCGAATCGCCACTTCCCGGCTATACCGACGAAGACGCTTACCCGTGGGTGATTGAAGCGTTGGAGGCTTGTCTTCCCACTGCGGAGAAATGTGGCGTGATTCTAGCTTTGGAGAATCATTGGGGGTTGGGTTTAACACCCGAAGGAATTTTGCGCATCGTCGATGCGGTCGATTCACCCTGGTTGCAAATCTGCACCGATACAGGGAATTTTCTTGACGATCCCTATGAGCGTCTGGAGAAAATTGCACCGAAAACGATCTTTGTGCAAGCCAAGACTTACTACGGCGGAGGCGAGTGGTATGCGCTCGATCTCGATTATCCGCGCATCGGACAAATTCTTCGCCAGCACAACTATCGTGGCTTCATTTCGCTTGAGTTCGAGGGCAAGGAAGACTATCGCACAGCGCTTCCCAAGAGTCTTGAATTGCTGCGTCAGTCATTTCCGCGAGTGTGAGCCTTCGTGACTGGAGGCCGCTTGCGGGCTGTCGATTGAGCCGATTAAGATCAACCGGAAGCCGCAGGTTTTGATTTAGCGCTTTTAGTGCCGAAGGCACGGAATTCGATAGCCTGGGATGCAAATCCCAGGTCTTCGAAACTTCTGCTTTTCCGGCTTGCCAGCGAGCGACCGCGAATGCGGTCGCTCG
>JBGSNE010000012.1:0-26137 GCA_041739785.1 Pirellulaceae bacterium
GAATTCGCCAAGAATTTCGACTTTTCGAGGGAAAGAAAACTGCAACGAAAGAAATTCTTGGCGAATTCCGCTACGTGTTAACCTCGTGCGACTCGTTGCCGGACACCTTTTCCCGACCCGTGCTCGTTCACCGTACCGGCAAAGGAAACTCCTTCTCCCGGTATTCGCACTGGGCCAGGCGACTGACAACGGCGGTGGTCAGTGCTTCGTTTAGACCTTCCACGATCCACACTTTGTCACCCTCGACGACCACCTCTCGCCGTGAATCACCGACCAACGCCGAAGTGGACGAGTCGGTGCGTTTGGGCGACGGCGGCTGCTCCACTTCCAAGGCTTCGTGCGGGGGGGAGCGATAGGCTCGATAGGCGGCCGCGAACTCCTCGGCATCCGTCGGGCTATCCCACACGCTGACGTAAATCAGTGCCAATGGACCCTCCGTCGAGTCAACTACAGGGGAGCAAAACACTTCATAGCGATCACCGTCCCATCCAGTCGCCGCCTGCTTGCCACCGAAGACACGCTTCAACATGATTCCAGTTTGGAGTTCTCCAAGGCAATTTCCCCCTAAGTGCTTCCATCCGGCAGGCTTCAATAATTCTGTCAAGTCAGGGATGTCAACGCGTTGTGGCAAGTCGACATCGGTCAAGTATTTAGCGGGATGCAGTACTTGTTCGGTGCTCAAAGGTGGGCTGCGATAGGCGCGATGTACGCCTTGCCAACCATCTTGCCCTGCCAAAGCGAGCGTGAACAGCATTCCTTGAAAGTAAGGAAATGTAAGTGAGTCGCGAAAGATGGGGGGAGCTGTGCGAAAAGTCTTTCCACCCGCCAGCGGCAACATCCAGCTCATGATATTGAAAGTGGCTCGCATGGCGTCGGGATCCATTTTCGACAGGTCGTCGATGTCACCCGCCTCAACGAACATCAACAGCGTAGCATCGCCTTCAACCAAGGCTGAAAATGCCAACAACATATCGTCGTCATCTTCAATTCCTTTCTCGAGTGCATTGAGATCGTACAGTTGATCTTGCAGAGCGTGAGTCAGTTCGTGAGCCAGCGTGGTCTTCTGTTCATCCTTGTCGAAGGCCGGTTTGGCGCCCAATAGGCTCCCCAGCCAACTGGGTTGCTTCACCGGTCCCCCTTCGACGATCAAAACCATGCGTTTGTTATCAGGGTCGTAAAAGCCCGCTACCTCCTCGGTAAGCATGGAGGTCATCAAGGCTATCGTATCCAGCTCGGGCGGAACTAACCCGAACGCTTTGTACGAAGCATCCATCAGCCGCAGCTCTTCGGGTGTATATTCCTGTTCCACCATCTTCAACATTTCTTCACCCAGTTCTTGGCGATTGAAAATGCTCGGTTTCACAGGCAATAAAAAGTCTTGACCACGGATACGCGATACGACTCCCTGGTAGGCTCGCGTGTACCTATCCAAAGCGCCTTGATAGTCACCTTGATCGGCCAATCGATCGCCATCCAACGTTATTTTGGCGATCCGCTTCTCCGAAAGTTTGGGTGGCTTTTCCGCTCGTAACAATGGCATTTGCCAGACACCGGTCAGTAGTCCGGCATAGACGATTGCGCTCAAGTGAATCCACAAAAAATTCAATGCTCTATTCAATGGGGTACCAGCCGCTGCAAGAGAATATTGAAGAAATGACACTTTTTATTGTAGCAGCCGCTTGGTTTCGTGCGTGTCAAATTTGGAGTGCTCCGAGTTCTCGGAGCTTTCATTTTCAATCGGGATCGCCCCAGACGGAGACTTGCGGGTACCGCAGTGGATCGCGCTACATCCGCGTAGTCTCCGCCTCAGGGCAAATGAAAGCGGCGATAAATCCCCGCACTCCAAGGAGCTCAGTCACCACGCTTGCCGGTGCCACCGTAGGTTTGCTGCACCGATTCCCCGAACTGTTGTTCAATCATCAGCTTGCGATTGCCTGCCCAATTGGGCTCTGCTATTCCGTCAGCTTGACTACTATTAAGTGCGGCCCGGGATTGAAGACCAGGGAGTTGCAAGGCTTCGTTGGATTTCGCCAAATAGGCAGCATTGGAGCGCAACAGGTCACGCGCCTCGTCGATCTTGCCGGCGTCGCGGAGTCGTGTGGCCTCGCGGTTGCGTTCGTTGGCAATTTGAATCACACAAGCTGCTAAAATCTCTTTGTTGACGGCCGCTTCGGCCAGGTCCTCCGAAGTGGTGAATTTTACAGCCACACTACTCGATAGTTTGTCCTTGGTTTCAGTGAACAGATTCATGTACTCGACAGTCACTTCGGCCGCCGGCTTGGATGTGTCGGGCTTGCCGTAAGGAACTTCAATTTCTAGCACAAAGTAGCGTTCTTGCTTCGAATAGAGTTGCCCCAAGTCGATCGACACATGTTGCCCAGTGATGTCGGCGGGATAGTTGAGCACCTTGACTGGTCGAATCTTCTCAGCCAATTTGATCTGGATGCGGATCTTCTGTGCAACGACACTCAACACGTCGTCAAATTCGTTCTGAAAGACTTGCACTAAGTTCTCGGCATCTTCGATGAAGACGTGATTCCCACTGCTGGCCAGCGCCAGGCGGCTCATCAAGTCTTCGTTGTAGCCCAGACCTAGCCCCATGGTAGAAACGCTGATTCCCTCTTTGATTAGCGATTCTCCGAGTTGTTCCAATTCGGAAGGCGTGTCAGGCCCTACATTGGCCAAGCCATCCGACAGCAATATGATGCGGTTGACACGTTTGTCGTCGAGGAATTTGCGGATCTCACCGGCTCCTTTGCTAACTCCTGCGAACAGGGCGGTGTTGCCACCAGCTTGAATCGTGCGAATCTGTTCCTTAATTCGCTGACGGTCCGAAGCCTTTGTGGCCGGAAGGAGCACTTCGACCGACGAATCGTAGGTGACGATCGACACGATATCGCTATCGCGCAAGCGATCGATGGCTTGCATGGCGGCCCGCCGCGCCTGTTCGATTTTCTCACCTTGCATGGATCCCGATTTGTCAATCACAATGGCCACGTTGACTGGCATACGATCTTTTTGATTGGGCAAATCGAAACCGGTCAGGGCTACTCGGAGATGATTTTCCCCCTTGCTGCCGTCGCCGATGTGCATAGTTGGATTTGCCAATGCGACGTCCAATTGGACTTGTTTGGCTTGAGCCCGGTCCATACCGGCCTGTGTTATAATCGTGGCTGCCAGCAGCAGCCCGTGAGGCAAGAATTTGAGCTTTGTCATCGTAGGATCTCCGAATGGAAAAGAGGTTCAGGTTCGCTCGCAAAGTTTTTCGTCGCTCGACTCTCCGAGTCGCGTCGCAGTTCTGTCAGCTTGGCTCTCGAGTTGAAGAGTCGAGCGACGTTGGCCTAATTGATTAAACGCTCCATGGACCCAAATAATTTCTGAAAAGCGTCAATAGTTTGTAAAAGATCTGTAAAACCTCCTCTTCCCCTTCAGGATATTGGCTCCATGCGTTCTCAAGTCTTTGCTGCTATTGCGATGTGTAGTTTGGCTCTCGCCGATTGCTCGAATCCCCCCGTGCTAGCTGATTCACCCCAGCATCGGTTCTTGGCCGCTGATTCGTCGACAGGCCGCGCGGCTATCATCGACGAAGAGGGCAAAACAGAATGGGAAATGAAAATCGGGCCACTGCATGATCTGCATGCTTTAGACAACGGTCATGTGCTCTTGCAAACCAATTGGACGACGTTGGTCGAAGTCGATCCGCAAACAAACGAAATCATCTGGCAATACGATTCATCGTCCGCGGGTGGAAATGCGGAGCTGAAGGTCGAGGTGCATGCGTTTCAGCGTCTAGCCAATGGCAATACGATGATCGCCGAGAGTGGCGCCGCGCGAATTATCGAAGTCGATTCCCAAGGGGAGATAGTCCACGAGGTACCGCTGCAAGTCTCCAAGCCACATCCGCATCGCGACACCCGGTTGGTACGTCAGCTGGATAATGGCAATTACCTGGTCTGTCATGAGGGAGACGGCATCGTACGAGAATACTCGCGCTCCGGGGAAACGGTATGGGAATTTGCGGTACCACTGTTCGGCCATGAGCCCGCTCAGGGACATGGGCCCGAAGCGTTTGGCAATCAGTGCTTCACCGCGCTCAGACTAGCCAGCGGAAATACGATCCTCACCACGGGCAATGGTCATCGAGTGATCGAAGTCACACCTGACAAGAAGATTGCTTGGCAGCTTGAGCCAGCCGATTTACCTGGGATCGAACTCGCATGGATCACCACGTTGCAAGTGCTCCCCAACGGCAATGTTGTTCTTGGCAATTGTCACGCTGGTGAAAACAATCCGCAAATCATCGAAGTCAATCGCGACAAGAAGATAGTGTGGAAATTCCAAGACTTCGAGCGATTTGGGAATGCACTGACTAACACTCAGATCCTATCGACTGACGGTGCGCCAGTCGTAGCCAAACTAGGTCAAGATCGATAACGTCTAAACAACACGTAGGCGAGACTCTCCGAGACTCGCAAATTTGCGGTTTGGGTTTGCGTTGCCACGTACTTCGTTGCCATTTCATTTCGATGCTGCTCTCTCAAACTGCGGCAGTCCTTCCAGGCAGTTCGAAGGTAGATCGCTTAGAACCAACACATGACGGTCGGCACGAACGATATTTAGTCTCACAGGTGGGATTCTTACAAACCACCAAGCAACAGCGTAGGCAAATACCAACAATACTATTGGCCTGATTGTCATCTGCGGGCCGAATTCATTTATTGCCGCAAATAGCACCCAACCTACGATGAACAGCAAACCGGCCAATGTGGTAAATCTCACTTGTTTACGGTAGGACTGGATGTATCTATCTGACAGCGGGACTTTGATTCGAATGTCGCGCCGCAAAAACGGCGCGACGACGAAATAGGGAAAAATTCCGAATAGGATTAATAAATAGACCCAACCTGGAAGCCAGCTGGTCTTGATCTCCATCGAAGTGTCGGTGTCTTCGCCAGTTAGAAAACATCTTGGCCGCAACTCGGCTTCATTGCCAATTACCATCAAATTCCCAAGCCGCCATACCTGACCCGCTGCCCAATCTTCCTGCATGGCTGCCAAGCTCTGCGTATCAACGGGTGGAGCGTAGGGATTGAGGTCGGATGTCATTGGTCAGCCAGCCCTGCGAGTTTGGCCTGTGGCACGATAGTTAGCACAAGCAAGCCGTTGGCCGGATCTACACTCGCCTGTATCGAACCGAGATCGTCGGTAACGAAATTCGCACCGGCTGACCACAAAACTTCTGCATCGTGCGTCGTAGTCAGCCCAATCACCTGCGCACCAGCGGCGCGTCCGGCTTTCACTCCGGGTGGAGCGTCCTCGATAACGATACAATCTCTGGCATCCACTCCCAGCTTTTGCGCGGCTAATAGATACGGTTCTGGATCGGGCTTGCCGCAGGCCACATCCTCGGCCGTAACGATAGCTTGAAGGATGGGGACCGTTGCGAATCGCAGGCGGAATTCGGCGATGGCCCGCGGACCACTAGTCGCCACCGTCCATGTACCAGCTGGCAAACAATCAATCAGCTCGCGCACACCCTGCAGTCGAACTAACCCGTCCGCGTCACTTGCTTCACCGGCCACAATCTCCGCTGCCAATGCATCAGGGTCACTGGCGTCGGGCAACAGCAAGCGAACGGTATCGGCCGGCCGTCTCCCATGCGCTATTTCAAGTACACGTTCGATAGCCATCCCCTGTTTATCGGCCCATCGCGTCCAGTGCCTGCGAATGACTTCGCGGGAATCGACTAGGACTCCGTCCAGATCGAACAAAATAGCCGCACAATGAATCTTCATGTTTCCGTATCTTATGGGTAAGAAATGGGTGAGTATTTGCCATATTTTGAAGTGGCCCAAAACTATGGGCCTCGATCGTAGCGGAAGTCGCCAAGACTTTCGGGGGTTGAAAATTTCATTCGCCGAAACTCTTGGCGAGTTCCGCTACGGCTACTTTCCGCCAAAACTCGCGGCGAGTTCAGCTGGGATCGACTGTCGTAATAGGGTTGAATGAGTTACAATAGAGTTCCCTCCAAAGCACCCAGCTCCAAAGCACCCAGCTCCAAAGCCGGAAGACCTTCCATGCCTGGCTATTCCATCACCGCGACCAAAGCCTGTACGCTGGCAATCGGCGTGCTCGTGGCATTGAACGGCCAAGAAGTAGTAGTGGCCATCGATTTCGAACGCGACGTACGCCCGATTCTAGCGGAACACTGTTGGGAATGTCACAGTGCCGCAGAGCAAAACGGTGGACTTCGCCTCGACGACGCTTCAGCGATCATAGCCGCTGGGCATACGGCCGGTACGGACTCGGGTCAGCCTGCCATTGTCCCGGGAAGAACCCAAGAGAGCGAATTGCTTAAGCGCGTTGGGTCGGATAGCGACGAAGAACGCATGCCCCCCGAAGGCCCGCGATTGAGTAATCGACAAATCGACGCCTTGACCGCCTGGATCGAAGCGGGAGCCCATTGGCCCGAATCGTCCATGTCGGACGTTGAGTCCAGGCGTGGGGCTACCGCCATGGATGCGGCAAGTAGCGCTTCGGACGTACGCCTAGCACACTGGGCTTTTCAGCCACTGGCATCGGCTGAGCAGCTGAGCCCAAGTGACAATCAGCAAGATCAGACTTGGGCTTGGAACGAACTCGATCGTTTCATTCAATATGAGCGTGAGCAACACGGTTTGCAAGTTGCGGCGGACGCTGAACCGCAAACGCTAGCGCGACGCGTCGCTTATTCATTAACCGGCTTGCCACCCTCGGCAGAACAAGTTGACGAGTTTGAGCAGGCCACGTCGAGTACTGGCGACACGCGAACGGCACAAACACAGTTGGTCGAAGAATTGCTCAGTAGCCCGACCTATGGTGAGCGCTGGGGGCGACACTGGATGGACTGGGTGCGCTACGCCGATACTGCCGGGGATAATTCCGACTATCCGATTCCACAAGCCTACCTGTATCGCAACTATGTGATCGATGCGTTTAACGACGACTTGCCCTACGATCGTTTTCTTACCGAACAATTGGCTGGTGATCTGCTGCCGGCAGATTCGTTGGTTGAGCGGAATCGGAACCGCATCGCCACTGGTTACCTAGCCATGGCGCGTCGATTCGGCTCATTGGTCGAACGCTATCCGTGGCATTTGACAATTGAGGATACGATTGACAACGTCGGCCGCACTATGTTGGGATTGACCATCTCCTGCGCTCGGTGTCACGATCACAAATTTGATCCCATCAGCACGCGTGACTATTACGGCCTGTACGGCATCTTCGCCAGTACTCGCTATCCAATGCCCGGATTGGAATTGTTCAAGGCCCAGCAGTATTTCGTTCCGCTGGTTGCCGATGATGAGGTCGCAGCAACCTTGGCTCCGCACAAGACGAAGATTGACGAATTGTCCGCCGAGCTCAAGCGACGGTTGCAGGTGTGCGAGGAGTGTGCATTAGATAACGCCGCCCGGCAAAGCGAATGCACACTTGATGAACAACGGCGAATGAACGATCAACTCGATAAGCTGCTGATCAAGGCCCGTAACGCGGGCGAAGAACTTGCGACGGCCCTCCGCGAATTGCCGAAGATTCCCACTGCTTACGCAGTACAAGATGGCCAGCCGAGCGATGCGTCTATCCAGATCAAAGGGGAGCCCACACGTCCCGGTGCCCAAGTGCCGCGCAAATTCCCTGATATCCTGGGAGGACAACAACTCGATGCGTCGATTGCCGCGGAGTCTAGTGGTAGATTGCAGTTGGCTCAGTGGATCACTCACCCCGACAATCCACTGACCGCGCGAGTGATTGTGAACCGCATCTGGCAACGTCACTTTGGGACAGGCTTGGTTGTCACTACCAGCGATTTCGGACTGCGTGGCGAGACTCCAACTCACCCCCAGCTACTCGACTGGTTGGCTGGTGAATTGATTCGCAATGATTGGTCGTTGAAGCACATCCAGCGTTTGATTTTGAATTCACACACGTACCAACTATCCAGCCAAGATATAGAAGACAACCTTGCCATCGATCCAGGCAATCTTTGGTATTGGAAAGCAAATCGTCAGCGGCTCGACGCCGAATCGCTGCGTGACACCCTGCTGCTTCTCGGAGGCTCGCTTGACCTGACACCGCAATCCAAGCCTCATCCCTTTCCAGAGATGAAAGACTGGGGATTCACGCAGCACCATCCTTTTAAAGACGATTACCCTAGCGACAAACGTAGCGTCTACCTGATGACCAAGCGGTTAACTGCTAAGCCCTATTTCCAAACCTTTGACGGCCCCGATCCGAATGTCTGCACCAGCGATCGCGACCAGTCGGTAACGGCGCTGCAAGCCCTATATTTCGTCAACGATAGTTTTGTACACGAACAAGCCGAACGCTTGGCTCAAACGTGTGTGGAAACGGCTCACGCGGATCGCGAGCGAATTGAATTTTGCTTTGCACGGACCCTCTGTCGCCCGCCAATTGCCGATGAAGTAGAATTGCTCCAGGTACACGTGGAACAACTTAAGCAGCAACTGGCAGGTGCGGCGGAACAAGCCGTGTGGGCTAGCCTGACCCGCAGTTTATTGCGACTCAACGAATTTTTGTATATTGACTGAGTGGGATATGGTGAGTTGGTGGCGTACAGGGCACTACTATTTGATTAAGTCGTATCAATCATATGGGTGAAATCCGCCCTAAGCTTGCGATGGGAAGGCGTTGATTCTCGCCGGATTGGTGCTGCCTGCCGTCGCCTGCACAGGCTGCAACCCGTTCTTCGAATAACCTGCCATCATTGGCGCATAACTTGTAAGCATTAAACAGTCAAACTCCAGCAGCCTGCTACGGCTCGGCGTTAAACGAATTCCCTCCACTACTACAACACTTTACTACCATGCACACACGCCGGGCTGCAATTCGTTCACTCTTCAGCACATCGCTGCTGATGCCGGGCATGTTGTCCGAATTATTGGCTGAAGATTCTGGCGGAGCGGCCGACCCGATGTTGCCGCGTCAGCCACATCGGCCTCCGCCAGCCAAATCGGTAATCTTCATTTATGCCACCGGCGGTGTCTCGCATATCGATACGTTCGATCCCAAGTCCACCAAGCAGGGACGCGACGGGAGTGGCGGAGACCGATTGATGGGGAGCCTTTTCGGCGCGCGTCCGAATAAGCGTTGTGGTACAGAAGTTAGCGACATTTTCCCGCACATGCGTGAAGTCATGGACCAAGTTTGCTTGATCCGCTCGATGCGCGCCAGCCACTTCGACCATTCCGAAGCCACCTTGGGGATGCACACTGGCTCACCAACCTTTGCTCGGCCCAGCATGGGGTCTTGGGTGAGCTATGGTCTCGGTACGTTTAATCAGAATTTGCCGAGCTTCGTGGTGATCGCGCCACATCTTCCCTACGGAGGAACGCAAGTCTACGCCAGCGATTTCTTGCCGGCCTGTCATCAGGGAACACGAGTGTTTCCGGGAGACGATCCGATTGCCAACTTGCGTCCTCCGGGGAGTAGTGCGAGCCTGCAACAGCTTGAACTAGAGTTAACCGGCACACTCAATCGTCGTCATTTCGCGCAGCGCGAGCACGATAGCGCGCTGGCGGCGCGCATCAAGTCCTTTGAAACTGCCTTTCAAATGCAACAATCCGCTCCGGAAGCGTTTGACCTGAGTCAAGAACCGGAACACGTACGAAAGTTGTACGGGCTCGATCGCAAGGTCAAAGGCCCTGCAGCTGATTTCGCATGGCAATGCCTGGTGGCTCGCCGGTTGGTCGAACGCGGCGTGCGATTTATCGAATTGATCGATACTGGTTCCCGCCCTAACTGGGATTCGCACGGAGAAATGCAAGAGCACGCCGATCTGGCCTACAACGTTGACCAGCCTACTGCCGCCTTGATTTCGGATCTCAAACAGCGCGGCATGCTCGACGAAACAATCGTCGTGTGGGCGACCGAATTTGGGCGGACTCCAACCAAAGAGGGAAAAAACGGACGCGGACACCATCGCGACTGCTTTAGCGTGTGGTTGGCCGGCGGCGGGTTTAAGCCGGGGCATGTGCATGGCGTGACCGATGAGATCGGTAAGTACACACTGGAAAATCCTGTTGAGGTTCATGATCTCCACGCCACAGTGTTGCATCAACTAGGAATGGATCACGAACGATTGACATTCCGCCACGCTGGTCGCGATTTTCGGCTGACCGATGTCCACGGAAGGATTGTGCAAGAGATTTTGAGCTAGGGACGTAGCGGAAGTCGCCAAGACTTTCGGAGTGGCAATGGAGAAGCCGAAATTGTTGACAGTTGTCGATTTTTGAAGATTTCGAATGGGTGGAGCTGTTACGACGCGGAGCGTCGAGCCACATTATTTCACGGAATCACTGGGACGATAGGCTTCTTGAAACAGCTGTTGCTGGGCCTGAGCGTCAAACGCAGCTTGCTCTGCGGCTTCCAATTGGCTCTTCAGCTCTGCGGCTCGAGCAGCTTGCTTTTCGAGGTTTAGCGCTGCCTGCTGTCGCGATTGCGTTGCTTCGGCGACGCGCATTTGAAGCAAATTCATTTGATCCGTTAGCGCCTGCATCTCAGCCGCAAGCTTCTCAACGGCGTTTTGCTGAGCTGTTTGTTGATGGTCGGCAGAATTGACCTGGGCCACTAGGGCTTGAATGTCGGCGGCAGTCTGCTTTTGAAGTTGTTCCAGTTCCGCAGCGCGGGCTTCGAACGCGACTTTATCGGCTACCGCCTTATCGACCGCGACTTGCGCTGCGGCAAGTTGGCTGGCAATTGCCTCGCGCTGCGATAGGGCCGTCTGGGCAGCCTCAGTATGTTGTTGATGTGTGCTTGTCGCAGTTGCCAACGTTGCCGCCGCGGTCTGTGATTGTTCTGTTAGCGTGGCCACCACTGTTTGGCTTTGCTCGGCCTTCACACTCAACTCCTGCCGTTGTGTTCGCGCCGCCGATAACTGGGCTTCGAGCTCTGCAATTTGTTGGTCGAGTTGCATCACTTCGGAGGTCAATGATTGCGTGACCGAGGCGGCCCCGGTCAGTTGCAGAGTTATCGCGTCGGCGGTTTGCTGAGCTGTCATGAGTTGCGATTGCGAAGTGGCGGCGATGTCCGAGGCGGATTGAGCAACTTGCTCGGCAGCGGACATTTCAGCTTGGATAGCCACCAACGCCGCTTGTGATTGTTCGATACGTTTTTCAATCGATGGCGGATTGGCTGCGATCAACTTTGACTGTGACGGGTCGGCTGCAGCCCACAATTGAACCTGACCATTCCAGTCGCCACCAGCCACAAAAGCAGCATCTCCGGTGAGAGCAACTTCGAGTGCGGCGTCTCCCAACCCCTGAAATTCCTTCTGCAATTCGCCGTTGCCATTCCATAATTTGACGCGTGCATCTCCGCCAGCCGATGCTAGTAGTCCGCTGTGCGCGAACATTAGACTCGAGACGCCACCGCTATGCGCGGCCCACGACTTTATCTCTTTGCTTTCATTCATATCCCAAAGCTTGATATTGCCATCGAGACTGCCGCTGGCCAGTACATTGGAATCTACGCGGAAATCGAGACTGCGCACTTCGCCCGTGTGCCCCTTGAGTTCACTGTAAACTCGACCTGTATCGGCTTCCCATACGATCAGTCCATTGCTGCGATCGCCGGTGGCCAACAGTACGCCGTCTGGGCTGTACCGGAGTGTGAATACCCAGTCGGTATGTTTCTTCATTTCGATAACCAGTTCTCCGCTGGCCGTATCGAAGATGCGGACGATCTTTGATGGACCGGCCAGGGCGATTCGCTGTTTATCTGGGCTGATGTCGGCGGCCAAGACTATGTCCAGTTCGTCTCCGACCTTAGCGATCCTCTGGCCGGTGGCGATATCGACCAAGACTGCACTGCCGCTGTGGCTGTGCCGTCCGCCACCAATCAACAGTTGTTTACCGTCCCGTGTAAAGCTCAGCGATTGAGGTTCTCCTTCCGGAAACGGAATCACCCCCAGTAGTTCACCCGTTTCGGAGTGATAACAACTGACCTGCTCCTGTCCACCAACGACTACTAGCGGCGCCCAAGGGCTAGCAGCCATGGCCGCAATGGCCGCACTTCGTTCCGTTTCGGTCACGGGTTGATTCAGCAACGCGGCTGGCATCGGCGGTGGTCCTTCAGGTTTACCAACCGTCCCCGTGGACAACATGGCTGCTGCTGCGTCGTTGCTCCGTTTTATTTTGCTGCCTGAGTTTTCCGGCGTCCCTTGCGCGATCCATGTCTTAACCAACTCCAGCTGCTCCTTGGCAATGGGATCTTGGTCGGGGGGCATGAATGGTCGTTCCGCGTGTGTTAGCAACTTAAACAAACGTGAACCTGCAGCATTCCCTTCCGCTATTACGGCTCCGCTCGAACCACCGGCTAATGCACCTGCGAACGTATCCAGGGCTAAGTCACTCTCTTTGTCACTTTCGCTGTGACAAGAGGTACAGTGCTCGCGGAAAATCGGTTTGATGTGTTCATCAAAAGTGATTTTCGTTTCCGTCGCTTCGTCGGCGGAACAAATCGTGGCGCACAACAGCACGAGGACAAAGGGACTTGAGATGAAAGGTTTCATGGGAGTGATAGTTGGTAGAGGCTAGAGGCTAGAGGCTAGAGGTTTCAGGTTTCAGGTTCGAGGTTAGTTTAAGTTTAGGTTTACGTTTAAGTTTAAGTTTGAAGCGCTATTGCGAGTTTGGCTAAGGGCTATGCGTTGTACTCCAATAAATTCAACTCTCTGCAAACAATATTCGTATACGGCAGTCAGTGCATGCAAGTCCGCGGTTGCCAAACACGACTGGAACCTGGAACCTGGAACCTGGAACCTGGAACCTGAACTCATTGTCAATGATTAAACATAAATTCGCGGCTATTGAGCACGGCCCAGAAGACATCTTCCAGTCCACTTCCATGGTCGCCGACTTCGAGCACCAACTTGGTTAGTTTATCGGACTCACTCTGGGTGGGACGACGTGACAAACTGCGTATGTAAATGCTCTCGATCACTTGTGGGACGGTCAGTCCGGAATCGAGCCACGTGGTGATCAGCTTACCCTGTTGGATTTTCCCGTGTGTGGCATCGCCGTTGAGCAAGTGTAAGGCCTGCGACAACGAAGGGTCGGTGCTCGCTTCGCAATCGCAAACAGTGGTACGCGGTGAGCGCCCGAAGGTGGTCAAGAAATAGTTGCTGGTCGTGCCATCGGCAATCTGCACGGCCCGTGCACCTTGTGGCAAGCCGCGGAATTTATCTTGTGTGGCGGTTGCCTTGGAAATGCAATCGAGCAACATCTCGGCAGGTACACGGCGCACTTTGGCATAGGCATAATTGCGAGTGTCGAGTTGATTGGTTGCATTGGGCTGTGTCGCGCGTTGATAGGTCTCTGAATTGCAGATATCGCGGACTAAGCGTTTTAGGTCAAATTGATATTCAATGAGCCGCCGACCCAGTTCTGAAAATAGCGCTGGGTTGCTAGCGGGATTGCTCACACGAATGTCGTCGACCGGTTCGACGATACCCGTGCCTGTGAAGTGAGCCCAAACTCGATTGGCGATGCTCGTGGCAAAAAACGGATTGTCAGAACTCGTGAGCCACTCTGCCAACACCTCGCGGCGGTCCTTGCCTTTGGTGTCGGGACTGGCTCCCCCTAAGAATGTTGGCGGGACAGGTTTTTTGGAAACGGGGTGTGGGACTTCGCCACCGCCACGATTGTAAATAATCACTTCGCGATAGTCTTCGCCTGTCTTCCGCCCCAGTTGAGAAAAGAACGACGCAAAGCCGTAGTAATCGTTCATGGTCCAACGGTCGAAGGGGTGATTGTGGCATTGCGCGCACTGAGTGCGAATTCCCATGAAGACCTGCGCAACGTTCTCGGCGGTCTTTAGAGTGTCGCTTTCGACCTGATAAAAATTGGTAGCTGGCTGTTCGAATACACCGCCACTGGAAGCGAGCATCTGACGGACGATCTGGTCAATTGGCTGTTCTTGGGCCAGTTGATTGGTAAGCCAGGTCGAATACTGGAAAGCGGCCTTGGTACTCACTTGATTGTCACTCTTCACCAACAGCAACTGCGCCCATTTCATCGCCCAGATTTCGCTGAATTCTTTGCGTTCCAAGAGTTGGTCGATCAGCCGTTGGCGTTTATCAAGTCCCAGGTCTTTCTCGAATGCGAAGAACTCTTCCTCCGTCGGGAGTTGACCGACAATATCGATGGTGACCCGTCTTAGGAATTCTTCGTCGGTGCAGATGCCGCTAGGAAGCATTCGCAGCTTCTTCAGTTTTTCGGCCACCAGGTCATCGATATAGTTGCCGGAGCGGGGGGGAGGGGCGTAGTCAAGTTCAGCCGGGAGCGTGAGAGCTTGCGTGCCAACGGTATGGGTGTCGTAGCGCGCCATTACAAAGGCTTCGCCGCGCACCCCAGCGGTGATAGAACCTTGTTCATTGACGGCTGCCGAGCGATCATTGTTGGTGCTGAAAGCGGCCAGCGCAGATACATCGCGGGTCGTGCCGTCGCTAAAATGCGCCACGGCCACCAAACGTTGCGTGGCTCCTTCCCCTTCCAATACGGCTTGCTTCGGAAACAGTTCAACGGATGTACAAGCGGGCGGTTCCTGTGCATCAAGCTGGGCTTCGTGCTTTAGCCAATCGAGCAGTTTGACCGCATATTGGCTGTCGGGTTCCATGCGTTTGCCACCGGAGTGCGGAACGGCCCCAATCGACTTGAGGTAGATCAAACTTTGCTCGGGGATGGCCAAGTTAATGCGGCGAATACCAATCTCGCGGGTAATCCGCTGATAGTCACCCAGCGGATCGAAACCAAAGAGTGACAAGCGAAAGCCATCTTTGCCGCGAGCTGCTCCATGGCACGATCCCGTGTTGCACCCGGAGCGAGTCAGCACGGGCATGATGTCGAGATGGAAGCTGGTCGCGCGGGGCGTCGTGGCTGCAGTGATCACAATAGGCGCCTCTACGGACAATTCATTCCAAGCCGCCTTGAGCTGCGTTTGCCCATCGGAAAGAGGTGCGAGTCGATAACTGTCGAGCTTCACTAGCGCGGGATGCTCAACCGACCAAACTACCTGCTCAGTCACATCCAGCGTTACTCCGTCGGCGCGGCGCGCTACTGCAATGACGTTTTGAAAGTCTGCCGACGTAGCCAACTTGATTTCAGGTGGGTAGATCGCCAGCGATTCCCACTGAGATTCGGCCGAGTAGGCGAATGGAAACAGCGAAAGGCTTAGACTGAGTGCTGCTAGGATTCGAAATGCGCTCATAGGATTTAGCTATTTAGTTATCTGAAGTCTGAAGTCTGGAGTCTGGAGTCTGAAGTCTGACTGCGGAGCAATCAAATCAAAAATCCAAATTCATCACTCATCAATCGGAAATGGAATGACCGACGGCTGATTCTCGAGTCCCGATTGATGAAATGACATCCATTTTCTTATGCGTCTTTTACGGTTGTACCTTCTCTTGCGACAACTCTTTGGCTTGGCGCAATTGTTCCAATCGGCTTAGTGGTTTATCCGTGGGAGCTGCGGGAGCAGCGGGTTGGTTGGTGGCTACGCTGGGGGTCGCCAGTGGAGCGGCGATCTGTACTTCTCCTGTCCCTTGGGTCTGAACGATGTCACCTGTAGCGCGAGTGATGGTTGCTCTGATAACCAGTGTTTTAAAGCTACCGACCCGTGCGTCTGCGGCAACGGTGATGGGGAAGCTCATTTGAGTCATGTCGCTGGTCAATTTGATTTTCGGGATGCTCGAAGTGACTCCCGCGGGCAAGCCGACGAGTTCGAATTCGACATCACCTGCGGGCGGTTGTTTAATCTCGAGTCCCACCGCTACAATGCCCGAGGCTCCCGTTTCGACGACTGTTGTCCCAAACTTGAAGTCGAAGAAGGAGTCAGCCACTTCGAAATTGATGAATTCGGACGCCATCCACACGTTGCCATTAGTAGCCTTGGCTTGTGCAAGAATGGTAATGGGATAATTGCCCAAAGCCGCCTTGTTATTGGCAGTGACGGGAATGAGCGCTTCGGTTTGATCGGGTTCGATACGTACCGAACCACTAGCTGAGCAACCGGGTAGGTAGGCGGATGAGTAGAGCACGCGGAGATAGATTCGCTCCTTGTAGCCCTCGTCGCGTTTGGCTTTGACGACGAAGTTCATGGAGCCTTCGCGCACAATGGGGACTTGTGGCTGGACAACTTCGATCGAAAAGGGGAGTGCCTTGGTAACGGCCACGGCCAAGCGATCGGCATTGTGTCCCCACATGTCACGATTGTTTTGTCCACGGACTAGTAAGGTGCGTTGATTGAGCGTGCCTTTCACACCAGGGCCGTCTGGGAGTGTTTCGGCTACTAGCGGCGCTAGCCCAGCGCCGAGTGGGGCATCGGGAGCGGCTTTAATCAGCATCGGAATGTACGATTCGTTGGCTGTGATCGTGCGGGTGGTCAACTCCAAACCGGCAGGTAGGTTCTCCAAGCTCAGAGCCAACTCACCGCCAAAATTTACGCGTTGAGCTCGCAACAGCACCGCCATTTGCGAGCCTTGAGGGACTTCCACCGTTTGTGAAAAGTAGCGAACCAATTCATCAATGGATAGCGACACCGAGGCGCGGGCTGGGGCAACTTCGATGCGATAGGCATGCGCGGGACTACCTTCATCGAGCTGATCCCTAATAGCGACTAGGTACTCTCCGTCCTCCGGGAATTTGAAAGCTTGTGCGCTATCCGGTCCACCGGCATCGTCGTTAGCAGCCAATCGCCCACCGCCAACTTTGTGGATCTCCAACCAACTATCGAGTGGAGAACGGAGGATGCGCCGCGCATAGACGGTGAATTCGAGCGATTGATCCTTCTTCCCAAGAACTTTGTACCAATCGACGTCACCTGGTGTTTGCAATACGCCATTGAAAGCGACTGGTGTTTCATGCGCTACGATCAACGCCGGGTCACTATCGGGCTCGCTTTCGAGCACATTGGGCAGTTCAACCACGCGCAGTTTATTAGCCGAAGGAGCCACCTGGCCATTGCGATTGGCAATGTAATCGAATTCTCCTTCAGTGCTCGGAAGCTGAATCTGCTCGGTCCAGGTTTCCCCCGAAACATCTACGATTGTGGCGTTGATCATTTCACCGGGTCGCCCTCCCGATGGAACGATTGCTAAGGGACGCGGAAAGTCGCCAACATGCAAGCGATATTGACAGCGATCATTGCCACCAAAGCTGCTTTCGCGGACTTCGATGATATAGCGTCCTGTTTTGGGTGCCTTCAGAGAGCACACGCAATCTTGTTGCAACAATGGCGCATCATCAGAGCTGACCAACTCGAAGCGGTTTTCATCTAGCACAGAAACCGTTGGGTCAAAAAACTCTGTTCCCAACCGCAGTCCTTCCAACTCGACCGTCATGCGTTGTCCCTCAGTCAAGTCGAGTGCATAGTAGTCGACATCTTCGGTCTGAATGACTCCATTAATAGTCGTCCCTAGCAGTGCGATTTGCGGCATCGCAAAATCGCTATTCGGCTCGACTTCACTTACTTGTGGGAGCGGCGACACCGCAAAGTGTCGGAGGTTGCTTATGCCAGTCTCCGTGGCTAGTCGCACGGCGTAGAGCCCCGGCGGACAGTCGGCGGGAACCTTGAGTTTGAGCTGGACTTGCTTGTCATCTCCCGCAACCAACTCGATGGCTTCGATCGTAGTGGGGGGGGCCGACACGACACCGGCTGAAGTGTGATAGATCAACAACTCCCGAGCGTCCGCCAGTCGTGTTCCGGTAATCACTATCGGGGTTTCCGTTCCACGCTCGACTCCAGCAGGCGTGAGCAGTGAAATGATCGGATCGTCGCCAAAAACAGCTTGGCAAGTTGTTGCACCGAACATAAGGCCAAGCCACAGCCAAGTGGTAGGGGAATTGCAAAGGTTGCGGGCAAGTAGCCATGCAAACATAAACTGGTAACTCCAAATTTAAGTGGGTCGTTCCTGCCAAGTGGGTCGTTCCTGCCGGGATCGACTACCCTCCGTGAGTTACTCTTGCCGAGAGTGACTCTTTCAAACTGATATTCGTCTCAGGCCTTGATCGGTCACATCCATTGCGGGCACTCCAACACAATGGTAGTCGCTCCCGGCAGGAGCGACCCACGAAGTCGCTCCCGGCAGGAGCGACCCACTTAGTCACTCTCGGCAAGAGTGACCCACTTAGTCACTCTCGGCAAGAGTGACCCACCTAGTCGCTCCCGGCAGGAGCGACCCACTTAGTCACTCTCGGCAGGAGTGATCCACTTAGTCACTCTCAAAAAGGGTGACTCACTAGGCGAGCAGTTCCTTAATGACTTTACCACCATCCACGATTTCGATGGGTCGATCACCTGGGGCCATCAATTCTTTGTCGGCCACGATGCCGAGCAAGTGATAAACCGTGGTCGCCAAGTTCTCAGGCGAGACAGGGTCGGTATCGGGCTCCGAGGCGGTCGGATCGGAAGTCCCATAGACCAAGCCACGTTTTATCCCACCGCCGGCCAACATCAGACTGAATACCTTTGGCCAATGGTCGCGACCGGCGTCGGTATTAATCTTGGGAGTGCGTCCAAACTCGCTGCTGACCATGACAAGCGTGGTGTCTAGCAGTCCACGCGAATCGAGGTCATTGATCAGTGCCGCAAGAGCCTGATCGAGCGGCGGCATCGATTGATTGAAGCCATTGGTGATTTGCGTGTGCATATCCCAGCCACCATAGGTTAGACTGACAAACCGTGCACCGGCTTCCACCAACCGTCGTGCCAACAGCAAACGCTGTCCGGCTTGGTTGCGACCGTAGCGATCGCGCATGGCAGCGTCCTCTTTTTCCATATCAAACGCTTCGCGGGCCTTCTCGGAACTGATGAGGCTATACGCTCGCTCGTAAAAGCTATCCATGGCGGTTACCGCGTCGGCGTTGTGCCGCGAGTTGAAATACTCGTTGACAGACTCCAGGGCAGTACGACGTCTGGCGAAACGATCGACGTCGACGCCACTGGGCATATTCAGATCCTGCACTTTAAAACCATCGTTGGCCGGATCCGCTCCTAAGCTGAATGGCGCATAGGAGCTGCTCAAATAGCCGCTCCCAGCAAATTCGTTGGGGCGATTGGGGATGCAAATATACGGTGGCAAATTATTGCGCGGGCCATATTCGTGACTGACCACGCTGCCGAAACTAGGATAGATCAACGCCGGCGATGGCTTGTAGCCCGTGAACATATTGTGCGTACCACGTTCATGAGCTGCTTCACCGTGAGTCATCGAGCGAATAATCGTAAATTTGTCGGCGCATTGCGCCAAGTTCGGTAGGACTTGACTGACCACTTCACCAGTATTGGTTTTGATCGTCCCCATTTCGCCGCGGTACTCAAGCGGGCTATAGGGTTTGGGGTCCCAGGACTCTTGATGAGCCATGCCGCCAGGGAGGAAGACGTGAATGACGCTTTCTGCCTTGGCTGGAATAAAGTCGTATTGTTTCTGATCACCGTGCACACTTCGTAAACGAAGGAGGTCGGCTAGCGTCAGGCCACCCAATGCGCCGACGGTCATAAAATTTCGACGCGATAGTCGATTTCCAAAACACTTCATATTGCAGTAAAGCTCCAGCGTTGGTGTCGCAAACATTGTGTGGGTGTACGTATTCCATGACACATGCACGGATGGCCAAAGCTTGGCCTGTGGTGGACCACTACGCCGAAGGTGCGAGCATGGTCCGAAAGACTTGTTCCGTCAAACGATGAAATCAAACGCGGTTCGTGCGTTCGATTGAGAGGTGGGATTTTTGAGGGAGCGCACCACGGGCTACAACAAACTCAGCCAAAATTCGAGAGATTACCGCATATTACGCAGCCGCTATTATACGCAACCCAAAAATCGTGTCAAAGACCCTGGAGTACTCCATATTAAGGGGTTTTCGCGATTCTACGTGAGTGGTTCCTGCTGGGAACGACAGAAAGTGGGTCGTTCCTGCCGGGAACGACAAAAGTGGGTCGTTCCTGCCGGGAACGAGGAAAAGTGGGTCGTTCCTGCCGGGAACGACGGTTTGTCGGGGTTCTTAGTTTTCATGCTTCCCAAAAATCCCCTCCGAAGTGTGTTTTCTGGGGACCTGGTAGTCGCTTCCGGCAGAAGCGACCCACGGAGACAGTCGCTTCCGGCAGAAGCGACCCACGGAGACAGTCGCTTCCGGCAGAAGCGACCCACGGAGACAGTCGCTTCCGGCAGAAGCGACCCACTCTCTGGATCGACCGCGCTAAGAGGCAACCGGTTTGACGGAGTGCTGGGTGACTTGGCAATTGGGTAGCGAATCGATAAAAGCCCGGCCATAATATTTGGTGGTGATTCGTGGGTCGAGAATAACCACGATGCCGGTGTCGGAGGCGGTACGTATCAGCCGTCCAAAGCCTTGTCGAAGCTTGATCACCGCTTCGGGGAGTTGATAATCGCGAAAAGGATTCCCGCCACTAGCCCGAATTGCATCCAATCGCGCCTCCAACAGCGGATGATCGGGAACACTAAAAGGCAGCTTGGTGATAATGACATTTCCCAACGCATCGCCGGGGACGTCGACTCCTTGCCAAAAGCTGTCTGTGCCGAACAGGGCGCCGCGCGGGTTCTGTTTGAATTGCTCGAGCAATTGACCGCGTGGTGTGCCATCAGCTTGGCTGTACAGGACCATCTTCTGTTGAGCGAACCAGCGTTGCATTTTTTGTGCAGTGGAACGCAACAAACTGTAGCTGGTGAAGAGTACGAAGGCGCGGCCATCGGTGCGCGACAAGTAGCGCTCAATCATACGAGGCAACAGGGCTTCAAATTCGTTTTTGTTGGCGGATGGATCCGGCATATCCCCCACAATGATCAATTCAGCTTGGCGTTGATAATCAAACGGGCTCCCCTGCTTGGTAGTTAGACTTCCGGTGGCGCCGATGCGCGACTGGAAGAACTCAAATCCACCCTCGCGTCCAGTGGAAACGGTAGCGCTGGCCATGATCACACTGGGGACTTCTTGAAACAACATCTGTCGCATACGGCTCGCGATGTCGATGGGAGCGGCGTGCATTTCCATTCGCACATCCCCCCGTCGCGTCATCACGCGCTCCAGCCAATACACGAATCCGTCATCCGCTTGTTGCAACCACATCTTGAGATCGCTGGAGAGTGTTTCCAGTCGCTTACCAGCCGCGATGTAGTCTTGCCGGCGCGAAGCGTCTTCGGCTTTGTCGGATAGCTGGATGAGTGTGCCCGATAGTTCTTCCAGCGGTTCGCTCAGCAGATTGGGGACGATGTTTTTGCTTCGGACGCGGCGTGTCGCACCGCCATCCTTCCCCATCCACTCGTCCAGGTCGAACACCAATTGATCGAGTTTATAGTGCGCTGCGTTGACTTTCTCGGACAATCGATCGAGCCCCATGGCCACAAACAGTCCCTTGCCGGTCGAAGGGTTGTAGAGCTTATTCAGCGCATACAGCACCTGGCCATTGGTGACTTTGATACCCAAATGCGAACTGGCTACCGATTCGATCGTATGGCATTCGTCCAGAATGGCAGCATCGTAGTCGGGTAGGACTCCGTAGCCAAGCTGCCGACGAATCGCCAAATCGGTAAAGAACATGGCATGATTGACTACTAGTATCTGCGCTCCATGCACTCGGCGACGCGCCTGGTAGTAGTAGCATTTGTCGTATGTCTTACATTTGCGTCCCAAACAATTGCTGGTATCGCTGGCTACTTCATCCCAGACCGAACCGAACGGTTTGAAGGGCAGACTGCTCAGCGAACCGTCGTTGGTGTTGGCCAACCAGCCTTTTAAGCTTTCGAATTGGTTGAACTCCGATTCGTTGAGCATGCTCATGGCCCGCTGTCGCGCGATTTCATAGCGACGTAGGCTGAGATAATTGCTGCGTCCTTTGACCAAGACCGAAGTGAATTCGCGAGGTAGGACACTATTTAGCAGCGGCAGATCTTTGTCGATCAGTTGTTCTTGCAAGCTGATGGTATGCGTGCTGACGACCACGCGGCGACTGGCTTCGACCTTTGGCGTTTGCTGCTCATCGTCGGCTTGATCCGCTGTGGCAAACAGAATCGCAGGGACTAAGTAAGCGAAACTCTTACCAACGCCTGTCCCCGCTTCGGCAATCAAATGCCGCTCTTTGCCCAGCGCCTCAGCCACGGCGTGGGCCATGGCCAGCTGTTGCGGTCGCTCTTCGTAGTTCTTCAGCCGACGTGCAATCAGTCCGTCCGTGCCGAGGATTGAATTGACGTCAAGTGACAAAGCGGAGCATCCTTCTACCTAAATAGGGCTTCATTCAGTGCGCCCGCAAATTGCCCTCGGTTCCGGCTGTTTCTACTCCACCCTGAACGATGGAATCGCGTCTGCGACGCGAACATCGCAAGTCTTGGCGACTTCCGCTACGAGTTCATCCGCCGCGAGTTTCTGCCGTGCAACGGCACCTTTGGCTACAGGCGCTGCACCAATTGGCCGCTGAGGCGGCGAACCAGACGACGCATCTCAAGCACACTTAGGGTACTCAGCACGCGCGGTACGGGAAGGCCACTGGCCAGAACTACGTGGTTAATATCGGTTGGCTCCACGTCGATGGCCTGCAGTACACAGGTCTCTTGCTCGTTGAGTTGCAATTCGGCGGCGTGCCGCACTGTTAGTTCCGGCTGCAGCTCGACCCCTTCCACCAGCGGGCCAAGTTCGTCGAGCACATCCTCGGGCGAACGTACCAATCGCGCGCCGTCACGAATCAATTGATGGCAGCCACCGGCGGCGGGCGACGTCACCAGGCCGGGCAGGGCGAATACCTCGCGTCCCTGCTCACCTGCTAGTCGCGCGGTGATGAGCGCACCGGAGCGCTCCGCCGCTTCGATCACAATCGTCCCGAGGGCCAGCCCGCTGATGAGCCGATTGCGTTGCGGGAACATACCTTTCTTCGGTTTGGTTCCTGGGGGCATTTCACTCAGGACCGCGCCGCGTTCCATGATTTGTTCCGCCAGCAACTGGTTTTGCGGTGGATAGATTTCAGCCACACCGTTGCTTTGCACGGCAATTGTCCTGCCTTCAGCCTCCAAGGCGCCTTGATGTGCCGCTGAGTCGATACCCCTTGCCAAACCACTGACGATGGTCAGGCCGGCCCGAGCTAAGCTCCGTGCGAACCGCTCCGCCTGGCTGCGCCCATATTGCGATGCTCCGCGGGTACCAACAATGGCGATACATAAGGCATCCGTGGTCCGCAACTCGCCTCGAATAAACAGTAAACTCGGTGGATCAGGAATCTCTTTCAACAGTCGCGGAAATTCCCGATCCATGGGCAACAGTATGCGAATCTCGCGGGCCAGGCAATCGTCCAAGATGAGCAAGGCCCGATCTCGCGCTTCGCTGGTGCGAAGTCGACGCGCCAGTGCGACACCCACCCCTTCCACTTCGTTCAGCGCTTGCGGGCTGGCAGACAATACGTCCGTCGCAGAACCGAAGTGCCCGAGCAATCGAGCAAGCAGACAGGGGCCCACACCACTGGTCAAGGCGAGCTGTAGGTAATCAAGTTGTGCGCGATCCATGTCCATTCATGGTTCTCACGGTTTACAGTAACGGAAGTTGCTACGACTTTCGGCGGCTGAGTTTTGACTTAGGCAAAGGAACACGACTCGGAGAGTCGTGCGACGATGTTTGCAGATCGAGAGTCTTGGCGACTTCCGCTACACCATCGTCGCACGACGCTCCGCGTCGTAATCTGCCACAACACGCCCCCAATGGACTCGTCGAACGACTGGGCCTCTAGGGGACTTCCATTGAAAGGTGCATTGAATTGGCCTAGCTCACTTTCCGGATGAAATGCAATAGAGTGTTTCCTGACGCGCATTGTCCTTGCCGTGGGCTACACGCAGTAGTAGTCGCGGGCCGCTAACGGCTGGGCTAGCGAAGGATTCGCTTTCCAAACGGTTGGCGGCCACTAATTCGAACTTATGCGGATTGGGCTTAATCACGTAGAATGTTCCCTGTTCATTGGCCCAATATAAATGCCCACCTGCATAGATGGGGGATGCACTGACGGGCCCTTCGAGCCGTTCCCGCCATACTTCCTGACCATCGATGGCGCGCCAACAATACAAGATGCCTTTGTCAGTCAAAGCGTAGACGTAACCATCGATCACAATCATCGATTGTTCGTAACACTTTTGATTGTTGCGCCATAACACGTTGCCGCTACCATCGCCGCGAACGGCCAGCGTTTCTGCCTTAGGATAACCACCACTGGCATAGACCACTTCTTCATCCCAAATCACGGTACCACACGTAGCGTTAGTCGTTCCGTCGACTTCCCACAACAGCTTTCCATTGGTTGGATCATAGGAGCAGATTTTCACTTGACCGCTAATTAACAATTGATCGCGGCCCGCTACATGAGCCACCACTGGGGAAGAGAATGAGATACTGGGTGTTCGCGCGGTACGCCAGAGTTCTTCGCCGGTAGCGCGATCGAACGCGGCAATGAAGCTGGCTTCATTGTCCCACTCGGCCGCTATGATCACGCTTGGGCCGTACAAGCATGGCGATGGAGCGTAGCCGTATTCAAACATAGCGGGATTGAACGGTCCGGCAGTCTTGCGCCACAGAATTTCTCCTGTGAGATCAAGTGCGACCAGCTCTATCTTATGGTGATGATAGAAAGTGGCCAACAATCGCTCTCCATCGCATGCCAGGGTTGAAGAAGCTTCCGTGTTTTTGGCGTGATTGTTGTCCGGAAAGCCCCCTTGGTTAACCTCGCGCTGCCACTGCGGGGCGCCCGTCGTGAGATCAAACGCCAGCACCTTCTGAGTTTCGGATTGCTCATCAGCAGTGGTCAGGTAGACGTGTCCACCAATTACAATCGGAGAATTGTGGCCCCTACCGGGGATGGGCGTCTTCCACTCGACGTTCTCCGATTCCGAAAACCGAGTCGGGAGTGGAGTATTGTCCGCCCTTCCATCGCGACTCGGTCCCCGCCACCAAGGCCAATCAGTCGAGCTGATTCGTTCGGAGATGGTCAATTCTGGTGAAGCGGCAAGTGAGTAGGTTGAGAGGCTTCCTACGCACAACCAACACACCACAAGAGAAGCGATTTTGAAGCGCACGATCATGGTCAACCTTATTGGAATAATACGAACATGCTAGCGGAAGCCGCACCACCTTCGTCGCACGGCTCTCCGAGTAACTATCGTCGCACGACTCTCCGAGTCGTGATAACCAAGCGAACACACAGCCGAAGGTCTTGGCAATCACGCGGCAGCGGAAGGCCGTTGGCGGCATTGTACACGAAAGCGCAGATAGTACGCTCAGGCTAAGAACTATTCAGGATTGGTTTTCTTGGGCTCTTTGGAGGACGGGCAAGGGTTGGACGCTCGGCGGACTCGGCCAGCCTGCTGAAGACTCTGCCGCAGTACATATTCGATTTGCGCATTGACGCTGCGCAAATCGTCGTCGGCCCAGCGTCGCAGAGCTTCGAGGACCTCTGGATCGATGCGCAGTAGGAAAGAGTCTCGTTTCGCCAAAACGTTGGCCTCGTTGAATTTTCCTTCAAAGCAAAGTTGTTAATGATTTCCGAGCCTCGGCTTAGAAGTGATATTAAAGTGATATCACTTCAATATCGGCTCGACAAGTGGCCGCACGGGGCGCGGGTAGATGAAAAAAAGTGGCTAAACCGACGTTCGCCAATAGGGGGGCTGAACTATCGAAGGGTGCGCCATCCACAGTGCGTGCGTGCAAGAGATCCCCTCTTTCTGATTTCAAGGGGTTTTTACCGAAGCCTACGGAACCCACAGTGAGACTTAGGGTTAGTTAAGAAACGTTACGAATTCTCCCCGAGCGATTATGGGACGAATTCGCGTTTTCCCAGGGATCATCACGCAAGCTAGTAGCCCACGGCGGCCGTAGGAGTTTTAAAATGGTTCGGTCACGCGACAGTTTATTACTGGAATTTGATCAATTGTTGAACCTAATTTTCCGGCGCGGAGACCAGATGTCAAACGCAATTAAGAATCAGCCAATTTAGCAGGGTGGCTGGAAGAGTGTTGCGGGTTCGCTGGCTGGTTTGAGAAAGCAGTGTGGTTGCTAGTTGGGAAGAACAGTTGAAGCTCGACGGCTGCGGCGTGCAGTGT
>JBGSNE010000037.1:0-1751 GCA_041739785.1 Pirellulaceae bacterium
ATTCCTTTATCGTTATTCGCCATGCTCGCAATGGAACGCGAATTGGCTAGGTTTTAACTGTTCTAGTTCATCTGGACTCGTGCGAGTCCAGGAAGGCCATCTATTGTCATTTCACCGCGATTAATCCCGGCCCAACGACCTTCAATCTTGATGAGTCTTTCGCTAACTTCCGCACTTGAACTTCTGACGTCGTAAATTTGTTAGGCAACAGCGACATAACAATCGCCGCCGGCAGCGGCTTGCCACCCTGTGATTGAACCGCTGCTACTATGGCTTCCTCCAACTCTTCTTCTAGTGATCGTCCGGCACGTTCGACGAGCCATTCATCGGCTGGCTTGGCAACTCTCCAATCATCAAGGCACGTAAGCAGTAAATGCAATTGATCGACCGACCATGCACTGCCACGATCGCGAGCTGCAGCATGTAGCTGCTTGAGTGGTATCGCGCCGGCGCTAAACGCTTCGGTGATTGCCTTGTAACTATCAGGCGTCATCGTTCATCTCCTCATAGAACGGCAATACCCAAGGTCCATATTGGACTTCGGTATGCTTGAGCAGCTTATAGACTCGATCGACTAGCTCATGCCACTTCGCGTCCAGATCACTGCGTTGTCGCTGCCATCGACGCAACCGGCCGTCCCATGACATTCGGATAGAGAGCGGCAGGGGAGGTAGAACAAGCTGCTCAACTGCCGAAGCGGTCGCGAACTGCTGAGTCAACCCCGTGGTCATCGAGCGAAGCTGTTGAGCAACTGGTTCGGTTTGCATAGCGAGCGCCCATGCACCGGGTGTCTCATTGAAACGCAAGCGAACCCAGTGATCCGTTGGGAAGATCATTGAGTCCGAGCTTTCGGCGACAAATACGGTTCTGGGGCTGGTGGCTAGTAGGGAGTGAAGGACTTCACCTGCTGTAAGTGGTTCTGCATAAACATTGCGATTGCCTGCGTGACCACGCGATACGACAGGAGGGACGCGAAGATCCGGGCCAACATCAGACAGTCTTAGACTCCAGTAATCAGACACGTCTTTCCCCAGACGCTCGCCATGCCCGCGAGCAAGTGCAACTAAGCTTCGAATTGGTCGCCAGTCACCACCGCGCCGAAGGGCCTGCTGATACTCGCCAGCTTTTACATGTCCGGGGACCAGCGAATCTTCAAGCAGTGTCGCAGCGAATCGCTGATACCAGCTCACTTGGCTTCCGTGGTCATTCTCGATTACTAAGGCAGCTTCTGGCACGAGGGAGTGAACTTGTTCAGCCACCTCGGCTTGCAGACGCAGCAGCTCCATCGAGCTAAGCGCTCGCTGATCAATGCATTCGGCAATCCCATCCGCGAGCAAATCGAAGCCGGCGGGGACTTCGGGGATTGGGAACCGGCGCAATTCGCCACTATTGATTCGCGGTACTGTGGAGGCGACGGAACGACGAGCCAGCGAAAATGCAAACTCGAATTGATTGAGGCAGAAGGTGAGCCAGACGCCATGCGACGTTTTGAGATTTCGCACCGCGTAACAAGTGGCATCGAAGCGGTGGTGATGAACCGATGGTGAAATCCACGCAGCCTTGATTGGTGGCGCTTTGGCAAGGAGCACGTCACCTGTGTGCAGACTAAAACGATTCTCGATTGGCGCGGGCAAAAGGCAGTCGTGGTTTAATCGAAGTTCGCCGAAACCGATCTGAGCCGCGCCGATCACTGGCCGTTCCGGCTGCCGAGTGCCGTCAATTACGCTAGCATCCCAAGTGTCCAGCGAGCC
>JBGSNE010000051.1:0-11935 GCA_041739785.1 Pirellulaceae bacterium
GCGGTCGCTCGCTGGCAAGCCGGTGGTTGTCGGGCGACATTTCCCCTGGGGTTGCACCCCAGGCTACCCAACACCACCGCTTCGCGGTTGAAATACTGCAACTTCAAAACTGGCGCGTCGAGCTGATATCGGGACCGAAAGTGGTTCTGTCCAATTACTTGGTACCAGTGGTCGCTGATGGCTGCGCGATATCCTTGGAAGCCGAGGCGTTTTTTCGCAAGTACTTATGGCACTCCACGCAACGGACCGTCAAATCCATGAAGCCCAATGCAGCCCGATCGACGTTCTTCTCATGAGCGGCTTCTTGAATCACTCTGCAGGCGTGACGAAAGGCAGCGCTTTGTTGAATGTACTCGTCCGTCGTCAACACGTTCCAGTTGCTTTCAAGACTCAACAAACTCAGCGCCTGAGCCGATTTCGCCAGCTGGCTATAGTCCTCAACCGCCAACGCTTCGAGAATCGACTTGGAGTGATCGAGCTTCTGCTGCATCAAAGGCTGTAGTCGCTTGGGACTCGCATCCACTGGCTGCTGGGCTTGAACCTGCCAAACGCCGATGCTTATCAGGGCACATGACAGGCATAATACTGCCAAAATTGGTCGCTGCATGGAGTGAGTTCCTCGGATTGTGAATTCGATACTGAAGCTTCTTAAACGGTGGGGCGCGATTTAAGCGCACCCTGACCGCTCGACGAGCAACGTTCAATTGCAAGTCATGTGCCACCAAGAAGATGCGCTGGGATTTGCATCCTGTGAGTTATGCAAGAGTTTGCCATTATCCCGAAGGGATCTGAGATATTAGCCGTAGGTCGCGCTAGCCCATCTACGGTAGCGTTGTGATCACGCGGATTTTTCGACCCCGAAGGGAGTCGCAGCGATCAGGCTGGTAGCTAGTCTGAGTTCAACGTATCTCCATTTACCAACTCTCAACATCTTTATTAAATTGCAGTTTTAGCAATACCACTTCGGCGTGACCGGTCCGCACTCTTTCACAGCAGAGCGCGCACCGACGCACAGCGCAATCTGAAAAGCAGCACGCTTGATCTTGTGTAGATACACTCTTGCAAAACCTATTTCGGTTTGGATGGCCGCTCTGCGTGAGCACCTACTACTTCACTCTGTGGCAACTGTGTGACGTGATAGGTAGCCACACTGCGTTCACTCGACCACTCGTCTGGATCTATTCCAGCCTGACACTGCAACGCCCGAAAGAAACCGTCCGCGTCGGGCCATTGTTGCCATTTGTCAGGCGTGAACGTGGCTTGGCACAGACCAAGCTGCAAGAATACTCCATCCTCCTCTGGCTTGAGCTGCTGCAACACGCTCTCCAGCGATTGGAACGAAAGGTATTGCAGCGGGCTGACCAGTTGCACGTCAACCACGAGATCCGTGCTGCGAATTCGTTCCACCGCGTGCGTGGCGACTTCGTACGCGTTGTGGCAGACATCGCTTACCAGCGGAACCGTTGGCTGCACCGTCCCCGCACGACTAATCACTCCGCTTCGATCACGCAGCGTGACAAAAGTCGACTGCAGTCGTCGCAAAGGACAGGAGTAGTGCTCGGCAATCGGTTGAAGCGGCAACTCCCCCTCAACTCCCAACCGCACGCTGCGCTGCGCTAAGTCGAGCAACAAACTAGCGTCGGCCTCGGACAGTCGAGTCGGACTTGTCACCCCATTGCCGACATTCCAATTGCCACACAACGCATCCGAATGTGTAGATAACATGGACATTCTTCCTTCCAGAGAGATAATCCGCATTGTAACCCTTTCCCAGCACTCGCTGACTGACTTAACAAGCCATGCAACTCTGATACCGAGATGACAATGCGGAACGAATGGAAGAGAAACGACGTGCAGAAGGGGAGCTTAGCATCGTGCGGTAAACTACTGTCGTAGTTGACAAGGTTACGAGCCCTGGAGCAAGGGACTCGTCACCTCGTCCACTACAGATTGCGACATCTGCAACATCGCGCCGATTGCGACCTATAAACGCTACAGATGCAGCGGTACCATAAACCGGCTCTCGGATTCAGATGGTTCCACGGGCGGCTCGATCCAGGGAATCGACTCGTCGCGCGCCACGCGCTCGGCAATCAGCGATTTGGTCGCAGCCACCATTTGGCTCAACGCCCCTCGAATGGAGCCTGCCCGAACATCTTCAATAGCTATATTGGCCGCACGAGCCCGCATCTCACCAGATTCCAATTGTTGAACCAAGACCGTCAAATTGTAGACGTGTTGGGTTTCAATAGTAGGCACTTTGCGCGCAGGCATCGACATCGGCTGCAAGGCCGTTGGGCTAGAATGGGAAGTGCTCATGTCCGAAGCCTAATCGATTAGTCCAAGTCAGTTGAAGCGGGGATAAAAACGTGTTGGTGAGGCCATCGCGCTTGACCTACAGTCAGGCTGTTATCGTAACGGCCTGGTATAGAGTTGCAACCAAAACGACCAGATTGAACTCTAAGTAGTTTGATTGCCAAAGAAACAAACGATCGAACCCGCACAGCTTCGCGCATCATCCGCGCATTGACATCGGGGAAAAGTTGTCAGTTGAGCGAGATTCTGAGGCTAGCTAGTAGGGTTCCTTGGGGTTCCTCTCCGTTCGCTTCGCTCTCTGCGATCCATCCCAGGCTATTCTAAGTTCGCAGCTCTGCTGCTACTGCATTCGGCACTAAATCCATACCCACTTCGGCACTAAATCCAACCCGAAATCCCTTAGACTAATTGGAAACACAAACTAACTAGGGCGCAGCAAGTGCCACGCTCTCAATAACAAGCCGTCCAGTGAATAAGCTCTTAGAGAATAGGCGGCGGTATTGATCCCATCAATCACTTCACCCGATCTTCTCAGCTACATACCGTCGAATATCAGCTTCAAGCTCGGCCAGTCGCGTGGTCAATTTCTTCTTGGCTGCGGTCAGATCGACGCTTTCAACGGGAGGGAGGCTGGTGAACATATAGAATTTCACCTTCGGCTCTGTGCCGGAGGGTCTGACGGCGAAGTAATTGCCGTCGAGCTTTAAATCCAACATCACCATGTCGGCGGGCAAGGCATCGAGTTTAGTGGTGCTACCGTCGGGCAGACGAGTGGTCAGCGACTTGTAGTCGCGGACGGCGGCTACTTCGATTCCGCCGAGTTCACGCGGCGGATCGGAACGGAAGGCGGCCATCAGACGACTCATCTGAGTCATCCCTTCGCTCCCTTCCATCTGCACGTTGACCAAGGCCTCTTCGTGGCAACCATGTTGTTGCTGCAATTCGGCCAGTCGTTGATGCAACGTCTTACCCTCACTCTTTAGCTGAGCCACCAACATGGCCATCAACAAACAAGCCACCGCGCCATCTTTGTCTCGGGCATATTGGCCAATCAAGTAACCGTGCGATTCTTCGGTCCCAAACACAAAATCATCCGGACCAACCGCGTCCATAACTCCAGCGATCCATTTGAACCCCACGTGCAAATTCCCTTCGCAGCGGACAGAGTAGCTTTCCGACACGCGGCGTATCAAATCGGTAGTGACTAGCGTTTTGATCACGTACGATTTGTCGGACAACTTGCCAAGCTGCTGCATGCGCAAACAAGCGAAATCGGTCAGCAAGGCTCCTATTTGATTGCCATTGATCGTGCCCCACGGACCGTTGCGATCGGCCGTCAAAGGCGTAGCGACCCCCAGGCGATCGCAATCGGGATCGGTGGCTAGAATGACATCGGCCCCAGTCGCCTGGGCACACTCGATGATGGCGTCGAACACGGCGCGATTCTCAGGATTGCTGACGTGGCCCGGCACGTTCGGGAAATCGCCACTCGGTTCGGAGTGTGGACCATAAACCTCACAATCTCCGAAGCCAGCTTGCTCGAGCACAGGCATCACTGCGAAAGTGCCAACACCATGCAGCGGCGAGTAGACGATCTTCGCATCGCGTGGACCTGGCCAAGCAAACTTGTGCACTTCCGAAAAATAGGCTTGATCCACTTCCTTGGTGCAGATCTTTACTTGTCCGGCCTTAAGTGCTGCAGAGAATTCAACCAGCTTGATTTCGTCGACGTTCATCACGCGGTCGATAATCGCCTTATCGTGCGGCGGCAGGACTTGACCTCCGGATGACCAATAGACCTTTACGGCATTGTCGCTGGGTGGATTGTGACTAGCGGTGACCATGATCCCGCAATCGCACTGCTTAAAGCGCACTGCAAAAGATAGTTGTGGCGTGGCGCGATAGTCGTCGAGGAAAACGACTTCAAAGCCGTTAGCCACCATGACTCGCGCGCATAGCTCCGCGAACTCGCGCGAGCGATGCCGAGTATCATAGGCGATGGCACAGCTAAGTTTTTTCTTCGCAGCGCCGGATTGCTCTAAAATATAGGTCGCCAGGCCTTGAGCGCTTTCACCAATCGTGCGTTCGTTGATCGCGTTGGATCCGAACTCATACATCCGCCCGCGTCGACCGCCGGTGCCGAACGGAATAACGGTCCAGAAAACGTCATCTAATTTTTGCCACTTGCCGTCGGCAATGTGGGCTACGATCGAGGGCTGATAGCGGGAATATCGCGACTCCGTCAACCAACAGGTAAGATTCTCCAGCGCGGCTTGAGTCAAATTCCCGTCGCCAACCGCCTGTTTTGCCGCTGAAATCGCTTCTTCGGTACGCATTGTCAATCGACACCGTTTGCAAAAAGTGAGAGAATGAAAGTTGAGGCGATTGTAAGCCACGCGAGGGCTGTAAACTACCCTCCCTGGTCTCAACTTGCGGACTTGGTGCGGAACTCGCGAAGAGCCGATCAAATAAGGCGTCTGACACCTTTTTTGTTCGGCCATCGTCGCACGACTCTCCGAGTCGTGGTCGGGTTGTTGCAAGTCGCGTTGTCACGACTTGCAGAGTCGTGCGACGATGGTGGGGAGCCGTGGCAAGCAACGCACCGAGTAAACCTTTCCCAAGAATTTAGAAAGACATCTGAGTGAGCGAACCAATTATTAGCGTGAGTGGTCTGCGAGGAACCATCGGCCAACAGCTAACTCCACTGGTCGCAGCCCGATATATTGCGGCTCTGGCCAGCACTTTGCCGGACCGTGATTCCACGCCGGCCAAAGTTGTCATTGGCCGCGATGGACGCAGCAGTGGGCGGATGCTGGCTCAAGTGGTGGCTGCCACACTTTCGGCTAGTGGACTGCACACGATCGACCTGGATGTCGCGTCCACTCCCACGGTCGGCGTGCAAGTCCGAGAGCAGGGGGCAGTGGCGGGAATACAGATCTCGGCCAGCCACAATCCGAAGGAGTACAACGGGCTGAAGCTCTTCGGAGCAGAGGGTCGCGTACTCCCCAAAACAGCCGGCGAAAAAGTGCTAGCCGCTTATCGAGAAGGAAAAACGCGCTGGGTCGGGGTGGATTCAATCGGTTCGACTGTGCAATTGACAGATCCGCACTCGGCCCATGGTGACAAAGTACTGAAGACCGTCGATGTGGAGGCGATTCGCGCGCGAAAATTCCGCGTATTGCTCGACAGCAATCATGGCGCAGGGAGTTTATTGGGACGACAATTGCTCGAGTCACTCGGTTGCCAGTTCACGATTCTCGGTGACACGCCGGATGGTCAATTCTCGCACTCGCCCGAACCACTGGCTGATAATTTGACCAGCGTTAGCCTGGCGGTTAAGCAAGGTGACTATGACGTCGGCTTCTGCCAAGACCCCGACGCAGATCGCCTGGCGGTCATCGACGAACAGGGGAGGTATATCGGAGAAGAATTGACGCTGGCTCTGTGCCTGCTGCAAGCTCTTCCGAAGCATCAGGCTCACGGAAAACAAGATTGCACAATAGTGACCAACTGCGCGACCAGTGGACTATCCAAAGTGATCGCCGCAGAGCATGGTTGCCGGCTGCTACAATCCGCCTTCGGCGAAGCGAATGTGGCCGATTTGATGATTGCCGAACGAGCGATTTTTGGCGGCGAGGGAAACGGTGGGCCGATTGACCCACAAGTTGGTTATGTGCGCGATAGTTTTGTCGGCATGGCCCGCATCCTCGACTTGCTTGCCTCCAGCCGCGCCCAAGTCAGCGAGCTAGTCGCCGGACTGCCCAAGCTGTCGATCGTCAAAGATAAAATCGATCTCGACACCAGTCGCCTACCGAAGCTGTTCGATTTACTAACGGCCGAAATCAACGATGCTAGTTCCAGCCGCCAAGACGGACTGAAACTGGAATGGAGCGATCGCTGGTTGTTGGTACGTGGCAGCAATACCGAACCGATTGTCCGTTTCATCGCCGAAGCGCCTTCGATCGCCGAGGCGCAAGCGCTGTGCGATCAAGCACGCAAGCTATCGAGCCAGCTATGAGTAAGATTAAGAATTTTCCCGTACCGGAATTCGCCATGAATTTCGGCAATTTGCGCTGAACACCACCATACGTCTCGGGGTTTCGTACTCGTACTCCTACTCGTACTCAATGAAATGGTACTCGTACTCCTTCGACATATCGAGTACGAGTACCGTGAAAAGCTGAGTACGAGTACGAAAATTCAGTCATTTCGAGCGTTTGGCAGCGAGCGGTGGTGTTGTTCACCGAGAAGCGGTAAGAATTTCGCTACGACATAACCTTGTTACATTCGGGTTTAGCGCCTCAGGAACCAATTAGCGAAGGGATTTCCAACATGCTGATCTTCAAGAATATTTTGGTAGTAGTCGATTCGACGCAACAGGAACATCATGAACTCAAACGTGCGATGAAGTTGGCCGAGCACGGTGGAGTCAAGTTGCACTTGGTTGATATCGTTAAAGACGTGAGCTTCACGGTACGCCTTCTCAGCCGCGACTACGTGCACATCCATCAACTGCTCGTCAAGGAAAAACAAGAACAGCTCCAAGTCCTGATCGACCAGTGCCAGGCGCATGGCATCGAAGCGGACGGCGAAGTGCTCGAGGGCGTCTCGTCGCAATTGACGCTCGCGGCCGCTCAGCGCATCGGTGCGGATTTGATCGTGCGCGCTACGAAAGGGACGAAGAGCTTACAAGCGGGCAACTTGGGGACATCGTCCCAAAAGCTCATCCGAAGACTGCCATGTGCCATGTGGTTGGCCGATGAAGGTCACGAACCTGAGTGCAAAACGATCATCGCCACCGTCGATGCATCGCCGGGCGACGATGCACACCGGCAATTGAACGCGCGCATCATGCAAGTTGCCTCGAACTTGGCCACGCGAGAGCGAGCCAAACTGCTGGTGTGTTATGTATGGAGTTTGTATGGCTCGGAGATGTTGCGGCACCGCATGCCCACCAGTGAATTTGAACTACTACTGGAATCCAATCGCCAGCAACATCGCGAGAGCTTTGAGGCTCTATTATCCGAATTCGATTTACACGCTGGCGGCCCGGCTGCGCGCATGCTCGAGGGCGAGCCCAGCGAAGTGATTCCCGAGCTGTGCGAAAAAGAGCAGGCTGATTTGCTAGTCTGCGGCACGGTTGCCAGGCAGGGCATTCCCGGTTTGCTGCTGGGCAATACGGCCGAGCGCATCGTCAATCGCGTGGAGTGTTCGATCCTCGCGGTGACACCTGCGGTCGAGCAGACATCCGCTACGTAACGTCAATATCGTTCGAAGAATGAGCGCAGTCGTTTAAGCCGGCTTGATACTTCCAAGACCCAACGCTGCCGTCGCCTGCGCGGGCTGTGACCTAACCTTCGGGAAACTCCCATCTTAGTAGTGAGTTTCGCGATTGGCCAATCGAAGTCAGGTCGACAGCCTGCTCCGGCTCGGCGTTAAACAAAATTCGCAGTTGCCTAACTGAAAGATACTGCTTCATAGCGTTGAGCACAAACTTTGGAACGTCGCGGAGGCTTCACAACTGGGAGAGTCCAGAAACGATGAGCAAGTGGTTTGCAAGGGACCAATTCCACAGCTAAACTGAAAGCCATGAGCAAACTTTCACCTTCTCAGCCGACCAGCAATCAGAGGCCAGATTGGCTGCCTGCCGCCGAGCCCGCTCCGCGACCAGACGAGTTGCCCCAGCGTTACAAATTCACGCTCGATGATTATCATCGCATGGGTGAAGCCAGCATCATCGACCCCTCCATTCGCATGGAACTCATCCGTGGAGATTTGATACTCATGGCGCCCAAGGGTATGCCGCATGAAGTTTGCTTGACACGTTTGATTCGTGTACTGACACTAGCAACTGGCCAGCAAGCGTTAGTGCGCGTTCAGTCGCCGATTATCGTTCCTCCCGACAGCGAGCCGGAACCTGATTTCACGATCGCTCGCCTTCGCGACGACGAATACCTGGGCGAACATCCGCAGGGAAAGGATGCCCATCTGCTGATCGAGGTTTCGGCTTCAAGTCTCTACGTCGACCGCACCATCAAGTTGGCACTGTACGCCGAAGCAGGCGTCCAGCATTACTGGATATTTGATGTCGAACACAGATTATTGGAGGTCTATTCCGAACCTCAGTTACTCCACCCGGCGGAACCGAAGGAGAAGTATGGCTATGGCAAGAAACAAATGCTAACCGATGCCGATTCAATCTCCATTCCCGAACTAAGCGGAGCAATGGTCCGCTTGGTCGATTGCTTTCCACCACTGCCAGGATAGCCAACCAATGCCACAAGAACATAACATTGGACCACAATCACATCCCCTTCCACAGCAGCTCGAATTTTCGAGCTTGGAAGAAGTCATACAACGCCTGGAGCGACTGCATCGCGATGGGTACCGCAGTCTCGGCAAGTGGAATCTGGCCCAGGTCTGCGAGCACCTGAGTGACTGGATGGTGTTCATGATCGACGGCTATCCCAAAGCTCCATTGCCAGTCAACTTGATGATGTGGGGCATGCGCGTCAGCGTCGGCAAGTCGCTGTTGCGCAAGATCCTGACAACCGGCAAGATGGCTGCGGGGGGGCCCACTATGCAACAAACGGTCCATGCGGCCGATGGACTGAAAGATGAGGCGAGCCTACAACGGTTAAAGGAGACAGCGCAGAGACTGGCGAGTTATCGTGGAACGTACGCTGCGTCGCCGTTGTTTGGGCCGTTGTCCGCCGAAGACGGGCTGAAATTGCAATTGGTGCATTGCGCGCACCACTTGCGCTTTCTAGAGCCAGCCTGACGTACGAACTTACATGATCGAAAAGTAGTTTTCGCAGGCGAAGTCTACGTATTCGTTCTTTAGATCGAGCGGTTCGTCGTGGTACAGGCAATAGTTGCGAACTTGCAACAGCAAATCGCGGGGATGGCAATTGCGGAACGGGCGACCGGTGGGCTTGTAGTGGGTATTGATCAAGTACTCGATCACATCGGCCTTGTAGGGCAAACCGGAACGGGGGCACATGATCTCAAACAGTTTGCGGAAAGCTGCCTCGCTGGGATTTTCGACTTCGATCTTGTAGGGAATACGTCGCAAAAAAGCATCGTCGACTAGATCCTTGGGTTGCAAGTTAGTGGAGAAGATCACCAATTGATCGAAGGGGACCTGAGTCTTCTTACCGCTGCTGAGGTTCAAGTAGTCGAATCGTTTTTCGAGTGGCACGATCCAGCGATTGAGCAGCTCGTCAACGCGCATACGTTGGCGTCCGAAGTCGTCGATGACGAGCACGCCGCAGTTGCTTTTCATTTGCAAGGGCGATTCGTTGATGCCCGTATCTTTATCTTGCTGGACTTCCAGCATTTCCATCGTCAGCTCGCCACCGGCGATGATGGTTGGGCGTTTGATACGCACCCAGCGACCATCGTAGGAGCTTTCCTTGAGATACCCGGTCGACTCTTCGACTTCATACTGTTCGTGCATCAGTGGATCATAGAGCCGCATGATGTCGCCATCGATGAGAACCGAGCGTGGAATCCAGATGTACTTACCGAAGGCCATGGTGATGCGTTCGGCGATACTGGTCTTACCGTTGCCGGGATAGCCATACAGGAACATACCGCGACCACTGTTGATCGCCGGACCTATTTTGCTGAGCATCTTGCGATCGACCAACAAATCGCGGAAGGCATGCAGGAGCTCTTCGCGGCGGGGACGTTGACCTTCCACCGACTGCAGCTTGACGGCCTGGTTGTATTGCTCCAGCGGAACCGGTGCGGAACCGAAATAGGTGGTTTGGTGCAGGTAGTGCCGAGCGCGATCGCGACCGGTATCGGTCAGAGTGTGCGTGTAATCGTTGACAGAATTGGCACCGCGGTAGGCGGTCATTTGTTCGGACTTGAGGCGGTTGAGCAACGGCTCAATGAGCAGAAACGGCAGCTTGACTTGGTGGGCAATTGCGCGTCCGGCGGCCTCACCACGTTGCAGCAGGTAGCGCATGACCAGCGCTTCGAGCAGCGTTTCGCTGATGCCAGCGGCTTCCAGGGAAGTGGGTGCCAAAGGGATAAAGGCTTCGTCCCGATCGCCGGTCATGCGTCCGAAACTACACTCGGCGGGGGCGGCAGCTGCGAGCGGAGCCGGTCGGGCGGTCCCGTTACTGCCCGATTTGGCGGGAGCGGTGGGAGCTGGCGATACGGATGCTGGCGAGGTGGACAGGGGAGCGATGGAAGTCATGGGAGCTCTACTGGGTTGTGGTTCGGTGGCCGCGCGTGGCAGCGCAGCGGATTGCGCCGTGGAAGAGGTCTTTTCGTTCATTAAACCGTTGAGCCGCTCGAGGATGAGGTCCAGATCGTCGGGACTGGAAACGGTTGCGGGTGCGGGAGGGGCGGCAGGTCGGCTCATGGGCTTAGTCACGCGAGGGTACAACTGGGCTGAAATGTAGGCTTACCCCAGACCGTACGTCACGCGTGGGGGTGAGGCAAGCAAATATCGGGGGATCGAGCTCAACAGTGGGCCAGGAACGCGTTCGGATCGCACCGGTAGCAACGGTTGGAGCGAAGTAGCGGAGAGCACGGGCGAGAACTAGGTGTCCGACGAAGTGCAAATAATTTGGTCACTGGCAGCCGACGTTAGAGCCTATAGCCATGCAAGATTGCTAGCAGGCGGTGGCACCCGCGCCTGTGGCAATCAACGGAATTGCGTGCCTAACAACGATTTATTGAAGGAAGTTAAAGGATTCACAAGATCTTCAAAATTTTCTGCTTGGACGCCTTGTGGAGTCGCGAAGCTGCCGATACATTCTTGTCCATCGGTGGCAGGGAAACGCCAGTGAAAAAAACGAGCTTTTGAGCAATCAAAAACAAATGTTTTTAGCACTTGACGATCACCCCGCAGACCGGTAAATTTACTGAATCGCCTAACCGCGATCGCAGCAACTGATCTTTGACAATTTGGTAGATAAGCTCTCCGTTAAGAACGAAAGTTTTTAGCAGCTATTTAATTAGCAAAATTGCAAGTTCAATTTGCAGGGTTGTGAAAGTCTTTTGGTGAGCTGGTCGTCGCAAGACGCTGGTGAACTGAAAGCATCATAGCTTGAGAATTGGCCTCTTTGACCAGGGGGCCTGTTGAGTGCTTTGGAGTACAAGTGACTCTGGGCATTTAGCGAAAAATTATGAAGAGCCGTAAAAGGCCTTTTTAGTTGGTTACCAATCTATGTGGTGAGGCTTCGGTTTTACCATGTGGAAAGCATAAACAATTGAAGGGTTTGATCCTGGCTCAGAATGAACGTTGGCGGCGTGGATTAGGCATGCAAGTCGCGCGAGAAATTTCCTTCGGGAGATGGACAGCGGCGGAAGGGAGAGGAATAAGTAGAAATCTGCCCTCGGGACGGGGATAGCGGCGGGAAACTGCCGGTAATACCCGATAACATCTTAGGATCAAATGGTGTGATTCCGCCTGAGGATGAGTCTACTTCCTATTAGCTAGTTGGCGGGGTAATAGCCCACCAAGGCAACGATGGGTAGCGGGTGTGAGAGCACGATCCGCCTCACTGGGACTGAGACACTGCCCAGACACCTACGGGTGGCTGCAGTCGAGAATCTTCGGCAATGGGGGAAACCCTGACCGAGCGACGCCGCGTGCGGG
>JBGSNE010000060.1:0-3176 GCA_041739785.1 Pirellulaceae bacterium
CTAACTCGTTTGTATGCTCTGTTATTTACCATGGGGATGACCTTCCACTTACTGGTGCCTTCGGGAAATACACCAGTTTCAAGGCATCCCCTATTTTTTCGACCCCAATTTCTCTGACTATAGCCAACTTGCCCCGGCGGACGCAGCGACTATTCGTTGATTCCGCCGGGACAAGATCGCGAGCGGGTTGGCAAAGCAGTTGAATCGCCGGCTACCAAATAGGTTTGTGTATGTCCCGTCCCAGCCTGCGCGGGACTCGCGCGTCGATTTGTGAATAATTCGTGTTCCCGTAAACGTAAACACCATCCACGTGATGCGTTGTGTAGAATAGGCCTTCGGCCGAAAGTCCATAAGCGTTAAGGATTTCCTTGTAGCGGACTTCACCAAGGACAACGGCAGTTGTAGCTTCCCTTTGAAAAACCAAAATTCTTGGCGAATTCCGCTATGGTAAGCTCGTACCATTGAGTTTCGGCTTGGTTTGTACGAAGAATAAAATAGTGACTAACACTCCAACGGGTAGAAATTGAAACGATGAAAAATCGATGTTTACGAACAGTAGTTCAAGTTGCGCTGCTGGCAATGTTTACAAGTATCACCTGCCAAGCCGCGCAGCCCAACATACTGTTCATTTTCTCAGATGATCATGCGGAACACGCTATCTCAGCGTATGGCTCGAAGGTCAACCAGACGCCCCATTTGGATCGTTTGGCTGCTGAAGGGGCGCGGTTTACGAATTCGTTTGTGACCAACTCGATTTGCACTCCCAGTCGTGCTACGTTGCTGACTGGCCAGTATTCGCATCTCAACGGTGTGCCGGTTTTTAATCGCTTCGACCCAGACCGCGATACGGTGGCCAAGCATCTGCAGGCGGGAGGTTACCATACGGGGATGATCGGCAAGTGGCATTTGGGGTCGGACCCAATGGGCTTTGATCGCTGGATCGTGTTGCCTGGTCAAGGCGCCTATTGGAATCCGACTTTCTTGGCTCCAGATAAGAAATTGGTGATTGAGGGGCACTGCACCGATGTGACGACTGACCTGGGAATTGAATTTCTGAAAACGCGACCTCAAGACAAACCATTCTTCCTGATGCTGCATCAGAAGGCGCCGCATCGCGCCTGGGAGCCTGACGAACGAAATAAGGCACGCTTTAAGGACGCGGTGATTCCCGAACCAGATACGCTGTTTGACGACTATGCCACTCGCCCAGCTGCACTGCCAGAAAACAAACAGACGGTTGCCAACGATTTGACCAATAACGATCTCAAACGAACTCCGCCAGAAGGTTTGGAAGGTCGCGAAAGGGGAGCTTGGAATGGCACGAAACCAACCGAAGTAACCGTGGACGGTAAGACCTTAACCGGCAAAGAGCTGACGAAATGGAAGTATCAACGCTATATGCAAGACTATTTGGCTTGCGTGCAAGGAGTCGACGATGGCGTCGGTAGGGTCTTGGACTACCTTGACCAAAATGATTTGGCTGCCAACACCATCGTGATCTACTCGGCCGACAATGGTTGGTATCTGGGTGACTTAGGACTCTACGACAAACGCTTCATGTATGAACCGGGTCTACGCGTCCCGCTGCTGGCGCGTGGCCCAGGAATCAAGGCCGCCAGTACACCGAGCCAGTTCGTGGCCAACATCGATCTGGCCCCCACCTTCTTGGACCTCGCTGGACTAGCAATTCCCGACTCGATGCAAGGCCGTTCGCTGGCACCCTTGCTGCGTGGTGAAACCCCGACTGATTGGCGCGAGTCGGTTTACTATCGCTACTATCACGACCCTGGCCATCACGATACGCGAGCCCACTACGGCGTGAGGACGAAGACGCACAAGTTGATCTTCTATTGGACCAAAAATGCCTACGAAATGTACAACTTGGTCGATGATCCGACCGAACAACACAATCTGTTGTACCCAGAGAGTGCTGAGTTAGACGCTCCTACGAAGTCCAAGTTTGAAGAATTGAAGATTGAGCTAGCGCGACTGCAGGTTGAGTTTAAGGACGACGGCCAGTACGCTGACCCAGCTACTTGGCCCAAGGGAGGATCGGACGGTCCCTTCGACGGCAAGGAAATGATCGGAACGCGAACCGTTGCCCAAGCTATGGCTGAACTTTGAGAGTTAATCTTGGATGAATCACTCAAACCATTGGATTTTTGCGCGAATACTCGTTATCAACGCCTTGTTGCTTGGGAGTCCTGTTTTGTCACAGAGCAGTCAGCCAGTTTGGTTGCCTAACCTTTTCACGAAAATCGAACAACTCGAGAAGGCTTCCGCTGACTTGTCAGCGGAGCGCCAAGAACTGTTGCGCGGCGCTGCGGAGATGATTGCGGCTGAAGTCCAGGGTGGGCATTCGGTCGCGCTCAACTTTATCTGCACGCACAATTCACGTCGTAGTCATCTGGCCCAAGTGTGGGGTGCCGTTGCCGCGCAGCGATATGGTGTTAGCCAAGTTCAATCGTTCAGCGGTGGCACGGAAGCGACGGCATGCAATGAGCGTGTAGTGCGTTCCCTGCGCCGTGCGGGCTTTAGCATCGTAACCGTATCACCCAGGGTGGATAACCCGCTGTACTTACTCCAATTTGCGGAAGACGTGCCGCCGCTACAGCTATTCTCCAAACGCTACGACGAGCCGACCAATCCATCATCAGGATTTGTGGCCATGATGTGTTGCTCCGATGCCGACGACAAATGTCCCGTCGTATCGGGCGCCGTCGGTCGAGTAGCTCTCCACTACACAGACCCCAAGGAGTCCGACGGTACCAAAGCAGAAAGCCAGACCTACGATCTGCGTCGCGATGAAATTGCCGCTGAGATGTTTTTCCTGCTACGTGAGGTCAGCCGCATGCTATCTTCGTAGCGGAGTTCGCCAAGAATTTCGAACAGTCATTTGACCAGCAATCAGCCGCGATTGAACCTAGGAGCTGCGTTCCAAATGGTGAGGCGTTTCTGCCAGTGGGTCGTTTCTGCCAGTGGGTCGTTTCTGCCGGAAGCGACTACCAATCGAGTCAAACATCACACTGACACCTAGTCACGCTCGGCAAGCGTGACCCACTTTAGCAAGCGACTACGTGGGTCGTTTCTGTCAGTGGGTCGTTTCTGCCGGAAGCGACTACCAATCGAGTCAAACATCACACTGACACCTAGTCACGCTCGGCAAGCGTGACCCA
>JBGSNE010000086.1:0-6529 GCA_041739785.1 Pirellulaceae bacterium
TCCAGCGTGGAAGGGTGACCGTTTCTAGTTGCCTCTATTTGCAGGAGTTACTGCTATGGCGACACTTACCAAGGCTCACAACGAGCTGTTTCGTAGATCTCCGGACGAGTGCTTCCCGACTTTTGAAGCCCTCTACGGAAAGTGTGCCGACGATCACATCGCTTCGGACGACCTGTGGAGCCGTCCTCAGGAATTGGTGCTGACTCATGACATGACGCTCAGTCTCGACGACTCGGCCGAATTTCAGTTGACCGACTGGTCGTTCTCGCAGCTCTGCCGCATGGCCGGAGTCAGCCGCGATACGATCAATCGACTATCGCCGAAAACGGCCAGCAAGGCGTTTGAAGAGACGTTGCCTCAGTCGGATAAACCGATGCAATTGCTCACAACAGGTGAACAAGTCCGTTCGATTCACGGAGTATCGTATACTCGCTTGTGGAATGTCGAACTGCTGGACATGGTCAAAGAGTTCACGTCCGACTTCTCTCCGCCGCAAGTTGCGATGGATGGAAGAAGTACGGGACTCTACTGTGGTGAACAAGATATGTTCGCCTTCTTGATCGACCCCACGGGTTGGACTGAAATCGAAGGTGAAGCGTTTGCACCGGGCTTCTTCCTCTGGAATTCGGAAGTTGGCCGACGCACGCTGGGCATCCAGACATTCTGGTTTCAGCGAGTCTGCCAGAACCACATTGTGTGGGACGCGGTGGAAGTGGTCGAGTTTACGCGCAAGCATACTGCCAACGTCCGAGACGGATTGAACGACATTCGCAGAATCATTGAAAACCTGGTTGCCAAGCGAGATTCTCGCCGCGATGGTTTCGTTGATTGTGTACGCAAAGCGATGTCGGAACGACTCGGTCACGATGCCGACGATGTCATCAAGCGTCTGGCTGCGCACGGGCTGCCTCGCGGACTGGTCAAGGAAGCATTGGAGATCGCTCGGGAACACGGCGGCTTTACGATCTTTGCGGTCGTCGATGCGCTGACGCGGCTGTCGCAGTCGGTCACCTTGGCCGGCGATCGGGCGGAGCTCGATGCGAAAATCGGCATGCTCTTGTCGTTGGCGGTCTAAAGCATGGACCCTCAAGCAACCTGGGACATGCTCCTGCGCGCCTGGAGTCGTCGCGAGTGGTCCGAAGTCTTCGATCTGTGCGAGGCGCTGCTGGGATGGTTGGACAAAGGCGGCTTTTCGCCCGAAACCAACTACCCAAATGAACTGGGCGCCGACTGGAACCGAGTGATCGCCAGGGCAGCTTGCGAATTCGCCTTACGGCGAAGCCGACAAGTGCTCGATGATCCGCACGGCATTCCCGCTGATGTCCCATTCGTTTTGATCTGCGCCAAGTGCTTGTGCGAAGGTCCTGCGTCGTTTGCCGTGGCAACGAAACAGGGCTGGGTCAACATTCAGTACGTTCCCGTGGGAGCGTCTGAAAACTTTCTCGGGCTCTGTAGTCTCTGTCGCAATCGCGACTAGTTGACAGTTGAGCTCATCATTCCGGCTGACTTTACCTATCCATACAAAGAATGAACCGCCCAACACTTCAATGGTGGTTTAATCGGAAACGTGCGATGGAATTTGAAGGCGATGGTATCGAGCTGATCGCGAGCGAGACCTCCGGAATCCCAGCTCTTGTTGAGTTATTCGACCAGCTCCTTGTCAAACGGTTTCAGGGAGCCAACGTCAACAAGGAAAGCCTGCTGCAAATCATTGAAATGTTCCGTGCTCAGGCGAAAGCTCTTGGTCGCAAGTTATTCGAATCAGACTCAAATAGTCTATTGTCGGAGCGTGAGAAGCAGATCGTCCGAATGGTCGCCAAGGTGAGCCTGGAGGTTGAGGCCAACCAAAGAATCAGCGAATTCTTAGTGGAAGATGAGCTTTTTCAAGATGACGAACTCAAGGCAGTAGGACCTGACGACATTGTTGATCTACGAGTAATTCAGTGTATTGGATTGGTCCCGGTTGATGATTCGGCAAGTTCTACGCTTGAAAAGCTAGTTTCGGTTGAAAGAACTGATGCGCTATACATGTTGCTGGAGAATGCGGAGTCGTAGTTGTGCGTCTTCTTGTTACCATCGGTGGATGTACAACACCGTGGACCTTCCAAGGCTCCGCGCCGTTCGACGCATGGCTTGGTGATGGCCAGTGGATGGATGAAGGTGGAGTGCGCCTTATTCGCGTCCCGTCGCGTGAGCACTTTGGCCGATTCACGGAGGCGACTCTAAGGTCCATGGCGGCTAGTTCTTTCCGTCACGACGCAAGGACGTTTGCGATAGACTTTCCAATGGCAGATCGGACGTCCGAGTCATTGGAATCAAGTTTCCTAAGGCTTTTAGGCGTCGAACTAAACCAGCGCGAGTACCAAAGGCTTCATGATGCAGCGAGAATCCTCGACAATCGGCCTGTTGCGTTTCTAGTTCGAATTCATTCAAACTACGAGGATGCACACCTGCAATGTATTGAATTCCTAGAGCGCATTGAAAAGGTTGGCGGTTTTCGGCGGCCAACTATCGTCGGGATTGTCTCCCATTCGGGACTTCCGTTGCAGCCTTCGTACGGATTCTTGCGAGGATTTCCGGAGAATCTAGAGCTCGTGGTTCAGGAGCTGGGGCAAGAACAAGTTTGGCGGAGATATGTACATTTACGTTTGGCTTGGGAAACAGGTGGTTTTCTTGGGCTGGCTGAGGAATGGGAACAACGCCATGGCTTTAGGAAAATCCCAATAGGTAACGATGACTTGCTCGAGAATAGATTGAATTTTGCCGCAGCTGAGCAACTTAAGGCTGTTCCGCCCGATACCATCGAACTTTTACGCACTGAAATATCAAGTAGCTCGGACTTGCGCCTTCGCGACGTGCAGAATGCACAGCTGTTTGAATCGGAAGGGCTGTCTTGGCAAGGAAATGGACTCCACGGAAACACGCTGACTTCTTGGGCGGCAAGGGCTTTTCTCCAGTCAAATGCGATTCCCAACCACGCGAAGATCCTGTCCAGTGGATTACGCTGTGCCCCGCTCGCTGGTGACCTTCTTCGGAACTGTTTTGCAATTGAATTTCACGAGCGTGCACTGTGCTATAGCTCGATGCCGCCCGACTCACAGGCAAAGGACGAGACTCAACGCTTGTATCGGGAATTCCAGACTGACCAACAATCAACCGTTAGACGCTATTATCCTGCATATTGCCTTGCCGCGTCGCTCGACATCTGGCACTTCGCGAGTTTCGGAGAGATCCTTGCTCAAACCACCGATCGCGATCGCCGTGAGCGACAGCGTGCCCGTCGCACGCTGCTAAATCTTAGGAACGCCCTTGCCCATGGCCATTACCCCTGCTGGAAAATGGTTGATGAGCTGAGAGCACTTCAGCAGCAGCTCAGCTGAGGGAAGGAACAGCGTTGATGATTCTTGGAGAAATCCGTGTATGACTGATTGGCTCGACAGATTGGTAGGATTCAAGGTAAATTTTCGGGGAAGTATTGAGAGCCGATGAGCCAAACCAATTTTTCCTTTGGATGACACGAAACGGTATCACTACTTCGGAGAATTTTTACGATTCAGGAGTGGTCAACCGCTGCGAGATTTGCTAGCTCAAAGCTCTCGCCTAGCGTCACGGTATCTCGCTCGCACAGGTCGAGACAAGCACACAGGGTAGGACGTTCAAGATTTTCAGGCTTTCATGGAAGAATTTTGAGTGCCCCAGCGGACACAGCCGTTTTTCGCGAGATTTGCAATTCCTGAGAGCACACTCGCTTGGAGCCTTGGGAAGCGTCTAGGAATTACGGCTCAAGTGAAACGACGCTGAGAAACTCGCCGATGACCCTGATTTCTGCAGCGTCTTCTGCAGCAATTCGGATCGGTTGAAAATCGGAATTCAGTGGTTGAAGCTCGATATGGTTGTGTTCCCAACCTTCGTCGGTAATGGTTTTGGTGGAGTGATAACGTTTGATGGTGTAGCGGCCGCCGTCTTCTGGATCGGTGTGCGTGTTGACTTGAACGAGGAGCAATCGGCCTTGGCGCGTACCTTGCGGACAGGGCGCAAAGAGACACCAGCTGCCGCTTGGGATCTTGGGCTCCATCGATTGACCAACGACTTGGGCGGCAAACATGCCGGGGGTGAGTTTTCGATCGGAAACTTCCAGCCAACCGATTTCCGTGGGGACGCCTTCTTCACCCCAGTCACCGGCAGCAGCGACGAGATCGTAGACGGGTACATGCGTCGTATATTTCGCGGATTGAGCGACGTCGATGTCAAGTTGGACTTCAACTGACGCATCCGATGCAGGTTTTCTTTGAGCAATGGTAATCGGCTGACTATCTGGCACCCTGTTGGCTGGCTGCGCGTGCCATTGGCCTTGCTGAGTCGAGAAGTGAACTTTGAAGTCGGTTCCAGGCAAGCCGGCGTTCGGACCGAACCATGTCTTCAATAACTGCCCAAGTTCGTTCTTCGTTCCGCCGAGCGTTTTGGCAACGTTGCAGGCAACCTTCACAAACTTGAATTCCCAAGTGGTTCCATCGGGTAATTGTACGTTGACGGGACCAACCGGGCGGTCAGGGTTGGTGGTCTTGTCCAGCAGAAATAAAATGGGGCGGCCGCCGGCGTGGGAAACTTTGGTTTCGAAGGCGACTTCGCCAATCTCTGTTTCCACCAGGCGATGCGTTTTGGAATACGCGGCCAGACGCCAGTCAACCAGCTCTTCCGTCAGACTTTCCAGCGTGGGTCGAAGTGATTCAGTGCAATCAATGGTCAATTGAAAGTCGTCGACAACTCGCTTAAACCACTTCTGGCCGTTCTGTGTGTCAAGCCAACGATCGATGGGCCACTTGATCCACCACTCGGTCCATTTCTTTTGGTCTGCCGCGTGGTGGTCGACTGCGTGACCGTCGCCTACCAGATCGCGGCGGAGCACGGGATGAGTGCGCATACACGACCGGCATTGCTGAGCGAATGTGTGTAAGTCAACGGGTGCAAACAATTGGCCTTGGTCGAGCAACACGCGCAGCACAACCATCTTATAGGACTTGTTGAGGCTGGTCGTTTCGAGTGTTCTGAGCCAGGGTTGAAACAAATCCAGGGCTTGTTGCTCTACATCGGACAAATCGCCTTCGCTGGCGACAAAGCCAAACCAGCTGCCTTCTTTCTTGCTGAGCGTTTTGGGTAGTATGCCTCGAACCAACAACTCAGACGCGGCAGGCCTCCGCCCGAGTTCGTCTCGCATAGCTTGGTAGGCTTCGATCCCCGCTTGCGCGCCCCTGGGAAGAAACTCTTTTAATACATCGCGAGCTTCGAGCTCGATATCCAGCAAGCAGCCTTCCGGTAGCTCTGGTGGTTCGCCGTCCAGCCACGACTTGAGATCATTCCAACCGACTTCTTTTGATTGGAGCGAAAGCAGGTGAATGATCCGCTGGGCAAAGATACGGTGATTACCGACGAAGTCGATGACAAGCAAGCGAGTTTTGCCTTCGCTTGCACGCAAGCCGCGGCCGAGCTGCTGCAGAAAGACGACTTTGGATTCTGTCGGTCTCAGCATGATGACTCGATCGACTGCGGGAATATCGAGACCTTCGTTGAACATGTCAACGACACACATGGTTTGCAGTTTGCCGGTTCGCAGCGATTCCAACGACTCACCGTAGCTATCGCCACCGCCGCCCGAGAAGACTGCCGCCGAGGAAACGCCCTTTGATCTCAGCCAATCACGAGCGAACAACGCATGACGCCTGGAACAGCAGAACACAATGGTTCGCTCGGCAGGATGCTCCAGCATCGCAATCCACAATCGCTCCATACGATCGCTCTGCTCGACACGCCGCTCGAGTTCAGCCAAATCGAATCGCCCATTGCGCCACGGTACCTGCCGAAAATCGACGGTGTCTTTGATACCGACGTAATGAAACGGAACCAGCGAATCTTCGGCGATGCCGTCGCCGATTGTCGCATGATGCGCGAGGTTGTCGTCGAAGATACTGGCTACATCCACCCCGTCGGTTCGCTCCGGCGTAGCAGTCAAGCCAAGTGTAAAGTGGCTGTCAATTTGCGCGAGCACACGTCGATAGGTCGGTGCGTGGGCGTGGTGGACTTCGTCGATGATGGCGTAGTCGAACTGCTCTCCTGCGAGTCGCGCGAGGCCCTCTGGTCGAGAGAGTTTTTGAATCGAAGCGATCACGATGTCGCCATCCAAGTCACTACGATCGCCGATGTACCAAGCGGTGCGTCCTTCGCCAAACTCGGCGTCCAAGATCACCGACAAAGCCGCTTCGGCTTGGGCCAGGATGTGGGAACGATGCGCGATGACCAATACGCGGGGCCGTTTGCTATGACTTTGACCAACCTGCCGCGCGTCGAATGCGGCAAGCCATGTCTTGCCCATGCCCGTAGCCACGGCAACCAGCGCACGTTGATAGCCAGCGAGTCGAATGTTGTGGAGCGATTCGAGTGCTGTAATCTGCCACGGTCGCGGCTGCGGGATCACGCGACTATCGAGGCTCTCCGGTTCAAAGTGTTCGGTGCGGAACTTGCGAGTTTGTTCGGC
>JBGSNE010000067.1:0-6059 GCA_041739785.1 Pirellulaceae bacterium
AGGTACTTAGAGAGCGAGAGTTGGCACGATGCCAACTACATTCGCGTCAAGGAGGACGCTACTCAGCGACCGTACTGCTACCACCACAGAGCACTGTCCGCATCTCACGATCACTGCCCCGCGCAGCGGCTTAGTTCAACGGCCACGATATCCTGGTCGCCATCGCCGTCGAGATCGGTCACTGTTAGATCTTCGATGGCCACGCCACCCGGATCATGCAATGTTCGCTCCCACTTACCTGCCTGGGCATCTACTGGATCGTAGATCCTCAGGCCGCAACGGTACTGGTCGTTTTGATCGTCGCGCACACCGATGACTAGCTCTTGGTCATCGTCGTTATCGAGGTTCACGCAGGCCACCGCATGTCCCCACGCGAGCTGTTCGTCGAGGACAGTGCGTTGCCAAAGGTCAGAGGATTGCTGCCAGTTGTCCGGGGAGACATAGACCACAACTTTGTCCCCATGCCAAGGTTCGATGGTGGCCAGGTAGTTACGTCCATCAGCCAACTTACCAGCCCGAATTTCGCTGGCGCCACGTTTCGGGGCCGGCTCGTCCTGGCCGGCGCCAAGTCGTTTCGATTCGATCTTGCCCTGTGCATTCATTCGCATCCAGGTTGCCCCTTCGTAACTGGCGGCGATGATCTCCGACCGGCCGTCACCGTCCAAGTCACTCGCTTCGAAGTTATGCATGACGTGCAACGCGTCGGTCAATACGCGGCGGTTCCAAGTCTCTTGCTTGGGATCGGCAGGCGGATCGAAGGCCAACAAGCGGATTCCGACTTGATCAAAACCCGGAGGCCGAGTGCCGCGTCCTTTCAGTGGTGCCACCACCAATGTAGGGCTGCCAGAGCCATCCAGGTCGATCCAATTCATGCGATGCGTGGTTGGTTCGTCAGCGATCTGTCGATAAATCCAAGGGCCCTCTGCGGTGTGTTGCAACCAGCCAATGGTCCCACCCGAATCGGAATTCCCAAATTGCCAATCGGCACCGAGCGCAAAGTCAATTCGTCCATCCCCATTGATATCATGCGGAGCAAAGCACACGTTGTCGAACTTGGCATCTGGAGTTTCATAGACAACATGTTCCTGCCACTCGGGGCCTTCCAACCATAAGACGCGTTTGCTATCGACGATGGCGATATCAAGCTGGCTGTCTTGGTTAACATCCAGCACACGCACTGCATAGCCCACCTGAAGCTGGGTGGCCAGCTCTTGCGGCTCAAATGTAATCTGTGCCGTGGCGGGTAGCGCAACCAGCAGTCCCAAGGCGCACGTCAGCGGAGTCGATGTGAAACGTGCGATCGCGGAGTGACTCATGGGTTTTACTCTAAGTAGGCAAGCGGTGGATGGGCACTCTAATTCTATCAAGTCGCTTGACAGAATGGCACGAGGTTACGACGTAGCGGAATTCGCCCAGAATTTCGGTAGGACTCATGTTTTACCGAGGTCTAGTTTCTGAATACCGAATGATTTTAGTCTGAAGCCATTCTTTTTGCCCTGCCATGCCTTGGAAAACCTATCCAACTTGCTTCTTGATTCGATTGACTACCCACAGATTCTTTTGAAGAGCCAAAGAAAATATCTGTCGAAACGCTACATGTCGTTGGCCTATTGCAATTCAGGGCGACGACGAATTCAAGCCACCGGCCGACGCCGGTTTTATAGCTCGCGCGTCGGCTCGCGATGTTGTCAGTAGTTTCAACGCAGTTACAATCTGGGCTTCACTTTGCGTCACACTTGACAGTCACTCGGCATGCCAACTCCCATCGAATCGTTTTACGGAAAAATTCATCATGGCGATTGCATCGCTGGCTTGAAGGAGGTTCCCGATGGCTCGGTCGATTTGGCTTTCGCCGATCCACCATTCAATATTGGCTACGAATACGATCAGTACGATGATCGACTCGACTCAGAAAAATATGTCGAGTGGTCGCGGGAATGGATGAGCGAGATCCTACGAGTGCTTAAACGCGATGGTAGTTTCTGGTTGGCGATCGGTGACGAGTATGCCGCCGAATTGAAAGTGGCAGCCACGCAGCTTGGCTTTCACACTCGCAATTGGGTGATTTGGTATTACACGTTCGGCGTGCATTGCAAACTCAAATTCACGCGTTCGCACGCCCACTTGTTTTACTTTGTGAAAGACCCCAAGCAATTCACTTTCAACTTCGCCGACATTGCGGTCCCTTCAGCGCGGCAATTGGTTTATAACGACAAGCGTAGTAATCCTGCTGGGCGAACGCCTGACGACACGTGGATTCTGCGACCGCAAGATTGCACAGACGGTTTCGGCGCCGATGGGGACACTTGGTATTTTCCGCGCGTGGCTGGGACATTTAAAGAGCGCGCGGGCTTTCATGGCTGTCAAATGCCGGAACAATTGCTGGGGAGGATCATTCGCTGCTGTTCTAACTCGGGTGAGACAGTGATCGATCCCTTCTCAGGGAGTTCAACCACGCTGACCGTGGCTAAAAAGCTAGGACGCCAATTTTTTGGATTCGAACTTTCTGACGAATACGCCAAACTGGGAACGGCGCGCATTGCTGCCGCAGCAGTCGGGGACCGGTTGGAGGGAGCTGCGGAGCCGCAAGTCTCTGCACCCACAACCGCGGAAGGCAAGCCGCTGGGGGGAAAGAAAAAAGTGAAAGCCAAGGTCAAAGCCGTGACCAGAGTCAAGAAAAGCCAACTCAAAATCCGCTTTGAGGAGTAGCGCAAGTTACAGTTTTCACAAACTTAACTGGCTAATTGCGGTTCTCAGCCCCCAAGTTTTCGCAGACTCGCACCTAGTGCTTGAGTAAAATGGAGCCAGTGTGCATCTGACAATGGCGGCGGCAGGCCGACGTTGGGATGCGTGGTACTCATTCCTCGCGCGTCTCGGGAGGCCCCCATGCAAGCCTCTGAACATCGCTTTTCCGTCGCGCGGTTGTTCTACTTTTTGACGCTGTGTGCCGCCGCTACTTCGCTGTTTGGATGGCTCGGTGTGCCTGTGGGCTGCTTCGTAATGCTCATCTGGATTCAAGTGTTGGCGGCAGCTCGCCGCGAACAGAATCAGGCGGCACACTCGCTGGGCATCCCATCAAAAGACACGAACCAAGCTGCTTTGCTTCCGCGATTCTCCAATTCCCATGTGTATCCGAATCACATTGGTGCATCGCGAGGAGCCGTCACGAAGCTGGAATTGGTAGTGGTGCTCATGATTGCGACGTTGGTTGTGGGACTGATGATTCCTGCCGGGCAAGACTTTGATCCGCAGCAACAAGCGGAAACCTCCATGAAAATGGTAGCCAAGGCGGTGGATGCCTATCAACAACATTTTGGCGTTCGACCGCCGTCAGTGATTGTCAGCCAGGACGGAACTCCGCTTCACAGTTGGCGCGCGTTGATCCTGCCCTTCCTGGGAGAAGAGAAATTGGCAGACGCCTATCGTTGGGACGAGCCGTGGGATGGTCCCAACAATCAACAGTTGGCTCAGTATCGCCCTTGGCACTATCGCACCTACTATCCTGAGACCGAATCGCAACGAACGACCACGTCGCTACAACTTCTTGCAGGCACTGATGAAAGCTGTTACGTGGTGGAGCATGAGCAGACAACTTGTCTTTGGTTGGAGCCAACCGAGCTCGACGAATGGCTGGCCTTCAATGCAGTCGCCGATGCGGAGCAAGGGTTTTGGCAACATGGATTCTTCAGTTCACTCTACCGGGGGCGATTGGCGGTAGCTGGTCAACAAAGTCTGCGGATTCATCCGCATCAAACTATGGACTCAAGTATTGAAGAACGGCTCGCAGTGCAAAGTTTCGGCGCTGAGAAACCGAAGCCAGAGCGAATCGAAATTGGGCGACCCTATCGTCAATTGCATGTGGATAACGCCCTGCGCTTGGCGATCTTTTTAGTGATTGCACTCTACCCGTTGCGGTGGTTGGGCCAGAACTCGCGCTAATCTATCAAATGCTCGCCGCAGATGTTACAAAAATTGGCTTCTTTTGAGTGCCCTTCACGGAAGCAGTGGGGGCATGTGCGTGAGTTGTGGGCGGAGCTAATTTTTTGTGCATGAATTTCGGCGGAAATGAATCCAGTCGGCACGATAATCAGGCTGTAGCCAAGCAGAATCAGCGCCGCGGAAATGAATTTGCCAATGGGTGTATGAGGCACTACGTCGCCGTAGCCTACGGTGGTCATCGTTACAATGGCCCAGTACATGGCTTGAGGTATCGAAGTGAATTGGCTGGCTGCTCCCTCAACCCCGTACTCGACTTGGTACATCAGCGTGCCGCTGATAGTAACAGCCACCATCACGGTGGCCATGAAGACAAAGATCTTGTCGCGAGCGTTCCACAAGGCGGCCTTCAAAGAGTCTGCTTCACGCAACATACGCATCATCTTAAGCACGCGAAACACGCGGAGTAGCCGAATACTACGCACGATCGCTAGCGACTTAGAATCGACATCTAGTAATGTCAAATAGAGCGGTAGGCAAGCCAGCAGATCGATAACGCCGAAAAAGCTAACGGCGTATCGCAACGGTCGGTGCACGCACATTAATCGCGCAACGTACTCTACGGTAAATAGCACAGTCAGCACCCACTCGACGCCGTGAAGTAAGTCCCGCCAAGCAGGCCGCGATTCAAAATACTCCACGGTCTCCAAGCTGATGACCGTAATCGATAGCAAAATGGCGAACAGGAGAGCCAAGTCGAACAGCTGCCCAGCGCGTGTATCAGCTTCGAAAATGATGATGTACAGCCGATCGCGCCAGGCCGCCCGTGGACGAGGTGCCTCGGCGGCTGAGTTTGATGATTGTCGAGGGGAATTAGACACAGGCATCGGAGTTGGAAAAAAGTGGTTTTGGGAATCTGTACATCGTCGCTCGACTCTCCGAGTCGAGTTCTTGTACGGCAAACACGACGCCAATACACGACTCAGAGAGTCGTGCGACGAAGCGATTTCACGATTCGGGTGGGGCGAGCGACAATGCTGGTGGCGCCATGATAACAGGCTATTGGGGGGATGTACTCAGGGGCCGGCCGACAGCGTACAATTTAAGCAACCGTTCAAGTTGTGCCCCTCTCGTGTTCAAGTGAGTCGACAATGTTTCGAAAATTTCTATGCATCTGTTGTGTGTTGACCATCTCCGTGATTCAAAATGCCTCTAGCTCGGCCCAGGAGCCGGGTACAAATCAAGTGCTTGAACTACGCACCTACACGCTGGTGGATGCTGCGGCGGAAGCTAAGTTGGACGCTTATTTGGAAGAAGCGCTCATTCCCGCGCTGGAGCGACAAGGGATCGGGCCAATCGGCGCTTTCGATCAGGCCGCCGAGGCTGAGGATGGCGTGCTTCAAGTCATGTTGCTCCTGCCTGGGGCAAGCGTTGAAGCGGTGACCAGCGCGTCGGCCAAGCTAGATAGCGACGAAAAATACAAGGCGGCCGCCGCCGACTACTTGAACACACCAGCCGGCCAGCCGCTGGTTAAACGCATTCGAAGTGAACTGCTCTTGTCGTTCAATTGCTGGCCGAAAGTCATTGTCCCTGCTCAAAAACGCGATGGCAAACCACGCTTGTTTGAAATGCGAGTTTACGAAAGCCCTACCGAGAACTTTGGTAGTCTTAAAGTAGAAATGTTCAATGCAGGTGAAGTGCCCATTTTCCTCGATTGCAAGATTGCCCCGGTCTTCATGGGACAAGCGCTCATTGGAGACATGATGCCAAATCTGACCTACATGACCGTATACGACAATGATGAACAGCGCCAAACTGCCTGGAAAGCCTTCAGCCAACACGCCGACTGGCAAGTTCTCAAGGCTGTTGAAAAGTACCAGGGGACTGTCAGCAAAATTCACAAAAGTGATTGGGTTCCCAAAGCCTACTCGCAACTGTAAAAATGGGTGAGCTTGTGTACGGATTGTTTAACCCGCAGCCGAAGGCGAGGGTGCGGAGTGGGGTCCTCTCCTACGGCTTTGGGAGCCCGCGGTATTTCAACCGCGAAGCGGTGGCATTTGCTAGCCTGGGGTGCAATCCCCAGGGAAAATGGAAGCTACCGACATCCGGTTCGCCTGCGATGG
>JBGSNE010000068.1:0-11326 GCA_041739785.1 Pirellulaceae bacterium
CTAGCCGGAAAAGCAGGAGGGAGTTCCGACGACCTGGGATTTGCATCCCAGGCTATCGAATTCCGTGCCTTCGGCTCTAAAATGCGCGGGCTTCAAAAGCCGCTGGCGAGGAATCGAAGTGGCGAACCTTGCCTGCGGCACCAGGTTAACGGTATTGGTGTGAAACGACAAAAAACCAACAGTCTGGTCGTGTCATTAGCACGTTCAGAATTGCAAACCTATTCCACCCAATGTTTGGCCCGTTCCAAGGCTTTGTGCCATTGGCCGCGCAATTCGGCAACTTGTCCGCGGGGCATCGCGGGATCAAAGGTACGATCAACCTGCCATTGCTCTTCTAGTTCGCTGGGGGATTTCCAGTAACCTACGGCTAAACCGGCCAGGTAGCCTGCTCCCAACGCCGTCGACTCGAAAGTCTTTGGGCGAACTACCGGGACTCCCAACACATCGGCTTGGAATTGCATCAGCAAATCATTGCGGGCGGCACCTCCATCGACACGTAGTGAACGAATTTTGATATTGGCATCGGCGCGCATTGCGGCCAGCACATCGGCGGTTTGAAATGCAATTGCTTCCAGCGCTGCCCGTGCCAAATGCCCAGCAGTGGCCCCACGACTGAGCCCTGAGATACTTCCACGGGCGTAAGGATCCCAGTGTGGTGCGCCGAGTCCCGCGAAGGCCGGCACCAGATAGACGCCACCATTGTCGGGGACGGAGCGAGCGAGCTTTTCTACATCCTTGGCTGTTTTGATCAACCCCAAGCCATCGCGGAGCCATTGCACTACCGCGCCGGCAATGAAGATACTCCCTTCCAATGCATATTCAGGCTTCTTGCCGATTTTCCAGGCCACAGTGGTCAACAAATTGTTAGCCGATGGTCGCGGCTTTTTACCGATGTTCATCAGCATGAAGCAGCCGGTGCCATAGGTGTTTTTGACCATGCCCGGTTGCGTACAGATTTGCCCAAACAGGGCCGCATGTTGGTCTCCGGCAATTCCCGCGACAGGAATGGAGTGTCCAAAAATTTTGCGATCGGTCTCGCAAACCACTTCGCTCGATCCGCAGATCTCCGGTAGCACGCTAGCCGGAATTTTGAGCGCTTTGAGCAGCTCAGAGTCCCACTGACAGGTGTGAATGTTGCACAACAGCGTTCGCGCCGCGTTGGTCAAATCGGTCTTATGAACGGCCCCTTTGTCTGCGGTCCCGCCGGTCAATTTCCACATCAACCACGAGTCGACCGTACCAAAAGCCAGGTCTCCGGCGGCGGCCAAGTCGCGTGCTCCCGGAACGTTGTCCAACAGCCATTGCAATTTGGTTCCACTGAAATAGGCGTCGATCACCAGTCCAGTGCGGGCTGGGATCTCGGTGGCCCATTTGCCTTTTTTTAACCGATCGCAAATATCGGCCGTACGGCGATCTTGCCACACGATCGCGCGATGCAGGGGTTTTCCGGTGCGACGATTCCACAGCAACGTGGTTTCGCGCTGATTGGTAATACCGATCGCTGCGATTTGCGAAGCTTCAATTTTGGCCTTGCGCAGCGCCGCCTTGGCAACGCTGAGCTGACTGCTCCAAATCTCTTCGGGATCGTGTTCCACCCACCCGGGCTGAGGAAAGAACTGAGTAAATTCTTTCTGCGCTACGCCGACGATCGCCCCGTCGGCGGCCAGGACCAAGGCTCGGGAACTGGTCGTCCCTTGATCGAGGGCTAGGATGAAGCTCATTGTCTCTCCTTAAAAGTAAGCACTGGACCAATTATTTCGACTCCAATTCCTTCAACGACTTTTTAAAGCTATCGCTCAATTTTTCGACGACGTCGGCAGGGCCGGTCATCTTAATGAATACTTGTCTTTGATCCTTGCTGACGATGATTGCGCCGAGCATGCGGTAGTTCTCTCTGACGACTGTTTTACCGCCTGAGAATGGCCCTCCGCCCATGGTCTCCTTGAAATTGCCGGGGATGTCGACCCAGTGGACCGTGTTGCCCGCTACATCGAACTTCTCAGTCTTGGCCTTTTCCTTGGTTGGCTTGCCGTCAGGCTGTTCAAATTGTCCGTACCAACGATCGATGTTGGCATCGATGGATCCACCTGCACTCATGATCGTGATTCGCGCTGTCTCTTCTTCTTTAGCATCGATGGGCGCCAAGAATTCGTGTTCGATCATGCTCGACTTGGGCTCTCCCTTTTTCCAGGGGGCGGGAGCCTTCATGATTAGTTTGCCACCTGCCAGTTCCAGTTTTGAAGCTTCTTGAGCGAAGGCTGTGGGCAGCGTTAAAGGGACGGCAGCAAGAGCTACGAGTAGTGTTAGCGCGACAGTTTTCAAAATGGATTTCATAATGGAGCATCTCCCGTGAGAAGTTGTGGTTGTTCGTTTCGATCAGCGATGGTGAATTATAGCAAGGTTGCAATCACGTACGTCAGGCTTTCCAGCCTGACCGGCGATAACTATTGCCAAACGCCGTGTGTTGTTGAGTTGGTCAGGCTGGAAAGCCTGACGTACGTCAAAACAATCGGTTGTACCCATTGAGAGCAGCGACGCGATAGGCTTCGGCCATCGTGGGATAGTTGAACGTGGTGTTGATAAAGTAGTCGAGCGTGTTGTTGGGGGGTGGTTGCTTCATGATCGCTTGCCCAATATGGACGATCTCCGCAGCATTGGCACCGAAGCAATGTACCCCTAAGATCTCTCGGGTTTCGCGATGAAACAGCAATTTGAGCATCCCTACAGTGCGACCGGTGATTTGCGCGCGAGCCAAGCTTTTAAATTGCGAATGTCCCACTTCGTAGGGGACTTTCTCGGCCGTCAGCTCGCGTTCGGTACGCCCCACGCTACTGATTTCTGGGCTGGTGTAAATTCCCGTGGGGATGTCGCTTAACACCATGCACCGCTCATCGCAGCCGGAAAGATGCACGGCGGCAGCGCGTCCCTGCATGTAGGCGGCGCTGGCCAAAGCCGGAAAGCCAACGATGTCACCCACAGCATAGATGTGTGGCACAGTGGTCTGCCCCTGCGCGTTGACTTCTAAGTGCCCGCGCTTGGTGGGTGCAATCCCGATCTTCTCGAGCCCCAGATTTTCGATATTGCCACTGCGTCCATTGGCCCACAGGAAAATGTCAGTTTTAATCTGTTTGCCACTTTGCAAATACAGCACCGCGCCGTCAGCTTGCCCTTCGATGCGTTCGAAAACCTCATTGTGGCGGATCAAAATTCCTTGATCACGTAGGTGGTAAGACAACGCGTCAATAATCTCGTCGTCGAGGAACTCAAGCAGTTTTTCCCGGGTATTTACCAGGTTGACCTTGATCCCCAAATTGCGAAACATCGAAGCGTATTCACAGCCGATCACTCCGGCTCCATAGACAGTAATCGAATTGGGACGGTCGACAATTTCTAGAATCGTATCGCTGTCAAAGATGCGTGGATGGCTGAAGTCGACTCCTTCGGGACGAAAGGGACGAGAACCGACAGCAATCACGAAGGCGTCGGCCGTGTACCGCGTGCCATTTTCAATTTCAATTGTATGTTTGTCGACAAAGCTGGCTCGTCCTTGAATCACTGGAACGTGATTGCGGTCGTAAAAAGTTTGCCGCATCGATTCTTGCTTGGCGATAATCGAGCGGCTGCTGGCGCGGAGTTGAGCGAGTGTCGGTGCGGGTCGTTGGTCGAGTTGTTTGACGACCGGATTGTTGATGGCCTCCATGATCGAATAGATTGAAAAACGCAGGGCCTTACTAGGGATTGTCCCCCAGTGCGTGCAGCCACCACCGATGCGGGAATGACGTTCGAAGACGGCGACGTTTTTACCTTCTTTGGCGGCCTGCATAGCCGCCCCTTCACCTCCAGGTCCTGTGCCTATGACAATGACGTCGAAATGTTGGGGTTCCACGGATTGGCTCTCTAAAATAGTTTCACGACTCTCTGAGTCGTGCTAGTTCATTCACTAGTCAAATTCAAGGTTTTGATGTTCTTGGCGACCGCGGTTAATTGTTCGACGATCTGTTCATTGGTAATGGAGCGAAAGGCCACGGCACTGTCATAACGGGGCTTTTGGAAAAAGCCGCGTTGGTTTTCAAGCACATTATCCACTTCGTCTTCGAGCGCGGACAGCCACTGTGGCACATCGAGTCCCACACCGGTGGGCTGCTCCATCATCAACTTGCATTCGTCGATCAGCAATTCAAAAATCTGTGAAGCTTCGCCCGTTTCGCGGAATTGCCGCACGGCGGGTCCCACCAAGGCCCGCATACGGTCGACGGTCATGGGACGCGTGAAGCGTTCATGCAAGCGGTCTGCCACCGTGGGCATGCGCATGGCATACTTGTCCTGCAAATCACGAAGGTGTTGCAGATACATTTCACTTTCGCGACCGATTCGCTCAGCCAACGCACGTCGCCATTGCTGGGCAGTTTGATGGCAACCAGCGCGGACCAGTACTTCGTGTGTCCAGTAAATCGGCTTGAGATTCCATGACACACGATCATAGCGCACGCGAAGCCTCAGGAAATCGAGCAACATATACAGCATTTCACCTCGATCCGACTGCGTTGTGGTGCTGTTGTAGTCGCGGTATTCGCTGTAGTGATCGATAATTGCTTCTAACACCACGCTGAGCATCTTCTCGACATGGGAACGTTCAATGGCTCCTTCCTCGATCGCCAAAAAGAGGTCGGCCAATTCCTGATTGTCGTGCTCCTCGGCGACTTGATCCAACCAATGTCCTACACCTTGATGCAAAATTGCGCGTACATTCCCTAATCTTAAAAATGATTGTGTGAAGAGTGCGCCGCCGAAGCGTTGAATGAATTCGACCAACTTGCCCCAGTGACGGCTGTTGTCAACTGTCTCCAGCACGCTGAGCCGCAAGGTGCGACTGTGCGAGAGCCAGCTACCGAGCATGACCTCGGTCAATTGTTCGAGCACTGCGATGAGTTCATCACTGTTTGGCTCCAGCTCATGTAGGGCTTCTCCATCGTGCGTATCTAGGTCGACATCGATGAGATCCTCAGCCGATAGATGCCGAATGGCGGAGGGTTGATAGCTCGCCAGTTTGGATGTTTTCGGAGACGGTCTTTTGGATCGCTTCTTTTTCAGGGGGGCCTCCTCGGTTGCGGAGGCCTCCGTCGGAGCAGCGTCCTCTGGCTCGCCTGCTGGTGCGGAGCGCAGTTCTTGAACTCGCCAGTCGATCGCGTTCTGCACCACGCCTCGAACCATGGACACAAAGCTGAGCTTGAATAGATCATCAAACTCAGTCACTGCTCCTGGCCCGATAGGATTGTGATGCTCCATGAAGCGACAGGTCTCGAGTAAGTGGCAAGCTTCGTAAAAAAATCCTTGCCGCGGCAACCAGACGAGCAAGTGTGATAGGATTCTGCGGCGCAGGCGAACGCTGTAAATTTGTGCCGGATCACCCCCTCGAGCTAGCGGGATATACAACAATTTTTTCGATCGCAGTGCGGCCAGCAACTGAGAAAACGATTTGTCGACCGCCGCGTGTTCGCCGTACAGCAGATTCCCCAAAATCTCGATCGCAAGGCGATCATCTTCGGGTAATTCCGATAGTTCGCTTTTTACCGATGCGTTTAAATTGCCTGCGGCGGACAAGTTGGCTAGCAACAGCCGTCGCGCGTCGGCCGTTTCGATCGCAGCGGCGATCACGCGTTCCATCAGCGATTCTTTGACCAGGCGTTGTCGATCATAGCGCGACATGGCATCATGGTCGGTACCACCTTTGGCGATACGAAAGGCGGCCACATCTTGCATGAGTGTCAACAGGCCTCGGCGATTGAGGGCCGCTTGGGCAGCCCAGTTTTCCATGGCCTGCAAACGCGCATGGCTTTTGGCATCCCCGGAAGAAATCTCCGGCCGCAAGTGTCGGCTGAGGGCTGCCCCTTTCCACATTTGGGCTAGGGCTGTCAAGAATGTCAAATGTTGATTGAGCCGATTGGCTTCGTCCAGCAACTCGCTCCCCGATTGCCCCGTTTCTTCCTCGGGGACATCGCTATCGATTCCATCGTCGGTGGTGTCATTGTAGACCACACCTTCATAGGCGGCGTCAAACATTCCTCCCTCTGGCTCGTCCTCCGCACTGGCGAATTCGCTGATATCGAAATCGTCTCCCACCGTGGGATCGAGTGGGCCAGCCGAGGATTCATCGCCGCGGGCTTGGCCGGAAGATGGGCGTGAACCGCCTCCCAAGTGTTTCCCCAAGCGGAATTCGGGGGCTATCCAGAAGTGGTCGGCATTCGCTTCGAGATAGTCGAAGAACTTTTGAGCGACATTCCAATCGAGCCCAGGCGCGGCCGCACCGGACTGCAAACGATGTTCGAAACGTTGCATCCAACGCCGCGCCAAATCGGAGAAAGAATCGTCCCCCTTCTGCAACCCCACTCGTTCGGCTTGTCCAAGCCAGTGAACCAACAACGCCATGGAAGCCACGAAGTCATCGCGCTCCAGCAGCGACTCGACGACCAAGGCATAGGCCTTGGGAGAATCGAATAGTTCCGCGTGAGGCGCCCAGAACTTGATGTCCCCGGTCGAAGCGCCACCCGCGTGCCACAGGGCTAGCGCTTTGGCGACCAGTACCGCCGATTCAACGGTCTCCAAAGGGTCGGTCGCTTCCAGATCTGCCACCTGGTGGGCGGCGAATTGTCGCCACCACTCAGCCGCGCTTCTCAATTGGCTTTCGATCCGCGCGCACAGGTCTTCACGACCCGCTGCCGACGCCTCGCGCCAAATTCGCGACTGCATCGCGAAGACAAACTCCATCAACTGGACCAAATCCTCTACGCGATGATCGTGAACCGAAGCGTCAGGGCCTTCAAACCGCGAGAAATTGCCGGCGAATCCTAAAATGTTCCAGGGATCGACAATGGCACCGCACTGGATACCGCGATGCAACAAATCCATGACTTGTGGTGAAGCTCCAGCCGCTTCATCCAGCTTGCCTACTTGCAAGTAGTGATCTCCGGCCGTGATCAAACAATCGATGCGTGAGACGATGCGGGCCGAAGGGACCGGTACAATGTCCGACTGTTCCTTGGCTGCTGCAGCATTGCCCATCCTGGCGAAGAGTCGCGCCAATTGCACATGCTCAAGTTGGCTGGCGCGGAGCTTGGCCAAGTGCGTGTTAAGGTGCTGTCGCGCGCCACCCAGGGGTTGTCGCCGAAGCTTCTGCTCTTCCAGCAAACGCTCCAAATGCGATCCGCTCATGCGGTCCAAGAGCTGTTCGTAAAACTGATCGCGATAAGTGGCGATGGGGCCCAGTAAACTGGCTAGCGTGACCGTCGACGAAAACGCCCCTGGACCAAATCCGCAAATCCCCGCGGCCATCAGAATCGTGCCTGCCAACACGGCTGCCGCTTCGACTAATAGCTCGTCGCGTGGTAAGTCGGAGACCTCATGTACGCGGGCCAACAGCGCGTCGAGCGTTACCTGTTGTACTACAAAGCGACGATAGTTGCCCGCGTTGTCAATGCGATGCGGATCCCACTGGCCAAAATGATAGTTGGGACGCTGATTGACCGGATGATCAAAATCGTAAGCCCGAGGATCGAGCGCCAACTCCTCAAGCATCGACAGGTCGAAACTCGCACTCTGCAGGATTTCGGGATCGGTCTCGTGCAGGATCCCCATGCAGCGCACAACAATCGGTTCATACAAACCCGCCGTCGCACCAATGCCACTCACGTAGATTGGAATGGGGCGCAACCATTCGTGACTATAAGGTTCCAGTCGCCGTCCCTCGAGCACCGCCACCGGTCGATGCCCGACGTAATCATTGAGTTGCGCGATCGCGGCGGGGACAATTCGTTCTACCTCAGACCACGGCCCACCTTGGGTGAGTACGGCTTCCATAGCCCGCCCCAGGAAGAAGCCATTGAAAATCGCTTCCGGCTCTTGGTGAAACAACAGGTCACGATGGAAATCAAGGTAAGCGGGGAGAAAATTCAACCACACGAGCTCAAGCGTGGACAGCGCCTGGTCGGAGTCGGCGAATCCAGGGTTGCTCTCCGCCAATCGAGCCAATTCGTCCTGGAGCCATTGCTGGATCTGCAACCAGGCCGGCAGACCTTCGAAAGGAGTCGTGGGAACGGCACAGGCATATAAACGATTCAGCGCCGACATCGTCTTGACGTCGATTTTCCCGGAAGAAAAGTTAAGAAATCCCAGGACTTGCCGCAAATCTTCGGTCAACGTGTTCCTATCTGTTCCGCTGTCTGTATCGTTGTTGTTGCAGCTACGCTCGTCCACACGTAATTACCTGATTGATCTATACTTCTTGAGGCGGGGGACCAGATGCCACTCTAGAGCTGTTGAATGGGCTCGTTGGTGGCGGGTCGGATCGTTAAATACCCTGCTTCACGCATACCTTTATGGTAGGGTCAGTCGCGGAAAGGGTCTAGGATAGGTGTACAGGCGTTCCCGTGATTCAGTAGGGGCTTTCCCTAAGCGGATTTAATTGGAAACTTTCAGGGAGGTAGACGCCAAGTTCGCTATCAGGTCAATTTCATACACACTTGCCAGAGGTTCACTGCTGCGTGACAACCGACTCCAATTACGACCCATCTGAACTCCCTCCGCTGCCGACTGAGCAATTGTTGATCGACGCCTTGCCGCAGCTGGTCGATCAATTGCCTGACGGGCGTAGAGCAATCGTTCTTTCGCCGGGTCGCGCTCAACTGGCTGATCGACTGCTTGTGGAGCACCACATGAGTCACGTGGCGGCTTGGTACATCGACTTGCACGCCGCCACCGAGGCCAATCGGTGTTGCATCGACGGGGTCGAAGTGCAGTGTGGCGCCGATCTACCTGAAGGCGAAATGGATCTGGTGGCAATGCCAGTGCTGAAACGAGGCGAAGCTGAATTGACTCGCGACCTGCTGCAACAATCCCATGAACGCTTGGTCGAAGGTGGTTACTTGGCAGCCAGTGTCGATAATCCGAAAGACAAGTGGCTGCACGATCAAATGCGCGAGTTGCTCGACAAAGTGACTTGTCAGCGCGGTCCTGGAGGCTGCGTGTATTGGGGGAAGAAAACTTCGCCATTAAAGAAGTTGCGAGATTTTTCCTGTCAGTTTGTCTTCCGCGAGGAAGATCAGCGAATCATTCAGGTCGTCAGTCGACCGGGCGTTTTTTCTCATCGACGGCTCGACCCCGGAGCTCGGCAGTTGATGTTGGCGGCGGAGATCGGCCCAACCGATGCCGTGTTAGAGATGGGGTGCGGAGCTGGCGCTGTGAGCTTTTCTGCAGCCTTTCAAACCAGCGGACAAATCTATGCTGTCGATTCCAACGCGCGGGCCATTGAATGTACGCAACGCGGCGCAGAATTGAATCAATTGGACAACGTTCAGGCCCTGTTAAATGCCGACGGTGTGCTTGAGCTGCCAACCAGCGTCGATCTGGCCTTGGCCAATCCTCCTTATTTTGGCAACGATCGCATTTCGCAGCATTTTGTCGACACGGCCGTCGAATCGCTTCGTCCCGGTGGCGCTTTGCTCGTCGTCACCAAGCAACCCGCCTGGTACGAAGTGTACTTCGAACAGATGATGGAGGATGTGATGGTCTTTGAATCGTCCCGTTACTTTATCGCTTGCGGAAGAAAGGTGTGATTCTCCGCGACGTCGGGCATGGTGTGCAGTGCTGCGACTGGTCGTAGCTTTCTTTTTCAATGGAGACCACGCGACAAGGGAATGGGAGGGTGAAGTCAATGCGTGTTTTACCGGCTGGTCCCAGCACTCCAAAATCTAGGACCAATGCCGTTCCAGCCATCTTACCAATAAGCAGATATTTTTGACACTTCTCGCTGATCGCCGGTACCGATAGGGCTTTTTTACCCTCCCGCGCGCCCAAGCTCGCTATCAAGAGTGCATGTTTTCGCGGGAGCGACCGTGTTAAAGTTTAGCAATAGGTGACGTGGAAAAAAGGTTTCTATTTAGGCATCAGGGGCGGGTTCATCTATGACGCTCAGGGGCTCTGCCCCCGAACCCCCGAGATTTTCTGAGGCATGGCGCCGGTTGATCAAGGCAATTGACCGCGGTAAGCGCAGCAGTACAATTAACACTGCTGAATGAAACATTAGCAGAGCGCTGCGGAGACGCAACTCTTGCGAGGGATAATTCAGTCGCCGGTGGGTCAAGTACCTACCGAGCACGTGGGCGATGGAGAGTTTTCTCTTCCATCGCCTTTTTTCATTTCACCCCACTTGGTTCCCTGCTTGACCATGAGATTCATAATCGTCAGCAGCTTGCGCATGCATGCGGTGACGACAACCTTATGAGGTTTCCCGTGGCGTCGAAGTCGAGCTGCGTAGCAGGCGATGGTAGGGTTGTATCTTATAGCCGACATGGTTGGCATATACAGCGCAGTTCGCACGTTGGACCGCCCTCCTCGAATGGAACGTTTGCCATCTTGCGTACCGGATTGATTTGCCAAAGGCGCGACACCAGCCAGCTTGGCGATCTTGCTCCTGCTGACCTTGCCGAGCTCTGGCAGCTCGCCCTTCAAGACGGCTGTAGTGGTATAGCCGATCCCCGGAACACTCAACAAGATTTTGACCTCAGGGTCCTGTTCGGCCATCTTGTCGATCAAGCTAGTGATAGCAGAATCCACTGTATTTAGTTGAGTTTTCAACTGTTTTATCGACTCTTTGACCCAGCGCAGAGTATCTTCATCACGACACTGCCTGGATCGATTCTTCTCTTGAATAAGCAAGTCGATGACTTGAGCTCGCCTGCGAGTCAGAGCAGTTAACTTTTTCTGCTCGAGAGTTCGAGGCTTGGCCGGAGTTGCTTGAACTTGTTCACCGAACAGCCGAATCACCTTCGCATCGATCTGGTCGGTTTTTTCTAAGAACCCATGCCCTTTGGCAAAGTGTCGTACTTGAGCTGGATTAGCAATGACGATGTCGATATTGTTTTCTTGAAGTAGATCCACAAGGTCAATCTCTAGGCCCCCAGTAGCTTCACACACAACCAACGTGTTTGCTTTGTCCTTAATCTTGGCAAGCAACAATCGTTGGATGTCAGCTGGCAAATTTTCAATTTGTCCTACCAGCTTAGATTTGGAGTCGGAGATTTCCAAAGTCTCTTTAGAAACATCAATCCCAATCACACGTGAATACTCTTTACTCATCATTAATTCTCAACCTAGTAAATGCGGTCTAGAAGTTTTGAAGTTCCGACCAAGCGACCGTTCGAGATAAAAACGAACCAGTCGGCGATCAAGCTCCCGCACGAAGTCTAGCTCCAGAGGGTCAAAAACGATCTACCGATTGGCGCTACCGCAACTGGCCTAAAGTTGCAGTAGCTTCGTTCGCTTTACTGTGCCA
>JBGSNE010000170.1:0-11617 GCA_041739785.1 Pirellulaceae bacterium
CAACCCTCAGCACACCTGGACCATTGACGCTGTCCGGCGCCAGGAGCGCAAGCAGAAACGCCAAGTTCCCAAACGTCGCAGGCCAAGCAGCTAGCAAACTAACCCGCCTGTTGCAAGATGCACTTCACCGTACGCTCACGGGCTGGTTAGCCCAGTCGGCTGGCGAGTGGATTCGCAGTATCAGCGAAGTACTGAGTTGGAGCGAAGCGGAACCATCGGGAGTTACTTATCTCCTAGATTTTCTTTTTGGGGAATGGTCTTAATCCCAAGAGCATCTCCGTTCGTTCAGTAAGCGGTCGGGAGGCAAGAACTTTGTCGGTGAATTCAGATAGGTTACTGCGTACAAGTTCGTAGACCGTCTGGCGATCTTGGCTGGTGTCGATTTCTACACACTTGTTGTTGCTCTTGAAAAAGTCGACTATGGGTAGCGTCTCCGCCTTAAATATGTCGAACCTCGATTTCAGGACTTCGATATTGTCGTCACTTCGTCCGGTGTACTTTGCCCGGCCTAAGATTCGCTTTTCGAGGACATCGTAGGAACACTCAAAGTACAACATCTTGGGCAGCTCCGCTTCGCGTCCGAAGACTGCGTACCACGCATCCATATTGGAGAACGACCTGGGGAATCCATCCAGTAGGAAGTTATTTTCTCCCGTCGTTCTTGTGACCGTCTCCATCGCGTCCTTGAGCAGCTGCACCACAATGTCGTCCGGCACCAGCTGTCCGGCAGCTAAGTGCTCTTCAATCATATCCGCCGTTGGACCTCCAGCTTGGCGTTTCGCTCGCAGTAAATCGCCAGTCGACAAATGCGTCCAACCAAGTTGCGACGCCGACAGCTCGCACATCGTTCCTTTCCCGGAGCCAGGTCCGCCGAGCACAAAAACGACGTTGGGATCTGGGCATGGTTTTCGTGGATCGTAGTGATGAATCATCACCTTCGGGGCCGGAGCGACACCCTTCTTGTAAACATGCCATTGCTTGTCGGTCGGAGGCAATTCATCGTCGCAGGTCATGTCGTAGGCAAGATGACCGTCGAGGCGGCAGATTCGCCACGATTTGTAGCTATTGGAATATGAAAGAGCAGGGCTTCTTGCACTCTTACCGTCAGCACGATCCCAAGCCATCTTGCCATTCCAATAGCCCAGACTTGATATCGTCCCGGATTCAGATTGGGTGGCTGGTGCCTTTGATGGCACGAACAGTCCATCCACTTCGGGGAGACCAGCACCACTCACTTCAATAAAGAACGTATTGGGTTTGAATTCGTTCGCTTCGGACATCTTTTGCACTCTGAAGGTTAAGTGGTTTCGCATCTTTCTAGAGTAGTGTCTGCCGAGTGTCTATATGGGTGCCGAGCGTCCGCGTTGAACCCGGATTATTCATGGCCTTGTGTGATCCGCAGAGTTGGTTTCTGATCAGAAAGACCTGAGTTCGATGTAAACGCTCATTCCAGTTGTCCGGGGTCATATCACCTCCTCCAGCAACTTGGCGACGTTGTTAGCAATCCGCTCTTCCAACTCGGAGGCTTCGCTGTTCAAGACCTCCAATTCTTCATCTTTGAAACACAGAGGCACAGAGATCACGGAGGAAATCCGCGAACTGCAACTCTCTGTTCCTTGTGTTCTCTGTGTTTGATCTTCTTGACCAATTCATCAGGTTGCACTTAGAGTAGGCAATCTGTGTCATTTGGTGTAATCTTCTGGCAACCTTGACAAGCTAGGGGGACCACTAGAAAAGGGGCCAGAAACGCAAAAAACCCAGCGAATTGCTGGGTTTATTGCAGAGCGGGCGATCGGGCTCGAACCGACGACATGCAGCTTGGGAAGCTACCACTCTACCAACTGAGTTACGCCCGCAAGTAAATTGCTAAGTTTCAATGTACTCAAGTTTAACAGCGATTGGTAGCCGCGGTAGTCAGCGACGCATGAAGATATTTGCTTTGCGTGGCGAAATGGCGGCGGGGGCGGGGAGCACGCTTTCTAGGGCTTTTAGCGTCAATGACTGGCTGGATTGGTCGGCGGTGGTAAAGCTGGTTTGAGGGGCAAAAGCCGCGCCAGCTGAACTGTCGGAAAGACTCAGTTGAGAGCGCGTGTCGCTTATGGGACGAGCCGATTGCTCCCATATCGGACGCTGGGCGACGCTTGACGTGGCGCCGGAGGGGTGCTCCGCCTCACGTTGGTAGCTGGTAAAAGCCTGTCGCGAGTCTTGATCAGCTCGATTCGATGCGATTTGCGTGACGAGCTCGCCAAACTCTTGACGCGTGGCATCGTCGATGCGATCGAGTCGCATGACCAGCGCCTGGGCGGCCGAGGGATTCGTTTGGCAGATGTTCGAAATCTGCGAGATGAATTTGGCGGTCTCGACGAAGTTGTAGTCGGCCGTCTTGCCTACAAAGGGACCAATCGTTCGCGTCAGCAGGTCCGCACCGAAATTGTCGACCTTCAGAAAAACATCCATGGTCCCGGAGATGTTGGGGCCTTCAGCGGTTGTGGCTTGGTTTTCGGTGCGCAATAAACATAAGCACCTACCGTTGATTTTGCGTGGCGCCATGCTGCCTTCGTAGATCCCATTGCCCCAGTAGATGTGCAATTTGTCGTCGGAGTAAATCAAGTCGCACTTACAGGCGGTCCCCACGCCGTCGTCGGCCATGAAGCTCAGGGGACTCGTTCGCTGGGCCTTCACTTTGGTAATTCCCATCACTTCCCAGATGTTGACCATGACTTCGGGACGTCTAACCAAAAAGGTAAACATCTTTGGATCGCAGGCGATCAACTGGGGGGGCATACGGCGGAAGTAACTCGGTTTCTCAAGCACTTCGCGAACTTCGCCGCTGATATTAGGATGCAATCGATCGAATGGCACGCCGCGAATGGCTTGCATCCGCGCTTCGCGTGTGGACACCCCTTCAGGTACCGGCTCATCGTCGGCCAAGCAGAACCCAATCGGCGACAAGCCAGTGCTAGCACAGCTGACCAGCATCAGCCACAGCTGAATCGCGAATCGTATTGAGAAGCCTGTGCACTTCACCTAGATTACCCCGCCAGTAAAGAATCATGGTGGTTCCACCATGCATCAACTTCTTTTTCGGCACGGGCTTCCCCTGTTCCTCAATGCAACTTGGCAAGCAATCGTAGTAACTTGCCCCAGTTGATCTTGAGTTAATCGGCGCATTTTGCGAGAAGAGTCTTTGCCCCAACCTTTCTCGTAGCAGAAGCGTGGGCGCCGAAAATCTTGGCGATTTCCGCTACGAGGTAGGTGCCACTTAAAATCTTGGCGTTTTACGCTACACGAAAAGCCTTTCATCCATCGAGCAGCAACACCCGTGGAACGTCTCGACTTAAATTTCCGAGCGGAACCAGCCCAGCCGAGAGCGATGGGGCTTTCGTCTGGTTGGTGGCTATGGTGTTTGGTCGGAGTGGCCGCAGGCTATGGAATCTGGTGGGCCAGCCGCCAATACTTAGCGCGACGATTGAGCGATCAATTGGCCACCGCCCAATCGCCCAGTGACGCCTTTCTAGCGTTGGAAGGATTGTTGATGCTCGATTCTGCGGCGACGTTGGAGATCGCACGTGGCTTACAACACCCCAATGCACAGGTCGCACGCACTGCCTATCGTACACTGGATGCGCAGATTAGCGGTTGGTCGCAACTGGAGTCATCCATTGCGGCGGCCCGCATGCGGACACTGTCGCAGCGATTGAGCGAACTCCCGGAGACTACCCCACCAGACAGTTTAGTACTTGCCAGCAGCTTAGCCTCACGGATCTTTAGCATTTGTTTGGAGCTTGACGACCCGCAACTGGCACCGGTCATGACCGCCTGCGAAACAGTTTTTGGACGCATTGGCCGCGCCGCAGAACTACCGGTTGTGCAGGCTGGCGCATCGTCACAAGTGGCTTCGGCGTCAGCGGTAAGCGATGCCGACTTGCAGCAGCTAGGTCATGAGATTAACGCGCTGCGCCCTCCTCCCCCACTGCCAGTCTCAGAGAATGACAGACCGCAACCACAATTCACGTTCAATGACGACCACCTTGCTCCGCCCTTGGCACAGCGCGAAGGGGTACATAGTTCCAGTAGCTCACCAACCGCGCGCGTGAAATTTCTGACAGCCGCGACAAGACCGCGTTCGTCGACACAAGCACTGGGCGGAGCTTCCGCAACGCTTTCCGATGATTCAGACGCATCCTTTTCACTCAGTGATGAACCTAGTTCTGCCACTCGTACTCCGCAACCAAGTTTGATCCATGGTCCGGCCAGTGTGGAGAGTCAACCGCTGGCTCAAATGCAGCATCTCAAAATTGATGTAGAACTAGAGAACATCCAACTGCTCGAGATCGATCAGCTGGTGCGCTTGCTTTCGAGTGTCCAACCGCGAGTAGCTCAAGCTGCGGCGCTGGCTCTGCGAACCAAGGGGTTTCCTGATGAGCGTCTGGCTCTCGCCTCGGAATTGGCAACCGCCTCACCAGCTCGGCAGCTAACGCTATTGCAGTCTATCGCCACCCGCTCCGATCTAGACCCGCGTCCTTGGTTGCTGTGGATGGCCGAGGATGGACAAACCGAAGTCAAACAACAAGCGGTGGTACTTCTTAGTTCGATGGCGCATGATATCATCATCCAACGCGACTTGCGGCGACTCCTGTCGCAAGAAAACGATGAGAAAGTTGCGAACACTATTCGCCAGGTGCTTGCGTCGCGATAGTGGCTCGCGCTCCATGTTAGGAATTGGGATGCGCCGCGTGAGCGGAATGGCGCTAGCTACCGGCGTTTTCATGCACGGCTAGCGGGCTGTTGATTTAGTGAGCCGCGACGCGTAAGCGGCCGGGCGACCAACAATGCCCAGTGCCTTACAGCCCACGGCTCACCCCACAATCAAAGCTGGTTGAAGCACTAGGGTAGTTAACAACAAGATGTAAGGACTTCTCGACTCGGAGAGTCGAGCGACTATGCCGCATTCCCCCGATCCCCCTTTACCTCCGGTGTTGGCAGGCAGTTTATGCGCCCATTGCAGCCAGCGGAGGGTCGTCACCAGTGGAACCGGTTCGGTGTTCCTGATGTGCCAACTTGGGCTGCAGAGGGACAATTGGCCGAAGTATCCACCACAGCCCGTCACTCAATGCCCACACTTTTCTAGCTTTGCCACTTCCGCCAATCGCTCCGGGGAGTGAAAATGGGTGGATGAAAACACCCAATCCCCCTGACGATCCCCGCCCTCACCTGCTCGATTTGCCATTTGATGAGTTGCGTGGGTGGCTTAAAGAGCGCGGTTATCCCGCTTTCCGCGCTGGTCAACTTCTGGCATGGGTCCTGCATCGGCGAGCCGAATCGTTCGAGTCGATGAGTGATCTACCAAAAAAGTTGCGGGAAGAACTGAATGCCACATATCGATTGTGGACCGCTCAGATCGCTGCGCACCAGAAGTCGGACGATGGAACGGAGAAGCTGCTAATGCAGTTGGCCGATGGCGGGCGGATTGAATGCGTGTTGTTGCGTGAGGAGTCGCGCCGCTCAATCTGCGTCAGCAGCCAAGTGGGCTGTGCCATGGGGTGCGTGTTTTGCGCTAGTGGCTTGGACGGAGTCGATCGCAATTTGTCACGCGGCGAAATTCTTGAACAGATGTTACGCCTGCAACGCTTGCTTCCGGAAGAAGAACGACTGAGCCATATTGTCATGATGGGGATGGGTGAGCCTTTGGCCAACCTCGACGCCGTGCTTGCAGCCCTGGAGGTAGCCCGCGACCCGCAGGGGCTAGGAATCAGTCCGCGTCGGATCACGATCAGTACCGTGGGGCTGCCGGCAGCTATCGATCGTTTAGCCAAATACTCGACCCCGTTTCATTTGGCCATTAGTCTGCATGCGCCCAACAATGCACTGCGCGATCGATTGGTGCCCGTGAATGCAAAGATCGGCATCGACGATATCCTGAGCTCCGCCGATCGCTACTTCGAAGCCACTGGGCGCAGGCTGACCTTCGAATACGTGTTGCTGTCGGGAATTAACGACACGCCACAATGCGCATTGGAACTGGTGCGCTTGCTGCGCGGGCGCGTGAGTATGTTAAATGTGATACCGTACAATCCCGTGGCGGGGCTGCCCTATCAGACGCCCAGCACGCAAGCCATTCATGAGTTTCGCAACTTCTTGTTGGAAGGGGGCATTAACATTATGTTTCGCCAACGCAAGGGAGATGGCATCGACGCCGCCTGTGGCCAACTCCGCCGCAATCGTAGCGAAGTCGTCGTAGGCGAAGAGTAGTGGGGAAGGTTTTTCACCTGGCTCGGTCTCTCCGAGTCTCAGTCCAGACTAAACAGAGCTGCAAATGCGATCCGGAGGAGAGGTTTGCCAAGGGCGAAGGCACGAATCTTGAACTGGGCGCTGAGGTGAAGGAGGGTAAATTGCAGCACCGGAAGTCGCTCCCGGCAGGAGCGACCCACTGAGGAGCGACCCACTATTATTTTCCCGGCACCGATTCGAAATGCGATTGAAAATCGTGGTTGACGTCTGCAGAGAGTTGTTGCAATTGCCGCGACAAAGGCAGCTGCTCGGACCCAGCTCGTGTATCCGCTAAGTATTGCACCAGCAATCCACGTGTGGCCGAACTACGGTGAATCAAGAAATGCACCCACGACCAACTGTCGCGGTACTGAGCTTCTCGGAACTGTTGCAGGTCGTTAATTGCTTCTAGTTTTTTGAGAGACGGAACCAAACCCTGATCACTTCGTTCGTGCACGGCTGTCAGATAGGCACAACCTTCATAGCGTTGAGCTGGTTCTACCTCAAAGTACTCCGCTAGTCCTTCGTCAAGCCACAACGGAAGCGGATGAGAGCCATCGTTCAGTAACGCATGAGTGATCTCATGACGCAAATCGGCGGCCAGATCGATGTGCCAATGGGCGAACAACATCCCCGGCCCGCGGTCTTGGATATAGAGCGCCCGCCGCTCGGAGAGCTGTGGAAAGTAGTTCCGCATATAACGCTGGTATTCATGCTGCGATTGAAACAAAACCACGTGCACGGGTTGGTCGCCCAAATTCAATTCCAGCACCGAGCGCACATCGTCTGAAAGTTGGGTCAATTCCGGCGAAAGGGAGGAGGCCGACGTGACATCAAAATCGGAATGGATTTCGAATCGTCCCAACTTCAATTCCACCGGCCATTGGCGTGGCTCTGCCGCCGTGGCAAGGTTGGGCATCGCCCAAATCAAGGCCGCTATCCAATAAGCCGTTTCGGTTCGCATCGTGGAATTTAGAATCAAGAGACTCTCAACTACTTCAACGGCTCAGATCACAAAACTATCAGCTCTGTCCGGCGCGAAGATCGCCCGGGTGGGAGTTTAACCAAAACTGCTTCGTAAACAAAGACGAACCGTGGCTGTTCGGCTTACGCTGCATCATTTCCGCATTGGCAATGCTAGCGTGAGCCAGCAAGTGCTAGCGGCTCGCCCACACTCCATGACTTGGGATCGCTTGGGTCGCGATGAATGCGGCGATAGAGCGTGTCGCGTTCTACCGGCTCGCGACCTGTTTCCGCAATGAGTTGTCCGATGCGCTCGGAGCTGAGCAGCTCAGGGGTGGTGGCCCCAGCGTCGTGATAAATGAGTTCGTGCCTGACGGTGCCGTCGATATCGTCGGCACCGTAATGCAAAGCCACTTGAGCCGTCTCAATTCCCAGCATGATCCAATAGGCTTTGATGTGCGGAATGTTGTCGAGCATCAGCCGCGCGATGGCCATGGTCCTCAGATCAGCCAGCGCGGACGGTTTCTTAATGTTGGACAGCTCAGTGTTATCTGGGTGGAAGGCAAGTGGAATAAAAGTTTGAAAACCACCCGTCTCGTCTTGCAGTTCCCGCAGACGGAGCATGTGATCGATGCGGTGGAAGGCCTGCTCGACGTGACCGTAGAGCATCGTGCAGTTGCTGCGCAGGCCGAGTTGATGGGCGGAGCGGTGCACTTCAAACCACTTGTGCGCATCGGCTTTGTGCTCGCATAGTTGATCGCGCACTGCGGAGTGGAATATCTCAGCCCCTCCGCCGGGCAAGCTCCCCAGACCTGCTTCACGAAGATCGGACAGGATGTCACTAACGGACCACTTCGTTAGAAATTCAAACCAGCCAATCTCGACGGGTGTCCAAGCTTTTAAATGGATGGTCGGAAAGGCATCATGCAACGTCTGAAGAATTCCGCGATACCACTCATACGGCATCTTGTGATGCAGTCCACCGACAATATGCATTTCGGTGCAACCATTTTCGTACGCTTCCGCGCCGCGCGTCAATATTTGCTCCGATGACATCGCATAGCCTTTGGGGTCACGCAAATCGCTACGAAACGCGCAAAAGCGGCAACGATAGATGCAGACGTTGGTGGGATTCAGATGCGTATTGATATTAAAATACGCGACGTTGCCATGCAGCCGTTCACGGACCAAATTGGCCAGTTTCCCGATCTCTTGCAACGGTACCGCCGGATCGTACAGAGCAATCCCATCCTCCATGGTCAACCGCTGGCCCTCTTCGACTTTTTGACGGATCGTTTGGACGCGGATTTGCATTGTGCTATCAGTCATCGGTCGGCTGTTGGTTGGGAGCAGGAATCGGGACAGATCAACCCACCAGTGTAACCGCCAGAGCTAAGATTGTTTAACCGGGCTGAGCTGGATTTTCTGAGGTCGTCTCTTTGGAGTGCTGGGATGAATCCCAGCTTTCACTTTCTGTGGTGTACGAAACGAGCGGGAACACAGCTGACACCAACTTGGTTGGACGCAAATCGCATGTGCCGTGGATTGGGCCACACGACAGACCGTACTGCCGACGCGACCCGTACCAGTCCATTTCCGGGTTGGGCGGGCTCGATGGAAAGAGAAAGCTCCGAGAACTCGGAGCACTCTAAACAAAAACGGCACGCTAAAAAGCGTGCCGTTGAAATGGTAGTGACTAGTTTTGGGTCCTAGTACATGTCGTGGTCACCGCCGTGCCCCTTACCGCCCTTTTCCTTCTTAGGCTTTTCAGCGATCAGGGCATCGCTGGTGAGCAGTAGCGTAGCGACGCTGGAGGCATTGGCGAGTGCGGTACGCGTAACCTTGGTTGGGTCGATCACACCGGCCTTGACCAAGTCTTCGTAGACGTCGGTCAGCGCGTTGTAACCCATGTTTCCTTTTTGTTCGGAAACCTTCTCGCACACGATACCGCCATCCTTGCCAGCGTTTTCGCTGATCATCGTCAGCGGAGCGCGGCAAGAGCGGAGGATGATGTTGTAGCCCACTTTTTCATCATGGCTGAGCGATTCGTCGGCCTTGACGGACGAGCTGGCGCGGAGCAGAGCCACGCCGCCACCTGGCAAGATGCCCTCTTCGACAGCAGCTCGCGTGGCATGCAAGGCGTCTTCGACGCGAGCCTTCTTTTCTTTCATTTCGCTTTCAGTCGCGGCACCGACGTTGACCTTAGCTACACCGCCAGCCAATTTGGCCAAGCGTTCATCGAGCTTCTCGCGGTCATAATCGCTGGAGGTATTCTCGATCTCGCGGCGGATCTGATCGATGCGCGCCTTGATGTCACCGCTCTTGCCACCACCTTCAATGATGGTCGTGTTGTCTTTGTCGATGATGACTTTTTTAGCGCGTCCCAACTCAGCCAAACCGACTGATTCGAGCTTGGTACCGAGGGCTTCGAAGATGGCGGTGCCCCCGGTGAGGATGGCGATGTCCTCCATCATGGCCTTACGGCGATCGCCGTAGCCTGGAGCCTTAACGGCGCACACATTGAGTGTGCCGCGGAGGCGATTGATGACTAGGGTAGCCAACGCTTCGCCGTCGACGTCTTCAGCCACGATTAGTAGTGGCTTGCCTTGTTGCACGACTTGTTCGAGGACTGGGACAAGGTCTTTGATGCTCGAGATCTTCTTTTCGAAGACCAGGATGTAGGGTTCTTCGAGCACGGCTTCCATGCTGGCCATGTCGCTGACGAAGTAAGGTGAAAGATAGCCACGATCGAACTGCATACCTTCGACGAATTCCAATTCGGTGTGCAGGCTCTTGCCTTCGTCGACAGTCACTACGCCGTCCTTGCCAACTTTTTCCATGGCATCCGCCAGCAGTTCACCGATCTCGCGATCGTTGTTAGCCGCGATACTGGCGACGTTGGCCATTTCCGATTTTTCACGGATCTTGATCGACATCTTGTGCAGTTTTTCGGTGATATCGGCAACGGCCTTTTCCATCCCCATTTTCATCTGGATGGGATTGACTCCGGCCACAACCGACTTGAGCCCTTCGTTAAAAATAGCTTCTGCCATGACCGTGGCTGTCGTGGTGCCGTCACCAGCCACATCGCTGGTCTTGCTGGCCACTTCGCGGACCATGCGGGCGCCAATGTTTTCGTAGACATCTTCCAGGTCGATTTCTTTGGCTACGGTCACACCGTCTTTGGTGACCGTGGGGCTACCAAAGCTCTTTTGAAGAATGACGTTGCGCCCCTTGGGGCCGAGGGTAACTTTGACGGCACGCGCTAGTTTCGAGACGCCACGGCGAATAGCTTCGCGGGCTTCCTGATCAAATGCGATGATCTTCGGCATGAGTTGAGAACTCCGTATTAGTGAATGGTGTTAGCGTTTAAGGTCGGGGGCACGCTCAGCCGCCGACGACTGAGCGTGACGGCAACACGTGCCAATTGCGTGGGGCTGTTGCTGGGTTTATTCGAGGATAGCGAGAACTTCGCCTTCGCTCATCAACACATACTCGACGTCGCCGATTTCGATGTTTTCCCCGGCGTAGCTGGTAAACAGCACGCGGTCGCCTGACTTGACTTGCATTTCCCCACGGCTGCCGTCTTCGAGCAGTCGGCCGTCTCCAACGCTGACAACCGTACCTCGCGTGGGTTTGTTCTTGGCGCTCTCAGGTAGGTAGATCCCGCCTTCGGTGCGATCTTCGGACTCTGCTCGCTTGACAACAATTTTGTCTCCAAGCGGTTGCAGCTTGACGTTTGTCGATTCTTTTTTCTTAGTAGCCGTCGCCATGAGCGGCAATCCTCCACTTGTTGGGTTGCGATAAAGGGATTGAGATGCGGTAAAGCCGTTAACACGTGAAGCCGAGGGATCACGCACGGTACCCATCGGTCAAAAAGGCATTCGAATTGTGTGTTCGTCCCTCTAAGCAAAGCGTGTGCCAGAGCCCACCGTGTCGCAGAATGCTAGAGAAAACAGCCGTTTCACGGTGGTGATTGGGCGATCTGGTGGTCGTTGGCCAATCCGCTGCCAAATTGACAATCTTTCCCGTTTTCGCCAGTTCGCACCCAGGCTGGTTTGCATTTTGCCAGGCAGCGCGCCCAAAATGCTCTCAATTGATGCCTTTATGAACTTCTGGCGACAATTTTATTGATTGGCCGGGGATTCAACCAGCTCGGGATCATTTAAGCTTGGATTTTCATGAGCCGAAGGGTGTGAGTCGATTGGCACACACTTTGTACACATTGTGAACCTCAGGCGCTAGCCCAATGGCACTCACTTTGAAGAAGTTTCTTCTGATTCATTGGGTTTATCAGGTTTTTTGCGTTTTTGAAAGTGAGTAGTTTTGGGGCGTCGAGCGTACGCCTCTCGCGGATAGCTTCGCCCAGGACGGTTTGGCAATT
>JBGSNE010000171.1:0-12213 GCA_041739785.1 Pirellulaceae bacterium
CAACCCTCAGCACACCTGGACCATTGACGCTGTCCGGCGCCAGGAGCGCAAGCAGAAACGCCAAGTTCCCAAACGTCGCAGGCCAAGCAGCTAGCAAACTAACCCGCCTGTTGCAAGATGCACTTCACCGTACGCTCACCGTTCGCAATCCTTTTTAGCACGCTGGCGATTTACTTTGCGGTTCGCTTGTTGGTGGGGGAAGCGACGGTTAGTAGGCGATTTAGTATGCGTGAAGAGGTAGATCGCAGAGAGAGTGCGAGCGGAGAGGGTGGTGGTGAAGGGGAGAACCGGAGGGGGAGTCCAGGCGCCGAAATTCTTGGCGAATTCCGCTACGGGTGGCTGGGGAATCTAGCCTGCTGCCAATTGTCGCTGATGGTCGCGCTGATGACCAAAGGGACATCCTGGGTCGTGGCGATTGCGCTAGTGATGTTGTTCGCAGTGCAGGTCTTCCGCGAAGTCATCACGCGCCCCATAACTTGCCGTTGGGGTGTCTGCGGATTGCTGCTGACGCTGATCAATATCCCAGTTTCGATTTTTTCGGCAGGCTATGATTTCGAAAGTTATGATCGCTACGCCAATCTAGGCGGTGAGAGCGAGCTGCATTTTTTTGAGCCCACCGTGGTGGGGAGACCCGGCGTGATCTCGATCGAAGATGGCTACCTGACCTTTCGCTGGATCGATCTACTGCTGCATCCGCAAATCGATGGCCGCAGGCAGTTGGACCCCAGGCATCGTGGTTCGGTCTGGACGCAACTCTACGCCCGTGCGAATTTTGCGCAGTTTGAACGACATCCCCGCTCGTGGCAAACCGACAATGCATTCGTGCTGGGACTGGCCCGCGCGACGTTCATACTGGCGCTGTACCCCATGCTATTATGGCTGATCGGCACGGCGACAAGCATAGTCGCGGCCGTTCAACGCTTTCGACAACTGGGGGTTGCTGGGCTGCTCGATAATTCAATGTCACTGGCCCTATTAATCTCGTTGGGATACTTGGCGTTTATTGTCAAATTCACGGCCAGCTATCGCGATTTCTCTGCGATGAAGTTCATTTATATTTTGCCGGGCGCGCTACCGATGGCGATGCTGTGGTTGCAGGGTGCGAATGACGTGTGGAACGCATGGTGTCATACACATAAAGCTAAGTGGATGATGTTGGTGATGCTATGGTTGGTGCCATTCCTGTATGTCAGTACGCTAGTAGCGCTGATCGGGCAACTGTGGGTGACATCGTGAGCGCAGCCCGCCAATTGATTTACATCGCGGGGACGGGACGCACCGGCTCGACGCTGCTGGGACAGTGTTTATCTTGCAGCGGCGAAGCGCTGTTCGCTGGTGAGATTACCCACGTTTGGAAACGCGGCTTCGTCGAAGATGAATTGTGCGGCTGCGGCAGCCCCGTCTCGCAGTGCAGCTTTTGGTGTATGATCGCGGAGTCAATGCACCTGAACGATAGCGCCAGCCGCCACCGGGTGGCCAAACTGCGGGATCAAGTGTCGCAGTTTTGGCGGCTACCTCGAGTGGCGCTGGGGCAACGGCTGAATACTATCGACGATCAAGCCTACTGTCGAATCTATCGTCACATGACCGAGGCGTTGGCAACCACTAGCGGCAGGCCGGTGATTGTCGATTCCTCCAAGTACCCAACTGATTTGGCCGTACTGGCCAGCGGCGGCCTACCATTGCAGGTCGTCCATCTCGTTCGCGATTGCCGCGCGGTGGTGTTTGCGTGGAAGAAGCGCAAGTTGCGAAGGGAGATTCACTGGCGGCAGCAGTATATGCCACGCTACAGCACTTGGCGGACCGCCATCGCCTGGCGCGTCTTCAACCGGCTCATTCCTAGAATTGCGCAACAATTTAAACTCAACTACCAACTGGTTCGGTACGAACAACTGATGGCCGGCTTCCCCGAGAGCTTACAGGACCTGCAAGCGGAATTGGGAATGACGAGTACGAATCCATCGCCATCCCATCAGGCCAATGTTCATCATATCGCCGCCAATCCCTGTCGCTTCGAGTTTAATCCTCAAGGAATGTACCTGGATGAAGAATGGAAGAGCCAGTTGAGTTCGCTCGATCGATGGATCGTCCGCCTGGTAGGTGGGAGGCAGCAACGGGAGTATGGGTATTAGTTCACCAAGACGAAAAGGGTATTCAGCGTCGGTGGAAATTCGCGATTGCAAATTGCAAATTGCGAAGCGCAATTTGTAAAATGGCCAGAAGTCGCGGCAGATCATTTTCCAATTTGCAGTGTTCAATTTGCAATTTTCAGTCTCCGTTCGGGCGATCCCGATGGATCAAAAACTATTTTTGCTATCCCAGTCGTAACCCGCGTCCACTACGAATTAGCTGATAAAAAGAATACGGAGAGTCAACTGATGACAGCTTTCTGGGATGCAGTCTACGCGATTGGCTGGCAAGCAACGATGCTGGGTGTAATTGTCGCTGCTGCTGGAGCGGTCGATCGTCTGTTTCCCGATGCGCGAGGGGCTGAACGCTGGTTGCCTGTGAGTGTGCTGGCCTTGGCGATGGTTCTTAGCGGACTGACAGTCATCGGAGGATTGGGATTGATTTCGAGTACGTCGGTATTCGTTGCGGTGGCTGCTGTGGCAGGTGGGGTATGGCTGGCGGCTCGGTGGCTGGCGGTCGATCCGGTGCGAGTGGAACAAAGTGAGCTGTCGGACGGGCCCCAGGGGGCTGCGGCGGTGTGGGGCGTGGCGGCTGCTCTGCTGGTGGGGCATGTGATCTGCAATGGATTGCTGCGTATCCCAACCGATTGGGATACGCTCATGTACCATTTGCCCTTTATCGACCACTGGATTCAGAATGGCACGCTGGAGGCGACGCAGTCGGCGCGGTGGTCGATGCCCGCCGCGAACGAGCTACTTGGACTGTGGTTCGCCGCTCCGTTTAGCGGCGATTTCTTAATTGCACTCAATAACGTGCCGGTGGTCATCATCTGGGCTTTAGCCACGATTGAATTGGCCCGGGCGTTGGGTCTATCGGGCTGGTGGCCACATCTGATGGCAGTTTGTTGTTTGAGCGTGCAAACGACTGTCAGGCAAACCGTTGACGCGTCGAATGACCTGCTAGTTGTCGCGATGTTCACCGGCGGGATGGTCTATGTGCTGCGCTACGCACAATCGCGGCACGGGACACACGCGTTTCTGTTCGGCGTGTGCCTAGGGATTTTGGGTAGTGTGAAGTACTTTGCGATTGGCTATGCGGTGGTCCTGGCCGCGCTGTTTTTCATAGTGTTTTTTGCGCGACCAGCTAGTGATATCGCTTCGAATCATGGTGTCCAAACTGACAATCGAAGTTCGTCGCGGTGGTCACAATTGTTTAGGACCTTTGCGCTGGTGGCGATACCCGCGACCGTTTGCGGCGGATACTGGTACGCGCGCAATGTGTGGATGACTGGCTACCCACTGTTCCCCATCGGGACTTCTCAATTCGCGGATCGCTTGCCATATCCTGGACTACACAACACGATGTTGCTGTTCCACCCGACTTCGACGGCGCTCGATTTAGTCGTGGACTCGATCTGGCGCAATTGTGGGCCGGTTCAAAGTCTGGCGCTCGTGGCAGCGCCCACAATGGCGCTGTGGTTGGCTGTTGAGTTCTATCGTCCGCGCGGCGGGCCGCAAACTCGTAGTGGAGTGCTGTTGTTTTGCTTGCTGGGTAGCTTTGCGGTGTATATCGTTACGCCCATGTTGGTAGAGGACCAACCGGGAACGCTCAATCAACTGCATTGGGGCTATACGACAGTGCGCTATGGTCTGAGCTTTTTGAGCTGCGCGACGATCACACTGGTCGTTGGAATGGCCCGTTTCACCAAAGGCTGTCAACCACGTGGCCAACAAATCGTGTTGGGATTGACAGTGGCGCTAGTTGTCTATCAAGTGGTAGATTGTTGGTATCGCATTGAAGCGTTCGATCGCGAAGGGCCCATCATCATCGCTGCCTGTGCGGCAATGTTGGTCCTGTTGATTTCCCGAATTCCATCGACTTACGCGGGAGTGCGCGCGATTGTGTTGACCAGTGGTGGGTTGTTGGTGGCCAGTGGAGTGGGGTATCTGTCGCAATTCTGGCACGCAGGTTTTACAGAGCACTATGATGGCTACCGTCGTACTCTGGTGTATGGTCAGTTAGCGACGCAACCTTGCCGTATACTGGTGCTCGATGAACGCTCTTATCCCTATTTTGGATCGTGCAGACAAAACTATATTCGGCAGCCGATGCTCTACTACGGCGCCGATGACGTTGTGGCCCGGATGGAATCTGAGAATTTGGACTTCGTGGCTGCACGCATTGAGTCCCAGAACGCGATTTCACGCTATCGTTCCGCCTGGCAGGAGTTAGGTGAGGATGCACGCTTCGAAGACTGCACACCGTCGGAATCAGGCGACATTCGGCTGTTCCGACTTCGAGGAGTAAGGATATGAGGGGTAGAAGATAGCCGGTAGAAAATGTTTGACGCGACTTCGTCGCTGCATCTACGAGTCCCCAAAAAATCTTCTGCCGCTGCCGTTAAACTGAGTCGCACCACTAGAGTCTTAACACATTCTTAACGCAATTGGGTTACCCCATTTACCCGAACGGTCCCAAGCTATAGTTTTGAGCTATTCGAGTCAGCGCATTCCAAACGATATTCACAGAGCTTTGATTATGATTCGCATATCCATCTCCAAGACGGGCCTAATGCTGTGCTTGGTCTTCATGCTTGCTCAGCGAGCTTCCGCGCAAATTGAGCTTGATCCGGGCTTGCCGGACTACTCCCCGGTCGCGGGAATTGCGGGGGGAAGTTTGAAGAGTGTTGGCTCCGATACGATGAACAACATGATGGGCTTGTGGAGCGAAGAATTCAAGAAGATGTACCCTGGTATTAAGGTCGAAGTGGACGGCAAGGGATCGTCCAATGCTCTTCCGGCCTTGACCGCTGGGCAAGCCACGTTTGGGCCGATGAGTCGCGAGGCCAAGCAAGAGGAAATCGCGGAGTTCAAAACCAAGTTCGGCTACGAACCGGTCCTGCTCGAAACGAGCCTCGATATGTTGGCTGTCTACGTCCACAAAGACAGTCCACTTGAAGGTCTCTCCTTTCCGGAAATCGATGCGATCTTTTCTAGCACTCGCAAAGGGGGGGCGACTAAAAGGGCCGATAGCTGGAGTGGTTTCGTCAAAAGCGGTTCACTGGCCAGCGCGCCGATTACCTGTTACGGTCGCAACGCAGCCTCCGGAACGTACGGCTACTTCAAGGAAGTAGTGCTGGACAAGGGCGATTTTGGCAATTGGGTCAACGAGCTTCCTGGATCAGCGGGTGTGGTGCAATCGGTCGGTGCCAACGTAGGCGGCATTGGTTACAGCGGGATTGGCTATCGGACGGCCGCCGTCAAGTGTTTGAAGTTGTCTGAGAAAAAGGGGGGCGAGTTGATTGCCCCGGAACCCGAAAACGCCTACTCAGGCGAATATCCGCTGGCTCGCTTTTTGTATTTGGCGGTCAACAAAGATCCGCGACAACCCCTGGATCCCATGCGAGCTGAGTTCCTCAAGTATGTGCTTAGCAAGCAGGGGCAGCAACAAGTCATCAAGGACGGCTACTTGCCGCTCACCGCCGAGATGGCCGCCGCTGCCCGAGCAGCGTTGGGACTGTTATGATGAAGGCCATCGTCGCTCGACTCTCCGAGCCGAGTACGGGGCAGGGCTTCACCGAACAGAGACGTATTGTGACGACTCGGAGAGTCGCGCGACGATTTGTCACGACTCGGAGAGTCGTGCGACGATGGATGGCGACTTCCGTGCTACACGACTCACCTTCTTAATCAGGAATCTTGTGTGGCTGGCGATGCCTACACTGGACTCAGACGCCGCAAGCAAACTCCTTGGACTGTCAAGTTCGGTGATGCTTTCGTATCGCGGTTGATCGCCATCGGTGGCATTGGCACTATCGCGGCTATTCTGTTGGTGGTTTTAGTTTTGGTCGGAACTGCCCTGCCGCTATTCCGCAGTCCCGATATCCAGGTTTGGAGCGATATTCCAGCGACAACTGGAGATGCGGCCACTGTCATGCCGCATACATCTTCCCCGTACCTTCACTTCGGCATGGATGACAACGGGTTGATGCTGTGGGGCATGATGGAGACGGGCGAAGTTGAAGTTCGTGGCGTCGCTGATGGCAGTTTGCTGCGCACTTTTCCTCTGGAGCTTGACACAGGCGTAACGGTCACCGCTTCGCAACTGGCCATCGACGGCTCAACTTTGGCGGTTGGCTTGAGCGACGGTACGTTCCGCGTTGCACGCCTGAGTTTTACCAGCACCCTGATCAATCCCAGTGACTTGCCCGCTCAAGTTCGCGTCACTCGCGAAGCGCCCGTAGCCACTGCAGCAGACGCTATTTTCCAATGGTTCGATGCCAATGGTGTGCGGCAGTCTACGATGGATCCAGTGGTGTGGTCGGAGCCCAAACGCTTGGGAGATGCTGCAGTACTTGCCATTGATTATCTGCCGAGCGATTCGGCCAATTTGCTGTCTACCACTTCTTCCTCATCAGCGCTGGCTGTGGTGGGATCGGAGCTGGTCTTGGCTAAAATCGAAACCAAACGCAATCGATTGACTAAGAAGACGACCGATACTGTCGAGTTGACCAGCGGCCGGTTGCAAGCCCGCAATACGGAATCGCAGCCTTTGTATGCAGCCTTCCTGGGAGGGCATACGCAATCCATTGTAGTCTGGACGAATGGCACCCTGGATCGCTATGAACTTTCCGATGGGCCACCAAGACTGGCTGAATCGCAGAATGCTGCAGTCCATCGTGCGATCGTATCCGCGGCACCTCTCCTGGGAAGGCAGACGTTGCTCTGCGGACTCGATGATGGGCGCTTGCAAGGTTGGATGATCACCCGTCCGTCAGAGATAGAAAACGCGGAAGGTTTTCAGCTGTCGTTGGCGCACGAAGTACAGGTTGGCGAGCATCCCATCGTTTCCATTAGCAGTAGTCGCAATTCGCATGTGGCCGCAACTTGCGATGACCACAATGGCATCGGTCTGGTGTACGTTACGACCGATACGCTGCTGGGGCGGAGCACGTTTCCGGGCAATAGTAAACTACAACAAGTCGCCTTTGGTCCCAGCAGCCACGCGCTAATTGCTGTGACTGACCAAGCGTATGCAGTCGCCCCGCTCGATATTGGTCATCCGGAAGCTTCCCTTCGCGGATACTTCGGCCGTGTCTGGTACGAGGGGCATGACAACGCAAAATACATCTGGCAATCGTCGGCTGCCACCGAACAATCGGAAATCAAACTCAGCCTGATGCCTCTGGTCTTCGGGACCCTGAAGGCCACCTTCTATGCAATGCTAATCAGTGTGCCGCTAGCCATCCTCACCGCTATCTACACTAGTGAATTTTTGTCAGCCGGCGTGAGAGGTCGCATCAAGCCGGTGATAGAAATGATGGCTAGTCTACCAAGCGTGGTTTTGGGGTACGTGGCAGCCTTGGTGGTCGCTCCGTATTTGCAAGAGCACTTAATGGCGGTGTTGTTGGCGCTGTTTATTTTTCCACTGTCGTTCGTATTTGTTGGTAATCTGTGGAACCTGCTTCCAGTTGAAAAATTAGTCCGGTTTCAGGCCTTTCGTCTGTTCGGACTATTGGCTTGTTTGCCAATAGCACTGCTGGTCACGCTGTGGCTATCGCCAGTGTTTGAACGTTGGCTATTTGCTGGCAACATCATCGATTGGTTGGGCGGTCAAGCAGGGAGTGCGGTGGGGGGCTGGTTTCTATTGTTGTTGCCGTCGTTGATCGTGGTGTGGTGCTTGATACTGTATGGGCCGTTGGCCGAGTGGCAGCGAGCGCAGGCAGCCCGCTGCACTCCACGGGGTTACGCACTGTTATCGTTGGCAAAACTAACTGTCACCATTGTGTTGCTGATAGTCGCGGCTTGGGGCTTGGGCTGGTTGCTCAGTGGCCTGGGGCTCGACCTACGTGGGCATCTATTCGACAGCTACCAGGACCGCAACGCGTTGCTGGTCGGGTTCGCGCTGGGGTTTTGTGTTATCCCGATCGTCTATACGATCTCCGACGATGCTCTGCAGTCAGTCCCGCAGCAGCTGCGCAGCGCTTCACTAGGCTGTGGGGCTACGCCGTGGCAGACCACGATGCGGATCGTGGTCCCCAGCGCCATGAGCGGGCTGTTTAGCGCATTGATGATCGGACTGGGACGGGCTGTAGGTGAAACGATGGTCGTCTTGTGCGCGGCCGGGAACACGCCGTTGATGGAGTTCAACCCGTTTAATGGCTTTAAGACACTGAGTGCGGCCCTGGCAACCGAACTCCCCGAGGCGGCCAAGGGGAGTACTCACTATCGCACTCTGTTTCTGGCGGCTGTGTTGCTCTTCTTCATGACGCTCATCATCAATACATTGGCTGAGTTCGTGAGGATTCGTTTCCGTAAGCGATCGAGTCAACTATGAGCCAGTCGCCAAATCTACCTGGAGGCAACGAGTTGCCTCCGACACCCGTTTCCGAGAAACCGGTTACTGCTAAACGCGGGACTCACCTAAGTGGCTACTCGTTGTTGGCCCGGGGCGAACCGCAAATCTGGTTTACCGGTGGCATGTTGATCGTCTGTCTAGCGATGATCGTGTGCCTACTGTCGTTCATTCTGATTTCGGGTCTGCCGACTTTTTGGCCGCGCGAGGTGCAATGGTTGGTGCTCAACGACGGTTCGCTCGAAGTGGGGCAATTCCAAGCCAGCGAGCCCGTACAGGAATCCGATAGCGTCAGTCGCTATTATCGGACGGGCAATTTCGATTTGACGGGTCAACATTACCGTTGGCTACCTCCGAACGAATTAAGTGAAACTGGCATCACGCGACCGCCTTGGGCGATGATCGTTGAACGACTTGAAAATGGGCGAATGTATGGTTTGCTTAGTCAACTCACGATCAACATCGACATTGGTGAACCTGCGCGGCGAGAGGATTCACGATACCAAGAATTTCATGCATCGCTGGCTGGCATCGGGAGTATAGATGGAGAATTGTTAGCCAGTCTCACTTTAGCGATTAGCCAACAGCAAGCGGTCATCCGCAGTACCGCTTTGCGCCAATCGTTGGCGCGGGTGAATGCATTGCAGGGCCTGACTCAAGTTCAAATTGATGATTCTCCAGCCTGGGTATCGCCGACCGACATCGCAACGGAAGCAATTCTACAAGGGGCCAGAATCGTTTTCAGCGATGAGGTAGAAGTCAACAAACAATTGCAATACGAGCTAAACCGCGTGGCTGAATTGCAAAATCGCACCGAAACTCTACGCTACGAAATTAGTCAATTAGATGCGCGCTTGAGCGAATTTCGCGCTCAAGTGCGACGGGCTGAGTTATCCACCGATACTCAAGCTGTGCAACCCGTCGAAGCGTCGCATTTTCTACTTGAGCAGCTTGAGGCTTTAAGTCAGCGCAAGTCCGTACTTGAAAACAACCAGCAATTGTTAGAGCAAATCGCGGGGACGCAGCCGTGGAAAGTGGATGTGCTCGAAGGTCTGGCGGAGTATGCAACCAATGTCTTGCCTGGTGATCTGAAAACGCTCGACGAGCAGTTGCAACAATGGCTGTCACCGATCGCCGATCAACCGTCGGCCGTTCTGGCTGCCGTCAAAGAATATCAGGCAGGCTATCGCCAGATAGTTGTTGATAAACGACCACTACAGCGCGAACTGGTAGAGTTGGAGGAGCAACTTGCGCTAGCCGAAGTGAGTTTCTTGGTCCCCTTTGCGCCGCAAGCACTCGCTGTTCAGGCCGTCGATATCGAGCAACTGCTAGCGGGTCAAATCACGGAAGCGTTGCACCAAGCACTCCTGGCCCAATCGATCGATGTGCAGGCGAAAGAGCTGAACATAACGCAGCTCAACGAACGACTCTCGCTCGTCTCGCTGCTCGATCAATCTCATCAGCGACATGTGCTGGCCATCGTTGCCAACGCAGATGTTTTGGCAGATACAGTCAACGTTGACGCGACTGTGGATTCGACGGCGTCAACTCAAGTGTTACTGTTGCAATCCAAGTCGGTTGGTTGCGATCAAATTGTCCGCGCGTTTCCGGCGAATCAACTTGAGTGGTGGGGCAAGCTATCGGTCTACGGCGATCGGTGGCGCGAGTTCCTGTTGGAGAATCCACGGGAAGCCAATACGGAGGGAGGAGTCTTTCCAGCAATTTGGGGGACGATCGTGATGACGCTGATCATGACGATCGCTGTGGTCCCCTTCGGTGTGATGGCGGCGCTATATCTTCGCGAATACACCAAGAGTGGACCGCTAGTTTCGATTATTCGCATCTCGATCAATAATTTGGCCGGCGTTCCATCGATAGTGTACGGCGTGTTTGGCTTTTCGTTTTTTTGCTACACCATTGGCGCTTTTGTAGATGGAGGGGCCAATAACGCGGACATTCAACCTTGGCCTCCAGCGTTATGGTTTGTGGTCCTGGGTACAGTGGTCGTGATGGGAACAATTGCTTTCTTTTTCAGCTTTACCAGTGGCGGTCCATCGCATTCACAAACAGGTTTTAAACGGATTGCAGCCCGCATGGCGTTGATCTTGTGGCTAGTCAGCGTGGCGGTCGTGGGCGTACTCATCTTGAAAAGCCCATTCTTTGAAGGTTTCTACCGCGAGTACTTGCCCAATCCGACATTCGGCAAAGGTGGTCTGTTGTGGGCCGCCTTGACGCTGTCACTATTGACACTCCCGGTCGTCATCGTAGCGACCGAAGAGGCGCTGGCTGCAGTTCCCAATTCACTGCGCGAAGGCTCCTTGGCTTGTGGCGCGAGCAAGTGGCAAACGATCTATCGCATCATTTTGCCTCACGCTCAACCCGGTATACTGACTGGCGCCATTCTAGCTATGGCGCGAGGCGCGGGTGAAGTGGCACCACTGATGTTGGTCGGAGCTTTGGCCTCGGCACCAGATCTACCTCTGGATGGAGAATTCCCTTACTTCCACGGTTCGCGCTCCTTTATGCACTTGGGCTATCAGATTTACACGCTCGGTTTTCAAAGTCAAAATAGCGAAGCAGCCAAGCCGATGGTGTTTACCTGCACACTGTTATTAATTCTGATCGTAGCCGTTCTAAATATATCTGCGATCTACCTCCGCTCGCGGTTGAAGCGTCAATTCCAAGGAAGTCAGTTCTAGACCTATGAATCCTCACTTCATGCCTGCGACAGCACCTGAGGCCAGCGATCCGAGCCTGCCCCCTGCTCCGCCCTCCCCTGCCGCGAATCGCCTAACGGATATCGCGCAGGGTAAGAAAATCGAAGCGGTCATCCATGAAAAGGTGTTGGAAGCCGAACCCTCGGTCGAGATTCAGCAATTCAGTTTGTGGTACGGTAAGAAACAAGCCCTGCATGAAATCAGCATGCCCATTCCGCGCGGCGAAGTCACTGCACTAGTTGGCCCCAGCGGTTGTGGCAAATCGACGTTGTTGCGCAGCGTCAATCGCATGAACGACCTGATCGACGGACTGAGTATTCGCGGTGATATTAGACTGGGTGGGGATTCAATCTTCGCCCCTGGCGTGGATGTAATTGAACTTCGCAAACGGATGGGGATGGTTTTTCAAAAACCTAATCCATTTCCGATGAGCATATTTGAGAACGTGGTTTATCCGCTGCGCATCGATGGGCAACGCGATCGCAAAGTGCTGAAGGAGGTTTGTGAGCAGAGTTTGCGCGGTTCGGCATTGTGGGAGGAAGTCCGCGAGCGGTTAGGTGAAAGCGGCTTAGGACTCTCTGGCGGACAGCAACAACGACTGTGCATTGCCCGAGCCATCGCCAGCGATCCCGAAGTGCTGCTGTTGGACGAACCCTGTTCGGCTCTCGATCCGTTGGCCACTGCCAAGATCGAAGACTTGATTGACGATCTGCGCGGTGAATACACGGTACTGATTGTCACCCACAACATGCAACAAGCGGCCCGCATCAGTGACTACACGGCCTTTATGTATCTCGGCCGACTAGTAGAGTTTGGTGTCACCAGTCAAATCTTTACCAAGCCCTACCTACAAGAGACCGAAGACTACGTCACCGGGCGTTTTGGTTAGAACGAGCTAGTGCTTCAACCACATTTAATATTGGGGGTTTTCCGGGAAAAGGTGTCGGACACCAAAAGCCGGAACGGCCCTTCGGGTGCTTCGCACTTTTGGTGTCCGACACCTTTTCCCAAC
>JBGSNE010000248.1:0-6353 GCA_041739785.1 Pirellulaceae bacterium
ATGAGTGATGAGTGATGAGTGATGAGTGATGAGTGATGAGTGATGAGTGATGAGTGATGAGTGATGAGTGATGAGTGATGAGTGATGAGTGATGAGTGATGATTTGAGAAAGCGTCGCACCACGGCAAGCCAGGCCAAACAATGACCAAAAATCAAAAACCAAAATCCGTCAACCATCAATCGTCAATCGCGGTTTTACTGTTCTTTCTCTGCTCTGCCACCTCGCTCGCCACGCCGCCTATTGACTTCACGAACGACGTCATTCCTCTCCTTACCAAACACGGATGCAATGCAGGCGCCTGCCATGGATCTGCAGCGGGACGCGGCGGCTTAAAACTGTCGCTTTACGGAGGCAACCCGCCGGCTGACTTGGATGCGATCGTGTATCACTTAGAGGGACGCAGAGTCAACCAGGCCAGCCCGGAAGATAGTCTGATCGTACTTAAGCCAACCGAATCGATCTCCCATGGCGGAGGATACGTATTCGAGGATGAGAGCGATAGCTTCCAATTGCTTGTCAATTGGATTCGCCAAGGGGCTGAGCACCGGTCAACGCGGTCGCTTGCAGAAATCGAAGTGTCACCACCGAAGCTGACCAATCTGAGAGTTGGTGATCGCGTCAAGCTTCAAGTAACGGCCAACTATGACGACGCGACGCAGCGCGACGTATCGCGCTGGACCGTGCTCACGTCCGAAGACAACGCGTCCGTTTCCATTGACGCAGAATCCAACGAACTGACGATCCACCGCGCTGGACGACATATCGTGGTCGCTCGCTACTTGAATCAAGTCATTCCGATCGAGCTGATTTCACCCATCGGAAACAAATTCGCGGCGGCTGAACCCGCTAAGAACTGGATCGACAAATTCGTTTCCAGCCGCTTGACCGAACTTGGAATCCCCGTTTCCCCACCAGCCGATGAAGCGCAATGGGTGCGACGCGTAACTTTGGACTTAACGGGACGCTTGCCGTCAGCCATCGAAGTTCAATTCTCCAGTGCCGGCGGTCGAGCTGCATACGTCGACGCCTTGCTCGACTCGGACGCATTTGTCGAGTACTGGACATTGCATTTGGCAAAGCTGCTGCGGGTGGGAGCGAAGCAGAGCGACGCACAGGCGACGACGGCATACCACGCTTGGCTGGCAGAACAAATCCGGGAGCGAGTTGGGTACGACACCATAGCTCGAGAGCTCATCACTGCAGCCGGCGACACTCATCACGTCGGACCAGCCAACTTTTACCGCACAGTTGCTGGAGCTCGCGAACAGGCCGAATTGTTCAGCGAAGTCTTCATGGGGAGTCGGCTGCGGTGCGCCAACTGCCACAATCATCCGCTCGACCATTGGACACAAGATGATTATCACGGACTGGCAGCGATGTTTGCGGGCGTGCAGATGGCGCGAGTGGTCAGCATCAAACCTGGGGCTGAAGTTATTCACCCTGCAACGCTGGAACCAGCCGTGCCGCGAATTCCCAACGGGGCAAGCAACGATGTACCATCTGAGTCGGAGGATCAGCGCGAAGCGTTGGCCGTCTGGTTGACTCGACCTGACAATCCGTATTTTGCTCAAGCCATCGTCAATCGTTTGTGGTCTCATCTCTTGGGGCGTGGGCTAGTCCATCCCGTCGACGATTTCCGCGCTACCAATCCTGCCACTCATCCTGAATTGCTCGCGCGTTTGGCTGATGATTTTGTGCAGCATGCGTACGACTTGCGTCACACGCTGAGATTGATCGCCACCAGCGCAACCTACGCGCGCAGTTCCACCACTTTGCCCGGAAATCAAGATGACGACCGATTCTATTCACATGCGCTACCGCGCATGCTGTCGGCTGAAGTACTGGCAGATGCGGTGACGGATGTATTGGGCGTAAGTGAAAACTACGGTAATTTAGAAATCGGCACGCGAGCGGTGAGCCTGCCGAGCCCGCAGGTTCCCTCGCTGACTCTGGATATTCTCGGGCGTTGCGAACGCGACGTGACGTGCGAAACGGAAACACAAGTTTCAGGCGGTCTCAAACAGAAACTACACTTACTAAACGGCAAACTATTGAACGCCAGAATTGGAGATTCGCAAGGGCGGTTGTCGGCGTTACTCGATCAGCAGTGTGAGCCGCTGCGGATCGTCAATAAGTTTTACGAAGTGGCTTTGAATCGAAAGCTGACCGATTCCGAGCTAGCCTACTGGCAACAGAAAATATCCGGTACCAGTGATGCAACTAACAAAGCTCTCTTGGAAGACCTGGTGTGGTCTGTTTTGACTTGTGAAGAATTTGCGACAAACCACTAGGAACAAGAGAATGCGATTATCATCCAGACGACGCCGAGATTTTGTTCGTGTTGGTAGCCTCACGGCGCTTGGTTTGGGCATTACCGATATGCTTGGCTTGCAACGGCTGAGCGCCAGCGAATCGAGGTCCCCTCGCGCCACCTCGTGTATTCTTTTATGGCTTGACGGTGGACCAAGCCATCTGGAGACCTTCGACCCAAAGCCCGATGCCCCGGTGGAAGTGCGTGGACCGATGGGCACGATCGCCACATCGCTCCCTGGGATCCGGTTGAATGAACATCTTGAGCGCACCGCAGGTATTCTGGACAAACTGGCTATCCTGCGTTCGATCACATCGCCTCTGGGTGAACACAATTTTGGTACGCACTACATGATGACGGGGTACAAACCATCGCCTGCATTGGCCTATCCGGCTTTCGGGTCGACATTGGCCAACTCGCGGCCAAAATCTGGTGTGCTACCTCCCAACATCGCCATTCCAAACTTCACTCCGAATATTGTCGGCAATGGATTCTTGCCGGCCGCAACGGCGCCCTTTTCTCTCGGCGGCAATCCCGAGCGGGCTGACTTTCGTGTAGCAGACCTTGATTTCTACCCCGGCCTTGATCTTAAGCGACTTGCCCAGCGGCGGGACATGGTCCGTGCCTTGGATGCCTTTCATCGCGGTGCCGATCAGTCGCTGGCTGCAGCGGGTGATAGCGACTTGGAGCGGGCTTACGATTTGGTCTCTTCCACTAAGGCCAAGGGAGCCTTTGAACTATCTCAAGAGTCCGACACGGTTCGCAATCGGTATGGTCGCAGCGGCGGGAGCGGTATCGGCCAGAGTTGTTTGCTCGCCCGTCGCTTGGTGGAAGGTGGAGTACCCTTTGTCACAGTTCACTCTGGGGGTTGGGATACACATCAAGATCTCAATAATTTAAAGAGCCGTTTTCCCGGGGACAAAAGCGCCCATCTGCCGTCGCTCGACCGCGCCTTAAGCGCACTGATCAGCGATCTCGATGAACGTGGAATGTTGCAGGAAACGCTAGTCATCGTCATGGGCGAATTCGGCCGAACTCCCAAAATCAATTCTGCCGGTGGACGCGATCATTGGCCCAATGTGTTTAGTGTCGTCATGGCTGGCGGCGGTGTACGAGGCGGGCAAGTGATCGGCGAAAGCGATTCGCTGGCGGAATTCCCCAAGAACCATCCCCTCACGCCAGCCGATCTGGCAGCCACGATTTATACACTACTGGGAATCGATCCAGCCAAAATGATGCATACCCGCGATGGTCGACCCGTCCGCGCCGCACCCGACGGCTCGCAGGTAATCCAGGAATTGATCGGATGAGCAATCGCAACACGCTGAGTGAGCCAAGAGTTCTTCGTCGCACGACTCTCCGAGTCGTGACCAGTCCGCTTCAGAACCAAAACCCCAAACCTAAGCCAGGCACTTTCAATCACTTACCGGTTACAAGTTTCATGGCACTTTCGCTGTGGCTATTGACGCTACTTTCCCCTACGCCACTTGCCGCCGGCGATCCGCCGACTACATCGATCGCCGTTGGCAGCAACTCAACTTCCGTTGGCGGCTACTCGATCGTTACCTGTTCTAAAGCAGGACTGCAGTTTCACAGAATTGATACACTCGAACGGACAGGTTCGACAAAACTACCCTTCTCATCGCCGCATGATCTAGCGTTTTCGGCCGATGGTAGTTTGCTGGCGATCGGTGGAGGTGAGCCCGCCGTCGATGGATCCGTCGCGATTCTTCAATGGCCGAGTGGCGATTTGCTCTGCAGAGTGGGCGACCACGAAGATGTCGTAATGTCGGTTTGCTGGCTCAGTGAAAACCAGGTCGCTTCGGCAAGTCTCGACGGGACTATTCAGATTTGGAGCGTTACGCAACGCATAAAGCTCAGGACGCTGGCCGGTCACTCACGTGGTATCCTTGCGCTGTGTACCGTTGGCAACGATGACCTAATTGTCAGCGCGGGGATCGATCGTAGTCTAAGAGTTTGGCATAGTCAAACTGGAGAGCTAGTACATTCGCTGACGATCCATACGCAGCCAATCAACTGTCTGGCCACTCGCCCCAATCAATCCGGGTTGCCCATGGTCGCCTCTGCCTGTGAAGACCAAACGGTTCGTTTTTGGCAACCAACGATTGGTCGCATGGTTCGGTTCGTGCGTTTAGAGTCTAAGCCACTCGATTTGGTTTGGTTGCCTGATGGCTCACGAATCATCGCCATCTGTACTGACGGAAGTCTCTGCAGCATTGATCCGGAAACCGTCGCAGTTGTTACTTTCGAACCAGTTGTAGAGACGCGAACATTCGCGCTCGCCCTGTTGCCCCAGACGCTGGATATCGTCGTTGGCAACGGTGCTACGCTGAAACGAATCGAACTAGGCAATTACTGATTTGTGTAGCGATTGCGTACGGTCGGTGTCTGCGGCATGTTGACTTCATACACCGGGTAGCCCTCAACACGATACCGGTTAATCGGCTTTGGCTTAGCTGAGAAACTTGGCGTGGCCGTTCTTACGGTCTTCGCGTCGCGGCTGTTAGGCTGGCTGGCGTGAATGTCAGCTCGCTGGGTTTCCGGTTGTATATCCATTGTTCGTGTTGCATCTGTAGGCGTCGAGCTAACCGTGACATCGACAACGGCTTCTGGCTCAAGAATACTGACGGCCGGAGATTGCTCGACCAAAGTAGTTTGAGCCTTCACAGAGTCTGATGGGAACAATTGGCTGAGGGTATCTAACAGGGAATCATCCACAGGACTTTGTTCGGTCGTCGTCGCGATATCTTGCTCTGATTGTACAGTTTCAGAAGGTGATGTTTCCAATCCCTCGGGCCAGAGTGCCGACGGTTCGTCTGTCAACGAATCGATGTCACCTTCTTCTGCCAGCATCGCGTAGAAGGCTCGTGCTTCCTCAGACAGATCGCTATGATCCTCAGGGGATTTCGAAGCGGTATCTACGTTTTGCTGAACTTGGTTCGCTTCAACTTGCTCAGTCCCAACAAACATACCCCGCTCGACGGTTTCCTGCTCTACGGTTTCCTGCTCTACCGTGTCAATGATCGACGTATCATTGATCGACGTGTCTTCAAATGTTGCCGATTCGACCACCGAGTCCTCTTTCGTTGCGGTATCGAATATCGAGCCTTCATTCGTCGCTAGTTCGAAGGCTACGTCGCTTTCGTCATTCTCACTCGATAGACTACCGTACGTTGACAGAGAGCCATCGAGATCTGCCATCGCGGATTCGAAGTCTTCAGCGCTGGCATTAGTGTCGAATCCGTTATCAATTTCGAACGCCATCGAGCTGGCTGCCACATCACCGAAGGGTGAATTGAAAAATTCACGAACTTGAGGTGTACATGCGAAAACGCCAATCGCAAGTACAAGATTGACTGTCCCGAGTTTCAATCCCGTCAACGATATGGATCGCAACTTCGGCGAGCTACCTCCGAATAGAGCGTAAGCCACTGAGCCGAATGCGCCGGTAAAAAACGTGATTGCAATCCAAATGGCCTTTTGACTACCAGACAGGCTCTTGGAAAGCGCACATTCGAAAATGCAAACCAGCGGATGTACCACCAGAAGCATGAAACAGGTTAGGCAGAGCAAACCACCAACGATGGCGCATAACATCAGCATGGATATTCATCCCCAGGTTACAAAGACAGTGAGAGTATGGAATCAGCTGCTGAGCGAAGTGCGGAAAAACAATGGCGTGAAGTTCGACCTCACGACCGCAGTGACAGCCAGCTGAAGGCTCGTGCCCGTTCTCGTTCGGACTGAAATTTTCCGAACAACGCTAAATAGATAGGTTCAAAAGTTTGCCCTCGCCAGTTCCAACCAACAGTCAGGAGCAAGATTTAGCGTAGAGATTTGGTTGAAGCTGATTGTGCGGGCAATAGCGATTGTTTGGCTGACAACGGATACTCATTGATTTACTGCTTGAGCAAAGTGAAAAACTACTCAAGCCTTGAATGCCGCGAGGTTAACAATTGCCCTGTAGCGGAATTCGCCAAGTATTTCGACTTTTCGCGGGAAAACTGCGACGGACGAAAT
>JBGSNE010000259.1:0-48365 GCA_041739785.1 Pirellulaceae bacterium
TTCGCGGTCGATCGCTGGCGAACCGGATGTCGGTAGATTCCATTTTCCCTGGGGTTTGCATCCCAGGCTACCCAATGCCACCGCTTCGCGGTTGAAATAGTTCAACTTCAAAACGCGCACGTCGAGCTGATACTGAGACAAAAAATGGCGCTGTCAAATTAATCCTTGGCTTGTTCATCGAATAGCCTTTCTTCGGATGTAGCCGCCGCTTCCAATTCCTTTGTCCCTTGAAGCACCGTTAGTGGGTCCAACTGTACCCAAGTCGAAGCAGTTGAGAGCAATGCCGCGGCGAATTGACCGGCGTGTACCAGCCAAATCACAATCCCTGTTCCTAGTGCCGTGGCCACGAACGGATCAACTTGGCTCAACCAATCTTGCTGAAGATCGTCCTGCATTTGCTCGTCCGATTGAGCGAATACCAATTGCATTGTTTGTGACTGTTTGAGTAACAAACGGCTCGACTCCGGCAATTCCAACCGCAAAGTCTCCTGCGTAACCAGGCTAGATCCGATTTGTGTAGAGAACAGCGACGATGATTTGGTGACACTGCCAAAAGTAGTCTGCGATGTTTGCAATTCCCGCGATGTTGTCGTTGCCTGAACGGCGACCACGGAGGCAACGGTCTGCCCGACAGATGCCGGCTGGTTAGAATCAATTGGACCTTCGCCGATAGTCGAAACAGTCGTACCGCTGGATGAAGGTTTGGGCGCTGTATTCCCTCCTGTATTGGTGCCTCCATCTCCTCCACCGCCTGAATCTGGCGGCGGCACATTGGTTGGAATCACAACGTTAATGAGTACCGTTTGCTGAGCTGAATTGAGGCTGCCGTCGCTAACAAAGTAGACAAGAGAAACCGTTCCGACAAAACCAGGTTGCGGACGATAGCGCAGACTGCCGTCACTCAAGAGCGTTGCGGTTCCTGAAGCCGGACCTTGCACCAACACAACCGAAATTGTATCGCCATCAGGATCACTGTCATTGACTGCTACGCCTGGCAACGTCACGATCAATTCGTCGATGTAGCTGATCGTGTACTCGTCGGCAGTAGCTTGTGGGGCTTCGTTGACATCGCCAATGTTTATCACGAAATCGCGAATCGACGAAGATCCATCGCTCGACATCGCTTTGACGCGAATCGTGCGCGTCGCACCATCTATCTCATAGTCGACTGGTCCGGCCAACCGCACAATTCCAGTCACGCTGTCAATTGCAAACCGTCCCTGATCGCTATCGTCCAGACTGTAGGAGATCGTGTTATTGGTACCATCCAAGTCATTGGCAAATACGGTCAGTCCAACCAGGCTACCAGCTGGAGAGTTCTCATTGACAAAATTCGCGGCCAAATGGACATCAACGGGTGTCGTCATATCAAACTCATCGACGTCATTGAGATTGATGGTAACCGTTCGGTCGATGAAGGCACCTGCAGAGTCGGTGACGCGGACAGTAATGTTGTGAGAGGTAGCGAGTTCGTAGTCGAGTTGGCTTCCATCTGCAACAGTGACTTGGCCTGAGGAAGCGTGTATGGTAAATCGACCACCGGCACTATCCCATAGGCTGTACGTTGCCGAGTCGCCAAAGTCGACGTCTGTGCCGAGCATACTGCCGACGAGCGTTCCATTAACTGCGTTTTCGTCGATTGCTACCAATGTCGCGGCGAGCGAGTCAGGCGCGTCATTGACGCCGCGGATCGTGATTGAAACCTGCGTCGAACTGGTCGCGCCAGATGCGTCTCGAACGGTATAGGTGAACACATCGGTGAGTGTGTCTGAGTTGGTACGCAGTCCCTGGATAGCCGCATTGCTGTTATCGACGACGTAGGTGTAGCTACCGTTAGCATCGATTCGGATCGCACCGTAAGCACCCACAACTGATGACCCTACGTTTCCAGATGCACTTGCAACTGTCCCTGCCACCACGCCATCCACCGTCTTGGTATCATCCGAGTCGAGGTCGGTATCATTGCTCAGCACGTTACCAATCGCGTCGCTACCTAGAGTGGCATTGCCGATTCCGCCTGCTTCGATAGCGGTACCACTATCGGCAACAGCCACCGGCGCGTTATTGGTTCCCGTTATCGTAACGGTGACCGTCTCGGTATCGTTGCGCGGTACGCCGTCATCGTCAGTCGCACTGACCGTGTACGTCAACACTAGCGTCTCACCAGCAGCCAAGAAGCTGAACGTTTCACTCCCCGAGTTGAAGTTCCAAGTCAGAGTATTGCTGTTTTGATTGCCGTCTAGGATCGCAGCCGGTGTGACTGACATAAAGCCCTGCAACATCGAATTCGTCAGACCCGCTGGAACACTGGAGGCCCCCGTTCCACTAACGACAACCGAATCAACAGCGGCGGTCACATTATCGGTCGTATCGAGATCCGTAACCGTAAAGGTGCCAGTGTCGGTTAACCCTGTGTTCGTCTCCGTCAAAGCCGATGTATCTGGGCCGCCGCTGATTACCGGGGCGTCACCGGTTCCAGTGATCGTAACGGTGACCGTCTCAGTTTCGCTGAGTGGCACACCCTCATCGTCAGTTGCACTAACTGTGTACGTCAATATCAACGTTTCGCCGGTAGCCAAAAAGTCAAACGCTTCACTGCCGGAGTTGAAATCCCATGTCAGAACCTTGCTATTCTCACTACTATTGAGAATCGCTGTCGGGGTAACGGACAGGTAGCTCTGCAAGATCGAATTGGTTAGACCAGCCGGAATACTTCCGGTTCCAGTGCCGCTAACGACAACCGCATCGACGGCCGCTGTCACATTATCGGATAGATCAAGGTCAGTGACCGTGAACGTTCCGCTATCGCTTAAGCCTGCGTTCGTTTCCGTCAACGCTGACGCATCGGGGCCGCCAGTGATTACTGGCGCATCAGAACTTCCGTTGATCGTGATCGTGACATCTTGTGTGTCAGTCGTGCTTTGACTATCGGTGACGGTGATCGTGTAGGTCAACGTCAACGACTCGCCCACAGCCAGATAGTCAAAGGTCTCGCTTCCCGAGTTAAAGTTCCAAGTCAGCGTGTCGGTCAGCTCTGTGCCGTCGAGCACATTGGTGGTCGAGTTCAACATGGCCAGCAAAGCTGCGTTGTTCGACTGCAGACCAGTCGTCGTGCCCGTAACCACTAGACCACTTACGGTGGAAGCAACCGTATCGGACAAGTCGATGTCGGTGACCGTCAGGGTGCCCGAACTGGTCAACGTGGCATTGGTTTCAGTGAGAGTGTCTGCCGTGCTATCGCCGACTTGTGTCGCAATACCCGGCAAGTCATTGGTACCGTTAATCGTCACCACCACATTCTGTGTATCGGTGGCGCCTTGGCTGTCCGTGACCGTGATCGTATACGTCAACGTCAGCGACTCACCAACGGCTAGGTAGTCGAAGGCTTCGCTGGCTGTATTGAAATTCCATGTGAGTGTGTCGGTTGTTTCCGTACCGTCGAGAACATTGGCGGTCGAACCGAGCATCGCCAGCAGGGTCGCATTGTTGGACTGCAAGCCCGTCGTGGTCCCACTTGCCACCACACCGCTGACCGTCGACGTGACCGTATCGGACAAATCCAAGTCGGTGACCGTCAATGTGCCGCTGGAAGTGAGCGTGGAATCGGTTTCAGTAAGTGTTTCCGCCGCGCTATCGCCGACTTCGACGGTGATGACTGGCGCGTTGCTGCTACCGTTGATGGTGATGGTCACATCTTGTGTGTTGGTGGCACCTTGGCTATCAGTGACCGTGATCGTGTAGGTCAACGTCAGCGACTCGCCCACGCCCAAGTATGCAAACACTTCGCTGCCGGAGTTGAAGTTCCAGGTCAGCGTGTCGATCAACTCAGTTCCGTCGATTACGTTGGCAGTTGACGTCAACATCGCCAGTAGAGCCGCGTTGTTGGATGCCAGGCCGGTTGTTGTACCCGTCGCCACCACGCTGCTGACGGTCGAGGCCACCGAATCGGACAAGTCCAAGTCGCTAGTGGTTAGAGTGCCCGAACTACTTAAAGTGGAACCGTTTTCCGCCAATGTGCTTCCGCTGCTATCGCCGACTTGCACGCTGACAATGGGCGCGTCATTGGTGCCATTGATCGTAATAACCACGTCTTGCGTATCGGTAGCGCCTTGGCTGTCGGCAACCGTGATCGTATAGGTCAGCGTCAGGGACTCGCCCACGGCCAGGAAGTCGAACGCTTCAGCGCCGGAGTTGAAGTTCCAATTTAAAATATCAGTCAATTCCGTGCCGTCGATGACGCTAGCTGTGGAGCTCAACATGGCCAGCAGTGCGGCATTGTCGGATAGCAGACCCGTAGTGGTTCCCGTAGCGACCACATTGCTGACGGTCGAACTCACCGCATCGGATAGATCCAAGTCAGTAACGGTCAGTGTGCCGCTGCTGGTGAGCGTCGCGTTGGTTTCAGTCAGAGTATCGGCCGAGCTATCGCCTACTTCTACCGTGACGACAGGCGTGTCGTTAGTACCGTTAATCGTGATCGTGACATCCTGAGTATCTGTTGTACCCTGGCTATCGGTGACGGTAATTGTGTAGGTCAGCGTCAAAGATTCCCCAGCTGCTAGGTAATCAAAGGCTTCGCTTGCCGAGTTGAATCCCCAAGTCAGCGTATCGGTCAATTCGGTGCCGTCGATGACATTGGCAGTCGAATTCAACATGGCCAGCAGGGCGGCGTTGTTGGATTGCAAGCCGGTCGTCGTTCCCGTTGCGACCACGCTGCTTACCGTCGAACTCACCACGTCGGACAGATCCAGATCGGTAACGGTCAATGTGCCCGAACTGGTGAGCGTGGTGTTGGTCTCAGTCAGCGTATCGGCGGCACTATCGCCTACTTCTACCGTGACAACAGGCGTGTCGTTCGTTCCGTTGATGGTGATCGTGACATCTTGTGTGTCCGTCGTGCCTTGGCTATCGGTGACGGTGATCGTGTAGGTCAACGTCAACGACTCGCCCACAGCCAGATAATCGAACGCTTCGCTTCCCGAGTTAAAGTTCCAAGTCAGCCTGTCGGTCAGCTCTGTGCCGTCGAGCACATTGGTGGTCGAACTCAACATGGCCAGCAAAGCTGCGTTGTTCGACTGCAGACCAGTCGTCGTGCCCGTAACCACCAGACCACTTACAGTAGACCCAACCGTATCGGACAAGTCGGTATCGGTGACCGTCAGGGTACCCGAGCTGGTCAACGTGGCATTGGTTTCAGTGAGAGTGTCTGCCGTGCTATCGCCGACTTGTGTCGTAATTCCCGGCAAGTCATTGGTACCGTTAATCGTCACCACCACATTCTGTGTATCGGTGGCACCTTGGCTGTCCGTGACCGTGATCGTGTAGGTCAACGTCAGCGATTCGCCCACGGCTAGGTAGTCAAACGCTTCGCTGAACGAATTGAAATTCCATGTCAGTGTGTCCGTTGTCTCGGTACCATCGAGCACGTTGGTTGTCGAACTCAACATCGCCAGCAGAGCCGCATTGTTGGACTGCAAGCCCGTCGTGGTCCCGCTCGCCACAACACCGCTGACCGTCGACGTGACCGTATCGGACAAATCCAAGTCGGTGACCGTCAATGTGCCGCTGGAATTCAGCGTGGAATCGGTTTCAGTAAGTGTTTCCGCCGCGCTATCGCCGACTTCGACGGTGATGACTGGCGCGTTGCTGCTACCGTTGATGGTGATGGTCACATCTTGTGTGTCGGTGGCACCTTGGCTATCAGTGACCGTGATCGTGTAGGTCAACGTCAGCGACTCGCCCACGCCCAAGTATTCAAACACTTCGCTGCCGGAGTTGAAGTTCCAGGTCAGCGTGTCGATCAACTCAGTTCCGTCGATTACGTTGGCAGTTGACGTCAACATAGCCAACAAGGCCGCGTTGTTGGATGCCAGGCCGGTTGTTGTACCCGTCGCCACCACGCTGCTGACCGTCGAGGCCACCGAATCGGACAAGTCCAAGTCGCTAGTGGTTAGAGTGCCCGAACTACTTAAAGTGGAACCGTTTTCCGCCAATGTGCTTCCACTGCTATCGCCGACTTGCACGCTGACAATGGGCGCGTCATTGGTGCCATTGATCGTAATAACCACGTCTTGCGTCTCGGTCGCGCCTTGGCTGTCGGTAACCGTGATCGTATAGGTCAGCGTCAGCGACTCGCCCGCGGCCAGGAAGTCGAAGGCTTCGCTGCCCGAGTTGAAGCTCCAGTTCAGCGTGTCAGTCAATTCGGAACCGTCGATGACGTTGGCTGTGGAGCTCAACATGGCCAGCAGTGCGGCATTGTTGGATAGCAAGCCCGTGGTGGTTCCCGTAGCGACCACATTGCTGACGGTCGAACTCACCGTATCGGACAGATCCAGGTCGGTAACAGTCAGTGTGCCGCTGCTGGTGAGCGTCGCGTTGGTTTCAGTCAGAGTATCGGCCGAGCTGTCACCGACTTCCACGGTGACGACCGGCGTATCGTTCGTACCGTTGATAGTGATGTTCACATCTTGGGTATCAGTGATGCCCTGACTATCGGTGACTGTGATAGTATATGTCAGTGTCAACGACTCGCCAACGGCCAAATAGTCAAAGGATTCGCTGCTAGAATTGAAATTCCAATCCAGCTGGTCACTGACTTCGGTACCATCCAACACTGTCGCGGTGGAGGTGAGCATCGCCAGCAAAGCCGCGTTGTTGGATTGCAGTCCTGTCGTCGTTCCCGTAACAACGACACTGCTGACCGTGGATGTGACAGGATCGTTCAGGTCGACATCCGTGACCGTCAGTGTGCCGGAACTGGTGAGCGTCGAGTTGGTTTCTGCGAGAGTAGCCGACGTGCTATCACCAACCTCGACTGTGATTTCTGGCGCGTCGTTCTGGCCCTGAATCGTGACGGTCAGCTGGGTTGTCGAAGTTGCGCCGGCCGCGTCAACGACCGTATAGGTAAAGACATCATTGATGGTATCACTGATGCCAGCCAGCGCTTGCACTGCGGCGTTCGCGTTGTCGACGCTATACGTGTAGTTGCCGTTGCTATCGATATTGATCGATCCGTAAGTTCCGGCAACCACACTATTCACATTGCCCGACGCAGATCCTTGGACACCAGCGGCAACACCAGCGACGTTCTTCGAGTCGCTACCGTCGACATCGGTATCATTGGCTAGAACGTTTCCCGTCGGATTGGTTCCTGCTGTTCCATTGGCTAGCCCGCCCGCTTCGACTGCGACGGCATTGTCGACCACAGCGACGGGCGCGTCGTTCGAACCATGTATGGTGATCGTGATTTGTGCAGTACTATCGAGTCCCGCACCGTCATCTACGGTGTAAGAGAAGACCTCGGTGAGCGTGTCCGTGGTCGTACGGAGGGCTTGGACGGTCGCGTGGTTGTTGTTAACCGTATAGGTGTAGCTACCGTCGGAGCCGATCGTGATCGATCCATACGTGCCGTTGACGTTTGTTCCCACTGAACCGCTTGTATTCCCTGCCACACCATAGGCTACGCCGGTGATGGACCAAGTGTCGCCCGCATCGACTTGATCGTCGTTTGTCAGCACATTGCCGGACGGATTCGTGCCAGAGGTTCCATTGGCAACACCGCCAGCCTCATAGGCATCGTCGTAATTGGCATTGGCAACCGGCGCATCGTTGGCTCCTTGGATAGTGACGGTAACTTGCGTCGTTGACTCTGCGCCAGACGTGTCTTGAACGGTATACGTGAAGACATCTTGCAGAGTATCGCTACTGCTCAGCAGATCTTGAACGAGCGGATTTGAATTATCAACGGTGTACGAGTAGCTGCCATCGGATGCGATGTTGATCGCACCGTACAATCCATTGACGCTCGCGCCAACCGAACCGGATGCGTTACCCAGCACACCTGCAGCAACTCCGCTAACGTTTTTTGTGTCGCCTGCGTCAACGTCAGTATCGTTCGTGAGTACGTTACCCGTTGGATTGACTCCCGCGGTACCGTTACCGGTTCCACCAGCTTCCACGGCAATGGCGCTGTCGGAAACAGCATCGATATTGTCGTTAGCACCGTGGATGGTAATGGTAATCTGAGTCGTTGAACTCAGTCCATCCGTATCTTGCATCGTATAGCTGAACACATCGCTCAGTGTCTGACCACTGGTGCGCAGGGCTTGTACAGCAGCGTTACTGTTGTCAACGTTGTAGACATAGTTTCCGTTGACGTCGATGGTGATCGAACCATAACTGCCACTGACAGCCGAGTTGACCGCGCCCGACGTCGAACCCTGTACGCCAGCCGCAACACCGATCAGAGCCTTGGTATCGGCAGCGTCGATGTCCGTGTCATTGCTGAAGACGTTGCCTGTTGGGTCGACGCCTGTCGTGCCATTGCCGATGCCGCCCGCTTCGTAGGCAGTGGCCGTATCCAGGACTGCCGTTGGTGCGTCGTTGGATCCTTGGATGGTGATCGTAACCTGCGTCGTGGACGCTGCACCTGCGGTGTCCTCCAAAGTATAAGTGAATACTTCTTGGAGCGTATTACTGGTGGTCCGCAGTGCTTGAACCGTGGCGTTGTTTTCATTGATCGTGTAGGTGTAACTGCCATCGCCATGGATGACGATACTACCGTAACTGCCTGTAACGGCAGCGCCAACCGAACCTGATGCTGCGCCAACGGTACCGAATGCAACGCCGACAACCGTCTTGGCATCGCCCGCGTCAACGTCTGTATCGTTGGAGAGTACATTGCCGGTAGCATTGCTGCCAGCCGTCCCGTTGGCATAGCCACCAGCTTCCGTCGCCGTTCCGTTATCAATGAAAGCGACGGGTGCATCGTTTTTCCCATCAATCGTTACGGTCAGTTCGGTGGAAGATGAGTTGCTGAAGACGTCTTCCATCGTGTAAGTGAAAATATCCGTCACGTGATCACCCGAAGTGCGTAGTGCCTCTACGACTGCGTTACTGTTGTCTAACGTATAGGTGTAGGTTCCGTCCGAGTTAATGACCACAGTTCCGTAGAGACCCGTCACTATCGCGCCAACGCTTCCGCTAGCCGATCCCGTCGAACCAGCGGCAACACCGACGACAGTTTTGCCGTTGTTGGAGGCATCATTGTCGAGCACATTGCCCGATGGATTGGAACCAGGCGTTGCATTCGCTACACCACCGGCTTCTTCGGAAGTGTCCATGTCCGCTTCGGCCACTGGTAGATCGGTGCGCCCGTCAATCGTAATGACAATCTGCGTGGTCGACTCGAGCCCCGCTGTGTCGGTGACGGTGTAAGAGAAGGTGTCCGACAGCGTCTCGCCATCATTCAGCGCCTCGACGGCGGCGTTATTGTTATCCAGGGTATATGTGTAGGACCCGTTGGCGTCAATGACGATGGAACCATAGGCCCCGGTGAGCGCGCCACCCACAGAACCGCTTGTCGAAGACTGCACGCCAACAGCCGCGCCAACAACTGTCTTGGTATCGCCAGTATCGACGTCAGTGTCGTTCGTCAGCACGTTGCCCGTGGGGTCGGTGCCTGAAATATTGTTGTAAATACCGCTGGCTTCGATAGCTGTAGCCGCATTGGCCACGGCAACAGGCGCGTCGTTGGCGCCAGTGATGGCAATCGTAATTTCGGCCGTTGCATTAGCACCGAATGTATCCTGCATCGTGTAGGTAAAGACTTCGGTCAGCGATTGACCCGACGTTCGCAAGGCCTGCACGGCGGAGTTATTGTTGTCGACGTTGTACGTGTACGAACCGTTGCTGTCGATCGTGATGGATCCATATGAGCCACTGACGTTGGATCCGACGGATCCGGAAGCAGACGATTGCGAACCCGCGGCTACGCCAGTCACGGTCTTAGAATCACCCGCATCAATGTCCGTATCGTTGCTCAGCACGTTTCCTGTCGGATTGGTTCCCGCTGTTCCATTCGCAACTCCTCCCGCTTCCACTGCTGCAGCGTTGTCGTCATTGGCCAGCGGATCATCGTTCTGCCCCTCGATCGTCACTGTGACTTGCGTGGTTGAGCTCAATCCGTCGGTGTCGACCATTGTGTAGGTAAAGACGTCTTGCAGAGTATCAGCTGAACTACGAAGAGCCTGCACGGCTGCGTTGTTGTTGTCGACGTTGTAAACGAACCCACCGCTGGCACCGATCGTAATTGAGCCGTAAGTTCCAGTGACCGCCGTCGCAACATTGCCACTGGCCGAGCCGGCAGTTCCGGCCACCACGCCCGTCACTGTCTTAGTATCGCCAGCATCGACGTCTGCATCATTGGTCAGCACGTTTCCGGTCGGATTGGAACCTGCCGTGGCGTTGTTTAGTCCCCCCGCTTCGGTTGCCGTCACGTTGTCCGTCACTGCAACGGGCGCATCGTTTTGGCCTTGGATCGTCAACACGACCTGAGTTGACGAGTACGCTCCACCGCTATCTTGTACGGTGTAGGTGAAGGTGTCAGTAATCGTTTGCCCCGATGTCCGCAGGGCTTGGACGATCGCATTGCTGTTGTCGACGGTGTAGGTGTAGCTGCCATTGGCAGCGATATTGAGCGATCCGTAGGTGCCCACCACCGCGGTCGCAACGTTGCCCGATGCCGATGAAACCGTGCCAGCCGCAACGCCGGACACGGTCAACGAATCCCCTGGGTCCACTTCGGTGTCGTTGCTCAGCACGTTGCCGGTTGGATTGGTGCCGGCGGTACCATTGCCGACTCCGCCAGCTTCTTGAGCTGTGTTACTATCCGGCGCGGCCACCACGGCATCGTTGACAGCAGTCACCACGATCGACGCAGTTGCCGACTCAGTAGAGTAAGCCGAAGTGCCACCCGTGGTGCCTGGATCGGCATAACTTGGCACCGACGAAGTCGATGCGGTATCGGCGGTCGTGTCCCAAGCGATGAAGCTAAACGTGGCCGTCTCGCCATTGATCGTATCTGGCGCATAGCGAACTTGGGTGGTAGCTCCCAACAACAGCGCATTGGTGGCAGACACGCCTCCAAAACTGGTCCAGTTCGTACCGTCGGAAGAAAACTCCCAGGTGCCATTGCCCGTCAAGCCTGTGACAGCAATCCCTTTCAGTGCACCAACATCGACATCATTCCAACCCGCCGACGAAACGATCGAAGCTATGTCTGTCGGTGAGGATGGGGTGTCCTCATTGGTACCTGTCAGATTAACCACGGACGTGTCCAGAAGCGTTGGCGCGTCATTGGTACCATTGATAGTAACCACTATGTCTTGCGTATCCGTGGCTCCTTGGCTGTCAGTCACCGTGATGGTGTAGGTCAACGTCAGCGATTCGCCCGTGGCCAGGAAATTGAAGGCTTCGCTACCGCTATTGAAATCCCAGGTCAACGTATTACTGTTTTGAGTAGCATTGAGAATCGTGGCCGGAGAAACCGTCAGGAAGCTCTTAAGTGTGGCGTTGTCCAGCGCAGGCGGGACACTACCTACTCCGGATCCACCGGTGAACATCGAATCAACGTTCGCTGTGACAATGTCCGTAGTATCGTCGTCGGAAACGATCAGCGTACCACTGTCGCTCAGGCCTGCATTGGTTTCGATAAGCGTCGAGGTGTCTGGGCCGCCGGTAATAATAGGTGCATCATTCAAATCATTGAGATTGACGGTCAAGCTTTCTTCGTAGTACAGACCCTTTGCGTCGGTTGTGCGAACAGTCACGCTGTAGCTCGGTTTGCTTTCGTAGTTGAGCACTCCGTCAGTAATGATTAGTTGGTTGCCGCTGATAGAAAACTTGGCTGCATCTGCTCCGCCGACAATCGAATAGGTGAAGGTATCGCCGGGGTCTGGATCAGTCGAAGTCAGCGTGCCAACGGCGTAGCCACTGGTCGTATCAATGTTCTCGTTGATGGTGAACGCATTGGGAGCAATATCGGTGGGAGCGGCATTCGCGCCAAAATTCACTCCGAATTCGGACGTATTTCCAGAGCTATCGGTCGCAGTTGCTGTGATGTTATCGGTATCGAGCAATCCAAGTCCAGTAACGTCAAGGTTACCCGCGAAATTGCCGTTCGCGTCTGTCGTCAAGTAACCAAGATACGTCTGACCGCTGCCATTGGAGGAGCTATTGTCGCTGATGAAGAACTCGACCCGCGCATTGGCGAAGGCGGATTGATTGGCAGCCGAGCCGACGTAGCCTGCCAATGACAAATCGTTCGCCACGAAATTCGCTTGACCGATCACGGGTGAGTCCATCAGTAAATTGGCGCCTCCCGTTTTTGCGCCATCATTGTTCGTGATGCCATCGCCATTTAAGTCGATACCGATTCCCGTGTTGCCATAAATGCTATTACGCTGAATCGTATTACCAGTGGAACCGGTAACAATGTGGACGCCGCCTGAAACACCGTTGCGAGCAATGGTATTTGCGGCTGCGGCAGTTGTGCCACCAATACGCGTATTCAACGAACCCGCCGTCAGCCAAATACCTGCCACTTGCACTGAACTGAGTGCAGTCGTAGTCGTAGCCCCGATGCCGATGCGATTCCCCTCAATAACGGTACCATTCGCAGACGGACCTATGAACACGCCCCCGGAAGAGTTGCTGCTTCCCGAGATTACGTTGCCAGCTCCCGCCGTTGTGCCACCGATTTGAACATTGGCGCCGGATTGATTGACGATTCCCCAACGACCGTTTCCGAGCGCGGAGTCACCTGTGACATCGACGCCGATGTAATTGCCTTGAATCGTAGTATTGTCGCCGCCGCTGTTGATCCAAATACCTGCACCGCCGTTGCCCGAGATCACGTTGCGAGCTGCGGCCGATGTTCCACCGATAGTGCTTCCCGAGCCAGCCGCAATGTAAATCCCGCCAGTTGCAGAACTATCAGCACCATTGGCAATCGCTGCCGTCCCAGCAGCGTTGGTCCCGATCAAGTTGCCTTGAATGGTGGTGTTGTTGGCAGCGGTGTAAATGCCGTAGTTGACGTTGCCCGAAATCAGGTTTCCAGCGTCCACAGCGGTTCCACCGATCGTGTTACCGGCCGCTGTGGATTCGATATTGATTCCCGCATTCCCGTTGCCGACAGCGGCGGTCCCGGCGGCATTGGTGCCGATGTAGTTGCCGCGAATGAAATTCCCAGTGGCGGATGCGCCGGTAATCGTAACGCCATCGTTGGTGTTTCCAGAAATGACGTTGCGAGCCAGTGCAGTCGTTCCACCGATTGTATTGCCGCCGAAATTGTTAATGTAAATACCGGTGCTGTTGGCGATCGCGGCCGTACCAGCAGCATTGAGTCCGACCAGGTTTCCAGCAACCACATTGTTGATGCCTTCGATATTCACGCCATAGTTTGAATTGCCTGAGATGAGATTGCCTGCGCCGCTGACCGAGCCACCAATCGTGTTGCTGGCGGCAGCGTTGTACACGTAGACGCCATAGCGAGAGTTGCTCAGCGCGAATGCGCCGGTGATATCGGCACCGATGGTGTTGCCTTGGATGGCGACGTTCATCGCGGTACTCGATCCGCCACCGTCGATGACGATTCCGTCATTGGCATTACCGGAGATGACGTTGCGAGCCAGCGCTGTTGTTCCGCCAATTGTGCTGCCCGTGCCCGCGCTCGCTACATAGACTCCGTGACCCACGTTAGCAATCTTGGCCGATCCGGCTGCATTGAGACCGATGATGTTTCCGCTTACCGTGTTGTTGGGGGCGTTGAGATACACACCCATGCTTTGGTTGCCAGAGATCACGTTGCCCGCCCCTGCCACCGAGCCACCGATCGTATTGCCTGATGCGCTCGATTGGATGGTGACGCCAGATCCGGCATTGGCGATTGCGCTCGTTCCGGCGGCATTGGTACCCATGTAGTTGCCTTGGACGAAGTTTCCAGTTGCTGCCGCACCGCTGATGTAAACGCCATCAGTGCCGTTACCCGAAATGCTGTTGCGTGCCAATGCCGTCGTTCCGCCGATTGTGTTTCCTGACGCATTGATGATGTAAACGCCACCGCCGTTGGCAACCGCCGCAGTTCCCGCGGCGTCCAGTCCGATCGTGTTGCCAGCCACAAGATTGTTGTTGCCTTCGACATAGACACCGATGCTCGTGTTTCCCGAGATGAGGTTTCCAGCACCACTTACCGCGCCACCAAGGGTGTTACCAGCGGCGCCGTTATAGAAGTAGACGCCAAATCGTGAATTACCGAGTCCGGCTGTTCCATTGATGTCGGTACCGATGGAGTTTCCTTCGATCGAAACATTCATGGCTGTGCTCAAACCACCGCCATCAACGACGATTCCATCACTGGCATTGCCCGAGATGATATTCCGTTCCAGCGAGGTCGTTCCGCCAATCGTGGCGCCCGTGCCGGCACTGGTCACATAGACGCCGAAACTGCCATTGGCAATCTTGGCCGATCCGGCTGCATTGAGTCCAATGATGTTGCCGCCGAGTGTCGTATTGGCACCGCTAACGTAAACGCCGGTCCCTAGGTTGCCAGAGATCACATTACCAGCGCCCGCGATACTGCCACCAATGATGCTTCCGCTCGCATCGGCCTGGATGCTGATTCCCGTGGTCCCGTTGGCCACAGCCGCAGTGCCAGCAGCGTTTGTACCGACATAGTTACCTTGAATCAGTGTTCCAGTGGCTGTTGTTCCCGTGACGTAGATGCCGTCACCGGTATTACCGCTGATAACATTTCGCTCGCCAGCAGTCGTGCCACCGATCGTCGTATTCGGGTTTTCGTAGAGTCGAATGCCTACCGCGTTACCCAGTGCCGTTGTTCCATCTGCAGCCAGTCCGATGTAGTTGCCTTGGATTACATTGTCGCTTGCACCGACACCTTGGAAATCGATGCCGTAACCAGACGCATTGCCCGAGATGACGTTTCGGGCCGCAGTGGTGTTCCCGCCGATCGTGTTGTTGCTCGCCGCGATCTCAATACCCGCAGTTCCATTGGCTACTGAGACTTGACCCGTGATATCGGTTCCGATGTAGTTGCCGACAATCGTTGAACCGCTGGGGCCTGAGTTCGTTAGCCAAATGCCATACGACGTGTTGCCTGAAATGATATTGCGTGAACCAGCAACGGTGCCACCAATCGTCACATCAGCTAACGTGACGGTGATTCCATAGGTGTTACCGAGTCCGCTCGTTCCCGCAGCATCGGTCCCGATCAAGTTGCCGTGGACGAGACTGCCCGTGGTAGCGTTTCCGTAGAAACCGATCCCGGTCGAGTTGCCGGAAATGACGTTGCCGGCACCGGCCGCCGTTCCACCGATTGTGTTATTAGCGGAGTCTTGAATGTAGATACCCGTCGAGTTACCGAATGTGCTTGTGCCAGTTGCGTCCAAACCGATGTAGTTGCCCGCGATCGTATTGTTGCCCCCGCCGAAAACTCCAATCCCCAGATTCGAATTTCCCGAGATCACGTTGCGAGCCCCAACCGTTGTGCCGCCGATCGTGTTCCCGCTTGCGCCGATTCGAATGCCCATCGTATTTGCCGTCACAGTCGAACTGGTCGAATCGATGCCAATGAAGTTCCCTGCGATCGTGTTGTTATTGCTTTCAACGAGAATCCCGTTGCCATCGAACTTGCCGATGGAAAGTCCAATGATGGTGCTGCCGGCGCTTCCCGATGCAAGGGTGAGTCCGTCGACACCTGCACCAGCACTGCCTCCCTCTAGGGTGATATTCAGCACCGCGTTGTCGCCTGTCGCAAGCGTATTGACGCTTGATCCCGACTGTGAATAGCCATCGATGATCACGGTATCCGTGATGCTTGGCAGCGCGCTAGCGAGGCTGATCGTATGCACGCCCGCTCCGGCGACATTGAAATTGATAATGTCGGTGCCAGCGGTATTGTTGGCCGCGATGATCGCTTCCCGCAAACTGATGGCGCCGTCTGCACCCTTGTTCGCATTGAGCCACTCGATATTGTAACTGGCACCGACGAGGATACCGCTGTCGTTATCGTCGGCCTCTGTCGTTACCAGGAGGTAGTTAGAAACATCGATCACTGTCACCGCGATCGCTTGGTGATCCACCAAACTTCCGTCGCTGACTCGCACGATGACGTCGTAAACATTGTCACCGCCGACGTCGGTTGGGAATTCGAAATTGGGCGCTGTGACGAATACCAGCATGCCGGTGTTGGCATCGATGCTGAACTTGGCCGCATCATCACCGCCGAAGATACTGTAGACGAGCGTTTGCGCCGGAAGATCTACGTCGGTCGCGGTAACGGTCGAAACACTAGTCGTGTTCTCGGAAATGCTGATTGTGGCCGTCGCACCGCCGCCGTTGCTGGTGATGCTGGGAGCTTCGTTCAGGTCATTGACGTTGACGGTAAGGGTCTCTTCGTACCACAGACCACTGGCGTCGGTTGTGCGGATTTGCACGGAGTAACTTGGCTTGGTCTCGTAGTTCAATACCCCATCGGCCAGCAGCAACTGATTGCCGCTGATCGAAAATTTTGCTTGATCCGTCCCGCCGACAAGCGTGTATGTGAACGTGTCTCCGCTGTCTGGGTCGGTCGAACTGAGCGTGCCAACGGAATAGCCGCCCGTCGTGTCGATATTCTCATTGACGCTGAATGAATTCGGTGCAATGTCCGTAGGCGCACCGTTGACGTTGTAAGCGGCAGCAAACTCCGAAGTGCTTCCCGAAGTGTTAGTTGCTGTGGCGGTAACCGAGTCGGCGTCAGTAAGCCCCGTAATTGATAAAGATCCGCTGTAGTTGCCGTTGCTATCCGTCGTCAAGAATCCTAAATACGTTTGGCCTTGACCGTTATTGCTCTTGAAGAACTCAACTCGAGTGCCGGCAAAGAGAGTTTGCCCTGGGGCGCTTCCTACGTACCCGCTAAGCGTCAATGTTGATCCGACGAGGTTGGCGAGCGAGATCACTGGCGAGTCCATGAGTTCGTTGGATGCATTGACAGTCAGTGCGCCATCGTTAGCAGTCACCCCGTCGCCGAATGCTGTCCCGCCCATTCTGTCGTCCAGGTCGATGCCGATGCCATAGTTGCCGTAGATCGAATTCTCGCTAAATGTATTGGCGGTCGGTGCCGTGGCACCGATGTAGTGCGTCACCAAAATGCCCGCACCACCGTCTCCGCCAAAACCGGTCGTGCCGGTGATCACGTTTTTCGAGATAGTATTGTTGTTGGCGTTGTCTCCCAGCCCGATACCGGCGGTGACGGCGGCCACGATTGTATTGTTGTCGATTAGGTTATTGTTCGAGTCGTACCACAATTCGATGCCTTTGCCGTTGTAGGCATAAACAATGGTCGCCAAGGCAACGTCGTGGACGTAGTTGCCTTGAACAGTATTGCCTTGGCTGTCAACTGTAATCGCATCCCCAGCCGTGTGACTGCCAGCAACGGTGTGAACTTCGTTGTTCGTAAACTCCGAACCGTCGCTATTGCCGTAGAACAAGCCGTTGAAGCGAACGCCACTGATGTCCAAGTAGGCGAGGTAATTATTGGTTACCGTGGAGGCTCCGTTGATAGCCATCCCCGACGAACCACGTGCTACGCCTGGATCTGTACCGTCAGCCCTAGCACCTAGGATTGTGTTGACAACGGTTGCCGAACCTGAGGCAACCACGTTGTTGGTAATATAGATCTGAGCGCCCGTTTCGCCTGTGGTTCGAATCGATCCGTAGACGGCTAAGTCTCTAACGGTCAGATTGGCGGCGTCGAGTACGAGCCCCAGTGAGTTTCCGTTAGCAAAAATCTCTAATTCTTGACGCTCGGTCGCGTCGAACACAAGCTCGTCTACACCGACGGTGCGCGCCGTGTTCACGTTGCCCCCGTTGCTGTCCACAATCGAGACACCATCCGTGAGGCTAAATGCTGTACCATCCAGAGTGGTGCCTGCATCCGTCAGCGTAGCCAGGTTACTTAACAGGGTAATCGTCCACCATTCGCCGACACCATTGGTAGCATTCCCGACCACGATCGGTACAAAACGCATTGAGTTGTCACCAACAATTGCGTTGGCATTGTCGACGAATTGCCGCAATGACCCTTGGATGCTTCGGTTTTCGCCACCAACATCATCACCGTCGCGAACCCCAGTGACCACATTGAAACTGAAGCCACTGTCGATGTTCCCGATATCGCTGCCGCTCACGGTGACACCGGTCACGTGTTCGGACGTCGATAGCGATGCTACGTTGTCACTTGCGTCGCCGAGTCGACCGCCGAAAGCCGATCCAGCGGACAGTAACACACTCGTTCCGCCACTGCCGTTCGCGGCCAGAGCTCCAGCCACACCGTACGTCTGTTCGGCCCAAATGTCTGCTTGCAAATAACCGCCATTGAGTCCAGCGTCGGCAACGATGGTGCGTGAATCGACGACGATCCAGTATGAGCCGTTGCCGGCAGCAAACGAATAGGTTCCATTGGCTAGTGTCGTAGTAGTGCCTGCCAAGAAGTCATCGACGCCGTCGGCCAGACCGTCGCCACCGTCTTGGTAGACGTAGATCGTCACCCCCGCTTTGACAGCATTTTCGGCGTCGCCCACCGTTTCGCCGCCGTTAAGAACGTTACCCTTAACATCTTCGAATATCGTTCCGCTAACAGTATTGAAGCTGTATGTTTGACTGAATTTCGACGTACCGACTCCGGTCATCGTCGCGGTTGCCGTAATCTTGTCTGTATTGACGACTCCACTAGCGGCTAGCGAGCCTTGGAAATTTCCGCTGGCATCCGTTGTCAGGAAACCCAAATACGTTTTGCCGCTGCCACTGGCATCGGCCACAAAGAACTCTACGCGAGCGTTGGCAAATGTCGATTGGTTCGCAGCACTACCCACGTAGCCAGAAAGAGCCAGATTCGTGCCGATGAGATTGGCTTGCGTCACGACGGGATAGTCCATGCCTTGGTTCGGCCCGGCGACCAAGGCACCATCGTTTGTCTCAGCGCCTGTGATGCTGATTCCAAGGCCACCGTTGCCAACAATGCTGTTCTTGCTGATCTCGATGGCGGAGTTAGCGGTCGCGATGGTAATACCAGCGCCAGTATTGCTCTCAATCAAGTTGTAGCGAACGGAACCGGACGCAGTGCCCTGCAGCACCAATCCATTAGCGTTATTGGCAAACGTATTGTGTTCGATGATGTGATTGGCAAAAGGTCCATAGAATGTGCTTAGTGAATTGTTAGGAAGAGTATGAAAGTAGTTTCGAGAGACCGTGGAGTTGGAACTGTACAGAGGTATTCCCCACGACATCGAGCCCGAAAACTCATTGGAGTCGACGATGATGTTCGATGAACCAATATTGGGATATACTGCGATGGTGCTTCCAGCTTGGCTGGCTGCCGCAATGTAGTTGTGGAAAACTGTGGCTCCAGTCACACCTGCACTCAAGTTGATGAACTGGTTTTGAGCGGTGACCGTATGGGCTTGGGCAACTCCCAGGGCATTGGTGCCGAAAAGGCTATTTTGAATCACATGGCCACTGCCGGTCGTGATGTTCAAAGTGGATGTTGAGTTGCCGGAGTTCCCCCAGATGGCAAAGCCGTCGAATGTAAAACTAGCACCGGACACTTGGAGCAAAGTCGACGTGACCCCATTGCCGCGAATTTCGACTTCGGGGCGGTCGAACGCATAGAGTATTTGATCATCTGCAGTTCCGGCAATTCCGTCGACCCCCACGCCAACCGTCATACTGGCGGCGCCTTCGGTACCGATCGTGCCTGGATTGGAATTGCCTACTAGCGATGTTTGTGTCGAACCGTCCAGCACCGTATTGGCACCCGTTATGTTTGGAAGTGCCGATGCGAGTGTGATCACGGCGCGAGCATCCACGCCAATCGTCCCAGTGAGAAGATTCGTATAACCTGTGTTCAGTCCTGCGTGAGCTTGTCCATCGGCAATCATGAACAGCGATACTTCATCGCCAGCTGTTTGGCCGGCCTGGGCCAAGTTTGTATTGCCTAGCGCGTTGCTATTGAGAATAAACTGGCGCAGTGATCCCTGCCCCGCGTCGTTGGTATTGACGATCGTGTCAAAATTGAAACCGAAGTCCACCCCCGTAACATCGGCCGCACTTACCAACACGGTCGTGACCGACTGCATATCGCGACCAGCCGCGTTGTCCAACGCGGCGAAAGTATCCGATCCACTATTCGCCAGTGCATCAATTTCGAACGCAATTTCGCCACCGACGTGGTCCGTCACACCAACCGCGGTACCACCGCTGGCGTCCGTACGGTAGGTTTGTACGCCGACAAGTGCCGAGGTCGCGCCCACGCGATTCGAGAGCACCGTACTATTGACGATGCGAACGGTATAGGTGCCGTCAATCACATCGAATGCGTAGGCACCATTGACGTCCGAAGTCACCGACGTGATGAAGTTGCCCGAGTTGTCGTAGAGTTCAACCGTTACTCCTTCGGCATCGATGTCGAAAGAGGGGGCAGCCGCAGCGGACGTGGCCAAATCTCGTCCGGCGCCGCCGCCATAGTTCACGTCTTCGAAAATGGTTCCGGTGATGCCATACGTCGGCGTAACGTTGACGGTCATGGTGTTTGGAGACTGATCGGTGTTCTGGCCACCGCCGGCAGTACCACCATTATCTTGAACAGCGAAGGTGAAGCTGGCATAGCCAACTCCGTTTTCGCTCGCGGTTGGTTTGAACTTCAAAAGTCCCGTATTGATGACGCTGACGTTGACATTCGAGCTGGCAGAGATCGCTTCGCCAGCATCCACGATGCCATCGCCGTCAGCGTCGATATACAGCGTTCCTGCCCCCGGCAAGGTCGAAACCACGATGGCTTGCAACGTGTTGCCGTCAACATCGCTGTAGCCAAAGTCGCTCGCCGAGAACGTGTAGTTTATCTTTTCCAACGTTGTAACGGTCTTGTTCGTGCCGCTCGGCGCGTCATTCACTTCACTTACCGTAAGCACCGCTGTATCAACAGCATCACTGAACGCGGTTGTGCCTCCATACGCAGACGTGTCGACCTTGGTACCAGCAGCGCCTGTGGTTTGATCCCAAGCTGCGAAGGTTACTACCTCCGTGCCGCCGCTTATCCCGTTGGGAACGAAGCGCAGACTGTCTGTAGCTCGCAAGAGGAGCGACTCAGTGACGGAGACCGTGCCGACAGCGGTCCAGCCGGAGCCCGTATTGAATTCCCATGTCCCATTGCCACTGGTCAGATCAAATATGGCGATGCCTTCCACAGCCCCACTATCGACGTCGGTGATGCGGTCGCCGCCACCGCTGGCAATGATTGCGGCAACGGTATCGCCAGCATTGGCGGTTTGATCCTCAGTGATCGTCGTCATCGTCATGAACCCGTTCGGGTCGAGCACAGGTGCATCGTTGACTGCATTGACGGTGATGTTGACGTTGTCGGTATCGGTCAGCGCGAGGTCATTTGCCAGCGAGGCGATCTCGCTGGCCGTCAGGGCGCGGTTGTAAACACGAGCCTCGTCAATCTTGCCGTTGAAATCAAAAGTGGTATCACCGTTGCCATGCTTACCGATGAAGCTGTTGGCGCCCTGCGTGTAACTAATCGAGGATGTGGTGGCGGCGGATGCGACAGCGACGCCATCGAGGTACAACGTGGCAACGTCGCCCGCATCGTTGAAACTGTAGGCGACGTGGTGCCAACCAGTTCCAGCTAACGTGACACTATGATTGGTTGCCACCCAGCCGCTGCCGTTGTAAATGGATCCCACCAGACCCCAACCTGCGTACGTCGCGTCCAATCGCAACGACACGCTGTCGCCAAGCGAAATCACTTCGGCGCCATTGGTGTCAGCGCTCGTCAAATTGACCCAGGCCGCTAATGTGACGTTGGCAGGATTGCCGTAACGCCCTGTGGTTTGGATGAAATCGTCGCCGTCCAATCCAAGCACATTGCCGCGCGTACCGTCGTCCACGGCGGTAGCACCATTGACCGTGCCGTTGTTGCCTGCAGCCACACTGGAGTCGGTTCCCAAGGCACCCGTGTTCTCGAACGAGTAACGTGCAATTTGGTTGGTGTCGATATCAAGGCTCAGCAACACTGAGTCCGTGGTCGCCACGGTTAACGTTGCGGCACCGTTGTAGTCGGCGGTCGGACTATAGCTCAATCCGCTCAGCGCGGTGTTAATCGCCGCTGCTGTGCCGCGGAAAGTCATTGTGCCGTCGGCTGCGCCATCTCCGGAGACAAAAGCCAATCCAGTGGTTCCGGCCAAGGTCAGTGTGCCGTTGGTGACACTCAGTGTGACTTGATTGTTTGCGCCGCCCGCGTCAACATCGGCGATGGAAATCTGGTTGCCATTACCCGATGAAAAAACTCTGGCGACGTCTTCGTTGGTGCTTTGCCCGCCAGGTACAGTATTCACTGGTCCATCATTAAGTCCAGTGACCGTGACATAAGCGGTCGCGGTGCTGAAGTTGCCCGTTCCGTCACTGACTTGGTATGTGAAACTGTCGGTACCGGTTTGCCCAGCTGCCAGGTAGTTAAATGCACCGTTGGGATTGTAGGTGAACGAGCCCGTTGCTGTCAGCGTCAACGAAGCTCCAGACGGCAAGGTAAAGTTCGAGCCGACGTTGGCTCCGCTACCGTTCACTTGAGTGACAGTCAGCGTGTTTCCATCACCGTCGATGTCATTGCTCAAGACTCCAGTCGCAGCAAGAATATTGAGGCTGGAGTTTTGATTGGTCGAGTAGCCAGTCCACTGTGGTCCCACGGTTCCCGCCCCGCCGTCGACGAGCGTACCGGTATAGGCGTTGGATGTTAAGTCCGCTGTGGTCGTGCCAGTCCCTTCATTGAATCGCCAGTATCCGACTAATCCACTTTCGTTACCTATCAACGCGGTCGCTAGGTTCGTCTGGATTTGCCCCTGTGTTCGAGCGACATTCCATACGCGGACTTCATCGATATCGCCAGAAAAAAACTGGCCGCTGGGGTTGTTGGTACGGCCCCCCACACGCAAGTCATTCATACTTGTGTATGAGTCACCGATGGCTCCGGAACCATTGTAGGTTTCGACCAGATTCCCGTTGACGTACGTGCTGACCACACCATTGTCGTACGCCACTGCAACGTGCGACCACTGATGGAGAGCAAGCGTGTATCCCGTATTGTGCCAAGCCCAACCGGGAGTCGTGTTTTTAAATGCCCATTGCAGGTTTCCTGCCGAGGTCATGCCAATCTCATATTCGCCTTCTTTGTTGAGAATGATCGAGGAACTCACAGGATAGCCCGTCGGGCGCACCCAAGTTTCCATCGTCAGCGTGTTGGTCACAACTAGGTTTGCACCACTGCCCATGTTGACATAGTCATCGATGCCGTCGAACCTGAGCCCGGAACGATCTTCGACTGCGATCGGAGTATCGGCGATTGCGGTGATGGCCAGCGACGCGGTATCGGTCGCTGTGGAGAATGCGGTCGAACCGCCGTTGGTCGAAGTGCTTGCGAGCGCACCGTTGGAGCCAGTTGTCTGGTCCCAAGCACGGAAGGTAATGGCATTGGCAAGCGTGCCGTTGTAGTTCGCGTTCGGCTGGAAGTAGAGTCGAGTGTTTGCATCGGCGGCCAGTAACCGCGCATTTGCATCGCTGACGGCTCCAAGTGAGTTCCAACTGCTACCACCATTGGTCGAGTAGAACCACGTTCCGTTGGTCGTATCAACGGCGGTAATCGCGATGCCTAAAGCGGCACCCGGATTGGAATCCGTCACATTGTCGACCTGCCCTGAAGGCGAGGCAAAATCAACAAGCGACGAAATCAACGTTCCAAAGCCTACACCAGGTGCTCCAGAGTCCTCGTTCTGTGCGGTCAAAACGGGTGTTTTTCCAGCGTTCAACACCGGGGCTGCGTTGGTGGCGGTGACATTCAATGCAAATTCGGACGTCTCGTTCGTTGTCAAATCCGTAGCCGTAGCCGAGATTTTTTCACCGGTCAACACGGGGGAAGCCAGCGTCGCACCGATGGTCGCGTCCCCAGTAACGTTGGTGGTCACATTGACGAAGCCCAGGTAACGCTGACCCTCGCCATAGTTTGAACCGTCGCCGGTAGTGCTCGCGAAAAATTCGATCCGAAAAGTGCGGCTAGGAGTCGACTTCAAAGATCCAAAAATGAATGGCGTAGGTCCTGAGGTGGCGAGCGACAGGACCGGGAAATTCTGTAGGCTGTTGGCGCCATTATCTTGATCCGGCGTATCATCAAACTGCCCATCGTTGGCAGTGACACCATTATCGCCCAAATCAACTCCCAACCCGGCGTGCGAATGAATCGCGTTGCCGAGAATCGCAAAGCCGGTGCTGGTGCCCTGAAGCAGAATGCCGTCGCCACCGCCATATGCAATGAGGTTCCCTTCGCCGATTGCTGTGCCGCCGATTGTAGCGCCACTGGCATTGAATGCGCGAATGCTGCCTTCGCTGGTACTTATCTTCGTGTTGCCCAGGTCGAGGGTCCCCGTGACGTCTGTACCGAGGTAATTCCCCCGCACGACGGTGTTTGTCCCTTCCAAATAAAGTGCCGTCGATCCGTTGCCGGAAATGATATTGCGTGCGCCCACAACGGATCCGCCGATCGTGTTGTTCGATGTTCCCGTCATGACGCTAACGCCATCGTCGACGTTACCGATTGCCACAGTTCCCGTAGCGTCGGTTCCGATGTAGTTACCTCGGACGATCGTGCCCGATGCACTGCCGTCGATCCGGATCCCGTCAGACGCATTCCCAGAAATGACGTTTCGATCGGCATCGCTCAATCCGCCAATGATGGTGTTATTTCCGTAGACGCGGATACCATCGTTGCCGTTTCCTAAGCCAGCGCCCGCATCCGTACCGGACGCAGTTAGCCGACCGATATAATTGCCGACAATCGTGTTGCCGTCCGATCCCGCATCAACTTCAATGCCAAAGCTGGTAAAGTTGCGAATCACGAATCCACGAATCAAGCTGCCGTCTGCGGTGGAAGTCAGTTGGAATCCGTCAGTTGCCACATCATTGCCATCCAAAATGATCGCCGGCTTGCTGCCGTTGGCGGAGAAACTATTGTCGGTCGTAGCGTCAATGGTTACTGTACCTGTGATAGTCAGTGACGATGTGAGATTAATGGTATGCACGCCAGTGCCAGCGATATCAAATACAATCGAATCGGTACCGCTATTGGCGTTCGCGTCTAGAATAGCTTGGCGTAGCGAACCTGCTCCCGAGTCATTGGTATTCGTGACCGTATAGACAGCCAGTAGACCGCCGTAGCTCTCGCGGAATTCCACCCCAAATGCATTGTGTGTTTCAATGTTCCCGCGAGTAGCCTCAAAATTCCAATTGCCACCACGAGCAGCATCGCCGGTTGCGTCGGTTGAAGCGGCGATGTCCGCCTGTGTCAGGGTAGCGATTTGGTCGAACAGGTCCTGGCCTTGGTCTCCCGCTGCCACGTCGCAACCGTAAATCAGGATGTCGCCATCGGTGCTCAGCGCCATTCCCCAGCGCTGCAAGTCGTCCGCGTGGATGTCAACGTTGGAAGCTGTCAGCCAAGATCCACCGAGCTGGATCGTGCCGTCGTGGCCGTGCGTTACAAAATGAATCGCGTCCAAGTTGCTGTATTGGGAAAGATACGCGTCGATTTGATGGAAGCCGTTTTCCAGGCGTTTTAGATAGACTACCTCAAGATGCCGTCCATCTTGGTTGACATGAGAGTACAGGTCATCAATCAAAGCTTGCGCATCGGCCAAGCCTTCCTGAACGAACACAACCTCGTTTCGAATTCCGACTGCAGAATGTGAATCGTCATCACCAGTAGCTATCGAATTCGCTAACTCAAGCTGTTCTAGCAAGGCTTGCGGATTTTGGTCAGTTGTCGTGGATTGGAGCAGAGCATCTTCTAACTGAGAAAACGCCGCACCATGCGAATCGACCAGCGCAGCGGCGAGTAAGGCTTCGTCCAATTGGTCGAGTCCCACTGCAATGCTCTGGACGGCATCGAAGTCGGAAAGGTCGATGGGAAGCGGAGTTGCACTGTATAGCACCCGATCCTCGAGCACTTGGAGATCGAGCCCCGGTGGGCGGGCAGCCTGCGATTTGGACCACCAAGCCAAGACGTTTGTCCGTAGCTTAGCGAAGCGACCTTGTTCGATTCTCTTGACCATACACACAGCCTGCTTGATACTGATTCCAGTGGCGCGGGCTGTGATAGTTATGACGATCCGGCGCACATGCGCGCACAGCCCCGCTTAAACATACCACTGGCACCATCGGCGGTCGGCACAAGACAGTCGCGAAGCCGTTAGCGATCAAGAAAGGTCAGCCGACAAGTACGGTCGTAGCGGCTAGGGCTGTAGCGGCAAAACAGAAAAATAAACTAATGCTGCAGGCGGACATCGCGTAGCAGCCTTGTAGGCTCGCAACGAGCAACGCGCTGTTGCGGCATGGAGCAGCTGAGTCTGCCGGAATTGCGTTTTGTAACAAAGCAATGGGAAGCCGGAGTCTCCCGCTGCGACTAGATTCCGCAGACTAGTGAAAGCCAGATCACCACCGATCGGGCATCGATGAAACCATGACTGGTTGCCTACACGTCATTTGGTCGAGGCTGAGCGTTTTGGAATAATTCCTGAAACTTAGACTCAAACTCTATCTTCCAGGCTACTAGTTTAGGTTTAAGTTCGAGTTTAAGTTTAAGTTTAAGTTTGCAAAAACCCACGGGACAAATGGGTTCTATTGCAATTTGCAAAATGAACATTGAAAATGTGAATTTAAACCTGCTGCATACTACGGGCATTTGTCAATTTGCATTGTTCAATTTGCAATTTGCAATCACAGTAGTCATATTTCCCCGATGCGAGAACTGTGGTGAAACTTACGCCATCTCCGCTTGCACGGTTTGCCGTGTGCCTGCGCTGCGACGGAAGAGCACAACCAACAGAGCCAACGACATGAAGACGCTCATGGCGATCCACTCAGGTTGATACGACCACTCGCCACCGTCGGCGGAAATTGCCCACTGCAGCGTATCGGGCAGCGAGACTTGATTGGTTGCACACCACGCCAGTGTCAGCGACAGCGTGTTGTTGATGGCGTGGACGATCATCGTGCACACCACCCCGCCGGTCCGCCAGGCAATCAAGCCGAGCAGCAAACCCATCAAACAAGCAGCCATCGATTGCTGCAACACGGGGTGAGTGAAGCCGAAAAACAAGGCGGAAACTACAATCGCTCGCAACGCACCACCTTGTCGAAGCAGTCCACCAAAAATGAAACCGCGGAAGGCTAGCTCCTCGCAGATCGCCGGTAACACGGCCATCAGCAGCAACAGGCTCCATAGCGGCTGAGCCATGACCATTGCCTGAAAGTACTGAAGCACCGTCGCGGTCTCATCGCCAATCTTGTAGACCTGACTGATACCCTTGCCAAGCGCCATGTAGGTGGGGTGCAGGGCGACGCCAATCAAAATAGCGGCGGCCACGTGGCTGGCCTGCGTGCGATGGATACGCAAGGCGTGACGCATGGAACGGGTTAAAAAGATGGCCATCAGCAAACAGGGGGAGAGGATCAATCCAATTTGCACCATCACGGTCGAGGTGACGATCGAATTCCAGTCGGCGACCGACGAACCCGCCACGAACTGGGCGAAGAACATTCCGATCAGAATGATCACACCGCATAACACCGCCTCAGTTGGCGAAGCGGTTTCACCACGATCGCGCCATACTTGATGCAACCACAATTTGACACTCCAGCGATCCGCTTCGCGGAACATCACCGATTCGCTTTCGAATTGCCGAATGGCCCAGCGAATCGATAGGGAGCAACAAGCAGCCGTCACCAACATGACAACGGGCAGATGTACTAAGGCTTCCGTATACCTCCCTTCGATCAAGGAACGCGCCAAGAACACGGCCCCTGAGACAGGAATCAAACTCGTTCCAAGATTCAATTCGAGGCTAGGGAGCATGGGGAGCGCCACCAGGGGGAGAGTCACCAACAACAGTGGCATCAGGTAATATTGCCCCTCTTTGGTGCTGCGGGCCAATGCGGCCACGGCCAGCGCTAGGGCGCTGAAGAAGGCCGCCATCGGGATCAGCAACAACACCAGCCAGCCCAACGCATGAAAGGGCATTGGCCCCAGGACCTCAGCGATCTCAGCACTACCTTGCGACGCCAATTGCTTGACAATAATCCCCGCCGTCATGTGCATACTCATCAAGTTCAACAACGCGCTGCCGACGCTGAACACGCTGATCGTTAAGAGCTTGCCCCACACGATCTCCTGCCGCCGCGCGGGACTCGAAAGCAAAGTCTCAAGGGTGCCACGTTCTTTTTCACCAGCGCACAAATCGATGGCTGGATAAAAGGCACCCGTCAAGGCCCAGACTAACATCACAAAGGGGAGGATCTTGGACCACAACATCGCGTGCCGTACCGACGATACGGAGGTGTCGGTCTCCGTCAGCATAATGGGTTCGACCAAGCGTGGGTTCATCCCAAAGGCGGCCAGTTGCGTAGCCACCCAATTCGAGCGCCAATGATCGAGCACGGTATTTAAGCGGTTTTGGGCAATCTTCGAATTGTCACGAGCTAGATTGGCGATGAGTTCGAGGCCATCTTCCGTGTCGGGCTGGGCTGCAGCCAGAGCTGTGGCAGCTGGCGAGAGTGTGGTGGTTGGGTCGTCGGGAAGAGGGGGAGAGGGGGAAGGGGTGGGAGTGGGAGAAGTCGCTTCCGGCAGAAGCGACCCACTGGGCAGAAGCGACCGACTGGGCGGAAGCGAGCCACTGGGCAGGGGCGAGCTACTGGTGTCGCTGGCTAAGCGCTGGGCGAGGAGTTGTTGGAAGTTGGGTTCAATCAGCAGCACGGCGTCGACCGCGTCGGTCATCACTGCTGCACGCGAGATCGCCAAGAGTTTCTGATGAGCGGCTGGTGAAGTGTCTTCGGGCCAAGGGACCGTTTCGATTTCGACCAGCTTGGTTAGCTTTTCCAAACCAATTTGCGGTAGTAGTTGCTGATCAGGGCCCAACAACGGACTAGATTGCGGCCAGTGTTCGGCGCCCACCACGCGAATTCGAACCGTATATTCGCGATTGAACTGCGCGATCTGCATCATCAACATGCCGAGCAACGGATAGAGCAGCATGGGAAGGATGGTAATGGTGAACAAAGTTCGTCGATCGCGAAGCTGATCGTTCATCTCGCGCAGGAAAATCAGATGTACATGCTTCCAATTCATATCAGTCCCTCATTCCAACCGGCGTGCGCGGCCGTGCCTTCAAACTCTTGATCCGACTCCTTGAGCATACGGAAGAACATTTCCTCAAAGTCATCCTCCCCATATGCTTCGGCCAATTCGGGGAGTGTCCCCTGGGCCAACATACGCCCCCGATACAAGATACCCACACGATCGCATAAACGCTCCACTTCACGCATGATATGCGTGGAGAATATGATGCATTTACCTTCATCGCGAAGGCCTGCAATGATTTCCAATAGCGCGCGCGCCACTAGCACATCCAGACCCAACGAGGCTTCGTCGAATACCAACACAGGCGGATCATGCACAATGGCGCGAGCGATCGAGACTTTCTGTTTCATTCCGGTTGACATGCGTGCCCCGGACACGTCGCGAATATCGTGCATGTTAAGCTGAGTGAAGACGCGATCCATCCGTTCGGCGAGGCGCGGGGCATCCAAGCCATAGAGCTTGCCGAAGTACTCAACCATTTCCCAAGCGGTCATGCGATCGTAAATCGCCGTATTGCTCGATACAAAACCGATACTGTGGCGGACTTCGTAGGGGTGCGTGACGACGTCAAATCCATTGACTCGCGCGTAGCCACCCGTCGGCTTGAGGACGGTACGTAGCATTCGCAGTGCGGTCGTCTTGCCTGCTCCGGGGGGTCCGAGCAAGCCAAAGATTTCACCAGGGTTGACTTGAAAGCTCACGCGGTCGAGTGCAATAAACTGCCCTGACTGAAGGTCTGGATAGGCCTTCGTTAACTCGTTAGCTTCTACCATGACGTGGCTTTCCAATACACAGGACGCAGCTCAAAAGTTTACCCATAGCGAAATTCGCCATGGGCTGGTTGTTATAGTTAGCCGCGACGCGTAAGCGGCCGGGCGACAATCATGGCCCGGTGCCTTACGGCCCACGGCTCACCCTTAGGCTCGGGTCGGCGTGGGAGGAAGCGTCGCTTGAGCCGCCAGCGAACCTACCAACGAGTCGACAGGGCGTGCCGGTCGCTGTGGTCGATCCACGACGGGCGCGGCAGTTGCAGCATGTTCAACACGCTGCACATCCCCAACAACTGCTTCCTGTTGTCGCATTATTTCGGGTTTGGCGATAGGCTTGATCGGCTGTTGTGACTCGCGCCAGGCTTGTACGATCTGTCCAAGTTTCCCGGTGACTTGCACGGGCCGTGCCCACTCAGGGAGATTCAATTTTAGCGTCTGTGCAACTTCAACTGGGGTCGATGAAGGTTGATCGCGCCGTCTTTCCGTGGCTCTACGCTGTGGCACACTATTTTCACTACTGTCGATTGGCGGTCCAGCGGCTGTAACGTTGCTGGTAAGCGGTAGGGGATCCTTGTCAGCGGCGCGGCGACCAGCGATGCCACTGTAGTCAAAACGTCGTCGACCGTAGCTCACACCGCCGTCTAAGGGTGAAAGCAAGAATACAATCCCTAGACCGAAAAATAGTCCACTTACGGTGGCACCGGCCAGAATCGTGCTGCGCCCCGGTCCGATTGGCTTTTCGCCGATCATGGGTTCGTCCAAACGGGTAATCAGACTAGAATTGATGGCGGCGTCGCGAGAGGCTTGGGCCTGTGCAAGTTCGCGTTCGGCGTCTTGCAATTGTTGATTGCGGCCGCGAACTTCGTTCGCCAAATTGGAATACTCAGCGCGGATATTGGCGATCTTACCTAACCGCGATTCCAACTGCCTGCGTTGGGTGTTCAGCGTATTGACGCGTTCAGCGGCGATTTCGCTGTCTTTGCTGAGCGTCTGAATCGATAATCCAAGTTCGTTACGGAGCTGCACCCGCAAGTTGGCTTCGGCCTGCAAGGCGGCTTGAACCAAGGGATGCGAAGCAGTATAGCGTCCACGCATTTGGCTGGTGTTGATCGTGGCTGCCGCTAGTCCATCGCGCAACGTCTTCAACCCAGCCTGACTGTTGACCAGGCTGCTAGGAGTCAATAGTAATTCATCGGGATTCTGGTACGAGGCGGTAGCCAATTGCAGATCGGTCTTGAGTTGTTGCAACTGCAAGTCGGCTTGTCGCAATTCCGTTTTGATAGTGTCGAGCACGGTTCGATTACTAATGCCACCGCCGGCTGGTTCCGTCATGCTGCGTAAGTCGCTCAGGTCAGTGCCAGCCTCCGACTCAATCTGCGTGAGTCGCTCGGTCGCTTTACGCAATTGCACTTCGGCTGTTTGTTTGGCCGTGAGCAACTCCGTGACGACACCATCGGCCCGCGCCTGGCGAACTTGTTGCATGCGATTTTCCAGCGCGTCGCAGACGGCAACGTTGAGAGCCAAGGACCGCTGCGGCGTATCCTGCTTGACATCAATGTAGATGACTTCCGTAGTCCCCAGTTCCGCACCGCGTGGTGCACGGACGACGATGCCATTGCGGGCGAGATTTTCAATCTCCGCTGAAGTTGGTGGCTGTTCTCCAAACAACCAAGTGCCCCAGGTCGGTTCACGGCCCACTGTCTTTAGAGCATCATTGAGCACCTGAGCGTTGTGGGCCATCTCCAGGATGGTCTCTTGAGCGGCCTTCATCTCTGTTTGGCTCTGGAAGCGACCTAAACGCATTACCGCACCATTGGCCTCATCGCGAACGATAATCGCTTGCGAGGCGACCCACGTATCACCCTTAACAAACAGTACATAGAACAGACCAAGTCCAGCAAACACGGCGGTCGTGGCTAGCCACAGCATTCGCCATTGCCAATAAGTCGACAAGAGTTTGAGCAGTTGTGGGTTGTTGATCTTCGGTAATTGCATGTTCCATCCAGTTAACGAAAGGTTCGCAGTCGAGACTCATCGTTGAGTCAGATAGCTAACGGATTTCGCCATTTAGTTTCAGCTGATGTCGAACCGTAGCCCATGTCCTCACTCTAATTGCCTTTCAATCGCGGTTTGAAGTAGAAAAAGTGAGCCGGCTGACACTTAGAGCTTCGACGGTAGAGGTTTTAGCGAGCCTTCCGATTGCGCAGCCACCTGTCGCCAAAATGACCAATTATTACTAAATTGAATTGACTTTCGCGAAGAACGCATTTTTACGTAGCGGAAGTCGCCAAGACTTTCGGGCTGTGATCGTAGCGGAAGTCGCCAAGACTTTCGGGGCCTCCGACCAAAGTTGGACGTCAGCTTGTCGAAAGCCCTGCCGACATCCGCTACGATTGGCATTGACACTAACCACCTTGAAACAGGGAGTCGTTCCAAAATTGAGAACGCTACTGACAGAAGATCGATTGCGGGACGGCGTGGACAGTATGGCGCGGGCGATCAGCCAGCGGTACGGTGACACGCCTTTAACCATCGTGGCGGTTATGACGGGGAGTTTGGTATTGCTGGCCGATCTGATTCGTCGCTTAAGCATGCCGGTCCGCGTGAGCCTAATTCAGGCCAGTAGTTATCGAGGGGGCATCGAGCCCGATGCGCTCTGGATTCGAGACGATATGATGCTTGACATCTCGAATCGTCAAGTCTTGGTGATTGACGACATTTTCGATACGGGTGCAACGCTCCAGGCTGTGTTGCAATGCCTCCGTGAAATGAAACCGAGCAGCGTGGCCAGTGCTGTACTGTTGCACAAAGTGGGGAGGCAAAAAGTAGATATGCTTCCCGATTTCGTAGCTTTCAAGATTCCCAACGAGTTTGTGGTAGGTTACGGATTAGACTATCAAGATCTTTATCGCAATCTACCGTACATAGCTGTGCTTGAGCCTAGTGAGATTGAGTCGGAGGCTGTGTGACACTGGCCTGCATGAAAACACGTCGGCGAGTCCTAGTTGTTGCTCGTCATTTTTGGCCAACGACCAACGATGACGCTTTGCGTCTTTATCACTGGACGCAATACCTTCGTGGTCAGGGAAGCGAAGTGACGGTAGCGACGCCGCGTTGGCATGCTACGTGGCCGCAGCACATTATGTGTGATGGCGTGTCAGTGCGAAGACTCGACTATCCCCCCACGCGCACCCTACGACTGAGTAGCTACGCGCGGCAATTGTGCCAGTGGTTGGCGCGCGAAGCTGGCCAATTCGACTTGGTCTACTGCGACAGTCCTGACCCCGATGCTGCCAGCCTATTGAATCATGTCGCCCAGTTGCAAGGTGCGCCATTGGTGGTTCGCTATCAGGCAACAGCCGATGACTCCAAGTCGCGCGCAAAGACTGTCGACGTCTGTCGCCGCGCAAGTCTAGTTCTGGTTAATAGCCCCCTGGCGGAACAACAGCTACTGGCGGAAGGGCTGGATCGCAACTGCATCTTGCGAGCGACACAGATCCACGGCAGCAGCTTCGATCGTGCGCCCGAAGCACGACGGGCTGCGCGACAAGTCTTGGCTGAGGCCAATCACGATTTGTTCGCTCGCTCGCAAGATCGCGTCCTGGTTTGCCCCGGCGAAATGACTCGGGCTTGGGGCATTCCACAATTGATTCAAGAACTCTCTCCGCTCATCGAAGAGCATCGCGGTCTCCGTGTGTGGATCCTAGGTGACAGTCGCGAGCGACCGGCAATCTACGAAATGTTGCGATACGAAGGGTTGCATCGATTGGTGGCCATGCCGGGAATCTTCACTGATTTGGAAGAGGTCTTGCAAGCCGCCGATCTGTGTGTCTTCCCTGCTGCTGGACTAGGGCTTGGTTGGTTGCTCCCTACATGCATCGCCAGTTCCATACCTGTATTGGTCAGCGACAGCTGCGAAGCGCGACGCATGCTGGGAGACCAAGCCAGTGAGTTGACGGTACAGTTCGATCTACCACGTGAGCTGCGGGGACGAGTCGCTCAGTGGCTGAATAGCCCCGCACGCTTGTCCCAGAGTATTGCCACCGTTCGGAAATACTCGGTGAGCAGTTCAGCAGCAGGCTTGGGAGTCGATGACCTATTGCGTACGTTGGAAACGATAACACAGCCCTATGCGTAACAAGATCTGCCAGATAATTCCAACATTAGTGCAAGGAGGTGCTGAGAAACAGATGTCACTCCTGGCCGCCAATTTGGATCGGGAGCGTTTCGAATCGCACGTGATTGTCCTAACGCACTCCGGTCCGCTTGAGCAGCAACTGCGCGAACAAGGCGTTGAGGTACACGTGATTGGCAAACGCGGCAAGCTCGACCCCACCGCCCTGTGGCGCTTGACTCGAAAACTACGCGAAATTGCTCCCGATGTGGTGCACACTTGGTTGTTCGCGGCCAATAGTTATGGTCGCTGGGGAGCGCGTCGCGCCGGCGTGCCAGTAATTGTCGCTGGCGAACGCTGTGTCGATCCATGGAAGAGTTGGTGGCACTATGCCATCGATCGTCGCCTGCTGAGGTTTACCGATTCGATGGTGACCAATACCAACGCCGTATCGGAGTTTTATGCCCAGCATGGGATCGCCGAGTCGAACTTTACGGTAATTCCCAACGCCGTTGTGCCCAGCCATCGAACGCGCATTAGTCGTGAAGAATTGTTTCAACGACTTGGCATTCCCCCCCGCGGTCGTGTGGTCGGCGCGGTGGGTCGGTTGTGGCGACAAAAGAACTATCGTGATCTAATTTGGGCCGGTGAACTGCTGCGCGTAGCCTACCAAGATGTCTACTTGATCATTTTCGGCGATGGACCCGAGCGCGAGCAGTTGTTGGCCTTCCGAGACCGATCCGGTTCCCAGGATGCAGTTCGCATGGTGGGGCATCGTACCGACGCAGCTGAACTGATGACAGCCTTCGATGTGCTGTGGAATGGCAGCTTGTACGAAGGTCAAAGCAATACGATCCTTGAGGCCATGTCACTGGGAGTCCCTACAGTTGCCAGCGACATTCCCGGCAATCGCGATTTGATCGTGCACGGTCAAACCGGCTATCTCTTTCCTCCACAGGATTTGGGGGCGCTAACCCGCTGGACTAATCTACTCCTTTCCGATGACACTCATCGAGCCGCCATGGGTGAGCAAGCTCGCCAGCGCGCAGAGCAACATTTTTCGCTGAGCAACATGATCGAAGCGCACGAGAGATTGTACAGCGAGTTGATTGCAAATAAGTCAGCAAAGTAGACCGCAACGAGCGCTGCGCTCGTTACGAGCCTACTTTGCTACGGCACTGTGGCTCTTCCCAAGTTGCTCGCTTTCGACTATCCTCTAAGGGTAGATCCACCCACGTAAAACCCGCCTTAAATCGGAATTGTCGTCCCCGCCTGGCTCATCTCTCCTAGCGACGATCCCTTACGAGAGAACGTTCATGAAGAAGCTCAACGTTTCGAAACCGTTCGTGACTTGCGCAGTATTGCTCGTATTGCCTGCAACATTTGCCATTTTTGAACAAAAGTGGTTGAATGCAGCCGAGCCTTCGCCGCCGGCGGCAGTCAGTTACACGCAACATATCGAACCGATCTTTCGCACCAACTGCCAAGGCTGTCATCAGCCTGCCAAAGCCCAAGGCGACTACTCAATGACGCTCTTTGCGGACCTACTGTCTGCCGGTGAGAGTGGCGAAGCGGCGGTTGTACCGGGCAAACCTGCCGAATCGCATTTGTTGCTACAAGTTGCGACAGTGGACGGGCAGGCCGCTATGCCCAAGAAGGGTAAGCCACTGAGTGAAGCAGAGGTTGATTTGATTCGCGCCTGGATCGCGGCGGGAGCCATTGATGATTCCATCCCCTCGTCAACACAATACAACTCCGAAGATCCACCCGTTTACACGCGTGCGCCCTTAATTACCTCACTTAGCTACTCACCCGATGGCAAGTGGCTGGCGGCGACTGCTTTTCAGGAAGTGTTGATCATCGATACGGCGACTCTCGAAACAGTCAAACGGCTGGTAGGACTGAGCGAACGGATCGAATCACTGAGCTTTTCACCAGATTCTCAGCGCCTAGCAGTTACCGGCGGATCACCCGGCAGACTAGGCGAAGTGCAAGTATGGAACGTCGTCACTGGTGAACTGTTACTCAGCAAACAAGTGACCTATGACACGATCTACGGCGGTTGCTTTTCACCAGATGGGCGATTGATCGCGTTCGGTTGTAGCGACAATACAGTGCGCGCCATCGATGCCGAAACCGGCGAGCAGCGTTTACACCAGGGGGCTCACGACGATTGGATTGCTGCCTGCGTCTTTAGTCCCGATGGCAAGCATTTGGTTTCGGCGGGCCGCGACATGACCGTTAAGCTGACCGAAGTTGAGACCGAACGCTTCGTCGACAATATCACTTCGATTACGCCGGGTGCCCTACGAGGTGGAATTAGTTCGCTGGCGATGCATCCCGATCGCCCTGAAGTCTTGGTAGGGGGAGCCGACGGCACTCCCAAGGTCTATCGACTGTTTCGCGAAACTGAGCGAAAAATCGGTGACGATGCCAACTTGATTCGCGCGTTTCCAGCGATGCCAGGCCGTATTTTTAGTTTGGCGATTGGCCCGAAGGGCAAGCACTTGGCCGCCGCCAGCACACTCGACGGCCACAGTCAAGTGACGGTTTACCCCTACGATTTTAGCGGAGATCTTCCTGAAGACGTCAAACAGGCGATGAAGAAGCGAATCGCCGATCGCGATGAAAAAGAGACGCAGCTTATCAACCAGTACACCAGCCAAACGTCGGCCGCCACAAGCACGTATGAACTGCAGGGGAACAGCCTCTATGCTTTGACCTTCGCTCCCGATGGTCGACATTTGGCTTTGGGCGGGAGCGATGGCATAGTGCGAATTATAGGTGTCGAGGATGGACTACTTAAATCCGAATTCACTCCAGTACCACTCATCGAAAAGAGTGAATCCATCGCCGAGCATGCCAGACTTGTCGCCGGACACGGCCGTCCGCTCCCCAGTGAGGCTCGACCCGATTTGGAAGTTGAGGCCCAATTGTTGCCCAGCAAACTGTTGCGCGGTAACGAACTGATTGAGCTCACCATTGAACCGCCTGCGATCAACCTTAGTTCCACACGCGAAGCAGTACAGTTAGTTGTCACCGGTACCTACGCCGGTGGACAAGTCTGTGACTTGACGCGCTTGGTTCAAATTGAAGCTGGCGAACTGGTGGAAGTAGATGAACTGGGACTCGTTCGTCCCCAGCAATCTGGCAGTGGCCAGTTGCAGGTTCGTTTCGGCCAACTTTCGCGAACGATTCCAGTCACGGTAGCTGATCTGAGTCACCGCGCGGCGGTCGATTTCGTCCGCGATGTCAATCCCTTGCTTTCGCGGCTAGGTTGCAATGCGGGTACCTGTCATGGCGCACAAAAAGGGAAAAATGGATTTAAACTCTCGCTGCGAGGCTATGATCCGCTCGAGGATGTTCGGGCTCTGAGCGATGACCTCAGCTCGCGACGCTTGAACACTGCGGCCCCGGATGCCAGCCTCATGCTGCTCAAACCACTTGGGACCGTGCCGCATGAAGGAGGCGCGCTGCTTGCCAAGGATAGCGTGCATTACGAAACGCTGCGGAGCTGGATCGCCGAAGGTGCGAAGCTGGATACCACGTCGAAGAAAGTCGCCCGCATCGAATTGTCGCCTACTAAGCCAGTGATTGAACAAGAAAACTCTTGGCAACAGTTTCGTGTCGTTGCCCACTATGCCGATGGTCACTCGCGCGACGTAACGCAAGAGGCGTTTATCGAAACCGGCAATGCCGAAGTCTGTAAGAGCTACCAAGGTGGACGTGTGCAAGCGGTTCGCCGTGGCGAAGCCCCGATCCTAGCTCGCTACGAAGGAGCTTATGCCGCGGCGACGGTAACTGTAATGGGACAACGTGACGGATTTGCATGGAACGAGCCCAACGCCTACAGCACGATCGATAAGCTGGTCGCCGACAAATGGGAACGCATGAAAATTGCCCCTTCGCCTGTGTGCGACGATGCCGAGTTCCTGCGCCGAGTTCGGCTCGATTTGACCGGTCTACCTCCTTCGCTCGATGAAGTCAGAGCGTTCTTAGCCGATCAACGCCCCTCCAAAATCAAGCGCTCCACACTGGTAGATCAATTGATTGGTTCGTCAGACTACGTCGAACACTGGACGAACAAATGGGCCGATTTGTTACAAGTCAATTCCAAATTCATTGGCACTGATGGCGCCAAAGCCTTTCGCAAATGGATTCGCGATGCGATCGATGAGAATCGTCCCTACGATGAGTTCGCACACGATGTACTGACAGCTACTGGATCGAACAAAGAGCATCCAGCGGCCAGCTATTACAAGATCCTCCGCGAACCTGATCTGATCATGGAGAACACGACCCATCTGTTCTTGGCGATTCGCTTCAATTGCAACAAATGCCACGATCACCCCTTCGAACGCTGGACGCAAGATCAATACTACGAGCTCGCTGCCTACTTCGCTCAAACTGGACTTAAGGCCGATCCAGCCGGCGGCAACGAGAAGATCGGTGGCACAGCCGTAGAAGGAGCCAAACCGCTTTACGAAGTGGTGTACGACAAGGCTGATGGAGAGATGCTGCACGTCCGCACGAACAAACCGGTGACTCCTGAGTTTCCTTACACGTGCGACTTTGAAGTACGCGAAAGTGCCACGCGTCGCGAACAGGTGGCCGCGTGGATTACGTCGGCCAACAATCCTTACTTTGCTAAGAGTTTTGTTAATCGACTATGGGGTTATCTGACCGGCGTCGGTTTGATGACGCCTTTAGATGACATTCGAGCCGGAAATCCCCCAACCAACCCAGAGTTGCTCGAACACCTCAGCCAAGAGTTTGTGCGGTCCGATTTTAACGTCGAGCATGTTTTGCGTTTGATTTGTAATTCACGCACCTATCAACTTTCTGTTGCCACGAATGAATGGAATCGCGACGACACGCTCAATTATTCTCATGCCACCGCGCGGCGACTACCAGCTGAAGTCCTGTACGACGCTGTCCATAGTGTTACTGGGGCGGTCTCGGCTATCCCAGGCGTGGCTCCCGGTACGCGGGCAGCCGCTCTCCCCGACGTGGCCCTACAATTGGCTGACGGCTTCCTGAACAATCTGGGTCGCCCCGTGCGTGAGAGCGCTTGCGAATGTGAGCGCAGCAACGAATTGCAACTTGGGCCGGTCATGGCACTGGTCAGCGGACCCACGGTTGGCAAGGCAATTAGCGATCCTCAATGCGCTCTCCCCCAATTGGCCAAACGAACTGAATTGAGCGAAGAACAAATCGTTCGCGAGATCTACTTGCGGGTGCTCGCCCGCCAGGCCACAGATCAAGAGGTGGCCACCGTTGTCACCTCTGCCAACACGATAGGGGACGACCATCAGAAAGTACTCACAGCGGTAGCAGAGCGCGAAGCGTGGTGGACGACGGAACGCGAGAAAAGAGAGTTAGCCCGGTTACAAGACCTGGACAACGCGAAGGTCGCACTCGCCGCACGGCGAGCGGACATTGCTTCTGAACGACAGCGCCTGGAACTAGAACGCATCGAAAAACTGGCTGAGGCCGAAAAAATTCTCGCTGAATACGATCTAAAATCGATCGCGGTAGCTAATAAATATTTGAGCGACCACCAACAGCAACCGAACTGGTTCCCGCTCGCTCCAGTCTCAGCCAAAAGTTCTAACAAAGACGACATCGCAGTGCAGCCAGATCGATCGTTGGTGGTCAGCGGCGAGGCAGGCAAGGGGACTACCACGCTTACCTTTCGCACTCCGCTGCGGGGCATTCGCGGTTTTCGATTGGAAGCACTAGCGCAACCTTCGATCCCTGGAGGTGGACCGGGACTCTCGTCCAATGGCAACTTTGTAATAACCGAGATTGAACTCGACGCCGCACCCATTGGAAATCTAGAGAACAAAACTCGTATACCGATCGCGCGTGGAGAGGCCGATTTCTCGCAGCCGAATTTCGCTGTCGAACAGGCCTTCGATGCTCAGACGCGCGACCAACGCGGTTGGGCCATAAGTCCCCGCGGTGGCACGACACACTGGGCAATCTTTGAAACCAAGGAACCGATCGATATCGAAGGCGGCGTAGAGCTTACATTCAACATTCATCAATATCACAATGCTGACCAACATCGCTTGGCTCACTTCCGCATTTCGGTGACCACCGACGAAGGTGAAATCCGGCTGGGACTGCCCGAAGAATTCGCCTCACTGGGTGTTGTGCCTGAAGCCAAGCGGACGCCAGAAACCTTGGGTGGTTTGCTCGCCTACTTGAAAGCCAATGATGCGGAACGAGCCAAATTGACGGATGCCGTGACGACGCTGAAGAGTCCACTGGCCGAAGACAGGGAAGTAGAACGACTAAGCGTGTTGATAGGAAAACTAGAGCAAGAGACGTCTGTAGATCCGAAATTAGTACAATTGCGACTGGATGCTACTGCCAGCCAGCAGCAATTCGAAAACCAACGCTTGACTTTGGCACAAGATTTGACTTGGGCCTTAATCAACAGCCCTGCTTTTTTGTTCAATCATTAGACACTGCTTCACCGTTGACCAGTGAGTCGACACCTACGCTAGCTGCGGGTTGGCGAGCCGACGCCGCCTGCAGTTTGTTGTTTTAGTGAGCCGCGACGCGTTAGCGGCCGGGCGACGCGCTTGGCCCGGTGCCTTACGGCCCACGGCTCACTACGTTTTGATCGATATCGATTTTAGAACAACGACACTTAGGAGATCTCAATCATGTTTCGAGTTCAAGGTGCACCGGGTAAGGATTTGTGCGATGCTCACTTGCGCGTTAGTCGTCGCGATGTGCTGCGCGTCGGTGGATCGGGTCTGTTGGGACTCTCGTTGGGAAACATGCTCAAGCTACAAGCCAACGCGGCGGAGGCCAAGGTCGTCTCGGCACCGGGCTGGGGTAAGGCCAAGAGCATCATCATGGTCTATTTACAAGGTGGCCCAAGTCATCTCGATTTATGGGACCCCAAGGAAAATGTCCCCGAGAATGTGAAGAGCCCCTTCAGCAATATCTCCACTAAAATCCCTGGGATTCAATTCACCGAGAATCTCCCCAAGCTTGCTCAGATTAACGATCGATTCAGCCTGATTCGGTCGATGAGTTACACCCCTAACGGACTGTTCAATCACACAGCGGCTATCTACCAATTGATGACGGGTTACACGACCGACAAGGTAAGTCCGTCTGGACAACTTGAGCCTCCGTCGCCAAAGGACTTCCCTAATTTCGGATCGAACATCATACGCTTGCGCCCCACAGACGAGCCGATGCTCCCGTTTGTCATGTTGCCACGTCCGTTGCAGGAGAGCAATGTGATTGGTAAAGGTGGCTCGGCTGGATTCTTGGGAAAATCGTTCGATCCCTATACGCTCTATCCTGATGGTGATGATATGGATATGGCCAAGATGGAGCGAATCAAAATCGACGATCTCCAATTGCGTCCAGATGTCTTCGCCGTGCGGCTCGAGCGTCGCGCCAAACTCCGCGACTTGGTCAACGCGCAAATGCCGGAGATCAATAGTGCCGTCAAAGATTTCCAGCTTGATAGTTACTACGACCAGGCATTGAACTTGATCGTCTCTGGTCGAGCGCGTGATGCCTTTAGCCTATCGAGCGAATCGGACTCATTGCGGGATCGCTATGGCCGAAATACCTTTGGTCAAAGCTGTTTGCTCGCCCGACGTTTGGTCGAAGCAGGCACGCGCGTCGTGGAAGTGATCTGGCCCAAAGTCGCCAACTCGGACAACCATTCCTGGGATCATCATAGCGGCTTGACCGAGCGCATGAAGGATCGCTCCGCGCCGATGCTTGACTCGGGACTCAGTGCACTAATCGAGGATTTGGATGAACGCGGCATGTTGGACGAGACGTTGGTGGTAGCCATCGGTGAATTTGGGCGTTCACCGCAGCGTGGAATTAGCACTTCCGGCAACAACAACTCGGCCGACGGTCGAGACCATTGGCCCTATTGCTATACGGCTGTGGTAGCCGGAGCCGGAGTCAAGCGCGGCTATGTACATGGCAAGAGTGACAAGACCGCCTCAGCACCATTGGAAGATCCCGTACATCCGATTGAACTACTAGCGTCGATCTACCATGGGTTTGGTATCGAACCGGATACGATTGTGTACAACCATCTCAATCAACCGCGCGAGTTGGTGAAGGCCCAAGCGTTGACCGCGATCTTTACTTAGTGTTGTCCGTTGATCGTCGCACGACTTTCCAAGTCGTGATCTATAGGTGATAACTGCGAGCATTGTTTGACAGCGATCGCGCAACCATCATTGTATTTGCAAACTCATCAAGGCGAGTATCCAGTGAATTTAGTGGCTACACGACAACGTTACTTGCTCGTTTTTCTCCTCTTTTTGCACACCGTCAATACCTATATGGACCGAGTCTGTATCTCGGCTGCCAAAGATTCGCTTCAGCAGGACATCAGCGGGCTAGACGACCAGATGATGGGCTATGTCTTTGGTATTTTTGCCGTGGGCTATGCGCTGTTCCAAATTCCTGCCGGATGGTTCAGCGATCGAGCCGGACCGCGTCGCGCACTGACTATTGTGGTAATCGTATGGAGCATCTTTACGGCGCTGACTGGAGCAGTGTTTACTGCCGTGAGTCTGCTGGTAGTGCGGTTTCTATTTGGGGCTGGTGAGGCCGGAGCTTACCCTGGTGCCACTCGCGCTTTGTACAGTTGGTTACCCGCCAAAGAACGCGGCATCGGACAAGGGATTTTTCACTCAGGGGCCCGCGTGGGTGCCGCGTTGTCATTGGTCATCATGCCCGCGATTATTTCGTGGATCGGCTGGCGATGGACCTTTGTGGCCAATGGTCTGGTAGGCATCGTGTGGGGAGCCATTTGGTGGTTTTGGTTTCGCGATCGCCCAGAACAGCATCGGCAGACCAATGCGGCTGAGGTCAAGCTGATCGACGACGGAATACGTGAACAGAAGGTATCGTTTGCGCACATTCCGTACGTACAAATTGTCACTTCAGCGAACGTGTTGTTGGCGATGTTTCAGTATGCAGCCAGCAACATCACGTTTTTCATTAGCATCACTTGGCTTCACCCCTATATTAAGGAGCACTGGGGGGAGGCAGCGGCCAACCTGAGTGCAGTACCATTGCTGGTCGGTGCAGTTGCCTTGTGGGTTTCAGGTTACTTGGTCACCTATCTTTACTCCCGTGGGATGCCGGTCATGTCACGACGCTTGCCCGCCATGGCTGGATACATATTGGGAGCCGTCGGTTTATTGATGTGTACCCAGACCACCTCGTACGAGTCGGTTTGGCCATTGATCATCTGTTTTTCCATTGCACTGTTTGGAGTCGAGATGACTCTCAGCCCCAGTTGGGCTTTCTGCATGGACATCGGTGGTGAGCGTTCAGGCGCGGTCTCGGGAGCGATGAACATGGTCGGCAATATGGGCGCGGCACTTAGCGCTGTTGTATTCCCCTATTTTGTCGCCAATATTACCTTGCCAGTACTAGCTCCCGATTTGGGGACTGCTAATTCGTTCTTTGTGTTTGCAGCCACGATCAATTTATTCGCGGTAATCGCATGGTGTTTCATGAATCCACTCCGCGAACTACGGGAAGTTTCCTCATCGGCGTTAAGACTGCGGCTAGTGATCTTTCTGGCGCTAGTGACAGCGGTTTTCGGGGCGGTGTTGTACGTTCAGATCTTGTCGAAATAGTGAGCTGAATAGTGGATACACGCAAGAAACAGCTAAAAGGCTTCGGCGTAGGTGCTGGCTACTTCAGCCAGTTTCACTATGACGCTTGGAGTCGCATGCCCGATGTCGAATTAGCCGCGATCGTTGAACTGGACCCGAGCAAGTCAGCCGACATGGCCGCCAGACACGGCGTAGGCCAGACGTTTCTAACACTGGAGCAGGCGCTGGATGCGGAGCGGCCTGACTTTGTTGATATTATTACCCGTCCCGATTCACATTTGGAACTTGTCCGTTTAGCTGCGTCTCGCGGTGCGAATGTCATTTGCCAGAAGCCATTGGCTCCGACGCTCCAGGAGTCCGAACAAATTGTGACTGAGGCTCAGGCCGCCGGTATTCGGCTGATGGTCCACGAAAACTTTCGCTTTCAACCGTGGCATCGCGAAATTAAGAAACTTCTCAGCCAAGGTGTCATCGGCGATTGCTTGCATGCGATCAGCTGTCGGACGCGTATGGGTGATGGCTGGCAATACGATGCCTACCTGTCGCGCCAGCCCTATTTCGTAACCATGCCGCAATTATTGATCTACGAGACCGGCGTGCATTTCATCGACACCTATCGATTTCTAGCAGGTGAGATTTCGAGCGTCTTTGCTTCATTGCGGAAACTGAATCCCGATATCGCGGGTGAAGATGCGGGCGTAGTCCACTTCGAATTCGTTGATGGCGCGCGTGGAGTGTGGGATGCCAGTCGCTATCATGAACCCAACTATGAAGATCCACGCTACACGTTCGGAGAATTTCTGATTGAAGGAAACGGCGGTTCCATTCGCTTGTATCCAGACGGACGATTGACCGTTCAACCACTCGGTTTGCCCGAACACGACATCGTCTATCCCCATGGCCGACAGAATTTTGCCAGCGATTGCGTTTACCATACTCAGCGTCACTTCATTGATCGACTGACAAGCGGCCAAGAGTTCGAAACCAGTGGCGAGGAATACCTAAAGACGCTTCGCGTTCAAGCCGCCGTCTATCAGTCGGCTGAATCCGGGCAGGTGGTGAAGGTCGGAGATGTCATTTAAGATTTAAGATTTAAGATTTAAGATTTAAGATTTAAGATTTAAGATTTAAGATTGAAGATTGAAGATTGAAGATTGAAGATTGATGATTGGTTTGGATTTGGATTAGGGCCGAAGACCCGGCGGATTATCTAGCCCCGGCAGGGAGAAACGTACGAGTTTCATGATTCAGGGCCAACGGCCCGGCAGATTTGCCTACCGTCTGTTACCGCTGGACGGATAACGATGTACCGGTACCATGGCGGGACTCGCTAACAACTATCGCCGGAGAAGAAATATAACAATCAATCTACCGGGCCGTTGGCCCTAAGCGCTGGCGGCGCACCTACTCCCCCGGCTTGCTGCCGGGGCTAGACAATCCAACGGACCTTCGGCCCTAAAAGACGACTTCTCCCCTACTCCCCTACTTCCATGCGAATCATCGACCTCTCTCTACCGATCACGAACGAAATGCCAGGTGTTGAGATCACGGTTGCCAAGCGACTGGAGGTCGAAGGCTGGAACGCGACCACGCTCAAGCTTTATTCGCACTGCGGGACGCACATGGATGCGCCGAAGCACTTCCTGCCTGGAGGAAACTCGCTGGAGCAACAAGCATTGAATGTCCTGGTTGGCCCTGCCCGCGTGGTGAACTTAGCACCAGCCGAGCCGCGGCAACTATTGACAGTGGCTGATCTGGCGAGCATCGAATCGGAGATCACGCCAGGCGCGCGGCTACTATTTCGCACCGATTGGTACAAACGTTATGGCACACCCGCTTATCGCCATGAATTGCCGCGCATTTCGCTGGAACTGGCTGAGTGGCTGGTATCGCGCAAAGTTGCCTTGATAGGAGTAGAACCTCCGTCGGTAGCAGATGTGAATAATATGGACGAGCTAACGAGCGTGCATCAAACGTTGTTTCGTGGCAATGTAGTGATCGTCGAAGGATTGGCGCACTTGGATCAACTGACTTCAGATGTAGTTGAGTTTGTGGCGCTGCCGTTGAAAGTTATCGACGGAGACGGATCACCAGTAAGAGCCATTGCGATGGAGCAAGTGTGAGCTATGTTGGGGTGTATTGCAGATGATGTGACGGGTGCCACAGATTTGGCCACAAACTTAGTCCAAGGAGGTATGTCCGTCGTTCAGTGGTTAGGCATTCCAACGGCTGACGAAGTTAGAGCACATCCAGCAGAAGGAGTGATCATTGCACTCAAGAGTCGCTCGATCGCCGCTGAGGAGGCGATATCGCAATCACTTCAAGCACTGACTATCTTGAAAGATGTTGGCTGCCAGCGATATTTTTTCAAGTATTGCTCAACGTTCGATTCGACACCCAGCGGTAACATCGGCCCAGTGGCGACTGCTTTGTACCAAGCTTTAGGGGTGAAGCAAACCGTTTACGTCCCCGCCTTTCCCAGGAACGGTCGGACAGTCTGTCGTGGCTATCTGTTCGTAGGAGATGTTCTGCTGAATGAATCGGGTATGGAGCATCACCCGCTCAATCCGATGACCGATGCCAATTTGATCAGAACACTTCAACAGCAGGTGGCCGAACCGGTGGGGCTGCTAAACTACGCCACCATCGACGCTGGCCCCACTGAAATCTCGCTGCGTCTGCAAGCCTTGCGTGCCGCGGGTGTGACTCACGTGATGGTGGACACGTTGAACGATCGACATTTGGAGGTTTTGGCTAGCGCGTTTGGGAAGCTGTTACTGATTACAGGTGGCTCGGGAATAGCTCGCTTTCTACCCAGTAGCTATCGCAAGCTGAATCTGTTGCCGACTAGCGCGGTCCGCGGTTTCGAGCTCAATCGGGCTGGGAGGCGCGCGATCCTGTCCGGAAGTTGCTCAGCGGCGACTCAACGGCAAGTGGCCATCGCTAGGCCCCACTGCGCATGCTTTCAGATTGATCCAGCGGTAGTCGCGCAAACACCCGACCGCGAGTTGCAACGTTTTCGCCAATGGTTAACTTCCACAGATACGGCGCGGCCGGTCTTGATTTACTCAACGTCCGATGCAAAACAAGTGGCTGACCTGCAGACGCAGTTCGGACGTGAGCGAACAGCAGCAGCCTTAGAAGAGTTTCAATCCACAGTCGCCCGCACGTTGGTCACGGAGTCGGGGGTGCGCGTGTTGGTTGTGGCTGGAGGTGAAACATCTGGGGCAGTTGTGAAAGCGTTGGACATACGCGGTTTGGAAATAGGACCTGAGATATGCCCTGGAGTACCGTGGACGCGTCCGCTTGGGCACCCTGATGTTGCGCTGGCTCTGAAGTCTGGGAATTTTGGAGATGACGACTTTTTTTTAACCGCGCTCGAACCCAATCGCGCAGCGAACGTTTAGACTATTAGCCTTGTTTTGATACACAGGCAAACTACAGACAAAGAAATAGACTGTGACAACGTATCGCATTGCTTTACTACCTGGCGATGGCATTGGACCGGAGACGATGGCCGCCACTCGCATTGTGCTCGATCAGATCGAGGCCTCTTTTCCCGAACTGAAACTAAGCTACACACAACATCACGCGGGAGCGGAACTGTATCGGGAAACCGGCGAAGCACTCCCCACCAAGGTACTCAACGATTGTTTAGCTGCCGACGCGGTACTATTGGCCGCAATTGGTCTGCCAGATGTTCGCCAGCCAGATGGAACTGAGGTTCAGCCAACGATGATGGTTGGCCTACGCCGCGCGATGGGTCTGCATTCGGCAGTTCGGCCCGTGAAACTTTATCCGGGTGTAAATTGTCCGCTTAAGAATATCGGGGCAGGGATCGACTTTGTGATCATTCGCGAAAATCTCGAAGGACTATTCGCCTCTTTTGGCGGCGGAAGTCTGGTGGGAGATCAAGTGGCCACGGACACCCTAGTAGTGACTCGTGAAGGAACTAGCAAAGTGGTCGACTTTGCGTTCCGCTTGTCGTCTCGACGCAATGGCCGTCCCGCAGATGGCAAACGGATCGTGACCTGTGTTGACAAGGCCAACGTCTTCCGGAGTTTAGCCTTTTTCCGCAAAGTCTTCTTTGATGTGGCGGAGGGCTTTCCTGAGATCGGACGCGACGCAGTCTACGTCGACGCGATGAGCCTTTATATGATCCAAAATCCCTGGGACTTCGACGTGTTGGTTATGGAAAACCAGTTTGGCGATATCCTGTCCGATTTGGGGGCGGCATTGGTTGGCGGTCTTGGGTTAGGGCCTTCGGCCGAAATCGGCGAAGAGCACGGGTTGTTTCAACCTTCGCACGGTACCGCACCGCAAATCGCCGGCAAAAACATCGCCAATCCACTGGCCACGATACTCTCCGCCAGCATGTTGTTTGATTGGTTGGGAGAACGACACAATGACGAGCACTGTAAGGCAGCTGCCGCGGCTATCGAAGCTGCTGTGGCGGATGTTTTAGCCGCTGGTGAATCGACCACCCGCGATTTAGGTGGCAGTTCGTCGACCACCCAATGCGCGGCCGCAGTAGCCGCTTCGCTGCGTCAACGCTTACAACCTGTTTGACCGAGTCAATCCCTTACTACATACTCAAATAGTGAGCCTGCTAGCTGGAGCTTAAGCTCCAAAAACGTTATCCCCAGCCGAAGGTTTTGATGGTGCGCGATTTAGTGCCGAAGGCACGGAATTCGATAGCCTGGGATGCAAATCCCAGGTCATAGAAGCATTCCCGCGTTTTTCCGGCTTGCCAGCGATCGACCGCATTCGCGGTCGAT